>CAZHTD010000071.1:0-1759 GCA_964535675.1 uncultured Bifidobacteriaceae bacterium | reverse complement strand
CGAGGTGCAGCAGCAGCACCCCATCGCTCGGGATCGGCTGCCAGTCGAAACGCACCAGACCCAGCGCGAACGCCTTGAGGGCGACGACGTCGGTGTGGATACCGAATCGCATCGCCACGCCGGTTCCCCCGATAGCGACGAGGAGCGCAAGCATCAGGTGGTCCGACGGCGCGGAGATGTAGCGCACCCGGTCGACAAGGAACCGGCGCGCCCACAGCCCGGCGAGCCCCGCGATCATCGCGAGCCCCGCGTACGGGGCGATCCCCTGCACCAAGGCGACCGGCGCCCACACCGGCTCCGTGAAATACCGCAGGTGCCCGACGAGCACGACGAGGAGCGCGGCGTGGAACACCCAGCCGAACAGCCACGTCCACTTCGACGCCTTGAACAGGCTCTCGAACAGCACCACTTCGCGGGCCAGCCGGGCCGCGACCCCGGTGCGGGTGAGAGGGGCCGGCGTGGTGGGAATCTTGAGTGGCGCGGGGGTGCGTGCATACTGCACGATCTTGCGGGCAAGACCCACCACCAGAACCGCGGCAGCCGCGTAGAGAGCGAACGTGCAAGCGGCGGTCAGGATCGACATCGAACTGTCGGGAGGCTGGAGCAATGAGCGCGGCTGCCGGGTACAAGTACCCGGTGAACCTGCCGATCTCCCTGAAGGAGGCCGCGGCTCGGCTGGCGAAGGACGATGGCGTGTCGCTCAATCAATGGATTGCTACCGCTGTCGCGCAGAAGATCGGCGCCATCGAGACGGCGGAGGTACTCTTGACGGAACGAGCCGCTCGGGAGACCCCCGGGGGTCTCCTGCGCTATCTCGATGCCGCCCCGAACACCCCGCCGGCGCCCGGCGATGCAATGCCGGAAGCGTAGCTGCCCGGCATCGGTCCGCCGGAGGACGACGCCAGGCGCCGGGGTCCGCGCATTCCGCGCATGCGGCCAGCGTCCCCGCGACGGCTACACGCAGCCCGTCGGCTTCGGCAGCCCCGCGTACCGGCACGCCTGCTTGGCCGGCCCGTAGGGGTAGAGCTGGTACAGGTACCTGCTGTTGCCCTTGTCCTTGCCGAGCTTCTTGCCGATGGCCTTGGTGAGCACCCGCACCGCCGGGGCGATCTGGTACTCCTCGTAGTACGAGCGCAGGAAGTTGATCACCTCCCAGTGATTGTCGGTCAGGTCGCACTCGTCGGCCTCCGCCATCACCTGCGCCACCTCGGGCTCCCAGTCGCTCAGATTCGCGAGGTAGCCCTCCTCATCGGTATCCAGCGTCTTGCCGTTGACTTGCAGTCCCATCGGTCGGTCCTCCATCGATGTACGGAGAAATCTCCTCGTTGCATTACAGCCACGACTGCACGCCGTCGTGGCCGGCGACCAGGTCCACGAAGCCGCCGTAGTCGACCAGCTCGACGCCGTCGATCAGCTCGGCTTCGGCGAACCCCCGCGCCTTCCAGTCGCTGGCGAGGGCGTAGAAGCTCAGGCGCCGCATTGCGTCGCGCACCCGGGACTCGGCCGCGGTGCCGCCCGCCGCGGCGTACACGCCGTCCTCGATCAGGAGCACCGCGCTGCCGTCCAGTGCGTGCGCGATGCACGCGTCGAGCGAGTCCTTCTCGAACGGCGACTTGTTCACGGTGTGGAGGATGGGCATGGCAGGCGGCTTTCGCAGGTCGGATGGCGCGTCAGAAGTTGAACACCACGTCGTGCTCGTCGATCAGGCGAGCCATTTCCGCGCGGTCCACGACGTGGATGGAAGACTTCTCGGCCCAGT
>CAZHTD010000070.1:0-1787 GCA_964535675.1 uncultured Bifidobacteriaceae bacterium | reverse complement strand
ACGACACCGACGTGATTACAGTCCGCGTCGGACCGGCTGCTTCCATGTGAGCAACCAAGACGCGAGTCGGCGGCTTCCGGGATTTCTCGAATTGTCAGGGGACTGCGCACATTGCTGGGCCTTGGGACGCCTGGGCGCATGACCAACGAGGCGATGCTCCGGAGCCCTGAAGCTTGGGCGGTCGAGCACGCAGGCCAGCGTGCCCGCCACCACGAGCGACACGACCAATGGCTGAGCAACGCCACAGTGGGCTCTGCGGTGGTCATCGCGCAGCAACCTCCGTGCTGCCGACCACGGCCATCAACCCTTGATTGGACCGATGGTTGTCTGGTGCCAGTGAGCCTCGAATGTGCTGTCTCACCAGGGGTACACAGAACATTTCGTTACCAGTGTTTCAAATGCTCTCCACGCTGAGACCCACACGTGGTTTGCCGCCCGGCCGGCGCTAGGGCCGCGTCTCGGTGTCGGCCGGGCACAGCGTTACGCGTGTCGTGTCCTGCCCGCACCCACCAAACTGAAGCGCATGTACGCGCACCTGGCGCTTGAACACACCGCGATCAAGGAGACGCTTAACCGACCGTTGTACGGCCGTCTGTGACGCGACAGGGCATCGATGAGCTGGAGCAGGAGCATCGGCTGTCGATTCAACGCCTGCCGCGTGGTAACGGCTTGCGCGGACGGCGTTCTCCCGGCCGCCGGTGCCGGTGAGGCGGCGCGAAGCGACGGTGATTGCGACGCTCACGGACGTCGTGGCTGGCACTGCTGCGGCTAGAACGACGCCGTAACGCCCACGCGCACGGCGCGAGGGGCTTCGGGATACACGTACGGGACGGTCTCACCGGTGAATCCGGTCAGCGTGAACCCGTACTCGTCGTAGCGCGTATCGGTGATGTTGAACACGTCCACGAACACAAGTTGTCCACCGATCGTCCGGCGCAGCCGCATGTCGAGCGTGGACGCGCCATCAAGTGACACGGTGTTGTCGTCGTCCAGATAGGTGCCGCCCGTGGCACGGTACCGGACGTGCATTCCGAAACCCTCCGGGAGATCGAGGTCGGCCGAGAGCGTGAAGCGCTTCGAGCAGCAGGCCAAGGAGAACAGGACCTTGCGGCAGCTGGTCGAGCACTTCGGCGCGTAGGTGATGCGCTTGACCGAGGATTTGAGGACGCTCGCCGAGACGTTGCGCGGGCCGTGGGACTGATGCAGCGGCACGGCCGGCAGCGCGGACCCGAGCGCGACTATGGTCCGAGCCGCTAGCGTCGTCTCGCGGCCGGGCGCATCACTGGCCGTTGCGGGCGAGGGACTCGGACCAGTCGTCCATGAGCAGCCGCCGCCTTGGTGTGCCAGATCGGCAGAGGATCTCCAGCACGTCGGCCGTGTTGACCTCGGAGACCGGCCGGCGGCTGATACGCGGGAAGGCGTACCGTTCCATGCGCGACATCCAGTTGTGCGCGTGCCACCGGCCGCGCCAGCCGCCGCGTTTCTGCTCCAATACGCGCTCGGCGGCCTCGGCGAAGGTAGGAACGCCCGCCGTGCGGCGCTTCTCGGCGAGCGGGTCGCCGCCCGAGTGGGCCAGCTTGCGGTTGACAAGAGCCTGCCTCGGTGGGCCAATCGCGACCGGCTGCTCCATGGGAATGCCCACCTCAGTGTGTTCGCGTCGTGCGGGCGTTTCCGTCCCGTCCCGGCGGCCTCTGACGATCAAGACGCCACGGGCCTGATTCGTTGCTCCCATTCACGACGGCCCGCAGCCGTCTCCCTGTCGAGATCGGCCATCAGGTCGTCCGACA
>CAZHTD010000069.1:0-2210 GCA_964535675.1 uncultured Bifidobacteriaceae bacterium | reverse complement strand
GACGCGGGTGGAAGATCGGGTGCCAGCGCCAGTGTCGCTGCGTACAGCAGACCCAGCAGTCGGCGTCCGGGACGACGCACTGCTCGCAGGAGGGAGCGTTGCGCTTCTGGCTGCAGCCGCCGTGGACGGGCTTGCGGGCCCGGTTCCATCACGAGGGGCCGCCGCAGACGCGGCTCCGACAGCGCGACGCTGTGATTGCAGCGGCGAAGTGGACGGATTCACGGCTTGCTCCCGCCTTGTCGTCGCGCCAGCTGTCCCTACCGGGCGTGAGGTAGTGGCCCGAACCGTACCTGCGCGCGTGCTGGTGGTGGACGCCACTGCGGCGGGTCGCGAGTCGTGCCGGCGATGAAAGTTATCCACTGACGAACGCAAGAACTTGCGCTGATCATCGAACGACACCCTCGCCGTACCATCACGCAGCTGTGACACAGATGTGCGGTTCCAAGCTCTCGGCGACGATACGCGAACGCTGCTCGAAGAAGCGGGCAGTACCCGGCCCTGGCTGGCCCGGCTAGGCACCACTGGCAGCGGGCCTCGAATCGCGACCCCGCGCGCAGACTGCGCCAGACGCATTCCACGCGGCGTGTTGGCTCCGGCAGCGCCAAACTGATCGGTTTCGAGGTAAGAGACGGCGGACATGCCCGAGCCCCCGCGGGCGTAGCGGTAGTTGGTGATGATATTGACGCTGTTATCGACGACGATAGTGTTTGCCGCCCCCAACCGACCCCGGCCGAATCCGTAGATTGACCGACCGTACCAGGGCCAGTACAGCTCTCCCGGCGCCAGGGGCACCCAGCCGATGTGGCCGAAGGTGGCGCCGCGAATCGCCGCGCCGATAAACGATACGAGAGCGGGTCGCCAGATATGACGCAGCCGAGGAGCTCCGGGATACCAGCCCCAGCCGTAGATCGGGTCATAGTGCCAGCGCCCCCAGTGCGAGGTGGCCCAGCCCCACGGCGCGTAGGGCACCCAGTTCCAGCCGTAGTAGTCGATCCAGGTCCAGTGGCCGTGGCGGTAGGGCACCCATGTCGCCGGGACTCGCGGGAACCAGCAGTGGCCCACCGAGGAGACGTATCGCCACGAGCCGTGGTCGTCAAACGTATCCACGCCGTAGATGTCCCGGCTGACATAGCGGTAGGCGCTCGAACGTCGTAACTCCCGATCCCGGATCGAGGCCCAACGATCGAATCCGTCCCTGTTGCTGGCACGGCCCACCTCGAACTCCACCCCGGAGGGTCCCTGCCGCAGCGTCATGGCCTGACCTGCGGTCAAGCTGCTCGTGCTGTGGTCCATGGCGATCTCAGTCCTGCCCTCGCGAACCTCGATGACCGTTGCATCGGCCCCAACGTGGACTCGATAGCGGCCCTTGTCCTGCGGGCGAACGGCTGCGAAAGGAGTCTCGATGTCGATGTCGGCTGCGGAGTCCGGCAGCTCGCTGTATAACGCCGTGCCGTGGATCACGCGTACGCGAAACACCTTTTCGCCGAGTTCGACGAACTGTGCCTCGCTGTCGCCCACGATGCGGACGAAGTTGCCCGGAGACAGCTGGACCTCGGCTCTTGATGCATCTACCGTGCGCACCGAGTCGCCTTCGACTATCGGCGAGTTCACTGCGGTAGCGATCCAATCGCCGGAATCGCCGCGCCGCGTAGCCACGTCACCCTTGACGACGCTCACGCGGGCAACACCCAGGTCAGTCCGGGCTGCTTGCGGGCCAGCCGCTGCCGACACCGGACACAGGGCCACGCCAGCCCACAGCGAAACGATTAACGCTCTTGCTTGCATTGCACCGAACCTCCTTGATGGGGATGTATGCGCGCTTAGATGCGCGTCACTTCGATTCGGTTCCAGTTCGTTCTTGACAAATTCTTGACATCGCCAAACACCGCACGGGATGCCGGCAAGACATTCCGCGAACTGGCTGGGGAGCCGCGCCGAGCATGCGCAGCAGGCGACGATCGGTGCCATAATCTTCGCCAGTGAAACGAGCAGTTGCGATAGCGGTCGTCTGGGCCGCGACATTGGCCGGCCAAGGGAACTACGACCTCGTGATCCGTGACGGCCGGGTCATCGACCCAGAATCGGGCCTTGACGCCGTGCGGAACGTAGGGATCATCGCGGGCCGTGTGGTCACGGTCAGCGAATCGGCCCTAGAAGGAGAGCGCAGCCTAGATGCCGCCGGGATGGTCGTGGCGCCGGGATTCATCGAC
>CAZHTD010000068.1:0-2494 GCA_964535675.1 uncultured Bifidobacteriaceae bacterium | reverse complement strand
GCGGCTCTTCCCGGCCGGGACGGTGCTCGGCGGGCGGTGGATTCCGCGCGGGTAGTTGCCCAGGGCCGTAGCGGCGGGGGTCTCAGGCGGGGACCGGCGACGCGCGGCGGGAATCGACCTCGTCTGCATCGGCGGCGGGACCGCGAACCTCACGTGGTACGAGAACGTCTCGCCGCGAGCGACGCTGCCATCGGCAACGAACGACTGTTCAACCGCGAGGAGCATTCGTGGAAAACCCGTGGCCGCAACTCCCGACCGATGCTCCACATGTACTTCCGTCGGACCGATCGATCATCGAGGCGTTCAATGCGCGCTACGCGGACAAGCACGAATCGGCTTGTCGCACATCGTCATGCACGGGCCGTTTCACTGTCCAGACTCAACTGCTCCCTGAGCCGTTCATCGGCGATCCGAGTGCGCGCGTGTATGTTCTCAACCTGAACCCCGGCTACTCGTTGGAGGACGACGCTTGGCACGCCGAACCCAACTATCGCACTGCCATCATCGACAATCTCAGTCACAGGACGGCCGCGTTCCCGTTCTACTTCCTCGATCCCCGCCTGAAGGACGCTCCGGGCTCCACCTGGTGGAGACGACGCTCAAGATGGTGGATCCGTGACGTCGGGCTCGAGACGCTCGCCCGCAACCTGTTCTGCGCCGAGCTGTTTCCGTACCATTCGCGACGGTACCGACGCGTGCCCAAGGCCATGTCGCCCGACGGGCTGGTGCCATCGTCAGGTTATGCTGCCCATCTCGTCCGCGAAGCGATGCGGACCCATCGACCCATCGTCGCCATGCGGGCGTTTCGTGCCTGGTGTGAGCTGGTCCCGGAGCTTATGGGCTACTGCAAGGTGTTTCGTATCGGCAATCCCCAGAACGTCTCGCTCTCACCCAACAACCTCGAGGAATACAGCCGATTGGTTGGCGAGTTGCGCGCGACTTGATGACCAAGCCCGTCGATCCCGGCCGTGAACCGGCTGAGACAGTTGGCTTCATCCGATCGACGATAGTCTTGCCACAGCGCGGGACCGTCTGCTACCGTGCCGGGGTGCGTACCATCACCGAGGCTCAGCTCCGCAATGAGTCCACGGCCATCCTGCGTGACGTGCAGTCCGGTCATTCGATGATTGTGACCCGCGACGGCATGCCGGTGGCCGAGAGCGGGTGTCGCCGCGCCGGTTCGTGCCCCGAGACGAAATCGCACGCGCCGCGGCCACCGCGCCACGCATCGATGCCGCTCGCTTCCGCGTGGATCTGGACGCACGAGTCGATCATGACGTCGATGTCGGACAGACGACTGATTCCCGGAGACGCACCTCATCTCCTCGTACCGTGTGATCTCCCACCTATCGTCCGTGCGCGCCGCGGGCGGCAGTCGCGCGGTCGGCAATAGAGACGATGGTCGAGACAATCAGCGCGTAGGCGGTGAGGCGGGCGGCCACCAGCAGCGCCGCCGTCAGCCCCGGCACAGCCTCCAGCCGCGCCGCCGCGATCACGACGAGCGGGACGAAGTAGCCGATGCCGTTCCACCGGCCGATGGTGCTCATGCGCAGACGCTTCCGCCGGTGCACGACGTAGGAGTCGAAGACGTACTGGCCGAACGCGACGGCGACGAGGACCGGCAGCGCCGGGGGGACCGCGCCCGCCAGCGCCGCCCCGGTGAGGCCGGCGGTCACGAAGAGGCAGTCCGTCGCGTGGTCGAAGAGCTGGCCGGCGGGCGACGCGGTGCCCCGCCGGCGGGCGACGATGCCGTCGGCGTAGTCGGTGGCGAGGGCCACGGCCAGGAGCAGCGCGACGAGGCCGGCACCCAGGAAATCCGGGCGGGCGAAGGCGACCGCGAGCGGCAGGGCCAGCCCCAGCCGAACGGCGGTCAGCAGGTGGGCCATTGCCGCCTCTGCTCGTCGGCTACCCGAACAGCTCGCGCTGCGCCCGCGGCCAGAACGCGGCCCCGATGAGGGCGTTGAACAGGATGAAGAAGTTGTGCTGCACGAAGCCGAACGCGGCCATCTGGCCCTCGTTCTCGGGGAACAGCACCACCCAGAAGGTGATCGCGGCGGCCCGCATCGGGGTCGGCACCGCGGCGGCGAAGAAGACCACCGGCAGGTAGCCGAGCAGGGCCAGGAACGAGGCGTCGACGCCGAACAGGTTCAGCGCCGTCGTGTACACGACCACCGCGGCCAGCAGGGCCGGCGAGCGCAGGACCAGGAACAGGGCGTAGTGGCGGAGGTCGGCGGTCTTGAACGCGTGGAAGATGCGCCGGTCGCGCAGGCGGTTGCCGGGCAGGACGGCCCCGCGGAAGTACAGCACCCACACCGCGAACACCGGCACGGCCGCGAGGGCGAGCCCGGGGACGAGGCCGAACGCCGGGGGCAGCTCCGGCCCAGCAAGGTAGCCGACCGTGGCCCAGAACAGCAGGTAGAACACCTCGCAGAACATCACGAACAGCATCACCGAGCCCACCTCCCAGCCCGGCACGCGGTGGCGCCGGTTCAGG
>CAZHTD010000067.1:0-2672 GCA_964535675.1 uncultured Bifidobacteriaceae bacterium | reverse complement strand
CGTGGACGCGCGAAGCAGAAGGCTTCTTTCTCGCGGCTGGCTTCCGCTCGACCGAACGTTCGCTGGGTCGGCGGTCACCGCGGTGGTGAAGGGCTCGGCCAGGCGCACTTCGAGGGACGTGCCCGCGCCCAGATTGACCTCGTCTCGGCAGGTGCGCAACACGACGGCCGTGCCACCGCCGGCTCCTATGGCCGCGCCGACCTGCCGTCGCGCCGATCGCGCTGAACGAGAGTACCGATTACATCTTGTGGGTCGGCGTTACAGAGGTGCGCCGGCCCCTCTCATGGCGCTACGGCGCGTAGGATGCCGCGACCACCGCCAGGCGCTCCTGGATCTCGTCCTCCGGGATCCAGCGGCCGTTCACCATGACGCCGGACCTGCGCGCCACGTTGGCGACGTCGTCGAGGGGGTTCGCGTCCAGGAGCAGCAGGTCGGCGCGCTGACCGACGGCCACGGTGCCGAATTCGTCCGCGGCGTCGAAGTGTTCCGCGACGGCCCGAGTCCCAGACGCGAGCACCTCATACGGCGAGAGGCCCGCCTCGACGTAGAGCGCCATCTCGCGGTGCACGGAGAAGCCTGGCACGCTGAAGATCTGCGGCGAGTCGGTGCCGAGCAACACCGGCACGCCTCCGTCGTGGAGCGCCAGGAGCAGCCGCCGCCGCAGGTCGGCCAGCGCCTGCCTAGAGGCGACGTCGGCCCCGGCGACCCGGTCGTCGACCGCGTCGCTCCACCCCTGCACGGTGTCGCGGGGCATGTACTGCACCTCGGTCCACTCCTCCAACAGCGAGTCCGAGGGTCTCGTCCCGAAGATGCCGTTCTCCCACAGCACCATCGTGGGCACGACACCGGTCCCGGCGTCGAGGGTCGCATCCACCACCAGGGCCATCCGATCCTCGTCCACGCTCTCGATCATCGCGTCCACGTCAGCCAAGCCGCCGGGCTCGGCACCGGCGTCCTCTGGCACCAGCGCCTCGACGTAGTTGTCGAGATGATCGACGGTCGCCTGCCCAGCCTCAAGCGCGGCGAACAGGCCGACGCTGTCGCTCACGTGCCCGCCGAAGGGGATGTCGATCTCGCGGGCCGTTGCGACGATGGCCTCGTAGACCTCGACGCTCAGTCCCTCCTGCACCTTCAGGAGATCGAAGCCGGCGGTCTGGTACTCGCGCACAAGCCGCTCGGCGTCCTCCACCGTCCCGACGGTGTTGCCGCTCATGGCCGGAGCCGCGAGAAACAGCTGCGGCCCGACGAGCTCCCCGCTGCGCACACGCTCCCGCAACTCCAGCTGCGCCGGGTGACCCTGCATCCCCCGCACCGTGGTGACGCCGTTGGCCACGTAGAGGAACAGCACGTTCTCGGTGACGTCGGCCGGCGTGTCGGGGCTCGGCAGGTGGCCGTGCATCTCGGCCAAGCCCGGCATGAGGTACTGCCCGGTGCCGTCGACTTCCAGTGCGCCGTCGGGCACGGCCAACTCTCCTGCCGGGCCCATCGCGGTGATCCGGCCATCCTGGACGACGACGGTCTGGTCGGCCAGCGTCCGCTCGCCGTCCATCGGGACCACGGTCACGCCGATGAACGCAGTGGCGCCGCTTCCCTCCGGCGGGGCCGCGGCCTCGGGAGCCTGCACCCCGGTCTGTGCAACGTCGGGCCCTCCGCACGCCGCAACGAGCGCACCGAGTACGAACACGCAGGCCATCCGGACATCTAGGAACGGTCGTGTTGAAGTCATGCTCGAGCCTCCGGGTCACTCCACGTCATTCCGGATGGCTATTGTATGGGCATTCCTCACCCTTGGCGGGCCATCGCCCCTGTGCCGGGAGATTATCGAAGGTCCGTATGAGAACGTTCGAATGCGGCTGCGGCAACACGGTGTTCTTCGAGAGCACCAATGCGTGGCGTGCAGCCGGGCTCTGGGCTGTGGTGTCCGGCGTGTCGCGGCATGACCGCGCTGGTCGCCGTCAACGGGGACCGCGTTCGCTGCGACCGTTCGACCTGCGGCGCAACGTTCGTGAAGTGTCACAACGGGATCGCCTCGTACGTGCACCCGCTTCGGTCAGCCAGACTGCCAGCTCGAGTAGTCCCGCGGTCGTGGTTGCGAACTCACGATGCTCGGTCGTGACCCGCCAACCGACCGCCACGCGCACGCACGCTGTCACGCACCGGGAGTGAACATACGGTGCAGTTCGGATGCAAGACTTCCATCCGTCACCTCCTGCTCGCAGGACGCTGGCGTGGAGTCCGCAGGGACGAAATCTACAGGCCGCGCTCACCGGGCGAGCCGGTGTCGCAATACGAGGTCCCCGCGCGACGCCGAGTCCAAGCTAGTTGTGTACGTCAAGTTGTGCAAATTCGGATCATGGCTGAGGTCGTTACCATGCTCGTCATGCAGCTGCCTGCAGCAGGTTCTTCTCCTCCTTGAGGAAGTCCATGTTGAGGTAGCGGTGGTCTTCGAGCCAGGCCTCGTGGGTCTCGGCACACAGCGCCCGGATCAACCGTAGACAGCTGGCCGGATTCGGGAAGATGCGGACCACGCGGGTGCGTCGCGTGATCTCCTCGTTCAGGCGCTCGAGCAGGTTGGTCGACTTCAGGTGCGTGTGATGCTGCCCAAGACAGCATGAAGTTCCATGATACAGCGTGAAAAAACACCTTCTCAAGGGACTATTAGTGAGTTTTTA
>CAZHTD010000066.1:0-2702 GCA_964535675.1 uncultured Bifidobacteriaceae bacterium | reverse complement strand
CAGGCCCGTCCCGTCCGCGCCGACGGGCTCGACATCCTTCGGCTGCGGCCAAACTTCCACGTGATTGCGGGGGCAGGTGCGAACATCGGCATTCTCACGGGGCCCGACGGGCTCATCGTGGTGGACAGTGGCCGCGCCGACCGTGCGGAGGCGGTGGTGGCGGCGATTGCCGAGCTGTCGCCAGAGCCTATCCGCTACGTCATCAACACCAGCGCCGACGCGGACCACGTCGGCGGAAACGAGATCGTCGCGCAGACCGGGCAGACCATCCTCAACCTCAACAATGCAGTACTCAGCGGGCTGACCAACGACGGGGCCGCAGCGGTGCTGGCGTCCGAGAATGTCCTGTTGCGCATGAGCGCACCTACCGGTGAGGTGTCGCCCTTCCCGCCGTCGATGTGGCCGACCGAGACGTTCGCCGGGCCTCGCAGCTACATGTACCTCAACGACGAGGGCATCGAGACGCTGCACCTACCGGCAGCGCACACCGACGGCGACAGCGTGGTGTTCTTTCGGCGCACGGATGTCGTGATGGCCGGCGACATCCTCGACGCGACACGCTTCCCGCACATCGACCTGGCGCGCGGTGGCACCGTGCAGGGCGAGATCGCCGCGCTGCAGCGGCTGGTCGAGCTGGCCATTCCGGCCTTTCCCCTCGTATGGCGAGAAGGAGGCACGTACGTCGTACCGGGGCACGGGCGTGTGTACGCGCAGTTCGATGTTGTCGAGTACCGAGACATGGTCATGATCATCCGGGACCGTGTTCAGGCCCTAATCGACGGGGGCGCCACGCTCGGTGAGGTGCAGGCGGTCCGACCCGCGCGGGGCTATACAGCGCAGTACGGTGCCGACGACGGACCGTGGACAACCGCCATGTTCGTCGAGGCTGTATATCGAAGCCTCGAGCAGGAGGCCGCACAGTGAATTGCCGGGTGATGCCGGCGCTCGTGCTGGCATGGCTCCTCGTGAGCCCGGCGGCGGGGGAGGCCCAGCGCGGAGGGCGTCAGGGCGGACCGCCCCTGACCGCGCGTGCGGCCGCGCCAATTGACCTGACCGGCACATGGGTGTCGGTGGTCACCGAGGATTGGCGCTACCGCATGGTGACACCCACCCGGAGCGACTATCGTGGGATCCCGTTGAATGCGGCCGCCGAGGCAGTTGCCGACGCTTGGGACCCTGAAGCCGATACGGCCGCCGGCCTCGCGTGCCGGTCGTACGGTGCTGGCATGATCATGCGCGTGCCCGGTCGGCTGCGTGTTGCGTGGGTCGACGAAGACACCCTCCGCGTCGAGACCGACGCGGGAATGCAGATGCGCCTGTTCGAGTTCGGCGCGCCGCCCGCGGAACTCGCCGAGCCTTCATGGCAGGGCTATTCCGAGGCGACCTGGCGATTCGCTGGCGGGAGGGGCACGCCGAGGGTCGGATCGTTGGACGTGATCACGACGAACCTACGCTTCGGGTACCTGCGGAAGAACGGCGTGCCCTATAGCGAGGGTGCCACCGTTACCGAGCACTTCTCGATAGTACAAGTCGCTGGCGCCGATGTGCTCGTGGTGACGACGATGGTGGACGATCCGATGTTTCTCACGGAGCCCTACATCGTGAGCACTCAGTTCCGTCGTGAGGCCGCCGATGCGGGGTGGGATCCCACGCCGTGCTCGGCCACGTGGTGACGACATGACCCGCTGGCTCACCGGCTGCCTGCTTGTGTTGATTCCCCTCGCCACAGAGGCGCAGATCGATCTGTCGGGCTCGTGGGGGGGCAGCAACCACGAGGACGCGCTCGAGCGTGGGCCGGGTCCCTACGCCGTGGACATGACCGGGCTCCCGCTTAATGAGGCGGGGCGCGCCCGCGCGTTGTCGCACTCGGCGTCCCAGCTGGGGCTCATCGAGCGGCAGTGTGGGATGTACCCGCCGCACTACATCGCCCTCGGGCCGTTCGGGCTGAAGATCTGGAACGAGACCGACCCGATCACCGGCGAGACGGTAGCGTGGAAGATCGGCGCCTGGGAAGACCGCGCCGAGACCACGATCTGGATGGACGGTCGCGCTCACCCGTCCCCCAACGCGCCGCATCCCCGCGGCGGCTTCACCACTGGCGCTTGGCAGGGCGACACGCTGGTTGCCTACACGACCCACATGCGAGCCGGCATTATCAGGCGGAACGGTGCGCCGAACAGTGACCAGGCGACGATGACCAGCTATTTCATCGTCAACGGTGATCTGATGACGATGCTCGTCGTGATCGAGGACCCCGTGTACCTGACTGAGCCGTTCATGATCTCGAAGAACTTCGTAAGGCGCGTGCAGCCGCTCCGGCCGATCGGCCCGCCGTGCGTGCCGGGCTACGAGGGCCAGAGCGGCGACCGGATCCCGCACTATCTGCCGGGCGCGAACCCTTGGATTGACGAGCTGACCGGGCTTTATGGCATTCCGCGGCAGGCGATTCTGGGCGGAGCCGAGACGATGTACCCGGACTTCCGGAGGGGGATCCGGGGCGAGTTCGTCAGGCCCGAGCAGTGCGTGCGCAACTGCTGACGGATACGTCGGCAAACTGATCGGGCAGCCGTGGGTGAGGAACGACATCGCCGGCATCGAGTCGCGCCATCATTCGGCGCACGTCGTCATCGCCCCGCCGGACCATGAAGCGCACCGCCGGCCGGGCGGTGTCCCCACGGTCGACTTTCATGCTGCGCTAACGA
>CAZHTD010000065.1:0-3200 GCA_964535675.1 uncultured Bifidobacteriaceae bacterium | reverse complement strand
ACCTTGTGCCACTTTGTCCCACTTTGTGCCGGCGTATGCCGGAATATGCCGCTTTGAAGTGCAAACGGGAATGCGGGTTGGCCGGCCTGCGCGGTTGCCCGCGGGCCGGCAGTGGGACAGACTCGCCCGATGCACCCATTCGCGCCCGCCTTTCTCGCCTTGGCGCTGGTCGCGCTGCCGGCTTACGCCGGGCCGCTCGTGCTGGAATGGCCGTCGTCCGGGGACCGGGGCGGCTGGGAGATCGAGGAGTTCGAGGGCGAGACCCGATACCGCGTGGTCGAGCTCGACGGGCGGCGCGTCATCGAGGCGGACAGTGCGGCCACGGCGTCGAGCCTCTACCTCGAGCGGGAGATCGACCTGACGGAGACGCCGATCCTCGAGTGGAGCTGGCGCATCGAGAAGCCGCTCGCGGTCGACGACGAGCGAATCAAGGACGGCGACGACTTCGCGGCCCGGGTCTACGTGGTCGCGCCCGGCGAGGGCTGGTTCGACATGCCGCGCGCGGTCAACTACGTGTGGGCGAACCGGGCGGACGTGGGCCAGAGCTGGCCCAACCCGTTCACCTCCAAGGTCATGATGGTCGCCGTCCAGTCAGGCGAGGGAGAGGCCGGGACGTGGCAGAGCTACAGGAGGGACGTCCGCGCCGACTTCCGCCGCCTCTTCGGCATGGAGGTCGACGCGCTCGAGGGCATCGCCGTCATGACCGATTCGGACAATTGCGGGCAGAGCGCCCGCGCCTGGTACGGCGAGCTCGCCTTTCACCCGGAATAGGCTGAACCGGGTCTGTCAGGGCGCGGCCGCGCGGCCGCTACCACCTGTGGGCATGGCCGTGCCGGTGCACGTGCGGATTCGTCTGCCGTGTCTGCTGATGAGCCTGGTGGCCGTGGCGATGCCGGTGCCCCTGCGGGTGCGGGGGCGCTGACCGTAGCTGGACCCGCGGGCCGCGCCACTGGCGATGGTCATACCGGTCGTGGTGCATGGACCAGGGGGCCTGGCGCCCCAGCCAGACGCGCCAGCCGCGCCGATGCTGCCACGGGTGGCGGTGCCATCCCCCGTGATGATGATGGACGATGAACGGACCGTCGTAGAACGGGGCCAGACCCGTGGTGACGGTGATCGCGGCCACGTGATCGGTCCTGCCGTCGTGCGCCGAGCCGATCAGTCCGCCGAGGATTCCACCGACGATCACGCCTTCCCACGACCATGCCGAATCGGCCCGCAGGGAGGTTGCCGCCAAGGACGAGCCCAGCACGATGGCAATGCCAAGCGCGAGACTGCCGACCAGCCGTCGATTCCAGCTCTGGATCATCGCCGTCCTCCGTTCTTCGTCGGTGGCCCGAGATGTGGCGCCTCAATTCCGTTCGAGTCGTTGCTCATGCTGACATGAGCGTCGTTCGCAAGTCGAGCACAAGACCAGAAGATGGTCCACGTTGCCAGAACAAAGCGTATATTACGGGGAGCATACGGGCTTTCCTTGGCTTTTCCATAACAAAGACTCGAATAGCGCCGCCGATCCCCATTTCCGCTGCAAGTTCTCGGAGCGGGGCCGATCCCGCCGCCGGTGCTGGCTGCCTTGATCGGGGCGGTGCGCTGTGGTTGTTTGACCGGAGCCTTCAGCGAGTTCCCATGAAGCTGCACCGCACCTACCTGTTCGCCCCCGGCAACCATCCGCGCAAGGTCGCCAAGGTGTTCGGCGCAGGCGCCGACGCCGTGATCCTCGATCTCGAAGACGCCGTCGCCGCGGCGGAGAAGGAGGCGACGCGGTCGGTCGTCGTGGAGGCTCTGCAGGCGCCGCGCGGCTGCCTCGGCTACGTGCGCGTGAACGGGCTGGATACCGACTACTGCTACGGCGACCTCCAGGCCGTCGTGGCGGCAGGTGTGGATGGCGTCATGCTGCCCAAGGTCGAGGCGCCCAGCCAGCTCGAGACGGTGGACTGGCTGCTCGGCCAGCTCGAGCGCGAGCGGGGGCTTGAGAAGGGCGCCATCGACCTGGTGCCGATCATCGAGACCGGCCAGGGCGTCGCTGCGGCCCAGGCGATCGCTGCTGCCGGCACGCGCGTCCGCCGGCTCTCCTTCGGCGCGGGCGATTACACGCGCGACATGGGCATGGTCTGGACCGGGGCGGAAGCCGAGCTGGCGCACGCGCGCGCGACCATCGTGCTCGCGTCCCGCGTGGGCGGGCTGGAGCCGCCCATCGACACGGTCTTCATCGACCTGGCAGACGGCGAGAACCTTGAGCGCTCGGCGCACACCGCGCTCAGCTTCGGCTTTCAGGGCAAGCTCTGCATCCACCCGAAGCAGGTGGAGCCGGTCAACCGCGTGTTCACGCCGAGCGCCGAGGCCGTGGACCAGGCGGAGAAGCATGTCGCCGCCTTCAGGGAGGCCGAGGCTGCGGGCTCGGCCTCGATCCAGGTCGACGGCTACTTCATCGATTACCCGATCTACGAGAAGGCCGAGCGCGTGCTGCGGATTGCCGAGGCGGTCCGCCAGCGGGACGCGCAGGCCGGCTGAACGGGGGGCCACGATGTTGATGTCCGGCGAGGCGTACCGGGAGTCCCTGCGGCGGCTCTCGCCCCGCGTCTATGTCGACGGCGACGAGGTCGCGTCCGTCGCCGACGAGCCGCGCTTCGGGCCCGGCGTTGCCGCGCTCGGGCTCGTCTACGATTTCGCGCAAGACGAGCAGCACCGCCCGACGATGACGGCGGTGGAGGAGAGCACCGGGGACGAGGTCCACCGCTTCCTCCACATCAACCGCTCGACCACCGACCAGCTCCACAAGCTGGAGGCGGTGCGGCTGGTCTGCCAGTACACCGGCTGCGCCCAGCGCTACCTGACCCAAGACGGGCTCAACGCCATCCACCAGACCACGTGGCGCATGGATCAGGAGACCGGCAGCGCCCTGCACGAGCGCTTCCTCGCCTACCTCCACCAGGTGCAGGCCGAGGACCTCACCCTCGGCGTCGCCATGACCGACGGCAAGGGCGACCGCTCGCGCCGGCCCCATGCCCAGAGCGTGCGCGATTCCTACGTGCACATCGCCCAGCGCCGGCCCGATGGCATCGTGATACGGGGCGCGAAGGCGATCGTCACGGCGGCGCCCTATGTCCACGAATACCTGGTCATGCCGTGCCGCAACATGACTGCCGACGACAAGGACTTCGCGCTCTGCTGCGCGGTGCCGGTCGATGCGGACGGCGTCA
>CAZHTD010000064.1:0-3482 GCA_964535675.1 uncultured Bifidobacteriaceae bacterium | reverse complement strand
CGAGCGCCGCGCCGTCCGACGGCGCGAAGCGGTGCCGCCGGCTCGCGCCGCCCACCAGCACCGCCACCAGCGGCCGGGGCAGGCTCTCCAGGTCCGGTGCGAATTGCTGCCCGGCGGCGGCGAGGCGGGCGGGCGTGACGCGGTGCAGCGCGGTCCGGGTCTCGACCACGTTGGCGCCGCTCAGCCCGTCGTGGCGCGGGGCGACCACCAGGTCGAAGCGCTCCGGCGCTGCGCGCGGATTCTGGACGCAGACGGTGAAGCAGCCGGCCTCGCGCCGCAGCCTGAGCGCGAGGCCCAGCGCCTTGCGCCCGCCGGCGATCAGGAGCGACGGCCAGGGCGGTTCCAGCGTATCGCTGCCGGGGCGCAACGCGTGGAGCGGCGGCGTCAGCCACGCCGGCGGCAGGTGCCGCCACGGCGCGGCGGGGACGGTGCGCTTGACCTCTGGCGTCTCGCCCATCGCCTCGGCGAGCCCGAGGCACTGGTTCTCGGTGCCCGCGATGCCTTCGGTCAGCACCCAGCAGCCTGCCGTCGTGTTCTTCATCCGCCGCGCCGAAAACTCTCCGGCCGGGTCACCACCGGCACCGCGAGGGCCGCGATGACGAGGCCCAAGGCCGTGAACTCGGTCCAGCCGAGTGGCTCGTTCAGAATCAGCGCGCCGCTGAACAGCCCGATCATGGGGATGCCGAGGGTGCCCACCGTCGCCACCCCGGTCGGGAACAGCCGCACGATCTCATAGTAGAGGTAGTAGCAGATCACGAACGGCGCGAGGATGTTGTAGATCACCGAGACCAGCGGCCAGAGCGAGGGGAACGCCAGCGCATCCGCGTCCACCACGGCGGCGGCTGCGAAGATCGGCACACCGCAGATCAGGCACTGCCAGCCCACCAGCACCCACATGGAGACCTGCCAGTCGATGCGCTTGAGCGCGACCGTGCCGCAGGCCCAGCCGACGGCGCCGGTCAGCACCAGCAGCGGCCCGAGCGGTGCGACGCCGAGGGTGTGCGCGTCGCTCGCGATCAGCACGCCGAGGCCGGCCGAGCCCAGCGCCAGCGCACTGAGGCGGCGCCAGCCGGGGCGCTCGCCGAGCACCGCGTAGCCCACCGGCACGGTCCAGATCGGCATCGTGTAGGCGATGATCGCGCCCCGGCCCGAGGTCGTGTAGAGCAGCCCGAAGCCGGTCGCGAGATGCCAGACCGTAATGTTGAAGAAGCCCGAGACCAGCAGCGGCCGCCACTGGTGGCGGGGCACGCGGAGCGAGCGGCCGAGCGCCCGGTGCAGCGCGATGATGATGAGGCCCGCGCAGAAGAGGCAGAGCCCGCGGAAGGTCAGCACCGGAAGCTCGGAGAGCGCGAGCTTCAGCATCGGCCAGTTGACGCCCCAGAGGAGCGTCAATGCCGCAAGCAGGACGAAGCCCCGGCGCGGCAGGGGCTCGCCGGGCGAAGAGCCTGCGCTCGTCACCTGCGCCGCCGCCCGAACCGCCTGCAAGTCATGGCCGACGGGGCGCGGCCCGCCCATGATTGCGCTGCATCGGTCACGACTGCCCCCGCCCACGTTCCCCGGCCCCCAAGGGACCCGGAATGCGCCCGCCATCCCGGCCCCGACATCATCCCGTTCCGGCCGTCCGGCCTCAAGGGCGCGACGCCGCAGCCAGCAATGGCGCGTTGCAGACCACCGCCGATATAAGTTTTCAATCGTACTGTTGCGGTATATCCGAAATTCTCATACCCGTGCCCTTCCCACGATCTGCCCTTGCCTCCTCCCAGTTCCGTTTCCTAAACTGCGAACTACGTGCGCCGAGGTGGCGGGCGACAATGGCCGCTTTCTCGCGTGACGGCAGGCCATCTGCTGCGGGCGTGCGGAGAAACTGCACCTGGAACTGGAGGACGGGAATGAGCTTCAAGAAAATCGCCGGCGCCATTGCGGTGGCCGGAGCGCTGGTGGCGGCGGGCGCGGTTCCCGGCCAGGCAGCGACACTCGACGACGTGAAGGCCGCAGGCACGCTCAAGTGCGGCATCAACACCGGCCTGCCGGGCTTCGCCTACACCGACGATGCGGGCAACTGGACCGGCTTCGACGTGGCCTATTGCCGGGCGATGGCGGCCGCCGTGCTCGGCGATGCCAACGCGATCTCCTTCGTCAACCTGACCGGCAAGACGCGCTTCCCGGCGCTGGCCTCGGGCGAGATCGACGTGCTCTCGCGCAACACCACGTGGACCTTCTCGCGCGACGTCGACCTCGGCTTCACCTTCATCGGCGTCAGCTACTATGACGGCCAGGGCTTCATCGGCCGCACGGCGCTTGGCATCAGCAGCGCCACGGAGCTCGACGGCGCCTCGGTCTGCATCCAGACCGGCACCACCACCGAGCTCAACCTTGCGGACTTCTTCCGCGTGAACGGCATCACTTACGAGCCGGTGCCGATCGAGACCAACGCCGAGGCCCGCGCGGCCTACGAGGCGGAGCGTTGCGACGTCTATACCACGGACGCCTCCGGTCTTGCCGCGACCAAGACCACCTTCGAGGATCCGAGCGCGCACATGGTGTTCCCCGAGATCGTCTCGAAGGAGCCGCTCGGGCCGCTGGTGCGCCAGGGCGACGATCAGTGGGCGGATATCGCGCGCTGGACGCTCAACGCGCTGATCACGGCCGAGGAGCTGGGCGTGACCCAGGCGAACGTGAACGAGATGGCCGCTGCCGCAGGCGATCATCCGGAGATCAACCGGATGCTGGGCACGGAAGGCTCGCTGGGTGAGATGCTGGGCCTCGATGCGCAGTGGGCGGTCCGCGCAATTGCCGCGGAAGGCAACTACGCGGAGATCTTCGACCGCTACATCGGCCCCGACAGCCCGCTCGGCCTGGGCCGTGGCCTGAACGCGCTCTACACCGACGGCGGCATCCTCTACTCGCCTCCGTTCCGTTAAGTTCGACGCGACACCGTCCCGCCCGCACGGCCGGGCGGGACGGTGATTATTTTCCCGGACAGTGCTTATTTGAGACGAGAGATACTGTTTCGATAACCTGAGGAGGGCGGCGCCACCGTGAGAAAGAGAGCGCCCCCAGGCGGTCGCGGCTTCGACATAAGCCGCGCTTGGACCGACGAGCGCGCCCGCGGCGTCATCTTCCAGGTTCTCATTGTGTTCGGGCTGGCGGGGATCGCCGTCTTCGTCGTGCTGAACACGATCACCAACCTGCGCGAGGCCGGCCTCTCGTCCGGCTACGGCTTCCTCTTCGATACCGCCAACTTCGACATCAACCAGCGCCTGGTCGACTACGCATCCACGTCCACCTACGGGCAGGCCTTCGTCGTCGGCGCGCTCAACACCGTCCTCGTCGCGGTGATGGGCATCTTCGCTGCGACGGTCATCGGCTTCGTCACGGGCGTCCTCAGGCTGTCGAACAACTACCTGATCAGCCGCATCGTGGCCACCTGGGTCGAGTTCACCCGCAACGTCCCGGTCCTGCTGCAGATCATCTTCTGGTGG
>CAZHTD010000063.1:0-3667 GCA_964535675.1 uncultured Bifidobacteriaceae bacterium | reverse complement strand
CGGTGCCGTAGAACACGTGGTTGATGGAGGCCGGCGCGAGCTCGGCGAGCTTCGCGGCAAGCTCCGCCGCCGGCGGCGTGGTCAGGTGCGTGAACGTCGAGTAGTAGGGGATGCGGCGCACCTGGTCGGCCATCGCCTGCGCCATCTCGTCCCGGCCGTAGCCGATGTTGACGCACCAGAGCCCGCCGATGCCGTCCATGTAGCGTTCGCCTTCGGCGTTGTAGACGTGGACGCCCTCGGCCTCGGCCATGACCTCGGAGCCTTCCTGCTTGAAGGTCGCGAAGTCGGTCCAGGGATGGATGTTGTGGTCGCGGTCCTTCTGGCGAAGGTCCTCGTTGTCGTACTGGGTGAAATTGGCCCTCATCGCGCCCTCCTCTTGCTCCACGCCGCACCGGGAATTGGTTGGGCGAGAGCCTATCGCGAGCGGCGCGCCACGTCGAACCGAGATTGCGGGGAGGGCGACCGTGGCCCGTCCGCGCGCCATTCGGCATACTGCCGCCCTCGCAGGACAAGGGGCTGAGGAGGCCGGACATGCTGGTCGTTTGGGGCCGCAAGAACTCGATCAACGTGCAGAAGGTGATGTGGTGCGTGGGCGAACTCGGTCTCGCGCACGAGCGGAAGGACGTGGGCGGCCCCTTCGGCGGGCTGGATACGGACGAGTACGGCGCGCTCAACCCGAACCGGCGCATCCCCACCATCGTCGACGCGGACGGCACCACCGTCTGGGAATCGCACAGCTGCGTGCGCTACATCGCGGCGCGCTATGGCGCAGGCAGCCTCTGGCCCGAAGACCCCTCGGCCCGTGCGCGGGCGGACCTCTGGCTCGACTGGATGCAGACCACGCTGCTGCCGAACCTCGCGCCGGTCTTCATCGGCCTCATCCGCACGCCCGAGGCGGAGCGTGATGCGGCGAAGATCGAGCGCTGCATCCGCGCCATGGGCGAGACCTGGCGCATCCTCGACGCGCACATGGAGGGGCGGCGCTTCGTCGCGGCGGACGATCTCACCATGGGCGACGTCGCGGCCGGTGCCGCCTGCTACCGCTACCACGCGCTGGATATCGAGCGCCCGGCGCTCCCCAACATCGCGGCCTGGTACGCACGGCTGCAGGAGCGCGAGCCTTTCCGCACCCACGTGATGATCCCGCTGAGTTAGAGCGCGTTCGTTCTTGACGGACGCGCGACAGGCCGCGACAGCGGCCCGCCCGCGCAGGCGTTGGCCGGTCGCGCCGATAGGCGCGCGCAAGCGCAGGCCGGCCAACTGCCGTGAGCGACAAAGACTCTGAACATTTCCATGTAAAGCGGAAATGCCCTGAGCGGATCGCTCCACCGGGCTGGCCGGCTCCAATCGTCGCCGGCATGCAAGTCGGCTGCGACAAGGCATTGACCGGCCCGGCCCGAGTGTGTTTCCATCCCGCTACAGGACGCGCTCATCCAGAGCGGTGGAGGGACAGGCCCTTTGAAGCCGCGGCAACCGCCGAGAGCGGTGCCAATGCCTGATCGATGAGTCAGCCGAAGGCGGAGCTCCGCTTCTCGGCGCTCGTAGAGCGCGTAGGAGACGAGAGGAGTAACGCCGGATGACGACTCTGTACGCCCAACCATTCGCCCCTCCGGGGGCCGCGTCCCAGTTCGACTGTACCTAGGCTACGGCTCGTAGCCGATCCCACCGGGTGAGAACGATGGAGGTCCTGCGGTCCTCCACGTGTCCGGCACAGCCAACGAGAGGGGCAGTGTCGGCACCCGACAACCATGTCCAAGAGGAGAAATTCGATGTCCGATTCCAGCACGGCCGCCAGCCTTAACGGCGTCAACGTCGAGCACCTGCTGGGTGCCCGCAATGCCCTGGGCGAGACGCCCGAGGCCGGCCAGTTCAAGTGGCGCGTCACCAACGAGTGGCTCCACGGCACGCACAGCAAGACGCACGTGGAGGGCTACTTCGGGCTCGGCGGCGAGCACGACCACAAGGCGGACTACACGTTCGAGTCCGACCATCCCCTGGTGTTCGCGGCCGAGGACAACGCGGCGACGCCGGTGGAGATCGTGCTCACGGGCCTCGCGAGCTGCCTGACCGCAGGCGTCGCGGCGGTCGCGCAGGTGCGGGAAATCCAGCTGCGTTCGGTCAAGGCCACGGTCGAGGCCGACATGGACATCGCCGGCATCCTGGGCGCCGATCCCGAGGTGCGGAACGGCTTCAGCAACGTCCGCGTCACCTACGACATCGACGCCGACGGCACGCCCGACGACATCAAGGCGCTGGTCGCCCAGTCGCAGAAGCGCTCGGCGGTCTTCGACATCCTGACCAACCCGACGAACGTGACCGTCGACATCGCCTGACCTTCGCCGTGCGTACCACGGCCGTCGTGGTGGGCGCCGGGCATGCCGGCCTCGCCGTGAGCCATTGCCTCGCCGCGCGCGGCATCGATCACGTGGTGATCGAGCGCGGCGAGGTGGCGCACACGTGGCGGACGGAACGCTGGGATTCCCTGCGCCTGCTGACGCCCAACTGGCAGACCAGGGTGCCCGGCCTCGCCTACGACGGCGACGACCCCGACGGCTTCATGACCATGGCCGAGGTGGTGGCGTTCATCGAACGCTACGCCCGGCTTGTCGCGCCCCCGCTGGAGACCGACACCACGGTCGAATTGCTCGCCAGCAACGGCGACGGCTACCAGGTGGCGACGGATCGGGGCGCCTGGCGGTGCCGGGCAGTGGTGATCGCCTCCGGCGGGTTCAATCGGCCCAAGCTGCCGCCGGTCGCGGCGGCGCTTCCCGGCGGCATCGAGTCCGTGACGCCGATGGATTACAGGCGGCCCGCGGCGCTGCCCGATGGCGGCGTGCTGGTGGTGGGCGCGTCGGCCACGGGCGTGCAGATCGCGGACGAGGTCCTGCGCTCCGGGCGGCCGGTGACGCTCGCGGTGGGCGAGCACGTCCGCATGCCGCGCACCTACCGGGGCAAGGACATCCTGTGGTGGATGGACCGCACCGGGCTGCACGACGAGCGTTACGACGAGGTCGACGACATCCTGCGCGCGCGCCGCGTGCCGTCGCCGCAACTGGTGGGCACGCCCGAGCGGGCGACGCTCAACCTCAACACGCTCACCGATCAGGGGGCGCGCCTCGTGGGCTCGCTCGCCGGGTTCGCGGACGGCAAGGCGCAGTTCTCGGGCTCGCTCCTCAACAAGTGCACGCTCGCCGACCTGAAGCAGGTGCGGCTGCTCAACACCATCGACGAGTGGGTCGACGAGAACGGGCAGGGCGACGGCGTGGAGCCGCCGCACCGCTTCGAGCCGACGCGGGTGGAGGAATCGCCGCCGCTCACCCTGGATCTCGCACGGGAGGGGATCCGCACGGTGATCTGGGCGACCGGGTACGAGCCCGATCACTCCTGGATCGACCTCCCCGTCTTCGACCACAAGGGCAGGCTGCGCCACGACGGCGGCGTGGTGACGGGGGCGCCCGGCGTCTATCGCATCGGCCTCAATTTCCTGCGGCGGCGCAAGTCGAGCTTCATCCACGGTACCGGGGACGACGCCCGCGACCTGACGGACCACCTGGCCGGATACGTCGGCGCCTGAGGCCCCAGGAGCTGGAGCGCGTCCGATAAAGTCGGACGCGCTCTACGCCTCCGCCCAGCCGACGTATCCGGCCAGGTGGTCCGTCAGGTCGCG
>CAZHTD010000062.1:0-4869 GCA_964535675.1 uncultured Bifidobacteriaceae bacterium | reverse complement strand
CATCGTTGTGCATCTCGGGACCGACAACCGGTCGGCGGCGCGGCTCGATGCCGCAATCGAACTCGCCGAACGTTACGATGGCAGGGTGACTGGCGTCTATGTGCTGTCCCCGCGCAACATTCCCGGGTTCGTCCGCTGCGAGATTCCGCCCGAGGTCCTGAAACGGCTGGATACGGAGGAGCGCACGTTCGCCGAAGAGACCAAGGCGCATTTCGCTGAACGCGCGGCGAAGACTCAGGTGCCGTGCGAGTGGCGCCTCATGGCGGGAGATCCCGTGGAGTCCGTCTCCACGAACGCGCACTACGCGGACATCACCATCGTCGGCCAGACCGACCCCGACGATGGGCGCACGATCAACCGACTGGCGGACGGCGTCGTGCTCGGCGGGGGCGGCCCCGTGCTGGTCTGGCCCTACACCGGCTCGTGCCACGCCACCGCGGCGACCATCATGCTCGCCTGGAACGGCTCCCGCGAGGCGGCTCGCGCGCTCGCGGACGCGCTGCCGCTCCTGCAACAGGCGCGCAAGGTGATCGTCTTCGGCGTCGACAGGGACGACCGCACGCACATACCCGGGGCCGACGTCAGCACGCATCTGGCGCACCACGGAGTCAGGGCGGAGGCCCGGCACACGCGGACCTCAACCGGCATTCATACCGGCGATGCTCTGCTCTCCGAAATCGGCGATTGCGGCATCGACCTCCTCGTCATGGGCGGTTACGGCCATCGCCGCCTGCGCGAGAGGCTGTTCGGCGGCGTCACGCGGGACATCTTGCGCGAGATGACCGTGCCGGTCCTAATGGCGCATTAGGGATGAGGCGCGCCGGCGGCGGCCATGACTCATGTCATACCGCGCCCTCGGTCGCTTGGTTAGGCTGGCCTGCGCCCCAAGGCTCGGGTGTCAGGCGCGGGCCGGTGCAGAGAAGGAGGCTTGACCATGGCGTACAAGGATATCGTCGTGCATCTGGCTCAGGATAATCGCTCGCAGGTGCGGCTTGAGGCCGCGATCGAGTTGGCTGAACGACACGAAGGCAAGGTTACCGGCGTCTACGTGCTGCCTCGTCTCGTCGTCCCCGGTTTCGCGAGCTTCGAGCTCTCCACCGAGGTCTACAAGCGGCTGGATACGGAACAGCGATCGTTCGCCGAAGAGGCCGAGCGGCAATTCGCCCAACGGACGGCTAAGTCGACGGTGCCGTCCGAATGGCGCCTGTTGACGGGCGACCCGGTCGATGGGGTCACCACGAGCGCACACTACGCCGATATCACCATCGTCGGCCAAACCGACCCAGACGACGAAAACAGTATCTCCGGGCTTGCGGACAGCGTGGTGCTCGCCGCAGGCGGGCCGGTGCTGGTCTGGCCCTATGCCGGCTCCTTCGGCGTCAATGCGGAGACCGTCATGCTCGCCTGGAACGGCACCCGCGAGGCGAAGCGCGCACTCGCCGATGCACTGCCGCTCTTGCAGCAGGCGAGCAAGGTGATCGTCCTCGGGATCGACACCGGCGACGGCAAGCACATACCCGGAGCCGAAGTCAGCACCTACCTGGCGCGTCACGGTGTCAGCGCCGAGGCCAGGCACGCGATCAGCTCATCGGACCTCGCCGCGAGCGACGCCCTGCTCTCCGAGATCAGCGATCACGGGGCGGACCTTCTCGTCATGGGCGGCTACGGCCACCACCGCATGCGAGAGGTGCTGCTGGGCGGTGTCACCCGCGACATTCTGCGCCAGATGACCGTGCCGGTCATGATGTCGCACTAACTCGGATAAATGTCGCTTCGTAAGACGTCGGTGAGCGCTGCCACCACGGGGCCGAACGCCGGGCGCTCCGTAGGATCGGGCACGATCTCCCTGGCCGCGGCCTCGAGTGCGGCCAGTGGCGCAGGAACGGGCCGGTCGGTGACGTCCAGGGCGCGGAGCGCGATCGGCACGAGGCTGGCAAGCGCCATATCGAGGCACTGGCCGGCGCGATCCTGCTTGGACCATGCCAGAAACACCGGGCTCGCCACGTCGTTCTGGCCGAAACCGCCCGACTCGCTGCCGGGCAGCAGCGTGGCCTGGGCGTAGAGACGGGCTTCCTCCTCGTAGCCGGTCTGGGCCATCGGCAGCCCTCCCAGGTAGGGGCGCGGGGTATCGTCGTCGGCCTCCGACGCGACCAGCTGATCGGGAAGCAACGAGACGGCGCCGTCCAGAAGCTTCGCGCCGTGGCGTTCGGCCAGAACGCAGAGATTGGCGCACGCGGCGGTAAGCGCATCCATGGAAAGCACCGCGTGGGGATTGTGATAGCCGCCGTTGGAGATGAAGCGGCCGAAGGGTTGATCGTCGCCTGTGCCCTCGGCCCACACCGGGTTGTCCGTCACCGCCTGGAGCGATTCTGCCGCGACCTCGGCGGCGAGCGACGCTGCACGCCGGGCCTGCCCCAGCATCCGCGGAAGGATGCGGTAGCTGACGGGCGCCTGATAGGGTCGCCGGTCCCCGCCATGTCCGCCCCCCACCAGCTCGCGCAGGCGTCCGAGCGCCCAGCGATCGTGCGGATTGTTCCAGTTGTCGGCGAGCGCCGGGTCGAGATGGTCGAGCGGCGCGTTGAAGGCCTCGAAGGAGAGCGCGAAGATCCGAGCCGCGACATCGAGGCGCTTCTCGGCGACGAGCGCGGCATCGGTGACGAGACCCGCGGCCGCAGGCGATCCGTTGACCAGGCACATCACGTCCTTCATTGCGGGCTGTGCCGCCTCCGCCAGATCGGTGAACAGGTGACTCAACGACAGGATCTCGCCGGCGCCGCCCTGGCCCTTTGCCGGGATCATCGGCATCGCGTCCTGATCCAGCATGGCGGCGACGCGCCGGGCGATATCCGGCGAGACTGCTGAATGACCCTCCACGAAGTTGGTCAGCCGCGCGAGCACGATGGCGCGGACTACGCGTTCGGGCAGCGGATCGCCCCAGGATGTCGCGATCCGCGCGGGCGACATGCCGGCCCACCGCTCGCGCTGTTCCGGCGTCAGCGTCCTGCGAGCAAGCTGGCCCGGACCCGTCGTCACGCCATAAATCGTGATGTCGGGGTCGTGCTCGACGATGCGTTCCAGGCGTTCCCGGCCCCTTGCCATTGCGGCGAGCGCCTGTTCGCCGAGCTCGACCCCTTCGCCCTCCCAGGCCACGCGGCGGGCGGCGTCGAGCGTCAGATCGGCGCGGGTTTCAACGAGTACCGTCATGGTCCATCACCCCTTCGGACGAAACGCGTGGTTCGTGGAGAGAGCGATCGCCGACCCACGCGGTGCGGGCCTCGATCACAGGGACTTGCCTCGATACAAAGCCAAGCGGGTGGCGGGGACCGCTCAGGCTTGTCGGTACTCCGCCATGGCGTCGAGGAGCCAGGTGGCGAGATAGACCGAGAACGAGTTGCGCACGGTGACCTCGTAGGAAGGCGCGTCGTCGGTCTGGTGCAGGATCACGTTCGCCTTCGCCAGTGCCGTCTGTACGCAGGTGCCGGGCTTGAATGCGCGCGGATGCAGATCGAGCCGGCAGCCCTTCATCAGCACCTCGCGTGCGCGCGGACCGGAAAGCGCGAGCGTCGCGTACATGGCGCTCACGTCCGTCAGCGCGTGGTGGCGGCCGTCGAGGCGGTCCCGGAGCGCGTCTTCGAGCGTAGCGCCCTCTTCCACCGGGCCGGTCACCAGCCACTCGTCGGGGCCGAGCCAGAGCAGGGTTTTGCCGTTGACGGTGGAGGCCGCGGTGTTCGGCGTGCGCGGCAGCGACCCGCCGAGAATTGCACCCGCAGCGGTGAGCGCGTCGGCGTCCTTCGGATCGAGCCGGAGGTTGAAGCGCGCACGCGCCGAGCCGTCCGCCAGCGTCACGCCGTCGGCCCGCGCCTCTGCAAGCGCATCCGCAATGCCCGCGAGCGGACTGCGCGGGGCCGGCGCCTCAGCCATCCCGCTTGGCTCCTTCCGCATCGTAGAACACGGGCTCGGTGATCTTGCAGGGCAGGAAGCCGCTTTCGGGCGCGGCGTAGATCGTCTCGCCCTTGCGCGCGCGGCCGCCCTTCACCAGCGCGAGCGCGATGGAGCGGCCCAGCGTGGGGCTCTCGTAGCTGGACGTGACGTGGCCGATCATCGGGAGAGGCGGCCGCCCCGGCTTCTCCACGAGCTGCGTGCCCTCGGGCAGCACCTCGTTGGGGTCGTCGGTGAGGATGCCGACGAGCTGCTTGCGGTCCTCACGCCGCGAGTCCTCGCGGCTCCAGGCCCGCTTGCCCAGGAAATCCGGCTTCTTCTTGGAGACGATCCAGTCCATGCCGAGGTCGTGGGGGGTGGTGGTACCGTCGGTCTCCTGGCCCACGATGATGAAGCCCCGCTCAGCACGCAGCACGTGCATGGCTTCGGTGCCGTAGGGGGTGATGCCGTGCCCGGCACCAGCCTCCATCAGCGCTCCCCACAGGTGACGCCCGTGGTGCCAGGGCACGTTGATCTCGAAGCTGAGCTCGCCGGTGAAGCTGATGCGGAAGACACGGGCGCCCACGCCGGCGACCGTGCCCTCCTTCACGCTCATGAAGGGGAAGGAGGCGGCATCCAGCGCCATCTCCGGCGCCAGCGCGGCCAGCACCTCACGGGCCTTGGGGCCGGCGAGCGCCACCGTCGCCCATTGCTCGGTGACCGAGGTGCACCAGACCTTGAGCTCCGGCCACTCGGTCTGCAGCCACTCCTCCAGCCACTCCAGCACCTGGGCCGCGTTGCCGGTGGTGGTGGTCATCAGATAGTGGTTCTCGCCGAGGCGCGCGGTGGTGCCGTCGTCGAAGACCATGCCGTCGTCGCCGCACATCAGCCCGTAGCGCACCCGGCCCACCTTCAGGGTCGAGAAGGCGTTGGTGTAGACCATGTCGAGCA
>CAZHTD010000061.1:5810-6343 GCA_964535675.1 uncultured Bifidobacteriaceae bacterium | reverse complement strand
ATCAGCCAGGCCAACCATGTCGGCAAGCGCGAGGTGCTGGTCTCCGACCACTCGGCAGACTGACCCCTCAACGACCTGTGATTGTTCGCGCGGCCCGCGCACCCTACATTTCACACCATGTCGATGTTGACCCGCGCCGCCGCCCTCCTTTGCCTCGCCCCGGCACTCGTCGCGTGGCTCGCCACCGCCCAGCCGACTGAGGCGCAGCAGTCTGCTTCCGCCGTCTTCGATGAGGCGGCGCAGGAGACGCTCGCCGCCGTCGAGCGCTACCTCAACGGGCTCCAGACCCTGAGGGCGGACTTCACGCAGGTGGGACCGAAGGGCGAGGTCGCCGAAGGGGTGATCCATATGCGCCGGCCGGGGCTGCTCCGCGTGGAATATGCGCCGCCGGTGCCGGTGCTCATCGTGGGCGATGGGTTATGGATCCACTATCACGACAAGGAGCTCGGCCAGGTCAACGATTGGTTCATCTACGAAACCCCGCTTGGGGCGCTCACCAGGGAGGTGACGCGCTTCGGCGAGGACGTGGAAGT
>CAZHTD010000061.1:0-5726 GCA_964535675.1 uncultured Bifidobacteriaceae bacterium | reverse complement strand
ATCACCGTGGTGCACGAAGACGATCCCAGGGGCGGGAGCCTGACTCTGATCCTGGATGCCGAGCCGCTGCGCCTGACCCATTGGCGGGTGACCGATGCTCAGGGACTCGTGACCACCGTCTCCCTGCACGGTCTCAAGACCAATATCAGGCTGCCGCGCAGGCTCTTCGTGTTCGACGACCCGCGCAACAAGCGGACTCAAACCCGATAAACGAGGGTCGCGCAGCCGCCCGGACGCTCGGAGGCGGGGCTTGATAGCGCGATCGCTGCCGATGGGTGAGTGGGCCTGGCACCGCCGGGTCTGGCGCCTGGCCTGGCCGATGGTCGTCTCCAACCTGTCGATCCCGCTGCTCGGCGCGGTCGATACGGCGGTGATCGGCCATCTGCCCGAACCCCACTTCCTCGGGGCGGTCGCGGTCGGTGCGCTGATCTTCAACACTCTCTATTTTGGCTGCAACTTCCTGCGCATGGGCACCACGGGGCTCACGGCACAGGCCTTCGGTGCCCGTGATCGTGACGAGACGCGCGCCACGCTCGCCCGTGCGCTCCTCATCGCCCTCGCGATTGCGCTGGTGCTTCTGGCGCTGCAGGGGCCGATCGGCTGGCTCGCCTTCTATCTGGTGGAACCCAGCGAGGCGGTCGCCGGCGAGGGCATGCGCTATTTCTTTATCCGCGTCTGGGGAGCGCCCGCCACGCTCGCCAACATCGCGCTCGTGGGCTGGTTCATCGGCATGCAGAACACCCGCGCGGCGTTGGCGCTGCTGCTGACCGTCAATGGCATCAACATCGTGCTGGACCTGGTGCTGGTGCTCGTCTACGAGCTCGGCGTCCCTGGCGTCGCCTGGGCCACGGTGGCCGCCGACTATTCCGGGCTGATCCTCGGCCTCGCCGTCACTGCCCGCCTCGCTCAGAGCCACGGCGGTCGTTGGCGTGCGCGCCTCGTTCTCGATGCCGCGGCCATGCGGCGCTTCCTCGGTATCAACGGCGACATCTTCCTGCGCACGATCTTCGTGATCACGGCGTTCGCGTTCTTCACGACGCTGAGCGCACGCCAGGGCGACGTGGTGCTCGCCGCCAATGCCGTGCTGCTCAACTTCGTGATCTTCCTCAACTTCGGGTTCGACGGCTTCGCCTTCGCCGTCGAGGCTCTCACCGGCCGCGCGCTCGGTGCCAGGCGGCGGGACGATCTGACCGGCGCCGTACGGGCCTGCTTCGTCTGGTGCTTCGCGCTCGCTCTCATCACGATCGCCGTCTACGGCCTTGCCGGTGCGCCGATTATCCGCGTGCTCACGGATATCGAGGAGGTGCGCGCCGTAGCCTACGACTACCTGCCCTGGTTGATCGTGCTGCCTCTGGTGGCGGTCTGGGGCATTTTCCTCGACGGCGTGTTCACGGGCACCACGCGCACCGCCCACATGCGCAATAACATGATACTGGCCTTCGCGGTCTTCACACCCTGCGCATGGCTGCTGCACGAGCCGCTGGGCAATCACGGCCTTTGGCTCGCGATGACGCTGCTCTACGTGGTGCGGGGCGCGGGGCTCGGCGCCATCTATGTGAGAATCCAGCGACGGGGCGGCTTCTTGCCCGCGACTACGCCTCGTGATAGCTGAGCCGGCATGACCGCACCGCCGGTTCCCCTGATTGGCCTTCCCGCCTGCGTGCGGGACATTGGCATCCACCCCTTCCACGTTGTCGGCGACAAGTACATGCGGGCGGTGGTCGACGCTGCCGGCGGGCTACCCGTGGCGGTGCCCTCGCTCGGCGGAGCGCTGGACCAGGACGAGGTGCTGGAGCGCTTCGACGGCCTGCTCTTCACCGGCAGCCCCTCCAACGTCGAGCCGGCCCACTACGACGGCCCGCCGAGCGCCGACGGCACGCTCCACGACCCGGAGCGGGACGCAACCACGCTGCCGCTGATCCGGAGCGCAATCGACGCGGGCGTTCCCATCCTTTGCATCTGCCGCGGCTTTCAGGAGCTCAACGTTGCCCTTGGCGGCAGCCTCCATCAGGAAGTCCACAGCCTGCCGGGGCGGCTCGACCATCGTTCGGACGATGATCAGCCCCGCGATGTGCAGTACGGGCCGATCCATGAAGTGACGCTGGCCGCCGGCGGCCTGCTCGCGTCCCTCTGGCCCGCGCGCGAGGTCATGGTCAACTCGCTGCACGCGCAAGGGATCGACCGACCCGCACCCCGGCTCGCGATCGAAGCGGTCGCGCCCGACGGTCAGATCGAGGCCGTGCGTGTCAGCGACGCCCCCTCATTCGCGCTCGGCGTCCAATGGCACCCCGAATGGAAGGTGACGGAAGACCCGTTCTCGATGGCGATTTTCGGCGCCTTCGGCGAAGCCACGCGGGCGCGGGCCGCTTCCCGCCGAGGTTCCTCTTCCGCAGACTCCCGCTCGATTCCTCCGGCTCTCGCCTCCGGCTCCTGACCGGCCCGTGTCGTGCCCGGCGCGCCGGTGCCTCACGGGCGCTGGGCGCAGTGCTGGTAGGTCTCGGGCCGGCGATCGCGGAAGAACTGCCACGTGTCACGGACCGCCCGGATCTGGTCGAGGTCGAGCTCGGCGATCACCAGCTCGTCGTCCTCATCGCCGCCCTGCGCCAGGATCTCGCCGCGCGGGTTGCAGAAATAGCTGGAGCCGTAGAACACGTGGTTGCCGAGGCTGGGCTCGGTGCCGACTCGGTTGTTGGTGCCGATGAAGATGCCGTTGGCGATGGCGGCCCCCACCTGCTCCAGGTTCCAAATGTGATCGCTGACGCCGCGGAAGGTGGCCGACGGGTTGAACACCAGCTCGGCGCCACCCAACGCCAGCGCGCGCCAGCCCTCGGGGAAGTGGCGGTCGTAGCAGATATAGACCCCCACCTTGCCGACGGCGGTGTCGAACACCGGGTAGCCCAGATCGCCGTCGGCGAAGTAGTGCTTCTCGTCGAAGCCCTCGATCTTGGGGATGTGAATCTTGCGGAACTTGCCGAGGTACTCGCCGTCCGCATCGATCACGGCCGCGGTGTTGTAAAGCGTGCCGTCGCGATCCCGCTCGTAGACCGGCGAGACGATGACCATGCCGTGCTTCTTGGCGGCCGCGCACATCGCCTGGGTGGTAGGCCCTTCCGGCACCGCCTCGGCGGCCTCGAACCACTTGTCGTCGATGGTGGCGGGGAAGTAGGGCGCGCTGAAGACCTCCTGCAGGCCGAGCACCTGCACGCCCTGACGCGCCGCCTCCTCGATCAGCGGCATATGCGCCGCGATCATGTTGTCGCGGATCGTCTCGATGGAATCCGCCGCCGGGTCGCCCTTCAGGTTCATCTGAATGAGGGCCGCCTTGACCTTGCGCATCTCCGGGCCTCCTCTCGCTCGCCCGCTCAAACCTGCCAGGACGCGACCGCGCCGTAGGTATCGGGCCGGCGGTCGCGATAGAAGTTCCACGCGTCGCGCACCTCGCCGATCATGGCGAGGTCGAGCTCCGCGGTGACCAGCGCGTCCCGATCGTCCGGCCCCTGATTCAGGATCTCGCCGCGCGGATTGACGAAGTAGCTGGAGCCGTAGAAGTGGCCGTTGTTCCACGGCGCCTCCATGCCGACGCGGTTGTTGGCGCCGATGTAGACGATGTTGGCGACCGCAGCGGCCGGCTGCTCCAGGGTCCAGAGATGGTCGCTCAGGCCGCGAACTGTCGCCGACGGGTTGAAGATCACCTCGGCGCCGTTCATGGCGAGCTCGCGCCAGCCTTCCGGGAAGTGCCGGTCGTAGCAGATATAGACCCCGACCTTGCAGAACGCGGTCTCGAAGACCGGATAGCCGATGTCGCCGGGCTTGAAATAGTACTTCTCGCAGAAGCCGACGACGTGGGGGATGTGGATCTTGCGGAACTTGCCGAGGTAGCGCCCGTCCGCGTCGATCACGGCGGCGGTGTTGTAGTAGACGCCGGCCTGGGATTCCTCATAGACCGGCACGACCATCGCCATGCCGAGGCGCACAGCCTCCGCCCGCATGCGCTGGACCGTGGGCCCATCGGGCACCCGCTCGGCCGTGCGGTACCAGGTGTTGTCCTGCACCGCGCCGATATAGGGCAGATTGAAGAGCTCCTGCAGGCCCAGCACCTGCACGCCCTCGCTTGCCGCCTGCTCGATGAGGGGCAGGTGGGCTGCGATCATCTTTTCGCTGATTTGCTCGGGCGTGTCGTGCTCGACCTCGCCCTTGAGGCTCATCTGGATGAGCCCGGCCTTCACCTTGGCCATCGCCGCCACTCCCCTGCTGCCGCCGAGGCCGGCAGCCTAGCCCGTAACGCTTATCGGGGCCACGGTTTGCCGTCCCTTACAAACTCGGCCGGTGTTGGCGCCAGGGGCGCACCTCTTCGAGCGCGGTGCCGATGCGGAGCACCGTCAGGTCATCGAAGCGGCGACCGACGATCTGCAGGCCCGTGGGCAGCCCCTGCGCAGAGAAGCCCGAGGGCACCGACAGCGCCGGCAGCTTGAGCGCGTTGAACTGCATGGTCATGTCCATGCTCTGGTGACGGCCGTCCGCGTCGTCCCCCATGGAGCCGAGCTCGTCGTAGTCGACGGTGGGTGCCGGAATCGCCTCGGTCGGGCAGAGCAGGGCATCGCAGCGCTCGAGGATAGGGCGCAGCATGTTCCAGGCCTCGGTGTAGACGGTCTCGGTCTTCATCAGTTCGACCGCACTCATCCTCCGGCCCTCCTCCATCGCGGCGACGACGGAGGGGTGCATCTTCTCCCGCCAACGCTCCAGGTGATGGCCGAAATGCGTGGCCTGGAACACGCCCCAGTAGGCCCACCATGCCTCGTTGAACGCCGCGCTCCAGCCGAGCTCGACGGGCTCGATCTCGGCCCCGGCCTGCGCAAGGGCATCGGCTGCGGCTCGGGTGTTCGCCTCCACGTCCGCATCGATCCGGTAGTAGCCGAGGTCGATGGAGAGCGCGAGGCGCAGGCCGCGCACGTCGCTCGGCGGCGGCACGTCGACCGAGAGAGCCGGCGCCAGCGTATTCAGGTCTCTCTCGTCCGGCCCCTGGCAGAGCTTCAGAAACAGCGCGGCATCGGCCACGGTGCGCGAGAGCGGGCCGTGGCAGCACATGTAGTCGAACTGGGTCGGCAGGAACTCGAACGGGATCCGGCCAGAGCTGGGCTTCAGCCCCACGCAGCCGCTGTGAGACGCGGGGATACGCACCGAGCCGCCGGCGTCCGAGCCTTCCGCCAGCGGCACGCAGCCGGCGACCACAGCAGCGGCGGAGCCGCCCGACGAGCCGCCCGGCGTGCGGTCGGGGTTCCACGGATTGCGGGTGATGCCCCACAGCGGGCTGTCCGTGAGGCTGGAGAAGGCGAACTCCGGTGTCGTCGTCTTGCCCACCATGATGGCGCCCGCCTCGCGCAACCGTTGCACGACGAGGGCGTCGTAGTCCGGCACCCAATCCCTGTAGGCGTGGGAGCCGAAGGTGGTCGTCTTGCCCTTGGTGGGCGTGAGGTCCTTGATGGCGATGGGGACGCCATGCAGGGGGCCCACGTCGTCGCCCGCTGCGATGGCCCGCTCCGCCGCCCGCGCCTGCTCGAGGGCTTCAGCCGGGTAGGTGAAGCAGAAGCAGTTGAGCGTCGGGTTGACCTCTTCGATGCGCGCGAGCGCGTTCGACACCAAGTCGACGGTCGAGAGCGAGCCGCTCCGGATGAGAGCGGCCGCTTCCGTCGCCGAGAGGTAGGAGAGGTCGTCGCTGCTCATCGCTT
>CAZHTD010000060.1:0-8966 GCA_964535675.1 uncultured Bifidobacteriaceae bacterium | reverse complement strand
AGCGTAAAACCCTCCACGAGATGAGATCTCCCAGGTCGCAAGATCTCTGAAGGCTCCTGGTAGACGACCAGGTTGATAGGCTAGGTGTGTAAGCACAGCGATGTGTTGAGCTAACTAGTACTAATTGGCCGTGCGGCTTGACCATATTTCTCTTTTTTCCCGTGAGCGTGTGAAAGAGGGGAACTGCCGTTTGCAAGGTATTTGGTAGTTCTTTGACAAGATAGTCTGGGACGATCGGCGTCACGAGAGTGCGCGGCCCGCGAGCTGCGTTACGTGACGCCGGACCCTAGGCAACCATTTCCCGGTGGTCATAGGGGCAGGGTCACACCCGTTCCCATTCCGAACACGGAAGTTAAGCCTGTCTCCGCCGATGGTACTGCGTGCGCAGGTGCGTGGGAGAGTAGGTCGCTGCCGGGAGTTATCGCGAGGCGCTGAGATGAGCCTCCAGACGACGCAAGCCCGTATCATCCGTTGTTGGTGCGGGCTTTTCGTTTGCCAGCTACGATACCTCTGTCGGCGCTTGCCGACAACTTTCATGCGGCCGGGCTCGGCCGGGTTTGAGGGCCCAAGCGACGAGATGGCCGGCGAGGCCGTCCGGTCAGTAGCCTTGGGATGATGGCCTCTCCGAGGAGCCGAGGAAGGCATCGCCCTCCGTCCGCGACGGCTCGGCACGCTTTAGTCTTCGAGCTTGACGGCTCGCATTCCGCATCTCCATCTGATGATCGCCAGCCGCTTTCGGTGGATACCTCCGGGTCGCATCGGGCTGCTGGCACTCGACTTCGACCACGGCACGCTGGTATGAGCAACTGGCGGTGGGAGTCGCTGTACGTGGTAGCCTGGCACGCTTGGCTGGCCGCGCACGATCCCTGGTGATCTCAAGGTGCTCGATGCGGGTCTCGATACGTTGCCGGGTAGCTGTCTTGTGTGAGACGCACATGCTGGAGCAGTCGCTCACCGCCCCGAAGGTGGACGACGCCCCTCTCTGACGACGAAGTGGTGCGACTGCATGACGCCGTGCGGGACGCCCTGTCGCGCTGGGGCAGTGCGCCTGCAGGACGAGACCGGCAACGCATTTCTCGACACGGTCAATGTCTTCCGGCCGGGCATGGCCGTGCACGGTTGCTGCGGCCAGCCGTGCCCACGACTGGGTGACTCAGTGCAGCGTGTGGTCTAGGCTGCCAATGAGACCAACTAGTGCGCGGCATGCCAGACCGGCGACCGGTTGCTCGCCGACCGCGCGCGCTCGCGCCTGCTCGGCGAGGGCTGGGCCCGCACGCTCGACGAGATAGAAGCGGCACACGGAGCGCCGCGGCTGAAGAACGTTTAGTCGGGGTGCGGTATTCTGTGACGGCCCGCCAGCGATGCCGCAGCCGCCAGTCAGGACGCATTCCCGCTTTGTCGAGCTCGACACCGACCGGAGGCTGCGCTATCGCAACAAGCTCTACTATCGCTTCAGCCACTGGCCGATCTGGGTCTTCGTTTTCTTCATCGCGCCCGGCCCGCTTACGTTCGACCTGTTCGAGAGCGGGTTCGACGAGCGGATGGCGTGGTGGCTGAGTGCGGTGCTGGTCGGCACGGGGGTCGCCGGCTTCCGTGGCCGCCTGCCAGGCTGCGAGCCCCGGCCGTACATCATCCGGTTCACTGAGGACCGCCCGAACCCACTCTACCGGCGCGTCTGCTACACGACGGCGTGGGGCGAGGTCATCGCCTTCGCTGTGCTCAACATCGCGGGGCTCGTCTGGGCGGTCGTCTCGGGCGATTGGCGCTTGCGGCAGATGTACGAGGTCGCCTACTTCCCAATCGCGGGCACGGTCTGGGCTCTCGGCGCCTTCGGGTGGTTGCCGCGTGTGAAGCGGTCCACTCAGGGTGAAGGCCACGAGCGGCGCTATTTTTACGGTTCGGTCTGGGCCGTGACGATCGCGCAGCCGGTGCTGTGGCTCCTGTGGGGCGTGCTGCCGGCCGCACGTTTCGCCGACGCGCTCAAACTCGCCGTGTTCGTGGGCATCCTCGCCGTGGTGGGCGAGATAGCCCGCCGCGGACTGCTTCCCCGGACGCGGCCCATCGTGCCCGGCGAGCTGGTGGTTTCGGATTGACGCGTGCGCGGGACAGCGCGCCGCCACCCCGCCGCGAGGGCTGGGAAGGGTGGGACGACTACGCGCCCTTCTACGACTGGGAGAATGCTCGCACGCTGGGGCGCCGCGACGTGGCCTTCTGGCGGACCATGGCGTTGCACTCGGGCGGTCCCGTGCTCGAGTTGGGCTGCGGCACTGGCCGCATCGCGCTGCCGGTAGCCCGCACGGGTGTTTCGGTGGTTGGGATCGACCGCTCCGCCCCGATGCTGGACCGTGCGCGGCGTCGCGTTCGCCGCGCCCCCCCGGCCGGCGCGCTTTACTTGGTACGTGGCGACATCCGCCACATGCCGTTTCCCGACGGCGGCACGTTCGCGCTGGTGATGGCGCCTTACGGTGTCCTGCAATCGCTGCTGCACGAACGCGATCTTGCGGCCACGCTGGCCGAGATTCACCGCGTCCTCGAGCTGGGCGGCACGCTCGGCCTCGAGCTGGTAGCTGACCTCCTGTCGTGGGACGAGTACCGGCGCCGGGTGAGCCTCGACGGCTGGCGCGGACGGCGGGGCGGCACACGCGTGACACTGGTCGAGTCAGTGCGCCAGGATCGGGTACGGCGCATCACTACTTTCGAGCAGGAGTTCACCGAGCGCCGGGGTCGCAAGCACATGACACGGCGGTTCACGCTGTCGTTTCGCACTCTGTCGGTGCCCCAGATACGGCGCCGGCTCGAGAAGGCTGGCTTCGAGGTGTCGGCCCTACTTGGCGACTATCAGGGGGGGCCGTGGGACCCCCGCGCCGAGGTCTGGATCGTGCTGGCGGCCAAGCCCTAGTCTAATCCTCGCATGGTAAAATCACACCCCGGTTTTTCTTGGGGTTTCTGGAGCTCTTCGCACATGTCCGGCCATTCCAAGTGGCACACCATCAAGCACAAGAAGGGCGCCGCTGATGCCAAGCGGGGCAAGATCTTCACCCGCATCATCAAGGAGTTGACCATTGCCGCGCGCGACGGCGGCGGCGATCCTGACAGCAACCCCCGTCTGCGCACGGTGGTAGCCGATGCCAAGGCCAACAACATGCCACGCGACAACATCGAGCGCGCCATCCGGCGCGGCACGGGCGAGGAGCCAGGTGTCGCCTATGAGGAGATCGTCTATGAAGGCTACGGCCCGGGCGGTGCGGCGCTGCTGATCGAGACAGTCACCGACAACCGAAACCGCACGGTGGGTGAGATTCGCCACCTGCTCTCGAAGTACAACGGCAACCTCGCGTCCGAGAACAGCGTAGCGTGGATGTTCGACAAGAAGGGACAAGTCTTCGTCGAGCGCCCGGGCGTCGACGAGGAGGCTATGCTCTCGGCGGTGCTCGATGCCGGCGCCGACGACGTCTCCGACGACGAGAACGGGTGGGAGATCGTCTGCCCGCCCGAGGCGTTCGAGGCGGTGCGCGACGCGGTGAGGGGGCTCGGTATCGACCCGGCCAGCGCCGAGGTCGCGAGGATTCCGCAGAACTACGTGAAGCTCGAGGGCAAGGAAGCCCAGCAGATGCTCAAGCTCCTCGATGTGATCGACGACCACGACGACGTCCAGCACATCTGGGCCAACCACGACATCGAGGAAAAGGAGATCGAGGCTTCTCTGGCGTGAGGATCTTCGGCATCGATCCTGGCTCCGAGCGCACCGGCTACGGCTGCGTGGAGACCGACGGACGGCGTCACCACTTGGTGGCCTGTGGCGCTATTGCCGTCGCGGGCTCGGACACTTTTCCCGAACGCCTCGCCCGGATCCACGCTGAGCTCGGCCGCGTGCTTGCCGAGTGCCGTCCCGAGTGCGTGGCCATCGAGAATGTCTTCCATGCGGCGAACGCTCGCAGTGCCCTGAAGCTCGGCCACGTGCGCGGCGTGGCCATGCTGGCCGCCGTTGGAGCCGGGTGCGAAGTGCACGAGTACACACCGACCCAGATCAAGCGAGCGGTGGTCGGGTACGGTCACGCCCAGAAGCGGCAGATCCAGCAGATGATCAAGCTGCTGCTCGGCCTCGACCGCGTGCCGTCGCCGCACGACGCGGCTGACGCGCTGGCGGTGGCCGTTTGCCACGCCCATTCGGCCGGCCCGGCGACGGCGGCGGTGCGAGCGGCGGGGAGTGGCAAGTTGGCGGCGCGTTCCTGGCGGCGCTACAAGCCCGCATGATCGGCAGGCTGCACGGCCGCGTGATCGATAAGGCGCCCAACCGGGTGACGCTCGACGTGCAGGGGGTGGGCTACGACGTACACGTGCCGCTGTCCACTTGGTACGACGTCGGCGGCCCCGGTGCCGAGCTGACGCTGCGCATTCACATGCACGTTCGCGAGGAAGTGTTGCAGTTGTTCGGCTTCTTGACGGCGTGCGAGCAGGAGGTCTTCGAGCGGCTGATAGCCGTCAGCGGGATCGGGCCAAAGCTAGCCATCGCCGTGCTGTCGGGCATCGAGCCGCGCGACCTGGTTACCGCGGTGCAGCAGGAGGACGCCAGCCGGTTGACACGTGTTCCCGGCGTCGGTCGGAAGACCGCCGAGCGGATTGTGCTGGAGCTCAAAGATCGCCTGGTGAGGCTGGCGGGGACCGAGGCGCCGTCGGTGCCCTCCGACGGCGGCGGGCGGCTCCGAGACGACCTCGTGTCGGCGTTGTTGAACCTCGGCTATCATCGGCCGCCGGCCGAGAGGGCCGTCGATGGGGTGCTGGCCGAAGACGGCGGGCTGGCGTTCGAGGATGCGCTACGGCAGGCACTCCGGGCGCTGACGCGGTGATGTACAACTCCGTAGCGCGGGGGCTATAGCCTTCTGGTGGACGATCGACTCGTGGCGGCGGGGCAGACCGAGGACGAGGTCCAGTATGAGGCTGGTCTTCGCCCCCGTGCGCTCGCCGAGTACATCGGCCAGGATCGCGTCCGCGACAACCTCGAGGTTTCGATTGCGGCGGCCCGCGGACGCAGTGAGGCGCTCGACCACGTTCTGCTCTACGGTCCGCCGGGCCTCGGCAAGACCACGCTGGCTTATGTTATCGGCCACGAGATGGGCGTGGTCGTGCGCGCCACGGCGGGGCCGGTGATCGAGAAGCCGGGCGACCTGGCGGCGATGCTCACCAACCTCGAAGCTCACGAGGTGCTCTTCATCGACGAAATCCACCGGCTGTCACCGGCCATCGAGGAGATCCTCTATCCCGCGATGGAGGACTACGAGCTCGACATCGTGATCGGGCAGGGGCCCGGCGCCCGGTCGGTCAAAGTACCGCTGCAGCGGTTCACGCTCGTGGGCGCCACGACGCGCACGGGCCTGCTGACCTCGCCGCTACGGGCGCGCTTCGGCATTGTCCACCGTCTTGATTTCTACACAGAGCACGACATCGAAGAGATTGTCCGGCGCTCGGCGGGCATCCTCGACGTGGCCATCACGCCGGAGGCCGCTGCCGAGGTAGCCCGGCGCTCGCGAGGCACGCCCCGCATCGCGAACCGGCTGCTCCGGCGCGTGCGCGATTACGCACAGGTGCGCGCCGACGGCCGGATCACGGTCGAGGTAACCACGGCGGCCATGCAACTGCTCGAGGTGGATGACCACGGATTCGACGATGTGGACCGGCTGCTGCTGCGCACGGTAGTCGAGAAGTTCTCTGGTGGGCCGGTAGGCGTCAACAGCCTAGCTGCCGCCATCCACGAAGAGACGGATGCGATCGAGGACATCTACGAGCCGTTCCTCATCCAGGCCGGGTTCCTCGATCGCACGCCCCGCGGCCGCGTGGCCACGGCCCGCGCCTACGAGTATCTCGGTCTCACGCCTCCTAGGAAGGGTTCGCAGTTGTGGTAACCGTGTCGTCGAACGCACTGCGCCAAGTGCGCCGGGCCCATATCGCCAGTCTCGCCACCTATGTACCTCCCCGCGTACTCACCAATGCTGACCTGGAGAAGATGGTCGAAACCAGCGACGAGTGGATCGTCCAGCGCACCGGCATCCGCGAGCGCCACATCGCCGAGCCCGGCACGGGAACGTCGGATTTGGCGGTCGAGGCGTCGCGCGAGGCGATCAGGCAGGCGGGTCTGGTGCCCGAGGACATCGACTTCATCGTCGTCGGCACCACCACGCCCGACATGATGTTCCCGGCGACCGCGTGCCTGCTGCAGAAGAAGCTCGGCATCCGGCACGCGTGGGGCTACGACCTGCTGGCAGCCTGCTCCGGCTTCACCTACGCGCTGACCACCGGGGTCCAGATGGTGGCGGCTGGCGGCAGCCGCCACGCGCTGGCGGTCGGGGCCGATGTGATGTCCAGCATCGTCGACTACACCGACCGGACCACCTGCATCCTGTTCGGCGACGGCGCCGGGGCAATGGTGGTCGAGCCCACTGACGACGAGGCGGTCGGCATCCTCGACTTCGAGAACTACGTGGACGGCGGCGGCAGCGCGGCGCTCTGCATGCCGGGCGGTGGCAGTCTCCACCCGGCCTCGCACGAGACGGTAGACCAGCGCCTGCACTACGCCCGGCAGGATGGCCAGGCGGTGTTCAAGTTCGCCGTGCGCAACACTGAGGAGGTCGCGCGCCGCATCCTCGAGCGCAACGGGCTTACTAGCAGGGACATCGACCTGTTCGTCTCGCACCAGGCCAACCGGCGCATCATCCAGTCGGCGGCCGATCGCCTGGGCATGCCGAAAGACAAGGTAATGATCAACATCGAGCGCTTCGGCAACACCACCGCCGCGACCATCCCTCTGGCGCTCAGCGATGCAGTCACTGAGGGCCAGCTGAAGCGCGGGGATCTCGTGCTGCTGGTTTCGGTAGGTGCGGGCTTCACCGTCGGCGCCGTGCTCCTGCGCTGGGGCTAACCAGCGGCCGGCTGTTCCGGACCATGCGCGTTGCCGACTTTGACTTCAAGCTTCCCGACGAGCTGATCGCTCAGGAGCCGCCGTGCGAGCGTGGTGGCTCGCGGTTGCTGGTACTGGAGCGCCACGGGACCGTCGCGGCGCACACCACGTTCGGCCACCTTCCCGACTACCTACGCGCGGGCGATCTACTGGTTGTCAACGACACTCGGGTCTTCCCGGCTAGGCTGCTGGGCCAGCGGGTGCCGAGCGGCGGCGCCGTGGAGTGTTTGCTGCTCGCCCGTCGCTCGGGGGACGAGTGGGACTCGCTGATGCACCCGGGGCAGAAGCTCAAGCCTGGCGCACGGGTAGCCTTCGGCGAGGGCCCGCACCAGCTCGAGGGTGAGGTCTTGGCGCGTCACTTCCGGGGGCGCCGAATCGTGCGCCTGACCGTGCCAGGCGGCGGCAGCGTGGATGAGGCGATCGATGCCATTGGGCACGTGCCGCTACCGCCCTACATCCACCGAGCCGACACCGCGGAGGATCGCGAGCGCTACCAGACCGTATACGCACGTGCGAGGGGCTCGGTAGCCGCGCCGGCCGCGGGCCTGCACGTCACGCCCGATATGCTGGCGGCGCTTGAGACCTTGGGCGTGACGGTGGCGCGGGTTACGCTCCACGTCGGGTACGGCACGTTCAAGCCCGTCACGGCCGAGGCGGTCGAAGACCATGAGATCGACGCGGAGCGCTTCGAAGTGCGCACGGAGTGCGCAGAGGCGGTAACGCGGGCGCGCGGCGAGGGGCGACGAGTAATTGCGGTCGGCACCACCACGGTGCGCACGCTCGAGTCGCTAGAGATCGATGCGAACGGGTGCGTGGTGCCGGCGGCAGGCGAGACCGCGCTGTTCATCCGCCCCGGCCACACGTTTCGCCTAGTGGGCGGCCTGGTCACGAACTTCCACCTGCCGCGTTCGTCGCTGCTGATGCTCGTCGCCGCGTTCGTCGGCCGCGAGCGTGTGCTCGATGCCTACCGCGAGGCTATCGCCCGCGGCTACCGCTTTTGTAGCTACGGCGATGCGATGCTGATCCTCTAGGCACCCTACGCTACGAATGGTGGGCCTTGAGATCGTCAGGACACAATCCCTAGATGTTTGAGGATTTCGCGTGGAGGGCTTGGATGCCGATTGTCGTAATCGGGACCTCTTCCACACGGTTGTCAGCACCGCGTTTATAACCCCACCCCAGTGGCGCTTGAGCATCCGTGCCACCTTCGTGATCGGCTCCAGGCGACTGCGAATCACCCACTCGTAGAAGCGGCTCGGCACATTGTCGCTCTACCCGGCGTTGAACGTGCGGACCGGGGGGTGGTGCAGGGCAAGCCGCCGGCCTGCCCACGGGCCTAGCCTTCGTGGGCTGTTTCGGGGACGTGGTGGCGACCAGCGCACACGACGAAGGTCCGCGTGATCCCCGACAACCTGTCCACCCACAAGACGAAGCTGGTGGAGGTGTCCCTCGACGCCCATCCGCACAGTGTCGCTGCACTCCACGCCGACGTATTCGTTGTGGCTGCCTTAGGTCGAGCTCTGGTACTCCAAGGTGCTAGCAGGACGTGACTGTTACAGGGCCTCTTCACGTCGATGGCGGACTTGGCGCGGAAAACTGCGCCGCTACATCGACGCCCACGCGAAGCGTGTGAAGCCCTTCCGCTGGAAGTACGCCAATCGGCGCGGGGCGTCACCCAGCGGCAACTTACTTCACAGACAGTCCACAATCCAGATACTGGTGGCCGGGGCAGTCCTCTGCGTGATCGATGCGCCTTCGGCTTGGGCCTCTCGCGTTCGGACATCACGGTAGCTTCGGCGCTCCAGCCGTCTCCACGTGGGCTGCCGTAGTAGAATTGGCAGTTCGTGCCGGGGTAGCTCAGCCGGTTAGAGCATGCGTCTCATAAGCGCAGGGTCGGCGGTTCGAGTCCGCCCCCCGGCACCACTCCTCCGTTTTCCGGGGTCTTGCCCCTTCTTGACAATTCAGGCTAAACTACTCATAGACAGTGGTTTAGTGTGTTGACAGTTCCCAGCCG
>CAZHTD010000059.1:0-10952 GCA_964535675.1 uncultured Bifidobacteriaceae bacterium | reverse complement strand
CCCAACAACCAGGAGTCGCCAGAACCAGAGAAACCAACGACGATGCAGGCTTGACGCGTGCGTCCATATCAGAACAACAGGCTGAAGCTCGCCCGTCGTCGCGAGTTGGCCAGGTAGTTCCACGACACCTAGTGGGTCAGGTGCGTGCGGGCCTGCCGACTGGCGCAGTCAGCCGCGTGGCATGGTAGCGGCAAAGTCAAGCAACAGATCAGACGACTCTGCGCCCCACACATCCGCGCGCTCGCGCTTTGTGGGCCTTCACCTCTGAGACTCCTTCGTCGGGAGGGCTGGCCGGTCAACAAGAAACGCGTCCCCCGGCAGTATCGGCTCGCGTGCCTGCCACTGCGCATGCGCGTCCGACGCCGCACGCCATCAGGCTGTGCATTGCAGGCCCGCGCTCGGACTCACGGGAACGCTGACGCATGGATGTCGTCCATGCCCCCTTGCGGACGGCCGGCCGTATCGCATACTGACGGTGGTCAACCACAGGGGTCGCCATAGCCCGTGCCGGGACGTGGCCGCACGCTCCGTCCGGGCAGACCGCGGCGGCCGTGCTCGACCGGGGGCTCATCGGGGGGCCGGCCCTGCGAGCGATCATCGTCGGTCATGGTACCGAGTTGCACTCATGTGCATGAGAAGATGGGGCCTATTCCGGCACGGTCAGCCCGTGGACAACGTCTGTATTGAATCGTTCAACGGTCGGCTCCGTGATGATTGCCTGACTGTTCCACCAGTTCACGTCGCCGGCTAAGGCCACCGCGCTCATCGAAGCGTGGCACGTCGACGACAGTCAGCGACGCCCACACAGCTCACTCGAGCACCTTGACACCGAGTGAGTTCATCAGGCAACGTCAAGAAAACCGGGTTCTCAACGGTGCGCCGCTCCAGTTACAACCTGTCTCGTAACGGGGGCAACGTCAGCCCGCGTGCTCGACGTCGAACTTGCGTTGGTGGTCGGCCCCCCACCAACAGCACCTTCGCCATCGCGTCGACGTCAGTGTTGGGATCGACGAAGCACCGCTCCTCCGTGATGGGGCTGAGATCGCCCCGGCGCCGCCTATCGGCCGGTGGTGCCTCCGGAGGCGGCGGCCAGGGGCTGGCGGGTGTCCAGGTACTGGAGCCAGCCGTAGGGATCGTCCGTTTCGCCCCGCACGATCTGGAAGAACCGCTCCTGCAGGGCCGCCGTCACGGGCCCGCGCCGGCCCACCTCGATGCGGTCCACCGAGCGCACCGGGGTCACCTCGGCCGCCGTCCCGGTGAAGAAGACCTCATCGGCCAGGTACAGTGTCTCGCGCGGCAGGATCTGTTCCCGCACCTCGAACCCGAGATCGCGCGCGAGCGTGATCACCGAGTCGCGGGTGATGCCACCGAGCACCGATGAGCTGATCGGGGGCGTATAGATGATGCCGTCGCGCACGACGAAGACGTTCTGCCCGCTGGCCTCGCTAATGTTGCCCTCGGTATCAAGCGCGATGCCCTCGGCGTAACCCTCGAGCGAGGCCTCCATCTTGATCAGTTGAGAGTTGGCGTAGTTGGCTGTGCTCTTAGCCATCGCTGGGAACGTGTTGGGCGCCATGCGCGCCCACGTACTAATCTTGACGTCGAGCCCCTCATCGAGCGCCTCGGTGGTAAAGTAGGCGCCCCACTCCCAGACTAGGATCACCGTCTCGATCGGACAGGGGAACGGGCTCACACCCAGCGACTCGAAGCCACGGTAGATCAGCGGACGGATGTAGCACGCGCGAAAGCCGTTGGCCCTGATGACCGCCCGCACGCCCTCGCCGAGCGCTGCCGCGTCGTACTTGGGTAGCATCCGGTAGATGCGCGCCGAGTCGAGCAGTCGCCGGAGGTGGGCGTCGAGCCGGAAGCAGGCGGGACCTTGCGGCGTGTCGTAGCATCGCGCCCCCTCGAAGACGCCGCTGCCGTAGTGGACGACATGGCTGGCGACATGAATCGTGGCGTCCTTCCAGTCCACGAGTGCGCCGTTCTTCCAGACCTTGCCGCCTTCAGGGAACCCCATTGCCGTGCTCCTCGCCTCCGCTCCTCAGTGGCGGCGCCGGCCTCCTCTGCGGGGAGCACCGGCAGGATGAATAACGTTAATAGTAGCAGTTACCCGGGTTATCGGCTACTGCGTCTCTCCGCAGAAGGGGCACTGGTCGGCGCGGGCGTGGAGGGGTTTCCGGCAGTGCCAGCAGAACCTGGATTGGGGAGTGTCTCGGGCTTTCAGACGCGACTGGATCTCCGACACGCGGTCGTTACCGCCGGCCTTGCCGGTCCGGGCCCGAGCACCTGCCCGCGGAGCCTCGCGCGTGGCCAAAACGTCCTTGAGCAGGGCGGACGCCCGCGGATACCGCACCGAGAGGTCGGGCGCCAGCGCCCGCAGGATGATGTCGTGGATCGGGCGCGGGATGCGGGCGTTGCGCATGCGCGGTGACTCTAGGTGATCGCCTCGCATGAGCCGCTCGATGTCGGCCGGAGTCGGGGTGTTGTACGGAAGGCTACCGGTGAGCATCTGATACAGCGTCACGCCGATCGAGTAGACGTCACTGGCGAAGACGGCCTTGCCTACAAACTGCTCGGGTGCCATGTAGGGTGGGCTCCCGATGACGGTGGTCCCGTGGGCGGCGATCTCGAGGAACCGCGAAGTACCGAAGTCGGTGACCTTGAGCAGGTCCGACTCGGCCACGAGCATGTTGCCGGGGCGCAGGTCGCGGTGGAGCACGCCGACCTCGTGCGCGTGGTCCACCGCGTTGCAGATCTGGCAGGTGTAGTCGAGTGCGCGCGCCACGTCGAGCGCACCATCGCGGATGATGGTGTGCTCGAGGGTCTCGCCTTGGACGTACTCCATCACGATGAAGAAGACGTTGTCCTGCTTCTCGGCCGTCAGCACCGTCACAATGCTTGGGTGACTGAGGGCCGCGAGCAAGCGCGGCTCCTTCAGCAGCTCGCTGAAGTCGAGATTCTGCTTGTGGGGGACCTTGAGCGCGACCTTCTTGTCGATCCAAGTGTCCTCGGCCAGATAGACCGTGCCGAAGCCACCGCTGCCTAGCGAGTTGAGGATGCGGTACTTGCCGATCGTCTGACCGCGGAAGAACATGAGGAGTGAGGCGAGTATAGATGATTCCCCGCAGCTACGCGCCCGATGCCGCCCGTGTCGGCGATGCGATCACGCTCCCAGAGGATGAAGCGGCGCACCTGCGGCGCGTCCTGCACGTGCGCGATGGCGACGCCGTGCGCGTGTTCGACGGGCGGGGGCGCGAGTTCGACGCGCGAGTGTCGCTGGTTGGGCGTAGGGGCGTGCGCGCGCGACTGGAGGCTGAGCGACCGCCAGCCGCCGAGCCACGTGTCACAGTCACGCTGGCCGCCGCAGTGCTCAAGGGTGACGCGATGGATACGGTCGTCCGCGATGCAGTGATGCTGGGCGTGGCTGCCATTCTCCCGGTGCTTGCCGAGCGTAGCCAGACCACGGCGACCGCGATCGGGCGGGGACGCAGGTCGGCCCGGTGGCAGCGAATCGCCATGGCATCGGCCAAGCAGTGCGGCCGTGCGACGGTGCCGCAGATTTTCCCGGTGCTCGAGCCCGAGGCCGTAATCGACGCAATCGACGGGGGGCGCCTGTCCGCGCCTGCACTGGTGCTGGCTGAGCCCTCGGCGCTGGTACCGTCGTCGCCGATCACTGGTGTTAGCGCCAGTCCGCCGCTGGCGGCGACCGTGCTGACCGGGCCAGAGGGCGGGTGGACGCCGACCGAGCTTGATCAGCTGGCTGACGTGGCGCAGGCGGTGACGCTGGGTCGCCTGACACTGCGAGCGGAGGCGGCACCCACCGTGGCGCTCTCGGCCCTATTGGCACGCTGGAACGCGTTCTAGGGGTTCTGGGACGCTGCCGGCTCAGGCAGAGTCCCAATTAGCATGAGCAGTTCATCAACCTCTTTGGGCACATCGGCGGTGAGCACCCGCGTGCCGTCGGCGGTCACCAATACCGTGTCCTCGATTCGCACGTGCAGCCCCTCCTCAGGCAGGTCGAGGATCGGCTCGATGGCCAGTACCATCCCTTCCTCGAACGGCGCCGTCCAGTTGCCGACATCGTGCACCGAGAGCCCGACGTAGTGGCCGATGTAGGCGTTGGCAGCGTCAAACCCGTGCGCTTCGAATGTCTCCACGGCAATCGCCTGGACGACGTCCCGCGTGACACCCGGTGCGATGGCTGCGATGATGGCCTTCTGTGCCTCGAGGACGCACTCGTACGCGGCGAGTTGCCGTTCAGTAAACGTGCCGGACACCGGCCACGTTCGCGTGATATCCATCGTCAGGTGGTCGAGCGACCCGCCGTAGTCCATCACAACGAGGTCGCCTGCCTCCATCCGCCGGCCGTTGTCCTCGTAGTGCCACTGGTTGCCGTTCGGGCCCGATCCGACGATGGCGGGGTAGGCCGGCGATTGGAAGCCGTGCCGGAGCAGCCAGCCTGTGGCCTCGGCCTCGAGCTCGTACTCGAAGCGTCCGGGACCGGACCGCGCGATGGCCCGGGCCACGGCCTCGGCGCTGATGCGGCCGTTGTAGGTGAGGATCTCGATCTCACGTGGGGTCTTGATCAGTCGCAGCGCGTCGAGGTGCGGGGTCACGTCGGTCAGCTCGTAAAAGGGGTACTGCGCGCGAAGAGCCGCCGTCCGCGCGGCGTCCTCGGTAGGTTGTTGGGCGAAGGGATTCGCCAGCCGCCGCCCCACCTGGATCGCCGTGTCGCGTCGCCCGTGGTTCACCGAGTCCCGCTCGGAGAGCCGGACCCACAGCCGCTCGATTCCCGGTGTGTCGCGTACGGCCGCGAGGTATTGCGTCAGGGTATCAAGCGGACGGATCGACGTGAAGCCGTGAGCCGTGGCGCCGTCCGGGTCGCGCAGCCAGTTGGCGCCCTCGTAGCGCACCTCGGCCTCGGTCTGGGCGGGCAAGAACAGGTGGGCGCGCCCGCTGGCGACCTCCAACGACAGCACGCCGTTAAGCGACTCGTTGCCCGTCAGATAGAAGAAGTCGTTGTCCTGCCGGAACCGCAGGCCGGGCGTGGGCGCAGTGGCGCCAAACAGCAGCACAATACCGTCATCGAGTCGCTCGACCAGTCGGGCGCGGCGCGCCGAGAACTCGTCGGCGTCGTAGCCGAACCGTTCCGCCCGGGGGAGTGCGACCGTGGCGACGAGCAGCGCAACGACAAGACATACGCTCAGTCTGGTCATGATAGCTCCTTTAGCGAACGGTGCTCCTCTACCGACCGGATAGTGTGTCAATCCGACGCTGCAGGCGCCGGGAATTAGTGTACAACGGCAACGTGGCGCACTCGTCCGCGTGCTCCTCCCGCTCGATCACGGTCGCGCCGAACGTGGCACGCACCTCGCCCGTGCCTTCGATGGGGAAGCCGCTGAGCACGAGGTGCCGGGGTGCACTAGAAGCAGCAGGGCCAGCTAGAGCGGGGCGATCGTCAGCGGGCAGACCGCCCGGCCCGCAGGCCGGCCTGTGGGCGCGCCACCCAGTCCTCGGTCTGGCACGTCCATCGGTCCCGCCAGCAGAGCGGGAGTAAGGTTGTGGGTAGGGCCGACACGGTGCCGCCCCGGCGGCCTTGGTGCGGAAGTAGTACGCGAGAGGGGATGCCCTCGTGTCCTCGACGGCCGCCAAGTCCTGATCGAGCAGCAGTGCCTGGATGAGGTCGGCCTGCCCGGCGTGGTCCACGCTGATGGCCGGCTAGGTGCGCACCCCGGGCCGCCTGGCCGCTAACTGAAGATGTCCTTGACGCGGTCGAAAAGCCCGTGCTTGAGGTGTTCGGCGGACGGCGTGGGATCGAACTGGTCGGCGGGCAGTGTCTTAGCTAGCTCCTCAAGCAGGCGCCGCTGGTCCTTCGACAGCTTCTTTGGCACCTCCGCGCGCACGGTCACCAGAATGTCGCCGTGGCCGCGCCCACTGACGTCGGGCATGCCTTCGCCCCGCAGGCGGAAGACCGTGCCAGTCTGCGTGCCCTCAGGGATCGTGATCGCGTCGTGCCCGTTGAGCGTGGGCACCTGCATGGTGCCGCCGAGTGCCAGCAGCGGAAAGCCGACGGCAACCTCGCAGTGGAGGTCGGCCCCGTCGCGGTGGAAGAACGAGTGCTCCTGGACGTGCAGGACGACGTAGAGATCCCCGGCCGCCCCCGCCCCGCTCTCGCCCTCACCGGCTAGGCGCAGACGCTGGCCGGTGGCGACCCCGGCCGGGATCCGCACTGTGAGCTTGCGGGTTTTCTGCACGCGGCCGTTGCCGCGGCACTCGGTGCAGTGCTCCTGGATCAGCGATCCGGCGCCCCGGCAGTGCCCGCAGGTGCGCGCCACGGTGAAGAACCCCTGCTGGAAGCGCACTTCGCCGCGCCCGCCGCACCGTCGGCAGGTCACCGGTTTGGAGCCCGGCGCAGACCCGCTGCCCTGGCAGGTGCCGCACACCTCCTGGCGGGGGATTTGGATGGTCGTCTCGGTGCCCAAGGCGGCCTCGTCGAAGGAGATCTCGAGGTCGTAGCGCAGGTCGGTGCCTCGTCGGGTGCCGCCACGGGCACCGCCAAAGATGTCGCCGAGGCCGAAGACGTCCCCGAGGCCGCCGAGGATGTCCTCGAACCCGGTGAACACGCTCGGGTCGAACCCACCGCCGGGGGCGCCGGCCGACACGCCCGAGTGGCCGAACCGGTCGTAGGCCTGGCGCTTGGAGGGGTCGGCGAGTACCGCGTATGCCTCGGCGGCCGCCTTGAAGCGCTCCTCGGCCTCGGTGCTGTCCGGGTTGCGGTCCGGGTGGTACTTGAGCGCGAGCTTGCGGTAGGCGCTCTTGATCTCCTGGTCGCTGGCCGAGCGGCCGACGCCGAGCACTTCGTAGTAGTCGCGTCGGCTCACGCCTTGGCTACCTTCACCATCGCCGCGCGCAGCAGCCGGTCGCCGATCATGTAGCCGCAGCGGAACTCCTCGATCACCTCACCCTCGCGATGGCCCTCGCTGACCTCGTGGACTACAGCTTGGTGGACCTGCGGGTTGAAGTCCGCGCCCACGGCCTCGATGGGGGTCGCGCCACGCTTGCGGAGCAGGTCGAGCATTTGCTTGTGAATCAGCTCGACACCCTGGCGGTACGCCTCGGCCTCGCCAGTGGCCGGTGCCTGCAGCGCGCGCTCGAGGTCGTCGATGATGGGCAGCAGCTCGGCGAGCACATCGGCAGCCACGGCTTCCCCCAACTCCAGCCGCTCGGTGTTCACGCGCTTGCGGTAATTGTCGAAATCGGCGGCCATGCGCAGCAGGCGGCCCTGGAGCTCGTCGCGCTCCTGGGCCAGCGCCTCGGCCTGGTCGCCCGGCGGAGGATCGTCGGCAGGGATGTTGATCTCGGGCGCGTCGGCCTTGGGGCCGTCCGGGGCAGGGGACGTCGTGGGTTCGTCTTCGCGTGGATCGTCGGACATGGCTTCAGAGGTCTTGTCGTCGGTTCGTGGCCGGCTGGACAGGGCGGTGGCTCGGCGCCTGACCGCTGCGGTTAGTGCACGTCGCGCAGCAGACGCGTCACGGCGCGCGCGGTGCCGTCGACCAGTGCGATGGCCTTCGAGTAGTGCATCCGAATGGGGCCGATCAGCCCGACCGTCCGGACCCTCGCACCCTCGACCGTGGTGGCGGCGATCAGACTGAAGGGCTTGAGGCCCGGGGCCCGGTGCTCGTCGCCGATGACGACTGTGATGCCGGGGCCGTCGATGTACTGGTTCAGCAGGTAGAGCAGTCGCTCCTTGCGCTCGACCATCTCCATCAGCGCACGCAGCGTTGCTCGAGACACGCTGGTCTCGTCGAGCAGCGAGGCCAGTCCCTCGACGTGCAAGGTCTGCTGGGCGGGCAGCTGGTCGAGCGACATCCGCGCCAGCTTCAGGGCCCGCGCCAGCACCTGGTCGTAGAGCGTGCGCTCCTGCTCGAGCCGGGCCAAGACGGCTGCGCGCACTTGCCGCAGTGGCAGCCCTCCGAACTCCGTGTTCAGGTAGTTGGCCGCTTGCACCAGGTCGTCAGGGCGCACCTGCTCGTCGGCCTCGATGGCCTTCTGGGTGACCCGGTTGCCACGGGCCACGACCACCACCAGCAGGCGCGAGCCCTCAAGCGGGACGAACTGGATGTGCTCAAGCACGGCGCCGCCGTCGTCGGCCACCGCGAAACCCAGCTGGTGCGCCGCCTTGGAGACCGCCTGCGGGACGCCCGCGAGCAGGTCGTCAAACAGTGCCAAGCGCCCCGCTTGGCGCCGCAGCTGGTGCTCGACGCCGGGGGGCGGGCGGCCGGGCCGCCAGTCCTGGAGCAGCATGTCGACGAAGATCCGGTAGGCTTGGTCAGTCGGCACGCGCCCCGCCGAAGTGTGCGGCTGGTGCACGAACCCGGTTTCCTCAAGATGCACTAGGACACTGCGCACCGTGGCCGAGGACACGCCAAGCCCGCAGTTGCTGGCGACCATCTGGGACGAAACCGGCTCGCCGCTCTCGATGTGTTCACGTACAAGCGTGGCCAGCACTTGGCGCGACCGATCGGAGAGCTCGAAGGAATCCATTGGCCTCAAGCGGCTCAGCCACTGATGGCCATTATACGCCCCGCGCCACTTCGGCGAGCGCTCCCGGCCACCGCAGGCTGACGGCTGCCAGACCCGGCTCGGCGATCCGACCTCGGCGCACAGCGATCAGCTCGGCAAGGATGGCCACCGCGATTTCCTGCGGTGTTACCGCGCCGATGTCGAGGCCGATGGGCGCGTGCACCGCGGCCAGCGTCTCGGGCGAGGCCCCTTCAGCCAGCAGCGCGTCGAAGACGCGCTTGACCTTGGCGCGGCTGCCGATCAGGCCGACGTAGCGTAGCCCCTGCCCCACGAGGTTGCGCAGTGCGTCGAGGTCGTGGCGATGCCCTCGCGTCACGATCACACCGTAAGTGCTGCGCGACAGCGGGTGGGCGTCGAGCCAGGCGGGGATGTCGTCAACGTGCACGTTGACGCCGTCAGGAAACAGTGTCGGGTCGGCGAACTTCTGGCGGTCGTCCACGATGTGGACCTTGAAGCCCGTGTCGTGAGCCATCCGCGCTAGGTGCGCACCTACATGGCCGGCGCCGAAAACGTATACGTCGGGGGCAGGCTCGACCGGCTCGATGAAGACCTCCATTTGGCCGCCGCAGATCAAGCCGGACTCCTGGGCGAAGTCGTCGCTCAGTTCGTACTTCACCTTGATCGACTGGCGCGACCGCAGTGCCTCGCGCGCCTTCCCGAAAGCGTCGTTCTCGTAACAGCCGCCGCCGATAGTCCCCACCGTCCGGCCGTCAGCGTAGACTAGCATCTTGGCGCCCACACGCTGCGGGGTGGAACCGCTGGTTGCCACGAGCGTCACGAGCGCCACGTCTTCGCCGCGCCGTAGCGCGTCGGACAGCGCGGCGAAGACCTCCTGATTCATGACTGGATTATAGACCTCTGGTCTCGCCGGAGCCCGAGCGCGCGTCGAGGCCTTAGATCGACACCACGCGGTGCACACCAGGCTCAGGCGACACCTCAGTCTCGAGGCGCTCGATGAGCGCCGGGCCGTACTGGTTGAGGAAGTACACCGTGCCCACGACCCGCTCCTGCGGCTGCCCACCGGGGAAGGCTTGGGCGCGCGCGTGGCCGAACTGCCGCCGCAGCGTCTCGTCCTTCCGTTTGGCGGCCTGGATGATCTTGTTGTGGAGCTTTTTCAGGTCGTTGCCCATGCGGCCAGCCGTGGATCTGGCGGCCCCCTCTAGCGTAGCATCAATCCGCGCGACGGCCGAGGCCACCGCGGCCATGCGGTCAGCGACCAGCGAAGAGGCTTCGGTGATGGTGGCATCCACCGAGGCGGGCAGTTGGCTCTTGAGCAGCTGGTTGAGCACGGCGTCGTCCTGTGCGCGGAGCGCCTCGAAGGGCACCTGCTGTTTCGCGAGGAACCGCATTGCGGCTGGATCGAGGAGCGTCGCCGACGGGCGTATCTCGATGAGCGGCATCGGCACGCCGAACGCTTCGTAGACACCGCGGAGCTGACCGAAGTACGCTAGCTCGCTGGCTCCCCCAACGTAGCACACGGTGGGGAAGAGTGTGTCCTGGACGACGGGGCGGAGGATGACCTTCGGGCTGAGGCCTTCGGGCGACGTCCGCGCGGCGTGTAGTAACTCGGCCGCCGTCACGCGGCGGCCACTGACCGTGAACCCGTCGCCATCGCGTAGAATCGGCTGGCGTCCGCCACCCTCAAGGGCGAACAGGGCCAAGGCGTTCACCTTCGGCTCGACCTGGGCATGGTAGCCGGCCGCTTCGAGGCGCGCGCCCGCGTCGGCAGCGAGTGACGTGGTGCGGCCCGACTCGACCTCACGCGCGAACACCTCGGCTGCCAGCGGTTTGGCGGCCGGATCGGCGGCGTCGTAGACGACGAGGCCCCGAGAACCGAGCAGGTGTTCGAGCCATCGGCCAAACGCCTCGGCCATCGTGGTTCCCTGCGCGTAGGCCGCGCGCAGCACGGCGAACAGCTCGTCGCTGAACTCGGTGACGGGCAGGCAGCCTTCGAGCCCGGCGATGGCCGCCTCCACCGTGGCACCAAGCCGTACCGCGCCAACCGGTCCCTGCTGTCCCTCGCCGCGCGACGGCAGCTCCACTGCAGCGGGTCGGCCCTCGGCGTCGAGCACGCCGCATGTCCGGACCTCGTCCCAGTCGTGATCCTCCGCCTCGATCCAAAAGACGGCGACCGCCGGCACGCCGTGGTCCTCTTCGAGGCGGCGTGCTAGCGATAGGGCCCCGAGTGCCTTGAGTAGTGTGTAAAGGGGTCCGCCGAACAGCCCGGCCTGTTGCCCGGTGACCACCGCCACCGTCGAGGGGGCGGCGAGCCGTGCCGCGGCGCCGCGGGCCGCGTCGGGCGCGCCGCGGCGCGCCTGCTGCGACGCGAGCAGCGCCGTCAGCGTCTCGCGGTCGTAGTGGTGGTC
>CAZHTD010000058.1:0-11412 GCA_964535675.1 uncultured Bifidobacteriaceae bacterium | reverse complement strand
CTGCCGTTTCACGAACGGCTTCACGTAGATCGGCGGGACCAGCTTCACCGCATGACCGAGCTTCCCGATCTCGCGGCCCCAGTGGTGCGCACTCGCGCACGCCTCCATCGCAACGATGCATCGAGGCTGAGACGCCACGAAGGCCAGGAGCCTCTTCCGACTCAGCTTCTTGCGGAACGCAACCGACCCGTCCGCCCGAGCGCCGTGTAGCTGAAAACTCCGCTTCGCCAGATCGATGCCGATGATGGTAGCCTGCTCCATTGGATGCCTCCCCACAGGTGGTGCGTCATGACAGCTCCACCTTGGCACATTGCGATGCCGTCAAGAGGGGGCGTCCACCCCATCATCGAAGGCGAGGAGTGGAGTATCCAGACCTGCCTCGACAGGCAGAAACGCGGGATGCCAGCGCGTCAGCGGGCAGAGCAGGCCGAGCAGGCCCACTCGCACGGGCAGTCACAGGCTCACGGTACCTGCCGGCCCAACCCGAAGCACGCGTAGTAGACAGGCAGGCCCGCCAGAAGAACGCCGAAGGTCAGGCCCGTCCACAGCGGGTCGCTGACGAGGGCACTGCCCACCAGGTAGATCACAGCCGCGATGAACACGCCGGGCAGCACCGGATAGAGAGGTACGCGGTAGGGGCGCGGCATGTTCGGCCGCGTCCGCCGCAGGCGGTACAGCCCCGCAATGCCGAGCGCATAAAACGGCCAGATCGATAGGACGAACGTGTCGGCGAGTTGCTCGAACGTCCGCGTCATGACGAAGATGATGCCGAGTGCCGCCGCAAGCAGGATGGCCACGTGCGGTGTGTGGTAGGTCTGGTGCACAACGGCGACGCGCTGGAAGAAGAGCCCATCGTCGGCCATCGCGAAGAACACGCGCGGCGCGGCGAGCATCGTGGCATTGAGCGCGCCGAGCGTGGAGATGGCCACGACGATTGAGACCAAGGTGACGCCAACTGGCCCCACGAGCGCCTGCATCGTGTCTGCAGCGACGAGGGGCGAGGCAGCGATACCCGCGGCAGGTGTCACGTAGAGATAGGCGACGTTGACCGCCATGTAGATGATCAGGATGGCCACCGTCCCGCCGATGATCGCCCGTGGCAGTGTGCGCTGCGGGTCCTTCACCTCGCCGCCCGCGAAGGTCACGTCGGCCACGCCGTCGTAGGCCCAGAGCACCGAGATCAGCGCCAGACCGAAAAGCCCAGCGTCAAAGGCCGTGTCCCCAGCCGTGAAGTTGGCCATCGTCGCCCCCGATCCGCCGCTCAGCAGGAAGGCGGCTAGCACCAGCAGCACCAGTGCCCCGAACTTCGCCACCGTGGAGGCACCGGCGACGGCAGCGCCCACGTGCACTCCGCGGATGTTCACTAGGGTAGCGGCCACGATCACGCCCACGGCCAGCAGGTCGGTGGTCAGCGCGCGCGCCGCGGGGTCGATGCCGATGGAGCGGAGGAGGTACTCACTACAGACGGTGGCGATGGCCCCGGTGGCCGACGCACGGATCAACACCAACTCGGCCCAGCCGAAGAGGAACCCTGCCGGGCGCCCCCAGCTTTCGCGGAGGTAGATGTACCAGCCGCCGGTGTGGGGCATCGCAGCAGAGAGCTCGGCCACCGAGAGCGCGCCGCACATCGAAATCAGCCCCCCGAGCAACCAGACCAGCAGCATGAGCTGCGGGTCGGGCAAGCGCTCGGCGATAGCCGACGGAGTTCGGAAGATGCCCGATCCGATGGTCACGCCGATGACGATACCGATCGAGCCCCACAGCCCGAGGCGCCTGAGGAGCATACCGATAAGCCTATCGCAGGAGGCTCGAAAGACTTTCGCCTATGCTTTATCTACACTACTATCATCGACTTAGGGGACTTGTCACACGCGCGGCCGCCCGCACCGGGCTGAGGGCTGGTTAGAACGCTCGGCTCTGGCACCCGTCTACGACGATCGACGTACCGTTGATCCAGCTCGCGCGCGCGCTAGCAAGGAAGGCCACCACGTCGCCCACCTCCTCGGCACGGCCAAAGCGCCCCATCGGGATCTCGCGCTCGACGAAGGCCTTCATGCCATCAGGGTTGGCCTGCTGGCGTTTCCACCACGAGCCACCCTCGAAGGAGATCGAGCCCGGCGAGACAGTATTGACGCGGATGTCGGGTGCCAACTCGCGCGCCAGCGACTTGCCCAGACTGATTTCGGCGGCCTTCACCGCGTTGTAGGTGAGACGACCGCCGGCCTCGCGCCCGAAGATCGAGGCGATGATCACGATGGCGCCGCCGCCACGCTGGCGCATGTACGGCACCGCCATGCGCGACGCTCGCACGGCCGGGAACAGGGTTTGCTCGAAGGCTTCCTGCCACTCGCCGTCCGTGGTGTCGAGCAGTCCCTTGCCACCGCCGAAGCCGACATTGTTGACCAGGATGTCGATGCCGCCGAATACCTTCACCGTTCCGAGGATCACCTGCGCGAGCGACTCCTGGTGGGTGACATTGGCGCAAACGCCGAGTACGCACTCGGGCCCGCCGGCGATCTCGCCGACATCTCTGACCGCCTGCTTGAGCGTGGCCTGTGTTCGAGCGCACAGGCAGACTTGGCAGCCTTCTGCGGCCAGCGCCTTGGCGCTGGCCAAGCCGAGCCCGCGGCTTGAGCCGGTGACGATGGCGACCTTGTCCTTCAGACCGAGATCCATATGCCTCCGATTGCGATTCAAGCAACAGCCGTTACCGAGCTGGCTGAAACCCCCTCGCTACAGCAACTTGAGGAAGCGGCCGGCCGCGCGGTTGAACACATTGGGCTGCTCTAACCAGCTGGCAGGCACTGGTGATCCGGATGAGCACAGCGCCAAGGATGCCGGCCTGGATCCGCTCGGCTCGGCCGGGGGCGTCAGTACGTCCTCCTCCTCCCACTACGGCCAGCACCGGCACGGTGACCATCGTCAACGTGGGCATGGAGTCAGGCCGCGACGTGCTCATCTGGATCGTCTCATTGATGCCGGCCGGCGTGCCGTAGAACCCGGGAACGCGGGCGTGAGCACACACCAGCCGACGAACGCCTCAAGCTGAAGCCACCACATGTCCACCCCCAGCGTGATCGCATACTGCAGCAGCGTCCCCGCCGAGCCGGCGGGATCACCGGCGGCCAGACAGTGAATCGTCCGCTCGCACGCCGACGCCGTCTTGATGTCCTCAAGCATGTTCAGGACCTGCCATCTTACGCTGCCGGGCTCTAGCGGGCGCCAGCTCCGCAGGCGGAGTGGAAAAAACCGTATAAAATGTTGCGGCGATCACGACACCGCCCGCCACTGTGGGCGGGGGCTCTCCTTAAGCCAGCGGGTCGCCGAAACGCTCGATGCCGGCCAGCACCCCCCGGCGACCGGCGTCCAAGTACACACAGGTCCCACTACGAGGGTTCACTTAATGCGCATCGGCATTCCAGCCGAGACACGGCCCGGCGAGCTACGCGTCGCGGCCACTCCCGAGACAGTGAAGAAGATGGTGGCCACCAGCCACCACACCGTGCTGGTGGAGACCGGCGCGGGGGTGCCGGCCTCCATTCCTGACGACGCCTTCGTCGCAGCTGGAGCCACCGTGACCTCGGCCGACGACGTGTACGGCCAAGCCGAGATCGTTCTGAAGGTTCGTGCGCCGCAGCCCGAAGAGCTGGGCCGGCTGCGCCGGGGCGTGATGCTGATTGGCTTACTGGCGCCGACCGACCCGGGCGGCATCCAAGCGCTGGCCGACACCGGTGCGACCGGGTTCACAATGGAAAGCCTGCCCCGCATCGCCCGTGCGCAGGCGATGGACGTGTTGTCGTCCCAAGCCAACATCGCTGGCTATAAGGCGATGATCGTGGCCGCCGACCAGTACCGGCGCTTCATGCCGATGCTGATGACGGCGGCAGGCACGGTGAAGGCAGCCCACGTGCTGGTGCTGGGCGCTGGCGTGGCGGGGCTGCAGGCCATCGCCACAGCGAAACGGCTCGGGGCGGTGATCGAGGCGTTTGACGTGCGGCCGGCCGTGAAGGAGCAAGTGGAGTCGCTCGGCGCCAAGTTTATCGAGGTACCGCTCACCGACCAGGAGAGCGCCGAAGCCGAAACGGCCGGCGGCTACGCCAAGGAGATGAGCGAGGACTATAAGCGGCGTCAACTCACGCTCATCGCGGAGCGTGCCAAGGCGGCCGACATCGTCATCACCACCGCGCTCATCCCGGGTCGTCCCGCCCCGGTACTCGTCCCAGAGGAGACCGTGAAGGGCATGAAGCCCGGGTCGGTGATCGTTGATCTAGCCGTCGAGCAGGGCGGGAACTGCCCGATCAGCGAGAAGGACCAAGTGGTCGTGAAACACGGCGTCACGTTGGTCGGCTACTCGAACCTTGCGGGTATGGTAGCCGCTGATGCCAGCGCACTCTACGCGCGCAACCTGCTGAACTTCGTCAACCTGCTGGTGGACCCCAAGACCGGCGAGCTGAAGCTCGACTGCGAGGACGAGATCATCGCCGACACGTTGGTGTGCATCGACGGCGCCCCAGTCAAGAGAGGCTGAGATGAATGAGCTTGATCCCACAGTCATCAACCTCACCGTGTTCGTCCTAGCGGTGTTCGTGGGCTACCACGTGGTCTGGAACGTAACGCCGGCGCTGCACACCCCGCTTATGAGCGTGACCAACGCCATCAGCTCCGTGATCGTGGTAGGCGCCATCCTCGCGGCCGGCTCAGGAGAGACCGACTTCGGCTCCATCCTGGGCGCGGTTGCCGTGGGCTTGGTGGGCATCAACATGTTCGGTGGCTTCCTAGTGACCGGGCGGATGCTCGAGATGTTCAAGAAGAAGGAGCCGAAGGGCTCCAAGAAAGCGTAGGCGATGTCCGGAAACCAGGTCGCACTCGCCTACCTCGTCGCCAGCGTCTTCTTCATCCTCGCGCTGAAGGGCCTGTCGCATCCGCTGTCGGCCCGCCGTGGCAACCGCTTCGGTATCGCCGGCATGCTCATCGCTGGTCTCGTCACCTTCGCCATCGCCAACCGGGTGGACATGGCGATCGGGGCTCTGGCCGTCGGCGGCGTCATCGGGGCGTTCGTAGCCAGGCGCGTCCAGATGACGCAAATGCCCGAGCTGGTAGCCGCGATGCACTCGCTGGTCGGTCTCGCCGCCGTGATGATCGCCATCGCCGTCGTGAACAACCCCGAGGCATTCGACATCCCGTTCCCGATCCCGGCAGGCAACCGCTTCGAGCTGTTCGTGGGCGCTTTCATCGGCGCTATCACCTTCAGCGGCTCAGTGATCGCGTTCGGCAAGCTGGCCGGACTGGGCAAGAAGTTCCGGTTGTTCTCAAGTGCACCCATTACCTTTCCGGGGCAGCACGCACTGAACGCGATCCTCGCGCTGGCGATGCTCAGCGCCGGCATCATGTTCTTTGTCGTCGAGCCCGCCGCGCAGTGGCCGCCGTTCACCGTGATGACGGCGCTGGCCTTCGTGCTGGGCGTGTTGATCATCATCCCCATCGGTGGCGCCGACATGCCCGTCGTGGTGTCGATGCTGAACAGTTACTCGGGCTGGGCCGCGGCCGGCATCGGCTTCTCGCTTGAGAACCCGATGCTGATTATCGCCGGCTCGCTGGTCGGCAGCTCGGGCGCCATCTTGTCCTACATCATGTGCGCAGCGATGAACCGCTCGTTCATCAGCGTCATCCTGGGTGGCTTCGGGACCGAAGAAGGCGCCGGGGCGCGCGACGATGGCGAGAAGACCGTGAAGTCTGGAGCCCCAGACGACGTGGCCTTCCTGCTGGGCAACGCCGACAGCGTGATCATAGTGCCGGGCTACGGGCTGGCGGTGGCGCGCGCGCAGCACGCGGTCAAGGAGCTGGCTGAGAAGCTGACCGAAAAAGGTATCACTGTGCGCTACGCCGTCCACCCGGTAGCCGGCCGCATGCCAGGCCACATGAACGTGCTACTGGCCGAGGCCGAGGTACCCTACGAGCAGGTGTTCGAGATGGAGGACATCAACAGCGACTTTGGCGACACCGACATCGTGTGCGTACTGGGCGCCAACGATGTCGTGAATCCACTGGCCGGGCAGAAGGGCAGCCCCATCTACGGCATGCCCATCCTCGAAGCCCACAAGGCGCGCACGGTCATCGTGAACAAGCGCTCGATGGCGGTCGGTTACGCTGGCCTCGACAACCCGCTCTTCTACATGGACAAGACGATGATGGTGTTCGGCGACGCCAAGAAGATAGTGGAGGACATTGTCAAGGCCATTGACTAGATGCCGACGTTCCGAAGCTTCACCATAACGCCAAGACCACGCCCGCCGATCGGCTGCAGCTCGTGCGGCAGGTGCTCTTCGAGGGGTGGACGTACGCGGCCACGGCCGAGGGCGTCGGTGTGAGCGAGCGGACGGTCGCCAAGTGGGTCCGGCGTTTCCGGCAGGGCGGCGTCGCGGCCCTCGCTGATGGCTCGTCGCGGCCGGGAGTGCCCCCGCATCAGCCGCCCACGGGCGGTGGCACTGACCCGCCACCGCAGACAGTAGCACGGCCTGTCGGCGTGGGCCATCGGGGCGCGCAACGTGCTGGTCCACGTGTGCAAAGCGCGCCGGATTGTTGGCTAGGGTGGGATCAAGAATTACTCCTAAGCTCCGCGATCGGGTAGGCTACGCAGGGGAGGTTTCAATGGCTGTTTCGTACGTCCCCGAGGGCTATCACGCGATCATCCCATATCTCGCGCCACGAGATGCCGCCGCCGTCATCGACTTCCTGACGAAGACGTTCGAGGCCGAGATGGTCGACCAGACGGTCCGTTCGGACGGCACCATCATGCACGCTGATTTGAAAATCGGCGACTCGAACGTGATGGTCGGTCAGCCCACCGACCCGTCGAAGACCATGACCTGCTCGACTTATGTCTACGTTCCCGACACCGATGCCTGCTACACGCGCGCCCTTGAGGCCGGCGCCACGTCACTCATGGAGCCGGCCGACCAGTTCTACGGCGACCGGAATGCTGGCGTGAAAGACCCGCAGGGTAACATCTGGTGGATCGGCACGCACGTCGAGGACGTGCCCCCCGCGGAGATGGAACACCGCGTCGCAAAGGTGACCAAGGCCTGAGGAATCGATTGATCGACAGCTACGATAGCACGCGGATGATGTCGGACCGGGTGATGATGAACGTCTTCTCGGTCTTGAAGTCCCGCACGAGGACGGCCGGGTTCTCGGGCGTGATCATCGCCGACAGGGCGTCGATCGGGGTCGACACGTCGGCGAACGGAAAGGCCGGCTGCATGATCTCCTCCACCGGCCGGCTGGTGACCGCTGGATTGGCCACCAGCTCCTTGTATAGGTGGGTCTCGTTCAGCGAGCCCACCACGCGGCCGTCTCGCGTGACCGAGACCTGCGAATAGTCCTGCTCGCGCATCTTCCGGATGGCCTCCGACACCGGCTGGTCGTATTCCACGGCGAACAACTCGCCTGACATCCCCATTGCGACGAGGTCCCGGGCGGTCAGGCCGCTGGTCTCGAGGAAGCCCTTCGATGCCATCCACTCGTCGTTGAACATCTTCGCCAGGTAGCGCGACCCGTGGTCGTGGAAGATGATCACGATCACCTCACCCTTTCTGAAGTTGTCATGGAGCTGCAGCACCGCTGCCATGGCCGCACCGGCCGAATTACCAGCAAAGATACCCTCTTCACGGGTAATCCGCCGCGTCATGATGGCGGCGTCTTTGTCGGTGACCTTCTCGAAGTGGTCGACTACATCGAAGTCCACACAGTCTGGAACGAAGTCCTCGCCGATGCCTTCGGTGATGTACGGGTAAATCTCGTTCTTGTCGAGCTCTCCGGTCTCCTTGTACTTCTTAAAGATCGACCCGTAGGTGTCGACGCCCCAGACCTTGAGCTTTGGGTTCTTCTCCTTGAGATACCGTCCCGCTCCGCTAGCCGTGCCACCCGTGCCGACGCCAACCACCAAGTGGTCGATCCGTCCGCCGGTCTGCTCCCAGATCTCGGGTCCCGTCTGCTCGTAGTGGGCCTGCACGTTCGACTGATTGTTGTACTGGTCGGCCTTCCAGGCGTTAGGGATTTCTCGCTCGAGTCGCGACGATACCGAGTAGTAGGATCGCGGGTCCTCAGGGTCGACGTCGGTCGGGCACACGATCACCTCGGCCCCGAACGCCTGCAACGCGTCGACCTTCTCTTTCGACTGCTTGTCGGTGGTGGTGAAGATGCAGCGGTAACCCTTGACGCTGGCGGCGATCGCTAGGCCCATCCCAGTGTTGCCCGATGTGCCCTCGATGATCGTGCCGCCGGGCTCAAGCGCCCCGGATGCCTCAGCGTCCTCGATCATCTTCAGCGCCATTCGGTCCTTGATTGAGTTGCCGGGGTTGAACGTCTCGAGCTTGATGAGGACTTCCGCCTCGATCAGGCCCTTCGTGAGGTTGTTCACGCGGACCATCGGCGTGTGGCCGATGGTCTGGAGGATGTTGTCCCAGATCTTCCGCCCGGGATCGTGCATAGCCCGCCGATCATATCAAGTGAACACGGGCACCCGATCCAAAGAACGCCACCAAGGCGTGCCGGCAGACAGGGTGCGCACTGCCACCAGCCTTGCACCTACCGGTCGTGGCACCTTGGAGTCACCACCCTCAGTGAGTAAGCCAGTAGATGATCGAGTTAACACTCAGCTCGTAGACGCCGCTGGTGATTTCCTCCGGAAAGACGGACCAACCGCTCTCAGTACTCTGCCAAGTCGCTGTTGAGTTCGCCAGAGCAGTCAAGGGCTGGTTGTGGTCGTTGTTCCCGCACATCGCGTAGAAAATCGGGGTAACGTTGACGCTTGGATGCGGCACGTCGAGGGCGTCGTCGAAGAACGAGTGGAAGCTCGAATCTCCACCCTGTCTCGACCCACTCGTGCGCGGGTTAGGTCGGCTATGATCTGCCACTGCACCGGCCCCCCGAAATCGTCGAAGATGACGAAGCCGCCCTTCAGTCAGGCACGCTCGCAGATGCCCGGCCTCACTGGGCATAATCCCCCAGAAGCCCGGCTCCGATACGTAGAAGATCAGGTTCTCGAAGAGATCGCCGTCAGATAGCTATGACCCACGAGCCTCCGCCGAAGCGACCGAAGGCGCCCCAAGGGCCGAACCGTACTGGATGCGACTGAAGACAAAGGAGGGGGCATAGTCGGGATTGCCCCAGCGGAAACTGCACCTGCACGGCAAGCGGCGCAACGTTGACCGTCAGCAGTACGATCAGCGCCAATGAGTCGTTGTCGCTCCGATCCAAAGAACGCTGCCAAGGCATTTCGTCAGTGCGTCATCGCGTACAGCAGCACATTGATGCCGATGGCGTAGCCGTCGGGCGAGAAGCTATAGAAGAACCGTGGATCCTCGCCTTCGCGCTCCCACGCATCTGAGATGTCGGTGTTGTGGGTCATCAGCACCATCAGGTTGCCGTTCTCGTCTGAGATTCCCCGGAAGTGCGGCTCCTCGCTGTCGCGGCCACGCTCCGAAGTGCTCCCGCCGCTGGTCCGCCAGAACTGGATCGAGGGGATCTGGGGCAGCGTGTGCACGTCGAACATCGTGCTGAACACGGGATGGTCCAGTGTCAGATCGCGGATCGGGTAGTCGGTCGGGTCTAACACGCGCTCGATCTCGTTCTGCCAGATCGCCCACGCGTACTCACCCCAGAAATCGTCCACCCACAGGAACCCGCCCTTCAGTAGATACGCGCGCAGCGCGGTCACCTCACGCTCGGTGAGCGCCGCGGATCCCACGTCCTCGATATGGACGTAAGGGCACTGGAACAGCTCGTCGTCGGTGAGCCGCACCACCAAATGGTCCGGTGAACCCGTCGCGTCCTTACTCACACGGGTCCGTGTCAACTCCGAGAGCCGGATCGAGAAGTTGAGTTCGGCGTCGGGATAGTCGGTGGACCAGCCCTGCCCGCCGGCCTCGCGGCGGATGCTAGTGTACAACGCGCGGCAGAAGTTGAAGCCATACCCGAAGCTCTCGGCGGTGGGGAACCGCGGTGGGAAGCGAAAGAACCCGCCCGCGCGACGGCCGAACTGCGCCGTGGCCACCGTGGCCAGGCACAAAACGATCACCACCGCAAGGACGCCCTTCTTCACCGCCCGTCGTCCTCGCTACTGGGCGCCCTGGGCCAGTGACCGGTAGTACTCCTCGACCAGCGCACGGAATTCCTCAGGCACCTCGTCGGAGCCCGAGAGCACGATCTGGATGGCCTCCTGATCCGACAGGCGTCGCAGGCTAAACTCGAACCGCTTCAACTCTTCGGCCACGAACGTCTGCAGCCGCAGCAACTCGGTCACATCTTGGTAGACCCGCTGATCTTCAAGCTGCTGCATCGCTGCGATGATCTCGTCCAGCTGAGCCGGGTCGAGCTCGCCGGCCTCCTGCCGCAAGAAGTTCTGCAGGTCGACAGCCTCTTGGCTCCACTGGCGCGCCTCTGCGCTCAACTGGCGGATGTCCTCGTCGCTCAGTCTCCCTCCGGTGAACCCACCGTTGTTGAACCCGAGGCCGAAGCCACCGTTTGGCCCGATCTGGTCGTTGTTGTTACCAAAGCCGCCTGCCTGCTGACCGCCGTCCTGACCCTGGCCCTGCTGACCGCCGTCCTGACCCTGGCCCTGCTGACCGCCGTCCTGGCCCTGGCCCTGCTCGGCGCGCTCCTGGGTCCGCTCGCGCAGCGATTCCAGTCCGCGAGCCAGCCGCTCGGCGCGCTCCTGGGCCTGCTCTTCAGTCGAGGCATCTGACTCGCCAAGCGCCGCCAGCGCCTGCTCCAGCTCCTGCTGGACCGCAGCGATGCCACCAGCGATGTCGTTCTCGGCCGCGCGCAGTGATGCCGGGTCGCTACCACGGTTGACCATCGCCCGCGAGAAGCGCACCTTGTCGCGCAGCCGCTCGTCGCGGATCATTCCGGCCGCCTCAGCCATCTCACGCGACGCCGCTCGCTCGCTCGCGGCGGCGTCACGCGCCGCCTGATCGAGTTGCGCCTCAAGCCGACCGAGGCCCTCGTCGAGGTCGCTCTTGCGGTCGGCGATCTCCTGCGCCATCGCCTGCCGGCCTGCGAGCGGCAGGTCCGACGTTAGCTCGACGCGGTCAGCAATCTGCTGTTGCTCCCGCGCTAGCCGCTCGGCCTGCGCCATCGCGTCGCGGATGTCACGTTCGGTGCGCGCGCCCTGCGCCTGCTGCAAGTCCTCCTCTATTCCCTGGAGCTGCTCAAGCGCCGCGGCCGCCTGCGCGGCCGCGCTCGCATCGCCGGCCGCTGCTGCCCGCCGCATCGCGTCGGCGACCTCGCGCAGCTGCCTCGCCGCATCGGCCAACTCCTGGCGGTTCTCCTCGCGCGCGAGGCGCTCGAGCCGCCGGGCGGCCTCCTCGGCCTCCTCGGCCAGCGCACGCTGCTCGGCGCCGCGGCCGCTAC
>CAZHTD010000057.1:0-11753 GCA_964535675.1 uncultured Bifidobacteriaceae bacterium | reverse complement strand
CGGCGCACCGCGGCCTGCCACGCCGCCGAACTGGAGGGGTCCCCAGCGAAGAACCCGGCCAGCTTGCCGTGGGCGAACGCGTAGTCGGCCGCCAGTGATGAGGTCCAGGAGAAGAGCCGGATGTCGAGGGAAACGGGCGTGCGCGCGCTGCCCGGAACGGACACTGGGGGCACTGCTGGTACTGTCGCTGAAAGGTTCACGCACTGTCAAGACGCAGGTCGTGAGGTCACCCGCGCGCTGGCCGCTCGCGGGCCCCACATGCTACGATCCCCTGCCTCGCACCCCATGACCAGTCGTCCTCTCGCGGCATCCTACACACGATGAACGCCGTACTGGCCCTTGAGGACGGTACTTGGTTCCGTGGTGTCGCCGTTGGCGCGCCCGGCGAGTCGAGCGGGGAAGTGGTCTTCAACACCAGTATGACCGGGTACCAGGAGGTGCTGACCGACCCCTCCTACGCAGGGCAGATCGTGACGATGACCGCGCCCGAGATCGGCAACTACGGCGTGGCCAGTGGGGATGTCGAGTCGCGCGCGCCGCACGTGGCGGGTTTCGTGGTGCGGGAGGCGTCGCCGATCGCCAGCAACTGGCGGGCGGAGAGGACGCTGCGCGACTTCCTCACGCGCCATGCCATCGTTGCTATCGCCGACATCGACACGCGGGCGCTCACGCGCACGATTCGCACGGCCGGCGCGATGCGAGGTGTGATCGCCACCGGACAGGTCGACCCGGCCGAGTTGGTGGAGAAGGCGCGGGCCGCCCCACGGATGGAGGGTGCCGATCTGGTGCGCGAGGTCACCTGTGACGCCGCCTTCAAATGGCGCGCAGCCACCGACCCCGGCGACGCTGACCAGCGCGTCTTCGGGACGCCCCCAGGCCGGACGTTGGTGAGGCGGCTGCGGGTGGCCGCCTACGACTTCGGCGTGAAGTGGAACATCCTACGGCGGCTTGCCGCCTACAACTGTGACATCCATCTGTTTCCCGCCTCGGCGCCGGCCCAGGATCTGCTCGCCACCGAGCCCGACGGGCTGTTCCTGAGTAACGGCCCGGGCGACCCGGCCGCGCTGCCGTACGCCATCAAGAACGTGCGCGCGCTGGTCGCCGCGGACATCCCGATGTTCGGCATCTGCCTCGGCCATCAAGTGCTTGGCCTTGCGCTCGGTGCGGAGACGTTCAAGCTGAAGTTCGGCCACCGGGGCGCCAACCACCCGGTGAAGGACTTGGCGTCTGGCTTGGTGGAGATCACCTCACAGAACCACGGCTTCGCCGTCGAGCCCAACTCGCTCCCGTCTGACGTGTCGGTGACGCACTTGAACCTCTATGACAAGACTGTGGAGGGGTTCCGGCACGCCGACCGGCCCATCTTCTCGGTGCAGTACCACCCCGAGGCGTCACCGGGCCCGCACGACGCCGACTACCTGTTCCAGCAATTCATCGACGCGATGGAGCGGGGCTGATGCCGCGGCGCACCGATCTCAAACGCGTCCTCGTGTTCGGGTCGGGCCCGATCGTGATCGGCCAAGCGTGCGAGTTCGATTACTCGGGCACGCAGGCCTGCAAAGCGCTGCGCGACGAGGGGCTTGAGGTCGTGCTGGTCAATTCGAACCCAGCCACGATCATGACCGACCCTGAGCTGGCCGACCGCACGTACGTCGAACCGCTCACGCCCGAGCTGGCCGAAGCGATCATCGAGAAGGAGCGGCCCGACGCGGTGCTGCCCACCGTTGGCGGCCAGACGGCGCTCAACTTGGCCGTGGAGGTCGCGAAGCGCGGTGTGCTCGAGCGGCACGGCGTCCAACTCATCGGCGCGTCGATCGACGCGATCAAGGTGGCCGAGGATCGGCAGCTCTTCCGCGACGCGATGGACGAGATCGGCGTCGACGTCCCGACCAGTGCGGTGGCGCGCTCGCTGGAGCAGGCGCTCGAGATCGTCGAGACCGTGGGCTTCCCGGCCATCATCCGCCCGTCGTTCACCTTGGGCGGCGTCGGTGGCGGCATCGCCTACAACATCGAGGAGTTCCGTGAGCTGGCGCGCCGCGGCCTCGACCTCAGTCCCGTGCACGAGATTCTGGTCGAGCAGTCGGTGATCGGCTGGAAGGAGTTTGAGCTTGAGGTGATGCGCGACGCGGCCGACAACTTCGTCGTCATCTGCTCGATCGAGAACATCGACCCGATGGGCGTCCACACTGGCGACTCGATCACGGTAGCGCCGGCGCTGACGCTCACCGACAAGGAGTACCAACGCCTGCGCGACATGGCACGGCGCCTCATCCGGCGCGTAGGCGTGGAGACGGGCGGTTCGAACATCCAGTTCGCCGTCAACCCCGACGATGGGCGGGTAGTGGCCATTGAGATGAACCCGCGCGTGTCGCGTAGCTCGGCGCTGGCGTCGAAGGCCACCGGGTTCCCAATCGCCAAGATTGCCGCCAAGCTAGCGCTTGGCTACTGTCTCGACGAGATCCCCAACGACATCACGCGCCTGACGCCGGCGAGCTTCGAGCCAACGATCGACTACATCGTCGTGAAGTACCCGCGGTGGAACTTCGAGAAATTTCCCCAGGCCGATCCCGTGCTCACCACGCAGATGAAGTCGGTGGGCGAGGCGATGGCCATCGGCCGGACGTTCAAGGAGGCCTTCCTCAAAGCGGTGCGCTCGCTCGAGCTGGCGCGCCACGAGCGGTCGCTGTTTCCGTCGCCGGCCGTTGGTGCCGAGGAGGACGAGGGCACGCTGCGTATGCGCCTCGTGGTGCCCAGTGACCGGCGGATGTGGGCCGTGTTCGAGGCGCTGCGGCGGGGCTGGAGCGTCGAGGTGATCCACGAACTCACCAACATGGACCCGTGGTTCCTGCAGCAGTTCGCCGAGATCGTCGAGCTGCGGAAGACAGCGGCCTTGGGCGAATTCCGGGACCTGTCGCCCGACCTGCTGCGCACGCTGAAGCGCAGCGGGTTCAGCGATGCCGACATCGGCGCCGTGTTCGCGGTGGGCGAGGACTTGGTGCGCCAGCGCCGCCTCGACGAGGGCTTGGTGCCGGCCTACAAGCGCATCGACACCTGCGCGGCTGAGTTTGAGTCGTTCACGCCGTATCTCTACAGCACCTACGAACAGGTGTGCGAGGCCGACCCCACCGACAAGAACAAGGTGGTGATCCTCGGCAGTGGCCCCAACCGTATCGGGCAAGGCATCGAGTTCGACTACTGCTGTGTCCACGCCGTGTTCGGTTTCCGTAAGGAAGGCTTCGAGACGGTGATGGTCAACTGCAATCCCGAGACCGTCTCCACCGACTACGACACGGCCGACCGTCTTTACTTCGACCCGCTGACGTTCGAAGACGTGATGGCAATCATCGAGCGCGAGCGCGACGGCGGCGGTGACGTCTCGTGCGTCGTGCAGTTTGGCGGCCAGACGCCGCTGAAGCTGGCGCTGGCCCTGCAGCATGCAGGCGTGCCGATCCTTGGCACCTCGCCTGACTCGATTGACTTGGCCGAGGATCGCGCGCGCTTCTCGAAACTGTTGTGGGATCTGGGCGTGCCGCAGCCGGCCAGCGGGACGGCAATCTCACGCGAGCAGGCGCGCGAGGTGGCCGACGAGGTCGGTTACCCGGTGGTAGTGCGGCCCTCGTACGTGCTGGGCGGGCGGGGGATGGCTATCGTCTTCGACGCCGCCGGACTCGACCGCTACATGTCGGGCGCAGTAGGCGTCTCGCACGACCGCCCCGTGCTCATCGACAGCTTCCTTGAGGACGCCTTCGAGTTCGACGTGGACGCGGTGGCCGACGCCACCGGAGCAGTCGTGATCGGCGGTATCATGGAGCACATCGAGGAGGCGGGCATCCACTCGGGCGACAGCTCGTGCGTGGTGCCACCCTTCATGGTGGCTGAGCGCCACTTAGGTACCATCCGTGAGTACACGCGGCGGATCGCGCGGGCCCTGAAGGTGGTCGGCCTGATGAACGTCCAGTACGCGATCAAGGACGATACCGTCTACGTGCTGGAGGTCAACCCGCGCTCGTCGCGCACCGTGCCCTACATCTCAAAGGCCACCGGCACGCCACTGGCGCAGCTGGCTGCGCGTATGGCCGTGGGGCGCACGCTGGCCGACTTCGGCGTCAGCGACGACCTGGAAACGGCGGGTGTGTTCGTCAAGAGCCCCGTGTTTCCGTTCGTGCGCTTCCCTGGTGTCGACACGATTTTGGGGCCGGAGATGCGGTCCACCGGCGAGGTGATGGGCGGGGCCGACGGGTTCGGCGTGGCGTTTGCCAAGGCCATGATGGATGCGGGGCAGCGGTTGCCCGAGTCGGGCCGCGTCTTCATCAGCGTGAACAACAGCGACAAGCCCACCGTGCTGCCAATTGCGCAGGACCTAGCCGAGCTGGGTTTCACGCTGACCGGCAGCCGGGGCACGGCGGCCTACCTGCAGGCCCACGGCCTCGACGTCGAGGTGATCTACAAAGTGAACGAGGGGCGGCCGAACGTGGCTGACCGCATCGTCAACGGTGAGATCACGCTGGTTGTCAACACCCCGCTTGGCCGCGAGTCGTTCTTCGACGACAAGGCGGTGCGGCGGGCGGCCACTATGGCACGGGTGCCGTGCATTACTACGCTGACCGGCGCTACCGCAGCCGTGAGCGCCATCCGCGCGCTACGGTCGCACACGCTTTCGGTGCGGGCGCTGCAGGACTACTACGCGGGGGTCGGCGCAGAGGCATAAGATTGGGCCATGCCTGCGCGCAGGTGGCTGGCGCTGCTGCTCGGCTTGGTGGTCGGGGTGGCCCTCCACGCGCAGGAGTCCTTCCGTGCCGGCGTGATTATGGTGCCGGTCACCGTGACCGTGACCGATGCCAACGGGCGGCTCGTCACCGGGCTGACCCGGGACGACTTCCAGGTCTTCGAGAACGGTGTCGAGCAGGAGGTCACGCTCTTCACCAGCGAACGCGTGCCCGTCAGCTTGGGTATGCTGCTTGACACCAGCGACAGCATGCGCGGCGAGCCGATCGTCAACGCCCGCGCGGCGGTCGAGCACTTCCTCTCAACGCTGCTGTTGCCTGAGGACGAGGCGTTCGTGGCGCTATTCAACCACGAGGTTTCGCTGGCCGCCACTTGGACACGGCCGCCGGCCGACCTGCCGCCGTTGCTGGTACCGCTCAACCCTTTCGGCGGGACGTCGATCTACGACGCCATCATCGACACGGCGCCGCTTTTCAGCGCGCGGGTGCACCCGCGCGCGGCGCTGGTGGTGATCTCCGACGGTGCCGACACGGCCAGCTTCGCGACGCTGGGCGAGGCACGCGACACCTACCGACAGAGCGAGGCCTTCGTCTACGCGATCGGCATCGACAATCCGGACGGGCGGCGGCTGAGCACGCGCGTGAACCCGGCGGCGTTGAACAACATCACGGCGCCGAGTGGAGGCTATACCGAGATCATCCACAGCGCCCTTGAGCTGGGCCCGGCCACCCAGCGCATCGCCGCGGAGCTGAACAGCCAGTACACACTGGCGTACTCACCCGCGGAGCCGCCGGACGGGGAGTGGCGCACGATCCTGGTGCGCATGCAAGGGCTGGTGGCTCGCGCGCGGCAGGGCTACTACGCCCGGCCGGATCGGCCCGCCTTCTCGCTGCCATAGACCTGCTAGTTTCTGTCCCCGGTGTCCCTTCCGCGACGCTACTTGCATCGGATCGGCCGTGCCCTCGGTCGCGGGGCTTCCCGCGGTGGCGCTGCGCGCCGGAGTCGTCTGCACCGTAGTATCCCCGATGCCAGCCAGGCGGCCGGGTCGCGCTGCCCCTGCTTTTCGTGAGGTGTGAGAACCACGCGTCGAAGGACATCGCTATCGTGCCTCCTGGTGCTCAAACCGTCGGGGGAATGAGAGCAGTTATCCGACCGGCGTTTTGGCCCACAGGACGCCGGACACGGCGATGCCGACCGTCTTGCCTTTGGCTAGGCCGGCGTCGGCCAGCCGCTGCAGCACCTAGGTGAAGATCGCCACGTGCGTCTCGACGTCGACCGGCAACGCGTATGTGGCACTGACGAGTGGTCCGGCGGCTCTTCGTGCAGCGCGACGTCCAGGCACAGCCGAAGGCTCAGGCATCGGCCGCCCGCTTGCCAATCGCCCGTTCCGAATTCAGCCCTTCGAAGAAGCCGAGCAGCAGCATTCGACAGGATCGGCCCGGGGCCAGGCTCGGCCGGCCGCCGGGCGTGGCGGCGGCGTTTGCCTATTACCATGTATCAGTGTGTACAAGCCGGGATCGAGCTTGTCGATGCCTAGCAGGGAGTTTCACCACAGCAGCTAGGCTAGCTTCTTCGCCCGTTGCCACTCGGCCTCGAGGTCGTCGAGCGTCTGGTTGGCGAGTTGCTGTCCCCGTGCTTCGAAGGCCTGCTCGACCGCGCGGAAGCGCACGAGGAACTTGGCCGTGGCTTGGCGTAGCGCCGCCTCGGGCTCGACCTCTAGCTTGCGTGAGAGGTTGGCGATCGCCAAGAGCAGGTCGCCGATCTCCCGCTCGAGCTGGTCGGCGTTCTTCGAGGCGATGGCCTCGCGAACCTCGGCGACCTCTTCACTGATCTTGTCGATCACGTCGTCGGCTCTCGGCCAGTCGAAGCCGACCGAGGCGGCCTTACGGCCGATCTTGTACGCCCTCAGCAGGGCGGGCAGCACCAGCGGCACGCCGCTGAGCACCCCGTCGGACTTTGGCTTCGCGGGTGTGCCGGCCTGGGTGCGCTCTCGGGCCTTTAGATCCTCCCAGCGCTCAAGCACCTCGGCGCCGGTCGTGGGCTGGCCCTCCTTGGTGCCGCGTTCGAAGACGTGAGGATGGCGCCGCACGAGCTTGTCGCACACCGTGTCGATGACATCGCCGATGTCGAAATCGCCGGCCTCGGTGGTAATCTGCGCTAGGAAGACGGCCTCGAACAACACATCGCCCAGTTCCTCGCGCAGCTCGTCGGCGCCGCCCTGTTCGATGGCCTCGAGCAACTCGTACGTCTCCTCCAGGACGTAAGGCCGGAGCGAGCGCACCGTCTGCTCACGGTCCCATGGGCAGCCGTTCGGGGCGCGCAGCGTGCGCATGATCTCGACCAGGCGTTCGAAGCGGGCGCCGATGTCGCGGGGCATGGCGGAGGAGGCCGTATGCTACCATCGGTGCTTTGGGCTCCCACGATGGCAGACGAGAAACCGTCGGAGCCGGGTGCTGACGAGCAGGCCCGGCAGGTCACCTTCACGGCCTTCGTAATATCGCTCGCGCACACGGCGGCGGTGCACTTCGGCGACGTGGCGGATCCGACCACGGGGCAGAAGGGCGAGGGTAACCTACCGGCGGCGCGTCAGATGATCGGCATCCTCACTCTGCTTGAAGAGAAGACCCGTGGCAACCTTGCGCCCGAGGAGCGCCAGCTCCTCGAGCAGCTGCTCTACGAGCTGCGCCTGCGGGCCGTCGATATCCACAAGCCGAAGTCGCCGATCATCACACCGTGAGCTCCGAGCAGTCCGACTGGTGCCGGGCTCGCGTCACCTTTCTTGGGACAGGCACCTCGGCCGGCGTGCCAATAATCGGATGTAACTGCGCCACCTGCCGCTCGGACGATCCGAAGGACACGCGCCTGCGGCCGTCAATACTCGTCGATGTTGTGAACGGGCCCCGGTTACTGGTCGATACTTCTACCGATCTACGCCAGCAGGCACTGGCCCACGGGATCGATCGCGTCGATGCGGTGCTTTTTACCCACGCCCATGCCGATCACATCTTCGGCCTCGACGACACACGCCGTTTCACAATGGTCAGCGGACAACCGCTCCCGTGCTACGCGACCGCTGACACGTGGGCTGTCCTGCGGCAGGCCTTCTCGTACGCCTTCACGCCCCCGCAGCAGGGTGGCGGGGTGCCGCAGCTCGAGCCGCACGAGATCGACGGGCCGTTCGCCGTGGATGGTGTCCGCGTGGTGCCCGTGCCGGTGTGGCACGGCACGCTGCCGACCCTCGGCTTCCGTTTCGGGGCGTTCGCGTACCTGACCGACTGCAACGGCCTTGCCGATGAGGCGTGGGCGCTGCTCGAGGGGCTCGACACGCTGGTCATCGACGCGTTGCGCGACCGTCCGCACTCGACCCATTTCACCGTGGACGAGGCGCTGGCGGCGGTCCAGCGGCTTGCTCCCCGTCAGGCGTACTTCACCCACATATGCCACGACCTCCCGTACGCGGCCACCAGCGCCCGCCTCCCGGCGGGAGTCGATCTGGCGTGGGACGGCCTCGTGATTGATACTGCGGTCGAGATGGTGGCCGGTGCGTCGTGAACACGCTCCTCTACTATCCGGACGACGCCCGCCCCGCCTGGCTGATTCACCCGGTGGTGGCGCTCGGCGTGTTCGACGGGCTGCACCGCGGCCACCTGAAGATCCTCGAGCGTGTGAAGCACGCGGCGGCCGAGCACGCCGGCACGCCCATGGTGGTGACCTTCGATCCCCACCCGTCGCAGGTGGTGCGTCCCGACAAGGCCCCGCCGCTGCTGATGACTACGGCCCAGCGTCTGGCGGCGCTCCATGCCAACGGTATTTCGTACGTGGCGGTGGTGCGTTTCACGGCGGAGCTCTCGTCGTGGACGCCCGAGACCTTTGTTGAGCGCGTGCTGGTGGAGTGGCTCAGGGTAGGGGCAGTCTCCGTCGGCGCCAATTTCCTCTTCGGCCATCAGCGGGTCGGCAACTTCAATGCACTGCGGGTGCTGGGCCAGCGGTTTGGCTTCCGCGCCGACATGGCGGATCCGGTCCGCTACAAGGACTTCGTGGTCAGCAGCACGCGGATCCGCCGACTGCTGACTGAGGGGCGCGTGGACGAGGCGGGAGCCTTGCTGGGCCATCCCTACGCCATCACCGGCAGGGTGGTGGAAGGCCAGCACCGCGGCCGCGAGCTGGGTTTTCCGACGGCCAACGTGCGGACACCCAACGAGCTACTGCCGCTGGCCGGGGTCTACGCCACCACGGTCGTCATCGACGGTGCGATGCGGCCCTCCATCACGAACGTGGGGCTGCGACCCACCTTTGGCGATGTCGAGGGCGTGACGGTGGAGGTTCACGTGCTCGACTTCAGCGGCGACCTCTATGGGCGTGAGATCGAGCTCGCGTTCGTGCAGCGGCTGCGCGACGAGCACCGGTTCGACGACGTGGGCGGTCTGCGTAATCAGATCGAGGCCGACCGGCGGCACGCCGAGCGGCTGTTCGGCCGGATGTCGGTGTGAGTGGAGATCGCAGCACGCAGTCAGTTCTTGCAAACTGGCCGCTCTCGCGGTGCGAAGGCTTTAGCCCTCGCGAAACCGGCGAGAAATAATGGATCCCCGTATGCTTCGCCTCTACAACACCCTGACCCGCGAGGAGGCAGCCTTTAAGCCCTCGCGTGACAACACTGTGCGCATGTACGCGTGTGGCCCCACGGTCTACGCACGCGCCCACATCGGCAACTTTCGCACGTTCGTCTGCGTCGACGTACTGCGACGGACGCTGGCGCACCTGTGCGGTCATCGGATGCGGATGACGATGAACTACACCGATGTCGACGACAAGACGATCGCCGGCGCCTCGAACGCCAGGCGGTCGCTGCGCGAGTTCACCGACGAGTGGATCGCGGCGTTCCGTGCCGATGCCACGGCCCTGGGCATCGAGCCGCCGGAGGAAACACCGCGCGCCACCGACGACGAGAACATGCGCGCGATGGGGAAGTTGATCCAGGCGCTCGAGCAGCACGGCCATACGTACGCGCGCGACGGCTCGGTCTACTTCAAGATCACGTCACTGCCGACCTACGGGCGGCTGGCGCGGCTCGACGTCGAAGGCATGCAGGCGGGCACGCGCGTGGATGTGGACGAGTACAGCAAGGACAACGCACGCGACTTCGTCCTGTGGAAGGCTAGCAAGCCCGGCGAGCCGCACTGGGACTTAGGTTTCGGCGATGGTCGGCCCGGCTGGCACCTGGAGTGCTCGGCCATGGCGTTGCGTCTGCTAGGCGAGGCGCCCATCGATATCCATGCCGGCGGCATCGACCTGATCTTTCCGCACCACGAGAACGAAATCGCGCAGTCCGAGGGGGCCACAAAGAGGCCCTTTGCGCGCTGGTGGATGCATGTGGCGCATCTGTTCGCGTACAACGCGAAGATGTCGAAGTCACTCGGCAACATGTACACGCTGGCTGATGTCGTCGAGCGCGGACACCGACCGTCGGCCTTGCGCTACCTGCTGCTGTCGTCCCACTATCGCAAGCCGCTCAACTTCACGTGGGCCGGGATGGTTCAGGCGGAGGAGTCGCTGCGCCGTATCGCAGACTGCTTGGCACGGCTCGACACGATCACGACGGCGGGCACTCACGCGTCCGTGAGCGAGGCGGTGGAGACAACACGGGCGGCCTTTCGCGAGGCGCTCGAAAGTGACCTCAACACTGCCGCTGGCCTTGCCGCAGTGTTCGACCTGGTACGCGAGGTCAACCAGGCGATCGACGCTGGCGAAATCGGCACCGGCGACGTCGAGGCCGTTAGTGCAGTGATCGACAAGTGCGATCAGGTGCTCGGTGTAGTGGCGCTGCGCCGGGCCGAGGACGCCACGCCCCCCGTGCCCGTCGACCAGATCGAGCGCCTGATCGAGGAGCGCAAGGCCGCGCGCCAGCAGCGCGACTTTGCACGTGCCGACGAGATCCGCGAGCAGTTCGACGCCCAGGGGATCATCCTTGAGGACGGACCCACCGGCACCCGCTGGAAGCGAAAGTAGGAGGGGCCTTCAGCACGCTCGGCAATGGCTGTCACTCTCGTCTGACAGCCAACACTGCTAGAACCGGTTTCATAGCTCCCTGAGGGGGCGACTTTAGCCCTTAGTACTGTGAGCGCGGATTTGGTACTACCTTGACCGGTGGTAGCACTCGTGGCCAGACGCAGCGTCCATTTGACTGACGCGCACTGGGCCACGAGCGACGCGGAACACACGGGTCACCCCCCCCGGCGCCATCCCAACCAGCTGTTGAAGGATCGCGGCTATGCCAGCGATCCGCTCCGCAAGCGTCTCGCCGCGTGCGGCAGCGTCTTGACCGTCCCTATTGTGCCAACCCGCTCCGTCGACCGGCTGAAGGCATCGTGGGGGCGTCGAACGCACCATCGCCTGGTTCGGGGCGTACCACCGAGTGATCGGCCGATACAAACAGACCACTCGGAGGGTTCTCGCGTTCTTTCAATTCGCCGCAGTGCTCATTGCACTGCGGAGGTTATGACACCAGGTTCTAGGGCTCACACGTACGAGAGGCGTGACCATCGACGATCATCAAATGCTCGGCACGCTGGGGCAGGGTTTCGCGCCAGGGGCGCTGGAACGCACTCAGTACGCGGTTCTAGCCAGGCAGTAGCGTACGCGGAGTGACGCAATTGACATCGTCGGTGTCGACGGCAACACGGTCGTCTTCGTCTCGGGTGAAGACCCGTCGCACTGCGAGCCACGGCTCGGGCTGCATCACGGCCTGGAAACAGCGCCGCATCACCGAGGTGGTCCAGGAGCTAATCGCCTGGCACCGGCTGATCGGGTGGCCGTGCCGCTGCTTGACGTCGCTAGTCGATATGGTGCGCTCGTCTCAGCTGCGAACCGTCTGGGGTGCCTTCCTCCACCCTACCGTGTAGCGCCCGGGCGGCCCAATGGCTTGGCGCTCTGCTTGCTGCCCCGTAAACGCTGTGGTACGCTGACCCACTGACGAGAGCGGGAATAACTCAGTGGTAGAGTGCGACCTTGCCAAGGTCGAAGTCGCGGGT
>CAZHTD010000056.1:0-11758 GCA_964535675.1 uncultured Bifidobacteriaceae bacterium | reverse complement strand
GTTGATCCCACGTCGACCGACAACGTGTTTCCGCTCAGGATTAGGTGGTGCGCGCACCGCAGCCTCTCGACACGCGAACGCGCACGGCCAAACTCCTGGCAGCCGTGTTGTCGGCAAGCATCCGTTTGAATGGGAAGCCTGCAACATGCAGGCGCTGCTCAGCGATGCGTGCTTCGCATGCGGCGGATTCTCAGCAATCCTGAGACACTTCGTGACCGATCCGCCCCGCCTCGACTGCCCGGACGGCTGGTGAGGTCAGCCAGCGATGCCAGACCTCTGCGAACGTGAGCCGGCAACCGAGCCAAGACTGCAATGTGGGGCACCAGTCAGTTCGACCAGAACGTCGCTGACGTTAAGGACGACGGCGCGAGGTTTGTCACGCCGTTTCACGACCCATTGCCTCACCGAGACGCAGAGCGGGTCGAATCGTAAGCTTCCCCGATTGACGGACACCCACGAGTAAACTGCTTCGGCCTATGACGTTGGTCCCGTTTAGCGACAGGTCGTAACTACGATCCGCAGTGACGCCGGCGACATCTCTGTTTGACGTTGTGCCGCGAACTCGTTCGGTGTCAGGTGCCCGAGCGAGCTGTGTGCCCGGCAGCCATCGGCCAGTGACGTGCCACTTTCGACTTGACGGAGCGCGTAGGCGATCTGTTCTTTGGTGAACTGCGAGCGCGTCATCGGTCCCCTCCGCCTTGGGCGAAGGGCCGTCGAAGCCGCCAGCGAACTCGAGTGTTCAGCTGCCATCGTTTTCGGGGGAGACGTCAGGTCAATGTCGTCGAGTCAATCGGGTGAGGGCGAGATTCGGGAGAATTTGATCGAGGCGGATCTGGTGGACTGCATAGGGGCGCTCACGAAGGGCACCACCTTGCGGGACAACCCCGAATCAGAAGATCAACATCTTTGGCTTGAAGTGCGATAGGACGGCATCTAAAGATGACGTGGGCGGCCGGGCATTGTTGAATCACGTAGGATCACAATTGTATAAGCCTGTTACGTATGGTGTATAAGCCCTGTTACATATGGATGTCGGGAAGGATCTCCTCGCCGCCTCGGCCACTCCGCTCGTGCTGGCCATCCTGGCCCAGAACGACAGCCACGGTTATGCCATCATCAAGCGCGTGAGTGAGCTCTCGGGCGGTCACCTGCAGTGGACCGATGGGATGCTCTACCCGGTGCTGCACCGGCTTGAACGCCAGGGGCTCGTCATGTCGCGCTGGGGCACCTCCGGGACCGGACGGCGGCGGAAGTACTATCGGGTCACCCGTGACGGCCGCGCCCAGCTGGCCGAGCAGCAACAGCAGTGGCAGGTGGTCGACGAGACGCTACGAGGCATCTGGCACTCGGTGGGCGTCGTGCTGGATCGACCCGTTCTGCAGTCCACCTGAGGCGTTGCGCCAACGCCGATGATCGACAAGCGCCTTGAGCCACAGATCACCGAGTGGCGCGCGTTCCTGCGCCGCCGTCAGGAGGTGCATCCCCGCGACGTAGAGGAGCTCGAGGCGCACCTTCGCGATCAAGTGCGCGCGCTTCTAGATGCTGGCCTCGACACCGAGGAGGCGTTCCTCGTGGCGGTCAAGCGTATGGGCAACCTCGACGCGATCTCGCGCGAGTTCGCGCACGAGCACTCCGAGCGCTTGTGGAAACAGCTCGTTGTCGTCCCTGGTCCCGAGGCTGGTTCAGACCAGCTCGCGCGCCGGGAGTTCTTCGTGGTGCTTGGGCTGGCGGTCGCGGCTGCCGCGGCTATCAAGCTGCCGGCGCTGTTCGGAGTGCCGATGGATCCCGCCGAAGAACTCGACCCGTTCTACTGGCGGAACTTCAGCTTCTTCGTCCTGCCGCTTCTTGCGGGCTACTTGGCCTGGAAGCGGGCGTTCCACCTGCCGCCCGCCGCATGGCTCGCCGTGCCGTTCGTGATTGCGGCGGCGGTAGTCAATGCCTATCCGTTCGCTCCCGACGCCGACACGCTGTGGCTCGCCGTCCTGCACCTGCCGATGGCCCTGTGGCTGGTCGTTGGCATCGCGTACGCCGCAGGTCGCTGGTGGACAGGCTCCAGTCGGATGGACTTCGTCCGCTTCTCGGGCGAGCTGTTCATCTACTACGCGCTGATGGCCGCTGGCGGGGCGGTGCTCATCGGGTTCACGATGATGATGTTCGCTGCTATCGACGTCGATGCCGCGATGCTGGCGTTCACCTGGCTGCTCCCCGGTGGGGCAGTGGGGGCCGTCATCATCGGATCCTGGCTCGTGGAGTCCAAGCAGAACGTCATCGAGAACATGGCGCCCGTGCTAACGCGCGTGTTCACCCCGCTCTTCGCGCTCCTGCTGTTGGCCTTTCTTGGCGCCATGGCGTGGACGGGCAACCCGATCGATATCGAGCGTGACGTCCTTATTGCTTTCGACCTGCTGCTGATACTCGTAACAGGCCTGCTCCTCTACGCGGTTTCGGCGCGCGATCCGGATGAGCCGCCCGGCGTATTCGACCGTCTCCAGGTGCTGCTGGTCGTAAGCGCGCTGCTCGTCGATACGCTCGCGCTGGCAGCCATCGCGGCGCGCATCACCGAGTTCGGCTTCACCCCCAACCGCGTGGCCGCGCTTGGCGAGAACATTATCCTGTTGGTCAATTTGGCGTGGTCGGCGTGGCTGTACGCGCGATTCCTGCGTGGCCGGGGCAAGTTCGCGATGCTTGAACGCTGGCAGATGGCGTACCTGCCCGTGTACTCCGCCTGGGCGGCGCTGGTCGTCGTCGTGTTTCCCCCGTTGTTCAGCTTCGCTTGAGCCTCAGGCTGATGCAGATGACCAGCCGGTTGACATAGTGTGCGACTGATCGACCGAACGGCGCCGTGGCCACGACCGCCTCGTCTCCGCGCCATCACCACTGCTGCCCACACGTAACTGAACCGTGGAGACTTCCATCTCAGGCTGCTAGCCGTGACCCGGCGCTGGTGGCAAGCCTGCAGGCGAGCAACCTGTCAGCAGGACGAGAAGTCACGCGCACAGCCCGATCATGGCAGTAGTGAGCTATCCTTTGCGTGGAGGGCTTGAAGCTGTCGATACGCCTGCGTACCCCGTGGATGGTGATGCCTCTCGTCGGTCGAACCGTGGTCAGGCGTGTGCCGCAGCAGGCGGTACTCATCTTGACCCTAGGAATGATGGCCTGCGGGCCTAGCGATCCGTACGTAGACACCGTCCGTGCCTTCTATCGTGGTCTCGCCTCGCTCGACGCCGGGCTACTTGACGACGCACGGGAGCAATTCACGCGCGCCACGGACCTGTCGCCCAATGAACCAGCCGTCTGGGCCAATCTCGGCGTCAGCCGCCTGCGCATGGGCGCCTTTGACGAGGCCACGGGCCAGATCGGTCGGGCCGTGTCGCTTGCGCCAGAGGATCCCGATCTGCGGCTGCTTCTTGGCTTAGCCGAAAATGCGCGTGGCGAGGTCGATGCTGCCATCACTCACTTCCGTGCTGCGACGGCGCTCGAACCAGGGCACCTTCGGGTGCGTTTTGCTCTGGCCGATGCGATCGAACGCGCTGGCGACCCCGGCGCCGACGACGAGGCGCAGCAGCATGTCGACACGCTGCTGCGCCTCACACCCGACAACCTTGCAGCTCAAGTTGAACGGGCACGATTGGCCGCCAAACGGGGCGATCTGGCCACGCTGGCCGATGCGGCCGCCGAACTGACTGCCCGGGGGGAAGGCTGGCCTGATCCTGCCGGTGCCCAGCTGGCCGAGTTGGCTGTGGCGGTCGACCAGGGATCCGCTGTTGACGCCGCACGCGCGATCGCGTTCCTGCGCAACGTGTTGGCCCGCGTACCAGAGTACCAGGACGGCCTCACCGCCATTCGGACGCCGGCCGAACTGGTGGCCGAGCCGCTCGAACGCTTCCGCGTGCTGGCGGTTCCGGGCGCATCAGCCTCGCCGGCCGACACGGCCCTGACTTTCGTGTCGGAACCGATCGGCACCAACACGGCTGCGGTGGTGGCAACCTCCTTCACCCTCAACGCCGCAGGAGGACTCGGCCTACTCGAGGCTGTCGACAATACGGTCCGCCGACTCGATCCCGCAGGTGGCCAGTGGCCGTTTCCAAGTGTGGACGGCACAGCACCCACGGCGGCAGGCATCCTACCGCTCGACTGGAATAGTGATTTCCGGACCGATATCCTGCTGGCCGGGACTGGTGGCGTGCGGCTCCTACTCCAGAACGAGGACGGGACGCTGACTGACACCACCGCAGCCGCGTGGGGGGATCTGACCCCGGCGAACCTGCCGGCTGCCGGGGCGTGGGCCGCCGATCTCGACCTAGACGGAGATCTCGATGTCGTGGTAGGCCGCACGACCGGCTCGCCGCTTGAGCTACGCAACAACGGTGACGGCACCTGGATGCCCCAAGATCGGTTCCCGGCCGTCGAGGCCGCACGGGCTATGGCCTGGGCGGACCTTGATCGCGACGGGGACCCCGACCCCGCCTTCCTTGATGCAGAGGGTGCGGTGCACGTCTTCGAGAACCGCCAAGGCGGGCGCTTCGACGTACAGGCCGCACCCGAGGATCTCGACCCGTGGCTGGCGCTAACAACGGCCGATACTGACGCCGACGGGCAACTGGAATTGCTGGGGCTCGATACCAGCGGCGACGTGAGCCGCTTTGCGCGCACCAACGACGGCGGATGGAACGGTGAGGCCGGTGTGGCAACGTGGCCAGAGGTTGACAGTCAAGCCTCACCAGGCAGCTATCGGCTCTGGGCAGTTGATATCGACAACAGCGGCAGCTTGGATCTGGTGGCGGCGGGCGGGGCCACGACCCGCGTCTGGCTCGCTAGCGCGATCGGAGCCTACGCACCCCTCTTCGCCGTACCGGACGGCGAGGCATTCGCAGTGCGCGACGTCACCAACGACGGGCGACTGGATTTGATCGGTATCGCGGGCGGCACCGCGACGCGGTTTGTCACGCAGGGGACGCGCGACTATCACTGGCACGTGATCCGGCCGCGCGCGCGGACCGACGCGGGCGACCAGCGAATCAACACGTTCGGCCAGGGCGGTGAAATCGAGGTGCGCTCCGGGCTGCTGGTGCAAAAGCAGGTGCTCACCGGCGACCCGGCCCACTTCGGCCTCGGCGCGCGTGAGGAGATCGAGGTCGTTCGCATCCTGTGGCCCAACGGCGTGAGTCAGGCCGAGTTCGACCTAGGTCCCGATACGGCGGTCGAGGCCGAGCAGCGTCTCAAGGGGTCGTGTCCCTGGCTTTTCACCTGGAATGGCGACGGCTTGGAGTTTGTCACTGATTTTCTCTGGCGCTCGCCGCTCGGGCTGGCTATCAACGCCCAAGAAACCGCCGGCGTCGTACAGACCGAGGACCGGGTCCGCATCCGAAGCGACCAGCTCGTGCCGCGTGATGGTGTCTACGACGTGCGGATCACAGCCGAACTCTGGGAGACGCACTTCTTCGATCACGTGTCGCTGCTGGCGGTGGATCACCCGAGCGATGTAGCCGTCTTCGTCGACGAACGCTTTGCGGTGCCCCCGCCCACGCTGGACGTGCGCGCCACGGCGCTGCCACGACCGGTGGCCGGTGCTTGGGACGGCGAGGGCCGCGAGGTCACCGAGGTGGTGCGTGAGCGCGATGGGCGCTATCTGGACACGTTTGAACTCGGGCAGTACCAAGGCGTGACGGCACAGGAGCATACGGTGGAGCTTGCTCTCGGCGACGGTCTGCCCATCGAGGGCCAGATCTGGTTGCTGGCCCACGGCTGGATCTACCCGACCGACAGCAGCATCAATGTTGCGATCGCGCAAGGTAGCCTCGCCTCACCCCGGGGACTGGCCCTCGACGTGCTGGAGGCCTCAGGCACCTGGCGCACCGTGTATCCGGACCTCGGATTTCCGGCCGGAAAGCAGAAGACGATTCTGATAGACATCTCGGACGTGGCGCACAGCACCGAGCGGCTCCGCCTGCGGACGAACCTCGAAATCTACTGGGACTGGATTGGGTACGCCGAAGCCGCCGATACGACGCTGCGAACCACGCGGCTGGCTGCGACACGCGCCGATTTACGGTACCGTGGCTTTTCGCGCACCGAGTTCCTCGCCGCGCGCGGCCCCGAAGTTCCGCTGTACGGCGCAGTCGCCAACACCACCCAGCACTGGCGCGATCTGGAGGGCTACCACACCCGGTTCGGCGATGTGCGAGAGCTGCTGACCGAGGTCGACGATCGATACGTGATCATGAATGCCGGCGACGAGCTGCAGCTCGAGTTTCCCGCGCTGCCGTCACCGCCCGACGGGTGGATCCGCGACTTCGTGCTGATCGGTGACGGATGGGTCAAGGACGGCGATTTCAATACGACCGCCTCACGTACTGTCGGACCGCTGCCTTCGCATGCACAGCCCGACTACGTGGCGCCGGGTGACCGGTACCGGCTCGAAGACGACCCAGTCTATCAGGCGCACGCGGATGACTGGCGACAGTACCACACACGCTACGTGACGCCACAACGGTTCCTTGATGGGCTCGGCGGGGGACGCCGGTGACCCTTGGTCGTCTCGTGGTCACGGCAGCCTTCGCCGGTATGCTCGCGGCCGTGGTCCTGCTCGATGGCAACTCGGCGCCCACGCCCGAAACGCTTACGCCGGCCCTGGCCCCTGAGGAAGCACTGGTCCGCTACGGCTTTCACCTGCAGGCAGCCGCTAGGTCCGCCGGCCTCGACTTCACGCACAAGGGCCCGCAGCTTGATGCGCGGCTCGATCCCATTATGCCGCTGGTGGCCGCGATGGGCGCCAGCGTGGCCGTGGCTGACTATGACCGGGACGGTTGGCAGGACCTCTACGTCACCACCAGCCGGCAGGGCGGAGCCAACGCGCTGTTCCGGAACCGGGGTGACGGGACGTTCGAGGACGTGGCGGCCGCGGCGGGAGTGGCCGACGTGAACCAGCCGGGGACGGGCGTGTCGATGGGCGCAGTGTGGGGGGACTATGACAATGATGGCTTTGAGGATCTGTTCCTCTACAAGTACGGGCGGCCCGCCCTATACCGCAATGTTGATGGCCGGGTATTCACGCGAGTCACCAGTGCCAGACTGCCCTCGTGGGTCAATGCCAATAGTGCTATCTGGCTCGACTACGATCGCGACGGCTGGCTGGATCTCTTCATGGCGGGCTACTGGGCCGAGGACGTTGATCTCTGGAACCTCGAGACCACGCGTATCATGCCTGCAAGTTTTGAATATGCCGAAAACGGGGGACGGAAGTACCTGCTGCGTAACCGCGGAGATGGGAGCTTCGACGATGTGACCAACATGGCCGGGATCGACAGCCGGCGCTGGACACTCGCGGTGGGCGCCGCGGACCTGTTCGGCACCGGGTATCCCGACCTGTTCCTCGCCAACGACTACGGCGTGTCGCAAGTGTTCGCCAACCAGGCCGAGGCGGGCTTTGTCGACGTCAGCCGCGAGTCGGGGATCGGCCGCACTCCGAAGAGCGGGATGAATGCAGCGTTCGGCGATGTCTTCAACAACGGGCGCCTGTCGATCTATGAAAGCAACATCTCGGAGTCCGGGGTGTTGATTCAGGGCAACAATCTGTGGGTGCCGGCTGGGGCGCGCGACCAGGCTGTGGCCACATTCGAGAACCTCGCCACCAGCATGGGTGTTGACCTCGGTGGCTGGAGCTGGGGTGCCCAGTTCGGGGACCTGAACAACGACGGGTGGCTCGACCTCTTTCTCGTCAACGGGTACGTTTCGGGGCAGCTGACCGAGAGCTACTGGTACGATTTCTCCGAAATCGCCGTGGGGCACAGCGCCATCATCGGAGACGCCGCCAACTGGCCAGCTATGAATGGCCGGAGCATCTCGGGCAGCCAGGGATCGCGGCTGTGGCTGAACGACGGCTTGGGCCGGTTCACCGAAGTCAGCCGCGCCGCCGGCATCACCGACCTCGCCGACGGGCGGGCAGTGGCACTGGCCGACTTTGGCAACCGTGGCATGCTCGACGTGGTCGTCGCGAACCAGAATGGCCCACTGCTACTGTATCGGAATGTGGTAGCCCCGGACCGGCACTGGTTGGGCCTGGAGTTGACGGGGCGCACGAGCAACCGCAGCGCGATCGGCGCGCGTGTCGAGGTTGTATGGGGCGGCCAGCGGCAGGTACAGCAAGTGGACGGCGGCAGTGGCTTCGCGGCGCAGAACCAGCGCCGTCTGCATTTCGGGCTCGGCGAGGCGCCGGTAGTGGACCGCATACGGATCACGTGGCCTTCGGGCCGTGAACAGTTTATCGAGGCGCCGGCGGTAAACCAGATCCTGCGCGTGACAGAACCAGGGTGAGCCACGCGCAGGCCACAGCGCCAACACCGACCACCGTCCGGTGGCTGGTATCGCTTGACAACCGCTACCTCGCGCCGGTCCTCGTGACGGCCATCCTACTGGCTGCACACTTCTCGTTCGGCATTCTGGAGAGCTACACACGCACCGCAACGGCTATTGTCGTGGCAATTGCTGCCGAGTTGCTGCTGGGCCGGGGGTTCTACGGCCGGTGGCCGCATTTGGCCAGCGCCTACATCACTGGCATCAGCGTCGGCATGCTAATCCGATCCCCGCTGGTGTGGCCGTACGTGCTGGCGAGCCTACTGTCGATCACCTCGAAGTACGTGCTCCGCACCCGCCGGGGCCATCTCTGGAATCCGTCGAACTTCGGCATTAGCACCGTCCTGATGCTGGCGCCGGCCACGGTGGCCGGCCTGAGCATCCAGTGGGGCAATCAGGTGTGGCCCATGCTGATGATCTGGGGGCTGGGGGCGATCATCGTGTGGCGGCTCGGGCGGCTGCATCTCTGCCTGACGTACGGGGCGGCGTTTGTCGCGTTTGCCCTAGTCCGTAGCCTAGTCACCGGAACCCCGTTTCTCGCCAATCTGGCGCCGATCACCGGTCCGATGTACCAACTGTTCATCTTCTTCATGATCACTGACCCGCGGACGACAGTGCGTTCGCGCGCAGGCCAGCGGGGGGTGGTGGTCGGAGTGGCGTGCGTCGAGATGCTGCTGCGCCTGGCCGAATTCGTCTACGCTCCCTTCTATGCTTTGTTCCTCGTGGGCCCCACGGCGCTTGCGTTTGAACACTTCCGCGTCCGACGATCCCCCCTGATCACGAGATCATGACCGTGCCTTGGATAGGTCTTATAATGCCCTGTCCATTGCGTTCTCGTTGATGCACAACGCGCAAGCACTCGTCCCCCGGTTCCCCCACTGGCACGCGGCAATGGCGTGTGTGGTGGCAGCGAGCGTGGCCGTGTGCGGGGGTGGAAGCGGCAGCGACACCGCGCCCCCCGCGCCGACACCCGCGCCAAGCAGTATCGTCTTCAACCCGCCTGAGCTGACTGACTCGCGTTGGCTCGATGCAGCCGGGGCCGCTCAGATCGCCGCAGCGGATGCGATTGGGGTCTTCCACGACTTCTCGTTTGTCGACATACAGCCCACTAGCGGCATCGCTTGGCAACACCAGATCGTCAGCGACGCGGGCAAGACCTACAAGGCCGTCCACTACGACCACGGCAACGGCTTGGCGCCGGCCGATATCGACGGCGACGGGCGGCTCGATCTGTATTTCGTGACCCAAGTTGGCAGCAACGGGTTATTTCGCAATCTCGGCAACGGGCGGTTCGAGGACATCACCGTACCAGCCGGCGTGGGTGTGGAGGATCGCATCAGCGTATCGGCCTCGTTCGCCGACACCGACAACGACGGTGACCAAGACCTGTACGTGACCACCGTACGGGGCGGGAACCTCCTGTTCGAAAACGATGGACAGGGGCGCTTCACCGACATTTCGGTCGCGTCCGGGCTCGACTACGTGGGCCACTCGTCCGGTGCGGTGTTCCTTGACTATGATCGCGACGGGCTCCTCGACCTGTTCGTCGTCAACGTAGGCCAGTACACCGAGGACACAGTGGATCCCGATGGCGCGTACGTTGGCCTGGAAGACGCCTTTGCAGGCCACCTCTTCCCCGAACGTACCGAATTCAGCCGTCTCTATCACAACACCGGTAACAATCGGTTCACCGAAGTGTCCGAGGCGATGGGCCTGCAGGACGGATCGTGGTCAGGGGACGCGGCGGTGATTGATTTAAACCAGGATGGCTGGCAAGACCTCTACGTGCTGAACATGCAGGGGAATGACCAGTACTACGAGAATGTTGGAGGCACACGGTTTGAGCGCCGCAGCCGTGACGTGTTTCCGATCACCTCGTGGGGAGCGATGGGCATCCAAGTGCGCGACTTCGACAATGACGGCCTGATGGATCTCTACATCACCGACATGCACTCGGACATGAGCCAGAACATTGGCCCCGAACTTGAACACCTGAAGTCCGACATCCAGTACGAGCCACAGTATCTCGGGGCCGCTGCACAGCCCATCTTCGGCAACTCGCTGTTTCGCAACCAAGGCGGCGGCCGGTTCATGGAGGTGTCCGATGCCATGGGTGCGGAGAATTACTGGCCATGGGGGCTCAGCGCGGGCGATCTGAACGCCGACGGGTTCGAAGACGTGTTCCTCACCTCGAGCATGAACTACCCGTTCCGCTACGGCATCAACAAGCTGAAACTCAACGACGGGGGCGAGCGCTTCGCCGATGCTGAGTTCATTCTCGGCGTGGAACCCCGGCGTGACGGGCGCACAACGACGCCATGGTTTGACCTTGACTCCGCGGCCGATGCCGGCCACGTGGATCTGCGCGGCAACACTGGCCGTGTGACCGTCTGGGCGGCGCTCGGATCGCGCTCGTCCGTGATCTTTGACCTGGACGGAGACGGCGATCTCGACATCGTCACCAACGATTTCAACAGCGAGCCGATGGTGCTGCGGAGCACCTTGACCGACCAGACAGACGTGCGCTACCTGCAGGTGCGTATGATCGGCAGGGTGTCCAACCGCGACGGGTTAGGTGCAGTGGTGCGTGTCACGGCCGGCGGCACCCAGTACACAAAGGTGTATGACGGGCAATCGGGCTACTTGTCCCACGGGACGTACCCGCTGTACTTCGGGCTGGGCGAAGCCGACACCGTCGACCGCGTGGAGATCGCGTGGCCATCGGGGACCACCCACGTCGCTGCTGAGGGAATTGCCGCGAACCAGACGCTTGTCGTGCAGGAACCCTGAAGTATTCAGGCAACAGGGCCGGCTTCGGCGGGCCAACGGGCTGGAAGATGGGGTTGGCCCTCGGGCCACGCACGCGCACCGGTTCGCCGTGCTTGTTATCGCGCCAAGTTAGGCCTCAAAGCCGCGCGATGGTGGCGTCCGCAGAGCCGAGCTTGTAGCTGGTCGGGACGCCGTTGCGCTGGAGGCCTCCGGACTGCACGTGCGTCGCGGTGACGCTGGGTCCCGACGATCTCGCCGGTCGAGCAACCGGTCCACAGGTGGGTGGTGGTCCTCCGACGGGTGGGGGCGCGGCCATCCCACCCAGATGACGCGGCTGCCCCGCCATTGGGCCCCTTGAGCGTGAAGGCCACGAGTGCGACGTGCCACTCGAAGCCATGTTCCCGCAGATCTCAGGTGTACCGGCCTCGCTGTCGATCGCGCAATGCATGCGAGTTGCGAACACTGTGGCGATTCAGGTAGCCTGTGCAGTCGTTTGTCATCTGCTAGGCGGCGCTGGGTTTCCTGTCAATCACTCTGGATTCGCCAGCGTATCGTCGTGCGTGCTGGCGTTTACAGTGAGGAGTCACCGTCGAGCACACGGCGGTGTCGGCCGAGTTGTCGACCGGCGGCATCCGCA
>CAZHTD010000055.1:0-12209 GCA_964535675.1 uncultured Bifidobacteriaceae bacterium | reverse complement strand
CGTGGATGGCGAAGCGCTGGCGACCCTGGTGGTCAACAAGCTGCGCGGCACGCTACAGGGCGCCGCAGTGAAAGCGCCGGGTTTTGGCGACCGGCGCAAGGCCATGCTCGAGGATATCGCGATCCTCACCGGCGGCCGGGCCATCACCGAGGATCTCGGCATCAAGCTCGAGAACATCAAGGTCGAGGATCTCGGCCGGGCCAAGAAGGTCACCATTGACAAGGACAACACCACCATCGTCGAGGGCGAGGGCACGACGGCCGCCATCGAGGGCCGCGTCAAGCAGATCCGCGCCCAGATCGAGGACACCACCTCGGACTACGACCGCGAGAAGCTGCAGGAGCGCTTGGCCAAGCTGGTCGGCGGCGTGGCGGTGATCAAGGTCGGCGCGGCCACCGAGACCGAGATGAAGGAGAAGAAAGCGCGCGTCGAAGACGCCATGCACGCCACGAAGGCGGCCGTTGAGGAAGGCATCGTCCCAGGCGGCGGCGTCGCGCTGCTTCACACCGCCGCAGCACTCGAGTCGCTCAAGCTCGACGGCGACCAGCAGGTCGGTGTGGAGATCGTCCGCCGGGCGGTCGAGGAGCCGATGCGGTGGATCGCGACCAACGCCGGGAGTGAGGGCTCGATCGTGGTGGCGAAGGTCAAGGAGATGAAGGGCGCCGACGAGGGCTACAACGCCGCCACCGACACCTACGAGGACTTGGTAAAGGTCGGCGTCATCGATCCGGCCAAAGTCGTGCGCAGCGCCCTGCAGAACTCATCGTCGATCGCGTCGCTCCTCCTCACCACCGAGGCACTGGTTTCGGAGATCCCCGAGGAGAAGAAGGAGGCTGCAGCCGCACCCGGGATGCCCCCCGGTGGCATGGGGGGGATGTACTAGACCTCGCCCTACCCCAACGCTAGGCCCGGTGGAACATCGTTCCACCGGGCTCTCAAATGTACCGAGCAATCCGGATCAGCGGATGGTGAAGTTGAGCTCGATCTGGACCAGGACGGCCACTGGCTCGCCGAACCGCGTGCCTGGCTCGAACTCCCACTGTCTAGCGGCGCGGACTGCCTCCTCGTCGAGGCCGAAGCTCTGGTCGAGCGACCGAATCACACGCACGTCACCCACCGAGCCATCCGACAGCACCACACATTCGAGCAGCACGGTGCCCTGGACCTGCGCGCGCATCGCGTTCGCCGTGTAGCGAGGCGGCACCCGCCGGATGACCCTGGGCAATTCCACGCCGTTGCCCGGCCGGAACGCCCCGCCACCGAAACCGCCGCCCCTGCCCTCGCCAAGGCCGTCCCCCTCCCCTTCGCCAATGCCGACACCGAGACCCGCGCCGCGCGACACTGACACCGACACCTGCTGGGACTCGAGCATCCCCGGCTGCAGCGTGTCGCCGGACGTCATCGACAGGACCGAGATCGAAATGGACTGGTCGAGCACCTCGGGCTCCTCGACCTCTGGCTCAGCGGGTTCGACCGTCGGTACGGCGACCGCGTCCTCACCCGGGATCTCGATCTCGGCCGGGGGCTCGGGCTCCGGGTCACCCCCACCGCCACCGCCGCCGCCGGGACCGGCCTGCGCAATCCACACCAAGCCCTCGGGAGACCGCTCCGGCAGGAAGGCCACCCGCTCGGGCTCGGGCGCGTAGCGCACGATCACGAACACGATGAGCGCCACCACCACGTGGACCGAAACCGACACCCCGAAGCCCACGCCCATCCGTGTATGCCCGGGGTCAAGCTCCAGGTGCAGCCCGCGCTCAACGGGCGCCGGAACAGCGGTAGACGTGTCCGGTGCTGAATGAAGAGTCATCATGGTGCTCGTCTTTTCATTCTCGCTTCGGTGGGCAGGTACTGCAACGGCAGGCCAAGCCGAAACCTAGCGCCACGCGGTGCAAACAGCCGTGATGACGACCAGCGCCGGATTTCAGTCGGACCAAGAGCCGGACGCCATGCCTGGTGGCGCCGTACCACTCGTGTCTCGCCGAACAGCCCCAGCAAGAGCGCGTGCGCCATCCCGCTGCCTACTCCCTCTCGTAGCCGTCGCGCGCCCTCACCTGCAGCGGACGCCTATTCCGATCGACCGCCACCGGCCGGCTGGCCCCGTCGGCACATAGTCGAGCAGATATTGCGTTCGCAACTCCCAGGCGATCGTCCGCAGCGTCGCGTCCAGTTTGCGCGTCGGACACCTGGAACAACCGGCCGCCGGTCAGTACAGCTAGCTCAGCCAGCAGCCGCGGTCGCGCCTCACCGATGACGATCGGGTAGATCAGCGCGCGGCTCTGCCGCGCCCGGGCAAGCACATCGGCCTCCGACGCCTCGCTGTACCGGTCGGCGCCGTCGGAGAAGACCACCAGCGCGTGGCCGGCCCGGCGTGCCAGCCACGCGATCCAGCATCGCGAGCACGGCGTCGCGCAGCGTCGTCGTACGCAGTAGCTCACCGGCCATGCTCCAGCTCCGGTCCACGCCGAGCGCCACCGTCAGCGAGAACTCACCTGCAGCGAACACCTCGACAGCCTGCCGTTCACCGTTCTCGTAGACGGCAAGCTCTGAGCCGTGAGACCGGCGACGGACGCACCCGTCGCGTCGGTCACCGTCGCGTAGACCTCCACGCAGTCCACGCCCACGGCATTAGCGCGGGGGCATCAGTCCGCCCTGCCCTAGCACGGCGCCAAGCGCAAGCACTGCCGCGCTGATGGCCATGCCGCGTACGCTCCTGTCCGTTCGTACTATCACGTGTCTCTGCCCTCTCCATGGTACAATCGCCGTCTGGAAACGTGCTCGCAGGCATTTCCGGCGTGTCCGCGCCTCACGCATGAACCAAGTGGCGCCAAGGTGAGTTATGGGCCGTATTGGCATCCCCGAGCTACTGATCATCCTCGCGATCATCATCTTGATCTTCGGGGCGAACCGCCTCCCCGAGATCGGACGAGGCATCGGGCGAGGTATCAAGAACTTCAAGGAGTCCACCAAGGAGAGCACCGAAAACGAGAACACGTCAGAGAAGGCCTAGGCCCCTCCGCCACTACCGCCGTCCCGGGCGAGGCGCAGCACGCCGGTTGCGCGTCCTTCCCATCCGCATCTTTGACGCACGCTTCGGCCTTTGACTGCGCCGGAGTGCCTTGGCGATATCGGCCAAGGCGAAGTCCACCTGTCGCCGGCCCATATCCACCCTGACGATCTGCACCCTCACCCGGTCGCCGAGCCGATATGTCTTCTTCGTCTCCTCGCCGCGCAGCGCGTGCTCCGACTCGACGAACCGGTAGTAATCTTCGGCCATGCTGGCGATCGGCACCAGTCCCTCGACGAACGGATCAAACAACTCGACGAAGAGCCCAAAGGGCGCCACGCCCGAGATGAAGCCGTCGTACTCCGCACCGACCTTGTCGGCCATGAACCGCACCTTCTTCCATTGGATCAGCTCACGCTCGGCCTCGTCGGCGCGGCGCTCCATCGCCGAGGTGTGTCGGGAGATCTCCGTCAGCCCGTCCGCCAGCTCCTTCCGCCGCCGGGGCGACGGCGGCCGGTGGCGTGCCTCGCGCAGACGGCGGTGCACCAACAGGTCGGGGTAGCGGCGGATCGGCGACGTGAAGTGCGTGTACGTCTCGACAGCCAAGCCGAAATGACCGAGGCTGGCCGGATCGTAGCGGGCCTTCTGCATCATGCGCAGCATCAGGACTGCGATCGGACGCTCCTCGGCCTGGCCGCGCAGACGCGTGACAAGCCGCTGGAAATCGCGCGGAGTGATGCTACCGCCTGAGCTCCTCAGGCTGTAGCCGAGAGTCGAAACGAACGCCTCCAAGTCCTCGACCTTCGCGTTGTCCGGTGCCTCGTGCACTCGGAACAAGGCCGGCATCTGCAGGGCCACCAGCTCGCCAGCCACCGTCTCATTGGCTAACAGCATGAACTCCTCGATCAGTCGGTGCGCGACGTTGCGCTCGGACGGCACGATCTCCTCGATCTCGCCGAGATCCGACAGTACCACCTTGGTTTCAGGCAGATCGAAGTCGATCGAGCCCCGGTGCCGACGACGGTCCAAGAGAATCTCAAAGAGGTCACGCATGTCCTCGAACATCCCGACGAACGGCTCGTAGAGGGCCCTCACCTCGGCGTCTTGGTCCGTGAGGATGGTGTTGACCTCGGTGTAAGTCATGCGTGCGTCGCTGCGGATAACGCCGTCGTGGATCTCGTAGTGAAGCAGTTGGCCTTGGCGGTCCACTTCCATGAAGCAAGACTGCACCAGCCGGTCGACCTGCGGGTTCAGCGAGCACAGTCCCGTCGCCAGCTCGGGCGGGAACATGTGTATCGCCCGCTCGGGGAAGTACACCGACGTGCCTCGTGCGTAGGCATCACGGTCCAGAGCGCTGCCCTCGCCCACGTAGTGGGAGACATCGGCGATGTGCACCCCGAGCCAGAAGCGTCCTCCCGGGCGCTTCTCGATCGTGATGGCGTCGTCGAAATCGCGGGCGTCCTCGCCGTCGATCGTCACCGTCTGCAACGGCCGGAAGTCCTCGCGCCCCTCAAGATCGTTGGGCTGCACGGCGTCGCCGAGCGCCACTGCCTCGGCCACCGCGTCGGGCGCGTGGGCGGCGGGAATTTCGTGCTGACGGATCACGACCTCGATGTCCACGCCGGGTGCGGCGAGCGGTCCGAGCACGCCGACCACGTGGCCCGCCGGGCCGCGCACGGCGCTCGGCCACCGTGTCATCTCCACCACCACCATGTCACCGGACGCCGCCGCCGCGGACCGACCGCACGGGACGTGGATGTCAGTTAGGACACGGCGATCGAACGGCACCACCACGCCCACACCGTCGCGCCCAGCCTCGTAGCGGCCCACCACCCGGGCACCCCGCCGCTCCAGAATGTGGACAATCCGGCCCTCCACCCCGCGGGCGATTCGTCGTTCCACGTCGACCGCCACGCGGTCGCCGTGCATGGCGTCGAGCAGGTTCGGTGGCGCTATGTACACGTCCTCTCCGCCTGCCTCGGGCACCACGAACCCGAAGCCGCGCGGATTGAGCGCCAACGTACCCACCGTGAGACTGGCCGTGCCGGGACGACGGCGCGCGGTCACGCGCGGAGCCTCAGGCACCGGCGGCGCGTCGACGAAATCAGGATGGGAACGGGCCGCGAGAGGCAGAGAGTGGGGATCAGTGAACCTGATCGGGGTCCGACCAGACAGGGCCAGCCAAGACGTCGAACTGGCGAAGCAAGTGGCTCACGACCCTCCCAGCATCTGCGCTCGTACACAGGCGGTCCAGCCGACCCATCACCTTGAGCAGCGCTCGCTCCAGATCGTTGACGGCACGGGCGGAGAAAGATTCTCGCTGCTCGTCGAGACAGCGCTGGCACTTCAGGAATTCTTCGCGGTAGAAGGCTGACAGGGAAAGGGAAAGCGGCTCGTCGTGGACTGACAAGGATCCGAGTTGCGCGCGGGACATCCGGTCTCTCGACGCCACCATACGGTCCATTGAAAATTGTACCGAGGTCGGCATCGGCATGTCAACGATCGCCGGCTGGCCGTCGTAGCACCCCGACGTCACGCGCGCTCATGGTGCGTCCAGCGCCGCGCGGAGCAGCTGGTTTACCAGCTGCGGATTGGCTTTGCCGCGGCTGGCCTTCATCACCTGTCCGACCAAGAAGCCGAGCGTCGCCTGCTTGCCCCCGCGGTACTGCGCCACAGCGTCCGGCTGCGCGACGAGCACCTCGGTGACAATCGCCTGTAGCGCTGCCTCGTCGCCGATCTGTGCGAGGCCCTCGGTTTCGACGATCGCCCGCGCAGCGCGCCCCGTGTCGAGCATCGTCGCGAACACGCCCTTGGCGGTCGATGAGCTGATGGTTCCGCTGTCGACCAACCCAATCAGCTGGGCGAGCGCCGCCGGCAGCACTGGCATGTCTGTGGCCACGATGCCACGCTCGTTGATCACGCGCCGCACCTCGCCCATCACCCAGTTGCTGGCTGCCTTCGGGTTGCCCGACGCGACAGCCGTGGCCTCGAAGTAGGCCGCAAGGTCGGCTGACTGGGTCAACTCGCCCGCGTCGTACTCGGGCAGCCTGAACTCGGCCACGAACCTGCGGCGCCGCGCGTCGGGCAGCTCTGGCATCGTCGCACGCACGGCGGCCAGCCGCGCCTCGTCGACTGCCAGCGGCGGCAGGTCCGGCTCCGGGAAGTAGCGGTAGTCGTGCGCCTCCTCCTTGCTGCGCATCGACACGGTACGCCCGGCGCCGACCGCCCACAGCCGCGTCTCCTGCACGACCAGGCCACCGCCGTCGAGCACGTGGGCCTGCCGGTCGATCTCGTACTCGATAGCCTTCTGGACGTGGCGGAAGGAGTTGAGGTTCTTCACCTCGGTCCGAGTACCGAACGCCGCGGTGCCCACCGGGCGAATCGACACGTTCGCGTCGCAGCGCAGGCTGCCCTCCTCCATGTTGCCGTCGTTGACCTCGAGCCAGACCAGGACGTCGCGCAGCCGCTCGAAAAACTCCGCCGCCTCGTCAGCCGAGCGGATGTCGGGCTCGGTCACGATCTCGATCAATGGAACGCCACTGCGGTTGTAGTCAACGTAGGTCTTCACCGACGAGTCCGGGAAGCCCTCGTGCACGGACTTGCCGGCGTCCTCCTCCATGTGGATTCGGATGAGCCGGACGTGGCGCGCCTCGCCGTCGACGGTGACGTCGAGCCCCCCGCCGAGCGCCAGGGGCCACTCGAACTGCGAGATCTGATAGCCCTTCGGCAGGTCTGGGTAGAAGTAGTTCTTGCGTGCGAAGATCGACTCCGACTGGGTCGCACACCCCAGCGCAAGCCCTGCCTTGACCGCCAGATTCACTGCCTCGTGGTTCAGCACGGGCAGCGCCCCGGGCAGGCCCAAGCACACCGGGCAGACGTGAGTATTGGGCGGCGCGCCGAACGCCGTGCTGCAGCCGCAGAAGGCTTTCGTCCGCGTCTGCAGTTGGGCGTGGATCTCCAACCCGATGACGGGCTCGTAGGACATCACCAGTTCGGGCACCGCCGCCCGGCCTGGGCGGCCACGAGCCACGGCGCCGGAGCCGGCCGGCGCCGGATCACGGCTAGCAGCCTGCGGTGGAAGTCTCCACGGTTCATACGCGTGGGCAGAAGTAGTGATGGTGCAGTGACGAGGCGGTCGTGGCCGAAAGCGGCATGAAATCCGTCAGGAGTCGCGTCAAATGGCCCGACATGGCACTCCACCACCGGAATAGCGTGCAGAATACAGCCGCACCTCGACCCTGCAGGCTCCGCCGCGTGTCCACACCGTTCAGCTGCCGCAACAGCAGCCCATGGGTGCATCCAGCAAACTGCACGAGCAGCCGCTTGAGGCTGCTCGGATGCCCGCGGAGGTGGACCTGCCGCCTCCCGTCGGTCGCACGCGTGCGCACGTGGGCGTTCCAGCAGGGCTCCCTTACAGCGCAGTACCCGTCGGGCCCCCGCACCGCGATTCCGCCGCCGGTTGCCATATAGTGCATCGCGGGCCGCCGCCCGGCCCTTCCAGCACCGGCGGCCACGATCCGGCTCCGAGCTGTAGCTGCGCAGGCCCAGCGCCTTCAGGGCAGTCAACATCTCGTTGCTGTGGGACCCTTGGTCGCCCACCCCTGCTTCGATGCCTAGGGCATCCACCCGAACCACGTCGAGCGGCTCGGTCGCCAGGATCAGTGTCTCGACCATCGACGGCGTGTCGCCCGTGTCAACCGCCTGCACCGTCACGCCCATCACCGTGGGCTCGGCCTTGTGGGTCAAGTGGAGCCGACCATCCTTCATCTTCGTGACCCGCGCATCCGGATCATGGGGGCGGGGCCATTCGGCGTTCGACGTTTTCGTCTTGCTCCTGCAGGCCTGTCGAAGCCCGCCAGGTCGGCCCGAGTCGGTGTCGCGATGCCCGAGGCGTCAGCCAGCCGCGGCCGGGACCCGTGTAGCCCTCGCCCAGGTCGCGACGAACGATGCCGTAACGCCGCGTTCGCCAGCGTCGTCGCGTCGAGCCCCATCTGTCTTGCCGCGCTAGCCCGCGTCGGTCAGCTGCTGCCACACCTAGGTGAAGACCGCCTCTCATGCGGTTGTTCCAAGCTCAGCAGGCGCCGCGTGGCGAGCTCGTCGAGTGGTCGGGCGGAGACGCCAGACGCAGAAAACGACCGTAGACCGAGCAACTCGGCCCGCCACACGATGGCCCGTTCCGAGTCCAGACCCTCGAAGTAGCCCCACCAGCAGCAGCCGACAGTCGCGGTCCGACGACAGACTTGGCCGCCCCATCCATGCGTAGAACGGCGTGCACAGCCTCTCGACGAACGCATCGAAGCCAGCGGCGTACAGGATCTGGTTCAGGCGCTCATCGAACGGATGGTCAGCGCCCTGCGGCAAGTCCGCCGTTGCCACCCACATCGACTTGTTGGGACCCGTCGTCGCGGGACGTTCCCATCGCCATTCCCGCCAGTGTAGGGCACGCGATCCGTTATGTCGATCCCTGCTGGACGGACTCTCACCACGGCTTCCTAGAGGGTCGGGCCGGCTTGCACAACCGACTTCGGCACGTCGACCTCAAAGGGCTTGAAGTTGTCGACGAACGCCTGCGCAAGCTTCCTCGCCTGCGCGTCGTAGGCGGCCGGGTCCTCCCACGTGCTGCCGGGGTCCAGCACCTCGGCCGGCACACCGGGACAACTCACCGGAACCTCGACGTTGAACACCGGATGGCGACGATACTCCACGCCGTCGAGCGCGCCGGTCAGCGCCACGCTGATCATCGCCCGCGTGTAGCGGATCTTCATGCGCGACCCCACACCGTACGGCCCACCGGTCCAGCCCGTGTTGACCAGCCACACACGCGCCCCGTGCTTGGCGATGCGCTCGCCCAGCATTCTGGCGTAGACGTTGGGATTGAGCGGCAAGAAGGGCGCGCCGAAGCACGTGCTGAAAACAGCCTTCGGCTCGGTGACGCCCTTCTCGGTGCCGGCAACCTTCGCCGTGTACCCGGACAGGAAGTGGTACATCGCGCCGTCGGCGCTCAGTCGCGCGATCGGTGGCAGCACGCCGTAGGCGTCGGCCGTCAGCATGATGACATTCTTCGGATGGTCGCCCTGACCCGAGGGCACTGCGTTGTGGATGAAGTCGATCGGGTACGATGCACGCGTGTTCTCGGTAAGCGACCCGTCGTCGAGATCGAGCACCCGGGTCACAGGGTCGACCACCACGTTCTCGAGGATCGTCCCGAAGCGCCGCGTGGTCGCGTAGATCTGCGGTTCGGCCTCCTCGGACAGCTTGATGACCTTTGCGTAACAGCCGCCCTCGAAGTTGAACACGCCCCGGTTGCTCCAGCCGTGCTCATCGTCGCCGATGAGGCTCCGCTCCGGATCGCTCGACAGCGTGGTCTTGCCTGTGCCCGACAGCCCGAAGAAGAGCGCCGTGTCGCCGCCCGCGCCGATGTTGGCCGAGCAGTGCATCGACAGCACGCCCTGCATGGGCAAGGTGTAGTTGAGCACCGAGAAGATCGACTTCTTGGTCTCACCGGCGTAGCTCGTGCCGACGATGAGCACCATCTTCTTCCCGAAGTGCACCAAGATCGCCACATCCGACCGCGTCCCGTGACGGGCAGGTTCAGCCTTAAACTCGGGCACGGTGATAACGGTGAACCGCGGTTCGTGCGTGGCCTGCTGCGCCGCGTCTGGCACCGGCAGGAACATGTTCCGAGCGAACATGTTGTGCCACGCGTACTCGTTGATCACGCGGATCGGCAGGCGGTAGGCCGGGTCGGCCCCCGCCCATGCGTCGAGGACGTACAGCTCCCGGTTGGCTAGGTGCGCCACGACGTCGCGGTGCAGGGCATCGAACTTGTCGGCATCGATCGGGCGGTTCACCGACCCCCAGTGCACGTGTTCCTCGCTCGACGGCTCCCTGACGACGAGTTTGTCGTTGGGCGACCGGCCGGTGTGCTGGCCGGTGAGGCACACCAAGGGGCCGTCCGCCGAGAGCACCCCCTCGTCGCGCCGTAGCGCTTCTTCGTACAGCGCTGCCGCGCTCAGGTTCCAGTGGACGCGTCCCGACCGCCCGATCCCGACGGCCTCGAGGCCGTGCGCCCGCGCAACCTGCGTATTCATCCTTGACGACTCCACACACCGGAGCGAACAACGTCGCTCCGCATCGACATAGCGGCCCCGGATGACCGCCTTCTCTAGACCAACACTGCTCGTGCGGCAACCGTAACGTTTGATCGTACCAAACGTGTGATCGTACTGGGCGGCTTCGAGCCAAGTCAACCGGGATCCTGGCGCGCCGGGCCCGGCTTGGGTATAGTCACTGCAGCCCTCACGGCCGGTGTCCGGGGGACTAGGTAAACATTCGGAAGGAACGGACCGTAATTTGCCCCAGATACGACGTCAGGGCTCCGCTGGCGCGCCAGCGCTCGCCCCGCTCTCGAAGGAGTCGACGCTCGCGGCCGAGGTCAAGCACCTAGTCGTCACGGGCGACATGGACACGGCCCGCGACCGGTTCGCAGAGCTAGTCGACCTTCAGCAGCGCAGAGCGGTGCGCATTGCATATCACTACTTGCGCGACGCGTATGACGCGGACGAAGCGGTGCAGGACGCCTTCGTACGGGTGTTTCGGCACATTCGATCCTATCGGGAGCACATGCCGTTTGAGGTCTGGTTCACCCGGATCCTCATCAACGGCTGCCTCGACATCCGCAAGGCCCGCGCGCGGCGCCAGCGGTGGTCAGTGCCACTGCCGGGCGCGACAGAGACCACGGTTGCCCCGATCGCATCGAAGGGGCTGGTCCCGACGCCCGACGAGTCGCTGACCGCGCGTGAGCGCGCCCGACAGATCGCACGCGCCGTGGCGCGCCTTCCAGCGCGGCAGCGTACAGTGTTCACGATGTGCCAACTCGGCGGCCAGAGCGCCGCCGAGGTCGGCACCGCGCTGGGCCTGAGCGAGGCCACGGTGCGGGTGCACCTCTTCCGGGCGGTGCACAAGCTGCGAAAGCAGCTGGAACACGACGGATGACGATGAGACGCCACCTCTCCGACGAGCGCCTGACCGAGATCGCACTGACTGGCGCCAGCGGCATACTGGAAGCGGCACACCTGCGCACCTGCGTGCCCTGCCGGGGCCGGTGCGACCGGCTGTCGGCCTTACTGCGCGACGTCACCGCCATTGCGACCGGCGAGGCTGACGCCGCGTTTCCACCGGAACGGCTCACCCGCCAGCGGGTCCGTATCCTGAAGCGTGTGCACCAGCTGCCCCAAGCGGCCCCGGTGGCAGCGTTCCCGTCCGATCGCGCGCAACGCCACACCCCGCGCTGGGTGGTGGCGGCCTCGGCGGCGGCCGGCGTGTTGCTCGGTGTGCTCGTCGGCCAGTTCACCTCGGATCCCACGGCCACGACGCTGCCCGAGCCGGTGGCAGCGGCCGACGTACTGCGCCCCGTGCCGACGATGCAGACGCGGCCGGTGCCCGCCACGATCATGAGCTCCGATGACGAGCTGCTGCTGCAAATCGAGGCAGCCGGTCGACGCCCGCGCCCCGCCACGCTCCGGTCGCTCGACGCGCTGACGCCACGGGCCTCTGAGATCGTCTCGCTGCGCTAGCCCCCAGCAGCTGGGTCCAAGACTCCGCCCCGCGCTACCATAGGGACAATGCCGCCGCTCATTTTCCGCAAGGGGCTCGACCGCAAGCACGACGTGGCGAAGGAACTGGCCGACAGCTACCACAGCGATCTCGTCCAGCAGATCAAGGAGGCGGATTTCCGCTACGAGACTGGGCGGCTGCGCGTGCACCTCGCCCGTGAGTTCGGGTTCTGCTACGGCGTGGGCCGGGCCGTCGACTACGCCTACCAAGCCAGAAAGCACTTCCCCGACCGGCGGATCTTCCTCACCGGCGAGATTATCCACAACCCGCACGTCAACAACCAGTTGCGAGCACTAGGCACGCGGGTCCTCAGCGACCCCGGCGAGTCGCTCAACACCGTCGGCGTCGACGACGTCGTGATCCTGCCGGCATTCGGGGTCGAGATCGACGTACTCGAACACCTCGAACGCTGCGGATGCACGCTCATCGACACCACCTGCGGCTCGGTGCTCAACGTCTGGAAGAACGTCCGCAAGTACGCGCGCGACGGCTATACCGCGGTCATCCACGGCAAGGCGCACCATGAGGAGACGCGGGCGACCGCGTCGCAGGCGGCCGACGTCAACGCCGGGGGCTACCTCATCGT
>CAZHTD010000054.1:0-14244 GCA_964535675.1 uncultured Bifidobacteriaceae bacterium | reverse complement strand
CGCACGGTCTGTGACAACTTCGGGTACTGGAACACCGCCGAGGAAGCCTTCCGCACCTGTGCCGAGTTCAGCCACAGGCTCTGTCCCGATTACATCACGCACCTTTACCCTCAAGTGGCCGACGAGGAACGCGAGACGTCGGCCCGCAAGGCGCTGGAGGGCGACCAAGCGTGAGCATCCTCGGCGCACCCGCCACTCTCCCGTTCGGTGCCTGGCCCTCGCCCGTGACGGCCGAGGTGGCTGCCACCGCGGGTGTGCAGCTCGGGAGCGCGTCGGTGGACAGCGACGATGTCTACTGGATCGAGGGGCGGCCCGTCGAGGGCGGGCGGCAGGTGCTCGTCCGCTGGCGTGCCGGCGAGATGCGCGAGGTGGCGCCAGTCGGCGTCAATGTACGCACCCGGGTCCACGAGTACGGTGGCGGCGCCTATGTCGCCTCTGGCGGCGTGGTCTGTTACGTGAACTTCGCCGACGGCCGGCTGTACCGCGCGGTGGAGGGTGGCCAGCCGATTGCGCTCACGGCTCCCGGGGCTTTCCACCATGCCGACGCGGTCGTCGATCACCGGCGCGGGCGCCTAATCGTCGTGCGCGAAGACCGGACGCGCGAGGGGGGCGAGCCGATCAACGCGGTAGTCTCGGTGCCCCTGTCGGGCGGTGAGTCGCCAGGTGAGATCCTGGTCGCCGGTGACGACTTCTACGCGGCGCCACGGTTGAGCCCCGACGGCACGCGCCTGTGCTGGCTATCGTGGCGCCATCCTCTGATGCCGTGGGATGGCACCGACCTGTGGGTGGCTGATGTGGTGCCAGCGGGCGGCGTGAGCGATGCGCGACTGGTGGCTGGCGGCTCCGACGAGTCGATCTTCCAGCCCGGGTGGCTCGGTGACGGCTCGCTCGTGTTTGCTAGCGACCGAACGGGTTGGTGGACCTTGTACCGCTGGTGGAACGGAGACGTGGCGCCGCTGCTTGCCGCGCCGCCCGCCGCCGCCGAGTTCGGGCGCCCGGCGTGGATCTTCGGCAGCTCATGCTGGGCGGCCGCTGGTGACGACCGTCTGGTCGCGACGTACACCACCCGGGGGCGGTGGCGCTTGGCGGTAATCGAGCTCGGGACCGGGGCGCTCAAGCCGCTCGCCCCAGAGCTCGCGCCCTGCGAGTGGGTGGCGTCCACGCCGGCGCACGCGGTATTGGTGGCCGGCACCGCCGACGCCCCTGACCGCGTGGTGCGGGTGGCGCTCGATGGCGGCGGGATCGAGACGCTGTGCGTGGCCTCCGACCCGGTCGTTCCGCACGAGTACGTGTCGGTACCCGAGGCCGTGGAGTTTCCAACCCCGGACGGGAGCACGGCGCACGCGTTCTACTACCCGCCCGTCAACGCGGACTGCGTGGCACCGGCGGGAGAGCGCCCGCCGCTCATCGTGATTAGCCACGGCGGACCGACAGCCGCGACCAGCGCGACGTTCTCGCCACGGCTGCTGTTCTGGACCAGCCGAGGCTTCGCGGTGGCTGATGTGAACTACGGCGGCAGCACGGGGTACGGACGGGCGTACCGCCAGCGGCTCGACGGCGCGTGGGGGATCGTGGACGTGGATGACTGTGTGGCCGCCGCGCGGTGGCTCGCCGACTCCGGCCAGGCCGATCCGGCTCGACTCATCATCCGCGGTGGGAGCGCGGGCGGCTACACAACGCTCGCAGCGCTCACGTTTCGCCCAGATGTGTTTGGGGCCGCTGCCAGCTACTATGGCGTGAGTGATCTGGAGGTGCTGGCGCGCGAGACGCACAAGTTCGAGTCGCGCTACATGGAGCGGCTGGTGGGGCCGTATCCGGAGGCCCGCGACACCTATCGGGCGCGATCGCCCCGCTACGCCGCCAACCGCCTGACGTGTCCGCTGATCCTGTTCCAGGGGCTCGAGGACCAGGTGGTGCCGCCCATCCAGTCCGAATTGATGGCCGAGGCCGTGAGGGCCAAAGGGCTGCCGGTTGCGTACCTCACCTTCGCGGGCGAGCAGCACGGCTTCCGGCGTGCCGAAACGATGGTAGCGTGCCTGCAGGCCGAACTGTACTTCTACGGCCGCGTGTTCGGCTTCACGCCCGCGGACGCACTGCCGGCTATCCCGATCGCCAACCTGCCGTGACCGTTCTCCCGACGAGGCGGCAGTCGTTGCCGAGCGGCGTGAAGGCCCCTCTCGCTAGGGGTGTTAGTCCTCTTGCTGCAAGCTACGGCAGGCGGGAGGCGAGGATTCCAATCGCGAGCGCGACCTCGCGCAGCTTGACCTGCACGAGCGGCACGTTGCGCGGCCCCATCCGCACCAGCTGCTGTTGTGCCAGTGCCAGGCCCTCGAACTCCGGGTCAGCGAACCTCCAGAGCCCTCCGACCTGCTCCAGTGCCACCACGTCGTCGGTCACCGTCGTCCGCAGCAGCACGCTGGCACGTTCGAGCGCGACATCGAACGATTGCTGGTAACCCAGCTCGCCGTGGCCGGGGCTTCAGAGTTGCGTAGCGTTGTGCACCGTTGGTTGCGTTGATGCTGTCGACGGCCGCTGACACGTCCGCGTAGTGGCTGTACCCCCGTGTGTCCACGATGACCGACGAGTCATCCTCAAGGACGGGGAAGTCTCTCTGGGGGCGCCAGACCTGCAGATGTGGCATGGGTGCCTGGCCGGTCGAGATGTTCTCTACCACGGCGGCGAAGTTGCAGATCAGGTCGTCGGTTGCCAGCCAGGCGGCGACACGTGGGTGACTCGAGAGCGCCCCGACGAGCTCGCGCACGAGCGAGTCAGAGACATCGAGTGGCGGCACTGTGATCAGCGCCGGCTCTGGCGCGGCCACCTCGGCCATTTGGGTCGGTTCCTCGGCCGGACCACGCCCGAGCCAGACCCTGAGACCGACATCGTTGGGAGTTGCCGATCCCGCGGTGGATCATCGCGGGCGATGCCTGCACGCGTGGAGGTCATCGAGTCAGAGGTCACGATGCTCGCAGTCTACGCGGTGGTCAACGCGGCGAACGAGGCGATAGTCGGCGGCGCCGTGGACGGCACCACCACCGACTCGGTGCGCTGTTCGGCGGCCCCTGCGGGTCGCGCACGAGGCGGGTTACTATGCTGTACGGGTGGTTGGCGATCCGGCCGCCGCCGTCCGGAGTCGGAGGGAGGACGATGGATGATCTGGTCGCGGTCGGCACGTTCGTCAGCCACGTCGAGGCCGAACTCGCCCGGACGGCACTTGAGGCGGCCGGTATCGACTCGATGATCCAGAGCGACGACGCCGGTGGCATGTACCCCACCCCCTGGCTGGCTTGGAACGGCGGTATCTCGGTCTTCGTGCGGCGGGAGGACGCCGAGGCGGCTAGGGACGTCCTCGAATCCGAGGCCGTCGAATGAAGGCGCTGGTCTGCGTGGCCGTGGGGCTGCTGGCACTGTCGGCCGGCTTCGCCTACGCGCAGTTCGGCTTCGGCGGATTCCGCCAGTCGGCCCGGCTGGCGCCGATGCAGATGCCGGACCGCGATTTCGTCTTCTGCCGTGTGATGTACCAGAGCGTGCGCCGCGAGCCGAGCGGTGTTGGCTGGCGCACTGACTATCCCTTGGGTGAGATCAACCTGTCGATCCGCCTCGCGGAGCTCACCCGCACGCCGGTCAGCACCGAGTACGGTGGCCGGCCGAACTACTGGGTGGTGAGGCTGACCGACCCCGCCCTGTTCGATTGTCCCTTCACGATGGCCTCGGACGTTGGCACGATGTACCTCTCACCCGAGGAAGCACACCGCCTGCGCGAGTACCTGCTGAAGGGCGGGTTCCTGTGGGTGGACGACTTCTGGGGCACACTGGCGTGGGAACAGTGGACGCGCGAGATCGCCAAGGCCCTGTCGCCCGAGGAGTATCCCATCGAGGACGTGCCGCTCAGCGACCCGATCTTCTCGGCTCAGTTCCAGGTGGAGAAGATCCCCCAGATCTCCAACATTCGCTACTGGCGGCAGACGCTGGGCGCCGATACGTCCGAGCGGGGTCCCGACAGCGCCGTGCCGCACTTCCGCGCCATCCGAGACGAGCGGGGGCGGATCATGGTGGTAATGACGCACAACACCGACGTAGCCGACTCCTGGGAGCGCGAGGGTGAGGACCCGCGCTATTTCTACCAGTTCTCGCCGGACGGTTACGCGATGGGCATCAACGTCGTATTGCACGCCATGACTCATTAAGGTTGTCGTTTCATGATCAAACACATTGTGTTCTGGCGGCTCAAGGACTCGGTCAGCGGCCGCAGCCGGATGGAGATTGCTACCGAGATGCAGCAGAAATTCGAGGCGATGCACGGGGTCGTGCCCGGCCTGCGCGCGCTTGAGGTGGGCGTCAACTTCAATGCAGGCGCCGACGCGGCGCACGTGGCGCTCTACGCCGAGTTCGATAGCCGTGAGGCGCTCGACGCCTACCAAGCCTCGCCAGAGCACATGGCCATCGTGCCGTTCATCCGGGAGGCCCGCACCGAGCGCCGCGTCGTCGACTATGAGGTGTAGGGTGGTACCCGTGGCCCCGCCCTGAGGCCGCTGCCGGCCTCTGTCGCAGGATTGTCTCGGGATTTCAGGCCGATCCTAGCCGTCCGGCCCGGGGGCGCCGTCATATAATCACCCACTCGTACCGGCGCCGACAGCCGGTGGGCATCATGCCCGTCCTGCGGGGCGGGGAGGAGCACGTGTTCGAGACCCTGTTTGAAACCTTGTTCGCCTACCGGCCGGTGGTGTTCCAGCAGGGCGAGTTCCGGTTCGCCGTCTCCTCGGGCGCGGTGTTTGCCGCCCTGCTGGCGCTGATTACGGTGGCCACCGCCATCTACACCTTCCGCTACGTCAGGGTTACCGCGCCCCTCCACCACCGCATTGCAATCGTCGCGCTGCGCGTCGGCGTTCTGGCGCTGCTCCTGTTCTGTCTCTTCCGGCCCACGCTGGTCATCCGCTCCGCCGTGCCACAGCAGAACGTCGTGGCCGTTCTGCTCGACGACTCGCTGAGCATGCAGATTCCCGACTGGGAGGGCCAGCCGCGCGGCTCCTTCGTGCAGCAGCAGTTCGGCACGCCCGGCCAGCCGATGACCGACGCCCTTGAGGAGCGGTTTCTCGTCCGGACTTTCCGCTTCTCGTCCTCGCCCGGGCGAATTGACTCGGCCGACGACTTGGCTTTCGATGGGTCCCGGACGCACCTCGGTGCCGCGCTCGACGGTGCGCGTGAGGAACTGACCGGACTGCCGGTGGCCGGCATGGTGCTGGTTTCAGATGGCGCTGACACTAGTGACGCGTCGCTCGAGGAAACGCTGCTCGCGCTGCGCGCCGAGCGTATCCCCGTGTTCAGTGTCGGCGTTGGCACCGAGGAGCTCGACCGCGACATCCAGATCGACCGCGTCACGACCCCGCGCCGCGTACTGCGCAACACCATGCTACTCGTCGATCTGGTGATCACGGAGACTGGCTATGAGGGTCGTACGGTCCGCGTGGACGTGGAGGACGGTGGGCGCATCGTCGGCAGCCAAGAGGTGCTACTGCCGCGCGACGGCAGCCCCGCGTCGGTGCGCGTGCGCGCCGACGCGGGCGAGGCGGGCCCGCGCGTGTTCACGTTCCGCGTCACCCCGCAGGCCGACGAGGTGGTCACACAGAACAACATGCGGCAAGCGCTGGTCGAGGTGGTCGACGAGCGCGAGAAGATCCTCTACTTCGAGGGCGAGCCGCGCTTCGAGATGAAGTTCATCCGCCGCGGCGTCGCCGAAGACGAGAACCTCGAGATCGTGGCGCTGCAGCGGACGGCCGACACGCGCTACATGCGGATCGGCGGGGAAGAGGACGAGGTCACGGGCGGCTTCCCACGCACCCGGGAGGAGCTGTTCACGTATCCGGGGCTTGTCATCGGCAGCGTTGAGGCCGGCACGTTCACTGGCGAGCAGCTGCAGATGATCTCCGACTTCGTCGACCGGCGCGGGGGCGGCCTGCTGATGCTCGGCGGCGCGCGCTCGTTCGCCGAGGGCGGCTACGGCGGGACGCCGGTGGCCGACGCGCTGCCGTTCGTCATCACGCCCGACACGGCAGGGGACCCGCCCGGCACGCTCCGCCGTGTCACCGTGGAGCCGACCCGCGCGGGCGAATCGCACGTAGTGACGCAGGTCGCCGCTACCGAGGAGGCTTCGGTGGCGCGCTGGTCGGAGTTGCCGCCGGTGACGACAGTCAACGCGCCGCTCGACCTGAAGCCCGGTGCGACGCTGCTACTGCAGGGTACCAACGAGCGCGGTGACCCGTACCCGATGCTGGCGACCCAGCCGTTCGGTGCGGGGCGCGCCATAGCGTTCATGGCCCAGGACTCGTGGCAGTGGCAGATGCACGCGTCTGTCACGCTCGAGGACCAGACGCACGAGAACTTCTGGCGCCAGCTGCTGCGTTACATCGTTGACGACGTGCCCGGTCCCGTCGAGGCCGTTACGCTCCAGGAGCAAATCGAGCCCGGTGAGCCGCTGACGATCGAGGCCCGCGTGGTCGACGGGGCGTTCGTGGCGCTGAACAATGCGGGCGTGATCGGGCGCGTCACGCGGCCCAGCGGGTCGGTGGTCGAAGTGCCGATGCCGTGGACCGGCGAGCGTGACGGGCAGTACCAGGGCACGTTCGTCAGCGACGAGCCAGGCACCTACCAGATCGACGTCGAGGCAACCCGTGACGGCGAGAGCCTCGGCACGAGCGCAGCATTCGTCTGGGCCGGCGTCGGCGACGCCGAGTACTTCGACCCGACGATGCACGAGGCGCCGATGCGGCTGATTGCCGACGAGACTGGCGGCCAGTTCTACACGCCGGAGACCGTGGCGGGTCTGCCCGAGGACATCCAGTTTACTGGCCGGGGCGTGACCTCGGTCGAGGAGCGTGAGCTCTGGAACATGCCGATCGTCCTGCTGCTGCTCGTCACGCTGGCGTGCACGGAGTGGGGGTACCGGCGCGCGGTGGGGCTCTCCTGATGCTGGGTGCCTTCCTGCTGATCGTCGTCGGGCTCTCGGGTGATCCCGAGCACGGCGTGTTGTTCCACGACTGGGGGGAGTCGATGGCCGAGGCGGCCGTCTCGCTCGGCATCCCCGAGGACCGGGTGATCTACCTTGCCGAGGACCTCGAGGCCGGCGCACGCGCCACGGCGCGCAGCACCCGCGACGAAATCGACACGGCCATCGACCGAATCGCCACCGGTGTCGAGGGTGTCGACGATGTGGTGTTCATTATCTTGTTCGGCCACGGCACCTTCGACGGGCGCGACGCCAAGTTCAACCTGCCAGGGCCTGATCTGTCGGCCGGCGAGTTCGACGCGATGCTCGACCGGCTAGCGCCGAACCCCGTCGTGTTCGTGAACACGGCGAGCGCGAGCGGCCCATTCGTCGAGGCGCTGTCGGGGCCGGGCCGGACCGTGGCCACCGCCACGCGAAGCGGTGCGGAGCAGTACGTGACCTTGTTCGGCGGCTACTTCGTCGAGGCGCTGACCGCCGAGGGTGCTGACGCCGACCGTAACAGCCGGGTGAGCGTGCTCGAGGCGTTCCTCTACAGCCAGCGGCTGGTGGCCGAGGCGTACGAGCGCGAGGGGCTACTCGCCACTGAGCACGCGATGCTCGACGATAACGGCGACGGCGAGGGCAGCGAGGAGCCGACGGCGCTTGAAGGCGACGGGATGGTGGCGGCCACGCTGGCGCTCGGGTCGACGGTGGCGGCGAACCTGCCCGACGATCCTGTGCTGCGGGCGCTGTACCTCGAGCGGCAGGAGTTGGAGCGCCGGATCGAGTCGCTGCGCCTGCTGCGCACGAGCATGGACCCGGCGCGGTACGCGACCGAGCTGGAGCTGCTGGCGACCGAGTTGGCGCTCAAGACACGAGAGATCCGGGAGATTGAAGGGATCCCGAACCCCTGAGGTGGCCGGCCCGGACCCGGCGTCTCCATCGCGGAGTTTGACGAGCAATGAGTGACAACCTGATGTTGAACCCTCTCGCGGGCGAGGCCCCCCAGAACCTCGCGTCGCCCGACGACATCGCGCTGGCCGACCGGATGAAGGAAGGTCGCGAGCAGATCGTGACCGAGCTGCAGAAGATCATCATCGGCCAGGAGGGGGTCATTACGCAGACGTTGCTGACACTGTTCGTCGGCGGCAACAGCCTGATCGTCGGCGCGCCGGGGCTGGCCAAGACGCTGCTCATCCATACGATGGCGCGCGTGCTGGACCTCAAGTTCTCACGCATCCAGTTCACGCCCGACCTGATGCCGTCCGACATCACGGGTACCGACCTCGTACAGGAGGACCCCACTACGGGTAAGCGGCAGATGGTGTTCGCGCCCGGACCGGTGTTTGCCAATATCGTGCTGGCTGACGAGATCAATCGCACGCCGCCCAAGACCCAGTCGGCGCTGCTCGAGGCGATGCAGGAACACCGTGTCACGATCCAGGGGCGGACCTATCCGCTAGAGGAACCGTTCTACGTGTTTGCCACGCAGAACCCGATCGAGCTCGAGGGTACGTACCCGCTGCCCGAGGCGCAGCTCGACCGCTTCATGTTCCACATCATCATCGACCACCCGCCCTACGACGAGGAGTTCGATGTTATACGCGAGACCACGGCGTTGAACGACCCCGAGCTGGACCGGCCGGTGTCTGGGCAGGACCTGATCAACTTCCAGCAGCTGGTGCGGAAGGTGCCGGTGGCCGAGCCCGTCTTCCGGTACGCGCTCGACCTCGTGCGCGCCTCCCGACCCGGCTCGCCTGACAAGCAGGACTACATCAAGAAGTGGGTGGCGTTCGGCGCCTCGGTTCGCGCTGCGCAGTACCTCGTGCTCGGCGGGAAAGCGCGCGCGCTCACCAGCGGCCGCTACCACGTGAGTTTCGATGACATCCGTGCGCTGGCTCATCCCGTGCTGCGCCACCGCATCATTATCAACTTCCACGCCCAGTCGGAGGGCGTGACAACCGATACCATCGTCGATCGGCTGCTCGAGTCGGTGCCGCTGCCATCGTCAGGGATGTAGATGACCACGAGCGGACACGCAACCGGAGTCAACCCTTGAAGTCTCCGGGATACCCCGTACACTTCCTGGACCCGACGGTCCTCGCTCGCATCGGCAACCTCGAGTTGGTGGCGCGGGCGGTGGTTGACGGCTTCATCAACGGGCTGCACAAAGCGCCGTACTTCGGGGCCTCGGTGGACTTCGCTGAACACCGCGGTTACGTGCCCGGCGACGACATCCGCCGTATCGACTGGCGGCTGTGGGCTCGCACCGACCGCTACTACGTCAAGGAGTACGAGGCCGAGAGCAACAGCAATTTCTCGGTCCTGCTCGATGTGTCGAAGTCGATGAACTTTGGCAGCCGCGGCGTCTCGAAGCTCGACTACGCGCGGATCCTGGCGGCATGCCTCACTAACTTGGTGCACCACCAGCGGGACCGCGTGGGGCTGGTGGCCTTCGACAACCAGATCGTCGAACACGTGCCGCCCTCGGCCAAGCACATGGAGGTGGTGTTGCACGTGCTGGACCGCCTCGAGGCGGGCCGCCCCGGCAGCCTGCGCGAGCCGCTGCAGCATCTGGCCGAGCACTTCGGCCGTCGTGGCGTGCTGGTAATCATCTCCGACTTCTACGAGGAGCCGGAGGCCGTGGTTGAGGCCATCACACCGCTGCGGTTCCGCGGCAACGACCTGATCGTGTTCCACGTGCTGGATCAGGCCGAGCTCGACTTCAGCTTCACGGATGCCTCGGCATTCGAGGACCTCGAGAACGGCGAACAGCTGCCGGTTGTGCCCGACGCCTTCCGTGCCGAGTATGTCGAGCTGGTTCAGGCCCACACCGAGGCGCTGCGGAAGCGCTTCTCTGAGGCGCAGGTCGACTACCTGCTGCTCGACACGTCGAAGCCGCTGGATCACGCGCTGTTCAAGTACCTGAGCAGCCGTGAGCGCGGGATGCGGGTGCGGTAGTGACTTTCCTGGCGCCGCTATTCCTGCTCGGCTTGGCCGGCCTCGCGATCCCGGTTCTGATTCATCTGACGCAGCGCGAGAAGAAGGCGGTCCAGTATTTTCCGTCGTTGATGTTCATCCGGCGCATCCCGTATCAGTCGGTGCGCCGGCGCGCCATTCGCCACTGGTTGCTGCTGTTCCTGCGGATGGCGGCCTTGGCCCTGATCGTGCTCGCGTTCGCGCGGCCGTTCTTCGACTCGGAGGTGGCGATGGCTGTCGGCGGCGCCGGCGCGCGCGAGGTTGTGATTGCGCTCGACCAGAGCTATAGCATGGCCTTTGCCGACCGCTGGGTCGAGGCGCAGCAGGCGGCGCGCGACGTGATCGCAGGGCTCGAGGCGTTCGATCGCGTGTCGGTGGTGCTGTTTGCTGAGACGGCCGAGATCCAGATCCGCTCGGCAGGCGAGCGCGACCGGCTCGACACGATCATCGACGCGGCCGAGCCCACCGACTTCGCCACACAGTACGGCCCGGTGCTCAACGTGGCGTCGAGCATCTTGAACGAGTCGGCGTTACCGCAGCGAGAGGTCGTCCTGATCAGCGACTTCCAGCGCAGCGGCTGGCGCGGTGAGGAAGGGGCGGAACTCCCTGCCGGTGCCACGTTGACACCGGTGCCTGTCGTCGGCAGCGCTGGCGAGGAGAATCTGTCGGTGGCCTCGGTGTCGCTCTCGCGCTCGACCTTTTTGGGCCAGGAGCGCGTGACGGTGACCGCCAACGTGGTCAACCGGAGCATGACCGACGTGAGCGCGAGCTCGTTGACGCTCGAGGTCGACGGGCGCGCGCTCCAAACCGAGCGCGTGGATGCCGCGGCCGGTGGTATCGCCGCCGTCACGTTTCAGCCTTTTACCCTCACCGGGGCAGACGTCCGCGGTGCGGTCCGGTTGTCGGATGATAACCTAGCGGCCGACAACACGTTCCGTTTCGTCATCTCGCCCGAGGAGCCGGTGCGCATCCTGCTTGTCGAGCGCGGTGGGATCGGCGACGACGGCCTGTACCTGCGGCAGGCACTGGCCATCGGGGGCGCGCCGACGTTCGAGACCAACGTGCGGACGGTCGACAACGTGTCGGACGACGTTCTGCGCACGGCGAGCGTCGTGCTGGTGCACGACGCCCAAGTCGGGCTCAACCTCGGGCGGCGGCTGGCGCGGTTCGTCGGGGACGGTGGCGGCCTGCTGCTGGCGGCCGGCCCGGCTAGCGGCTGGCCCATTGACGTGGAGGCTGACATCCTACCGGCCACGCTGGGCGGTGCGGTCGACAGGTCGCGTGGTCCGGCGGGTCGCGTGGGTGCCATCGAGTTCGCGCACCCGGTGTTCGACGTGTTCCGCGCGCCGCGCAGCGGCGACTTCTCGAGTGTCCAGCTCTACGGCTACCGCTCACTGACACTGGCCGCCGACGCGCAGATTCTGGCGCGGTTCGAGACCGGGGCGCCAGCGCTCGTCGAGCGCCAGGTCGGTGCGGGCCGCGTGCTGCTGTGGGCTTCGACGTTCGACCTCAACTGGGGCGACCTTCCGCTCAAACCGGTTTTCCTCCCGTTCCTGCACCGCGCGGTGCGCCACTTGGCCGCCTACGTGGAGCCGCAGCCGTGGCTGACCATCGGGCAGGTGTACGACGCGTCGCTCCGGCCCGGCGCCGATGTGGACAGCGACCGCGTGGCGCTGACGCCCCGTGGCGACCGCATCGCGATCGACGAGGAGAGCGCGGTGCTGAGCATAGCCGAGCAGGGCTTCTACGAGATCCGGGGCCGCAACGCCCAGGCCAGCGACTTGCCTCTGGTGGTCATTGCCAGCAATGTGGAGCAGGCCGAATCGGACCTGGCCCCAATGGACCCGCAGGAAGTGGTGGCGGCTTCGATGGCCTCGGTACAGGGGGGCGATGGCACGGCTGAGCTGACCCCGCTGACGCCCGAGGCTCAGGAGCAGCGCCAGCGCCTGTGGTGGTACCTCCTAGTAGCCGGAATCCTGTTGCTGGGGGCCGAAACGCTGCTGGCTAACAAACTCTCGAAGGCCTGACACCGGAGTAATTTAGGCGTATCCTAAGCGCTGGACGGGGGTTTCATGAACCAGTATCTCAGATACTCGCCGATGCCGTCGGATCTTGAGCTCATCATCCGCTGGGTGCGCTCACGCTGGCGCATGCGGCTGGCCCTGCGGGGCCTGGCTGCGGTGGCCGCGGTGGGGTTGCTGGTTTTGCTGGTGGCGGCCTCCGGGCTTGAGTGGGCGCGGTTCAGTCCCGCAGCCATCATTATTGCCCGCGTTGGCATGGCGCTGGCGATGATCGCCTCGATCATCGTGTTCATGGTACTCCCGCTGCGTCGCAAGGTGACCGACGAGCAGGTAGCCCTCTACCTTGAGGAGCACGAGCCGGCGTTGCAGGCGCGGCTTATCAGTGCCGTGGAGGCCGGGGCGAAGGGGGAGGCCCGCGCGCTCGGGTCCGACGCTCTGGTGCGCCGGCTGGTCGAGCAGGCAGTCGAGACGTGTGCCGCTACTGACGCGGTGCGCGGCACCGAGCGCCAGTCGCTCCGGATCCAGGGCGCGACGCTAGCCGGCGTGGCGCTGGTGATCATCGCCGGTATGGCGATCGGCCCGAACTTCTTCCGCAACGCACTGTCGGCGATGCTGCTCGTGTCGCGCAGCGTCGAGGCTGTGGCACCGTACCGCATCGCGGTCACTCCGGGTAACGCACTGGTGCCGCAGGGCGCCGACCAGGAGATCTCCGCGGCGCTCGAGGGCTTCGCCTCCGAGGAGGCTACGCTCAACGTGCGCCGGTCGCCCACCTCGACCTTCGAGGTGATGCCGCTGCTGCGCGACGAGAACGGACAGTACGAGGGTATCCTCTTTGACGTCAACGAGACGATGGAGTATTTCGTCGAGGCGTCGGGCATACGCTCGCGCGTCTTCACGCTGGAGGTCGTCGAGGTGCCGTACGTGGATCGCCTCGAAATCGAGTACCAGTTTCCGGCTTACACCGGCCTTGATCCGCAGGTCATCGAGAACGGCGGCGACATTGCCGTGCTCCGCGGCACGATCGTAACGCTACGTGCGTTCACTACCATGCCGAGCCCCAGCGGGCGCGTGGCGCTCAATGAGGATGCCTTGCTGCCGCTCGTGATCGAGGCTGACGGCTCGATGGTCGCCACCTTCATGGCGAGCGACGACGGTTTCTACCACATCGAGCTCGAGGCGCCGACCACCGGGGATTCGGTGGCGGCCTCGCCGGAGTACACGATCGATGTACTGAACGATCAACCGCCCGGCGTGACCTTCACGACGCCAGGTCGCGACACACAGGCCTCGCCGATCGAGGAAGTCTTCGTTGAGGCGCGGGCCCAGGACGATTTCGGCGTGCAGGACCTCGATCTGGTCTTCTCGATCAACGGACAAAACGAGCAGCGCATCAGCCTGTTCGAGGGCCGCAGCAACCGGCTCTCGGAGGTGACGGCCGGACACACGTTCTACCTTGAGGAGCTGGATCTGCAGCCGGGCGACAGTGTGGCGTATTACGCCACCGTCGTCGACAACGCCTCGGAAGGGGACGTCAAGCGCGCGACCAGCGATCTTTATTTCCTGCGCATCCGGCCGTTTAGTCGTGATTTCCGCGAGGCCCAATCGCAGGGCGGTGGTGGCGGCGGCGGTGGCGGTGGTGGCGCCGTCGACGCACTGTCTGAGCAGCAGCGCCAGATCGTGTCGGCCACCTTCAATATTCAGCGCGATCGTGACACGTTCACCGAAGAGGAGCTGCAGGAGAACTCAATCGTCGTGGCACTCTCGCAGTCGCAGCTCCGCGAGCAGGTGGAAGGCCTGATCACGCGGATGAACAGCCAGCTGGTGGAGCGCGATCCGGCGTTTGCGACTATCGCCGACCTGTTGCCACAGGCCGTCGAGGCGATGCGCGAGGCCGAGCAGGCGCTCAACCGCACCGATCCCGAGGGCGCGCTGGGCCCCGAGAACCGGGCGCTGCAGTTGCTGCAGACAGCAGAAGAGGAGTACGAGGCGCAGGTGACCACAGGCGGTGGCGGCGGTGGCGGTGGCGGTGGCGGCCAGATGCAGCAGGAACTGGCCGAGATCTTCGAGCAGGAGCTCGACCAACTGACCACGCGTTACGAGAACGCTAACCGGGCGCAGCAGCAGCAGGCCGACCAAGAAGTCGACGAGCTGCTGGAGCGCCTGCGCGAACTGGCGCGGCGGCAGCAGCAGGAGGCCGAGCGGCAGCAGCGGCGGGCGCTGCAGGGCATGAACCAAGCCGGTAGCGGCCGCGGCGCCCAGCAG
>CAZHTD010000053.1:10918-14699 GCA_964535675.1 uncultured Bifidobacteriaceae bacterium | reverse complement strand
AAGCCTTCACCGGCGTGGTCAGGAACACGACGACGGCGACAGCCACGCAGGTGCGTGTCGAGATCCATCTGTCGAACCGAGCACCATGGCCATGCCCGCAAGGCCGATGACCACGAGCAGGAACTGGCAATCCCGATCAGGATCCCGCTGCGGCATCGGCACGTCGTCGTGCCCGATCATCGCGCTGCGCACGAAATGGGCGAGCCGATCGTCGATCTCGGCGCTGATGACCGGACGGGTGATCTGATCGTCCGCAATGCCCTCAAGGTGGCTCAGCCAGCCGTGAAATCGCGCTAGGCACTCCACGCACTGGCTCCCCAGTTCAAGCTCTTGGCCGCGCTCGTGTGATTAACTGCCGTGGGTTGGCACTGGTTCGGGTCGGTTCGACACCGGGACAGGGTCAGGGACACTGCACTGCGCGACCACCTGCATGCATTGCGCGCGAAGGAGGAGACATGCGCATTGACGTCAGCACCCAAGTCACCATCGGCAGGAGCCGGGACGACGTTGCGGCCTACGCCATGGACCCGGCCCACGACCCGGAATGGATCGGCGGCATCATCGAGGCGGAGCAGGAGACGCCGCCGCCCATCGGCGTCGGGACGCGGGTACGGCGGGTCGCGACGTTCCTCGGCCGCAAGATGGACTACACGCCGGAGGTGGTCGAATACGAGCCCGGCAGGAAGCTGGTGATGACGACCGACCGACCGTTCGACATGACCATCAGCTATGGCTTCGAGGATCACGCGGAGGGGACTCGCGCCAGCATTCGCATCCAGGGTGAGGGCTCGGGCTTCTACCGTGTCGCGAGTCCGTTGTTAGCTCCGATGGTGCGCCGGAGGGTGACCAAGGACCTAGAAGCCCTGCGCGACCTGCTGGAAGCCTAGCGGGCGAGCCCGAAAACTTGCGTTGCGATCCTGCAGGCACCGCAGTCGAACCGGCGTCTCATCGTGCCGGCAATCAGATTGCCGGGGACCGTCGGGGTTTGGTGAGCATCGCGGGCCTCAATCGCGACCCACGCACCTCGCGGGTGTTGGACTTCGCCTTCGCTGGTCGGCTGACGGGGCGCATGTGGAGGTGTACCGGGATTCCTGGAGGCGCCCTTGCTGCAGAGACTGGACTCATCGTCCAGGGGCCGGCGGGTCAAGGCCGAGGTGTAGTGTGAAGCCGGCGGTCAGACTCGCACTGGACACCCGGCTGATCAGGGAGCGACCGTTGTCTTGGGCGGCTCGTGCGGACCCTGTCAGGGACTGCTGGTCCGCACGCGCCCGTCGATGCCCTGCTCGGGGGCCCGTCGCGCCTGCGGCCGCACGACGTGCAGGGCTTCCGGGTGCAGCCGATCAGTGCGACACTACGCGCGCGAGGCGTGCGGGCATCGGCTCGGGCCGGCCAGCACCGCTCGCCGTGAGGGATATGCGGATGATGCCAGACGGGCTGCGGCTGATATGGATGAGTGTGCTACTGGGCGGGGTGTGCCTCGCACTGGGGCCAGGCCTCCGGGCACAGGATGCCGACGACGGGGCGCGCGCCGAGGCGCGGGCGGCCGCCGAGGCGCTGGGAGGCCTCCAGCGCATTCAAGACGTGCGCACAATCCACCTGTACGGCTACGGGCAGTACGCCTACCAGTTCGGGGGCGGCAACATCACGGGGGATCGGGACGCGCCGCAGAAGTGGCAGGCCGCCAACGATCTCCAACGCGTCTACGATCTTGAGAACGGGCGCTTCCTCCAGCGCGAGCGGCGCAACTTCCTGTTTCCGTTCCTGGCGCCGTTCGGCCACTCATTCGCGCTCAACCAGCTCGTGCTGGACGGCGACATCGCGTTTAACCTCAACGCCAACGGCGATGCGCAGCGCGTGGGTGACTCGCGGGGCGGTGGCATCCTCCAGGTGGACGGTCCGCATATGCGACGCATGTGGATGCTCAACAACCCCGTCGTGGCCGTCCGCGCGGCGCTCGACCCGGACACCACCGTAGTGGGACCGCGGGTCGAGGAGGGCGTGCCTGTGCTGGACATGACCCTCGCCGAGGGTGACACGCTGAGCGTGGCGCTCGACCCTCAGACCGCCCTGCCCGCGTGGGTCCGCTGGTCGAACCCGCACGACAACCTCGCCGAGGTGACCTTCACGACGCACCTCAGCGGCTACGTCCCCTACGACGGCGTGATGCTGCCCATGGGCTACACGACGCGGATCGACTGGCGCGACCAGGTCTACTTCACGATGTACGTGGACGGCTACGCCGTCGACGGCGACATCCCCGACTTGGCGGCCCCGGCCGACGTCCGGGCGGCGCCCGAGCCCGAGCCGCAACCGCCGATGATCGAGGCCACGCCAGTGGCCGACGGCGTGTGGCGTCTCACTGGTGGCACGATGGTGTTCGAGTTCGACGACCACTTGACGCTGTACGAGCTCGGCGGCGGCCGCATCCGCGGGCGCGCGGTCCTCGACTTCGTGCGCACGCTGGTACCTGGCAAGATCCCGACCGAGCTGATCCTGTCGCATCACCATTTCGACCATACGGCCGGGATCCGCGAGGCCATCGCCGACGGCCTGACGATCATCGCGCACCGCGGCAACGAGGGGATCCTCCGCGAGGTCGCCGCGCGCCCGGCACCGAACTATCCCGATACGCTGTCTCGCGCTCCCCAGCCACTACGGTTCCGGCCGGTGGACGAGCGACTCCGACTGGAGGACGACACGATGACCGTGGACCTCTACCACGTGGTCGCGAACAACCACATGGCGCACGGCCTGTTCGCGCACGTGCCAGAATCGCGTGTGATGGTCGAGGGCGACCTCGCCACCGCGGCCGAGGAATGGCAGTTCTGGGCCGACAGCTATCTCGACAACATCGAGCACTACGGGATCGAGGTGGACGTGCTGGCCCCGGTGCATATGGAGCTGATGACGCACGAAGAGGTGCTCGACTTTCTGGCACCGGGCCGTGCGCGGGCGCTCGAGCGCTGCGCGACGTTTGCCGCCGGTGGCAACTTTCTTCCGGGCTGCCCGGTGTTCCTGCCGCGAGGCGGTGCCGGCGCGGTGCCGTAGCCGCGCGTGGACAGAGACTGATGCGTATGCGACACACCGTGATGGCGGCGGTCGTGCTGCTGACGGCCGCCGCGCTGCCGCCCGGGGGGGCGGCGCAGGTGGATCTGGAGGGCAACTGGGCTGCGCGCAACCATGAGGACGCGCCTGAGCGGGGCGGTGGCCCGGCCGTGGGTGAGTACCAGGGCCTGCCGATCAACGACGACGCACGCCGACGCGCTGACGCGTGGAGCGCGTCGCTCTGGACCGTGCCCGAGCACCAGTGCATCCCGCACCCAGCCGACTACGGACCGAACTTCTCCCCCATGCGGATATGGAAGACGCTCGACCCAGTGACGCGCAACGTGGTCGCGTGGCACACCGAGATCGCCTGGATGAACCCGATGCGGACCATCTGGATGGATGGCCGCGAGCACCCGCCGGCGTACGCACCCCACACCTGGCAGGGCTTCTCGACCGGTCGGTGGGAGGGCAACATCCTCACCGTGATCACCACCCACCTGAAGCCGGCCTACCTGCGGCGCAATGGGCTGCCACGGAGTGAGCACGCGACGCTCCAGGAGCACGTCATCCGCAACGGCGACGTGCTGACGTGGATCTCGATCGTGACCGACCCCGTCTACCTCACCGAGCCCTACATCAAGAGCCGGAACTTCTACTACGACCCCGGCTATCAGATGACCCGCTACCCGTGCTCGGTGGATGTTGAGGTGCCGCGGCCGGAAGGGGCGATTCC
>CAZHTD010000053.1:233-10908 GCA_964535675.1 uncultured Bifidobacteriaceae bacterium | reverse complement strand
CACTACCTGCCGGGCGAGAACCCCTATCTGCTTGAGTTTGCGGCCGAGTACCGCCTGCCGGCGGAAGGTGTGCGCGGCGGCTCGGCAACCATGTACCCCGAGTACGTCGAGCGCTTAGAGACGTTGCCCCCTGTTCGGCCCGAGGACCTGCCGGGAGGTACGCAGTGAAGCGTGTCGGGGCGGCCATGGCGATGGTGCTTGGCCTGACCGCGGCCGGGCAGGCACAGGCGCCGGCAATCGGCGTGTGGCCGGTGCGTGGCGACGTCTACCTGCTGGCGGGGCCGGACGGCAACTCGACCGTCCAGATGGGGCGCGACGGCGTGCTGGTCGTCGATGCGCAGACCGCGGCGGCCGCGCCGGCCGTCCTCGAGGCGATCGCCGCACTGTCTGCACAACCCATTCGCTTCGTCGTCAACACGACCAGCGCGGACGCCCACGTGGGCGGCAACGCCGTGGTAGCGCAGGCCGGCCGCATCGTCGAGGGGGGCAACGAGCGGTCGGCTGTCGTCTACTCGGCCGGTGACGCCGCGCCGGTCTACGCCCACGAAAACACGCTGAACCACTTGGTGGCCGCCGGTGGGGCGCCAGCGGGCTGGCCCACCGACACGTACTTCGTCGCGCAGAAGGACCTGTTTGTCAATGGCGAGGCCGTGGTGCTCTACCACGTGCCGGCCGCTGTTACCGACGGCGACACCGTGGTGTTCTTTCGCCGGAGCGACGTCATCGCGACCGGTGATATCTTCACGCCGGACCGCTATCCGATGATCGATCTCGAGCGGGGCGGAAGCATCAACGGGTTCCTCGATGCGGTCAACTTTGTGCTGCGGCTGGCGATTCCCGAGCACAACGAGGAAGGCGGTACGCTGTTGGTGCCCGGGCACGGGCGGCTCGGCGACGAGGCCGATCTGAGCGAGTACCGGGACATGGCCACGATCGTGCGCGACCGCGTGCAGGACATGGTCGATCGAGGCCTGAGCCTCGACGAGACCGTGGCGGCCGCGCCAAGCCGCGAGTACGATGGGATCTATTCGCGGCCGGCGTGGACGGGAGACATGTTCGTGGCAGCGATCTACCGCAGTGTGACGGGTGCGGGACCATGAGCGCCGGACGCGTCGCGGCGTGCACGGTGGCACTGGTGGTTGTGACCGCTGCCGTGCCGGTGGTGGAGGCGCAGGGGCGGGGAGGCCGTGGCGGCCCGCCGCCGACGCCCCGTGAGGATGCCGCGTTTGACCTCACCGGGACTTGGGTGAGCGTGGTGACCGAGGACTGGCGATGGCGGATGGTCACGCCGCCGAAGAACGACGTCGCCAGCATCCCACTCAACGCCGCCGGCCGTGCGGCCGCCAACGGGTGGGACCTTGAGGCCGACAACGCCAACGGCGATCAGTGCCGCGCGTTCGGCGCGGGCGGAATCATGCGGCTGCCTACCCGCGTCCGCATTGGCTGGGATGACGACGACACCCTGCGCGTCGAGACGGATGCCGGCACGCAGACGCGCGTGTTTCACTTTCGCGATGCCCCGCCTGGCGAGCGCTCATGGCAGGGCCACTCGGTGGCCACATGGGCGCGTGTCCGCCAGTCGGCGGGCCTCGGTTTCGGCGGCGGCGGTGGCGACGGGGCGTCGCTGGCGGTGGTGACCACGAACGTGCGCGCCGGCTATCTTCGCAAGAACGGCGTGCCCTACAGCGAGGATGCCGTGATTACGGAGTACTACAACCGGCACTCCGGTCCCGGCGCCCTCGAATGGTTCACCGTGACCACGGTCGTCGACGACCCCGCGTATCTGAACCAGCCGTTCATCACCAGTTCGTCGTTCCTGCGCGAGGCTGACGACTCGGGCTGGAACCCGACCGCGTGCCGGACCGCGCCACCCACCGCGCCGTCGCTGCCGGCCGTGCCCGGGGGGCGGGGCTAGCCGCGTCGGACGAGGTTGACAGCACGGAGGAGGAGTGTCCATGGCGCGCATCCTGTCGGTGTCGCTAACTGTTGTGGCCCTCGGGGCGGGCGGGACCGTCCTGTCCGACGGCGTCGGCGCGCAGGTGCCGGTCGCGGAGTCCCGGGCCTTGGTCGCCGCGGCCGCTGACGCGCTCGGGGGACGGGAGCGCATCCTCTCGCTCCGGACGCTGAGGGTGATCGGCTACGGCGAGCTCATCGACGGCCACGGGCTTAGCAACATCGCCGCCGGGCCGCATGCGCCGGTGCGGCTGAACAACCTGCTCGAGTGGGAGCGCACCTACGACTTGGTCAATGGTCGGATGCGCACGCAGTTCCGCCAGCGCACCAACTTCACGTTCGCCAACGCGGGTGCCAACCTCGGGCTCAACCGGAACAACGAGGTCGTGGACGGCCCGATCGCCTTCAATGTGTCGATGGACGGTACGGCACGCCGGGTGGGCGACGCCGCCGTGCTCGAGCGACGGCTGCGGATGCTGTCCCATCCACTGACCGCCGTGAGGGCGGCGCTGCAGGGGGACGCTGCACTGGGGCCCCTACAGCGCGAAGACGGTACGGCCGTGATCCCCGTGCGGACGGCCGAGGGCGACGAGTTCGCGCTCGGCATCGACAGCCGGACGTCGCTGCCTGCGTGGGTGCGGTGGCTGATGCCGCAGATCAACTTCGGGGAGATCGAGTACACGGTTCATTTCTCGGCATGGGAGCCGGTGGACGGCGTCCAGCTCCCCATGGGATTCATGACCGTTCAGGACTGGCGCAACCAAACGCAGGAGCGGCTCTATATCGACCGCAACATCCTTGACGGCCCGATCGACGACATGGCCGCGCCCCAGACTGTCGTCGACGCGCAGCCGGGCGAGGGCGGGTTCGGGTTCGGCGGCGGGCCGGCGACACCAGTCGAGCTGGCCGCGGGCGTCTGGCGGCTCGGGGGCAGCACCGTCTTCGAGTTCGACGATCACGTGGTGATGTACGAGGTGAATGGCAGTGAAGCGCGCGTGCTGGAGCGTATCGCGCAGGCCGGGCAGCTGGTGCCGGGCAAGCCCCTGACCCACGCGATCGTCTCGCACCATCACGACGACCATGCCTCGGGGCTGCGGGCGGCGGTGTCCGCAGGACTCGTGATTGTCTCGCACTACAGCAACGAGGAAACGTTCCGCGCGCTCACCGAGCGGCGCACGACGAAGTACCATGACGCCCTGAGCCTGAACTATCAGACGATGCAGTTCGTGCCCGTCTACGACCACCTCGCCCTGCGGGACGACACGATGGCGGTCGACCTGTATCACGTGATCGCCAACAACCACATGGCGAGCGGGGTCATTGCACACGTTCCCGCAGCGCGGATTCTCGTCGAGGCAGACCTGACGACACCGGGGTGGGACTACCAGTGGTGGGGCGGCAGCTTGCTCGACAACATCGAGCACCGCGGCCTTGAGGTCGACCTCGTCTCGCCCGTGCACGGCCAGGTGGATACCGTCGAGGCCTTGCAAGCCCAGATCGAGGCGCAAGTCGAGGGTGCCCGCGCACTGTGCGCCCGGGCGGCCGAGGCGCAGTTGTTCCGCCCCGGGTGTCCCGTGCAGTACACGCGGGAGAACGCACAGTGACGTGAGATGGCGCGACTGCGAGCGTTGCGGTGAAACCCCGACGAAGGCGGCATCGCCCTCCCTCCGCCGGTAGGCCGGAAGTGACGGCGCACACGCCCACGCAGAGTGCCGGCACCCAGACGTAGCACGCTGCCCAAGATCTGACGCCCCCCCCGCTCACATGTCGCCATGGGAGCCGCCGGCGGCTGTTGCCTATCGCGGTGACTGGAAGCACCGCGACAGGACCATAGCCGGTGCCCGGACGTGGGTGCGCCTATGACCGGCTGCAGGAGACGTGGTCCGGCGTGCAGTCGTGCGAGCGCACGACCCTCACGGCGTCTCGTGCGTCGGAACCGCTGCCAACAGGGAGCAGGTACAATGCTCGTCATGGAACTTCGACGGGTGCTGGCGCGGGTCACTGCATGTGGCGGGGCGCTGTGCGCGGCGGCGTTATGCGTGCCGACAGCGCAGGCCCAAGCGCCGGCTGAGCGCGGGCCGTACGTCGGCATTGGGCTGGCGGTCCTGGCACCGGAGCGCGCCCGGTTCGTCGACGGCGTTGATGCGGGCCACGCCTACCTGTACGGTGGTGACGATCTGTTCACGGCCGGCGACTTCGGCACAGCGCCGTTGTGGTACGTCGCCGCGGGCGTCCGGGCCACGTCCCGCCTGCGCACCCAGGTGGAGTTCAACATGGTCCGCCAGCTCGCCTACCGTGGCACAGCCAATTACGCCGCCTCCGGCACCTTCCAGCCCTCCACGGCCACCCTGCGCGCGCGGCAACTGCTCGTAGCCGGAATGTACGACCTTGCAACCTGGCGGATCGGGCCGGTGCTGCAGGTTGAGGCATACGTGGGCGGCGGCGCCGGATTCACGGCCTACGACCTGGATAACTTCGTGCAGCAGTTTCCGGATCCGGACAACCCCGCCGGCTACCTGCAGCGCGGGCCCGCTGGCGAAGTGCCGTTGACCCGTCTACCGGCGGGCAGCGGTCGGACGGCGACAGGCATGCTGACGGCGGGGGTGGCAATGCCTGTCGCCGGTCGGGCGCGGCTGGATGTGGGGTACCGCTACACGGATGCCGGTGTGGTCGGCACGCTGGCCGGCGGCGACATTCTCATTGTGCGCTACAACCGCGGGCACCGCTCGGAGGTGACAGTGCCCATCAACGCAACGATCGCCGACTTCAAGACACACGCCGTGCTCGCGCACCTCCGGGTAGAGTTCTAGCCGTTTCGTGCCGGGCCTTCAAGAGCACGACGCAACGCTCCTGTCAGTCACTAGACGCACTGAGTCGAACGACGAGGTGTGGCCGCGGGCAGGCACAAGAACTGAGTCGTTGGGCCGCTCCTCCGCTGACTGATCCCGTGTCGCTGTGCGTGCAGGGCCAGTGTCTCGGCCGCGCTGACTCGGCGGGCGTCTTGACCAGACGCGGATCGGGAGACAGGGCCAACAGGACTTGCATGGCGCCGCGATCGCTCGCTGAGGCTGGCTGTGATCCGTAGGGGATGCATGCACATCCTCGGGATGTCCTGTGCGTTCTGGCGTTGTCGTCTTGACCCACTTGTGTCTCTGAGACGACAATGACGGGGTTCCCGTTGAGTCGGGTTGGTAGGACTACCTCCTCGGTAGTGCTCGGTTGGCGGTGACAAGCTGACTCTGCGTACTGAATGTGGGCTCTGCATCGCAAGGTGTAGGGCCCTTGTTTTCTGCACTGTCACTTCTATGGGGGTGTGGCAGACGGGGCCGTGTACGGGGGCGTAGAGGGCCTTGTGCAGCCTCATGGAGCTCTGTGGTCGGAATTGGGCGAAAAGGGGGCGGGCGACTCCTGCCTGCTGTTTGAGCCCGTGTGTGGCTGGCAAGGCTTCTCTCGCCTAGCACCAGCCGCTCGGCACGTGGTCGCGGCCAGTCGACCACGCGCCACCTTCCACACAGATTACGTCAACCTGTGAGCAGCGGTCCGGGGCTGTGGAAGCCCACGTTGTGCGTGGTGGTCAGTCGATGGCGAAGCGGAGGCGAGTAGTACAACCGGGGTTGCCGGGCATGGAGCGGCTTTCTGTAGCGGCGGCGCACGTCTGCGAGACCTGTGGGCGGACTGGGCGCACCCGCGTGGGCGAAATCGGCATGTTGTGTCTCGCGTGCCGGCATGGGCAAGTGGTTGAGCGCTGGCAGTGCCGGGAGTGCGCGCGCTTTATGGTCGAGGCGCCGGGCCGCATGTGCATGGCCTGCGGGGCGGCCAATGACTGAGCCGCCTACAGCGACCTCGGGTTCACGGACGCCGTGTCGTCGTTCGGCGCTCGATGCACACCAGTTGGTGGACGTCTGCCACGTTGAGGACGTGGGTGCTGAACGGCACCGCGCTCGCGCGGGTCGTCGGCCGTGACGAGAGTGGTGATCCGTGCGGTCGAGGCAGTGGTGAGCTGTCACCTGGCCACAGTTGGGCAACGCTGGCGACGTCAGCTGACCGGACCATGCCGGCCCGTACCGACGAGGCCGAGGCGCACGAACGAGGATCGTGGCGCGCACCGCTAGGTTCCGGTCGGCTGCTTCCGGAACGGCGCTGTGAAGCACCCACTCCGAGCTCGCTGGACGAAGGCATTCCGTTCACGCGACAGGAGCAGTCGGCCCATGCACCCCTGCACGACGCCGCTCAGCGAGGGTGCCCTGACGGTCGCTGTCGTCAGCGATGCAAACCGTGCGGCTCTGCGGCCCGCGCGCCATCGGCGCCTTCGCGCCGCAGGTCTTCTCGCGGCCGGCGCGTTGCCGGTCTTCGCGAGCCCGGCACTGGCCCAGCAGGGCGGCTTCTACCTCGGTGTGCCTGCAGCGGTGGAGCGTCTGGACGTGCGCTATGACAAGGCCGTCGACAACACCGACCCACGCAACATGTCGCCCAGCCGCGGCGAGGTCTATCGGGCGAGTGCGGCGGCCACCGGGGCGGCAGGCAGCGTCGGCTTCTTGGCTGGCTACCGCGTGCCCGTCGACAGGCGCGGCGTTTCTCTGAGCGGCGAAGTAGACGTGGTGTATGCCGGTGGCACAGTGGGGGGACGCCTGGCGGGGGCGGGATTCTCTGCGGACCGGATGCAGCTGGGAGAGAACTGGCCCGAGGACTGGACTGTCGAGACGCGGCGAAGCTACGGTGTCACGGTGCGGCTCGGCGCCGGAGTGTCGCCGGGGTCCGGCCTGAGCCTGTCTGGTCTCGCTGGCCTGCGGCGCCTCGACGCGCGTTTCGGCGTGGACTACAGTGGGTGCTTTCGCGTCACGCTATGCACGGCGGCGGAGTTTGTCCCGAGAACGGACAGCTACGACGAGCGCTTCACCGGGTGGACGGCTGGCGCTGGCGTCGAGCAACAACTGAGCGGTGGCGCGGCGCTGCGGGGAGAGATCCACTACACCGGCTACCGCAGTACGGACCGGGTGATTCCGTACGATGATCTCGCCATCCAAGTGCCGATCACACTGGAGGCCTCAGGCGTGCGCTTCTGGGCGAGTTTGCTCTGGTACTTCTGACCTGCGCACTGCAGTGCGGCTGATTACTGGACCACAGTTCCGTGGCCAAGGTGGACGGTCCGTGGAGAGCAACGACCATCGGGTCGCGTCGTGCGGGAGCCCGGCACCGGGGCCGTCAGGATCGCGGGGTGGGAGCGGGCGCCCGGCTGCGCGCAGCCGCACGGTGCAGGGCCCTGCCCGCGGTCCACATGCCGCCACGCGTCAGCCCAGGCGGTCAAGGCGATCTGTGTGCCACGGGAGACGTGATCAAGCGCCGCACGCTGCTGGTGACCCAGGGACGCAGTGCCGGATCGCAGTAACCTCACAGGTGCCGAAAATGCTTGCCGCCGAACACGTTAGACCACACACTACACGTAGCCAGGCCGTGGCCGAGACACGCTCGCATGGGGGCGAGCCCTGTCGCTGATGCAGCTGTCGCAATCGACGTGGCGCCGTTTGCTGGTGATTGCCATCGCCAGCACCGGCTTCGTGCTGCTCTTGGGTGGCGTGATGCACGATTCGTTGCCGGAACGGGCCGCCGCCGACGCCAGTGTGCCCACGCCAGGCTCGCGCCTGGACTTTACCGCCACGGCCTACTGCAAGGGCTCGATGACGGCCACCGGGACGCGAGTGGGCCGGCGCATCTCGGGCGTGGCCGCGGCTGATCCCGATCTGCTGCCGCTCGGGAGCGTCGTCAACATCTCAAGCGACCTGCCGGAGTACGACGGCATCTACACCGTCCTCGACACCGGGCCGGCCGTCCAGGGCCGCATCGTCGACCTCTACATGTGGAGCTGCTTCGAAGCGCTCGACTTCGGTCGCCGCGCCGTCGAGCTGCGCATCCTGCGGCTCGGCTGGAATCCGGGCAACACCGAGCCGTCGCTGATCGACGCCACGTTCCACGAGCGTGAAGTTGACGCCCGCGCCCGGGGCGCTGACCAGCCGCTGCCCCGGCCGGCCGCGCCAGCTACGGACTACACATCGGCCGTGCCCGAGTCGACGGTGGCCGCGCCCGCTGACGATGCGCCTGCCGACACCACGACTGAGGACGCGTCGGCGGCCGGTGAGGCCGGTCTGCCCACCGCCGCCCCGACCCCGTTCTAGCCGGCTATACTCCAGCCGGCGGAGCAGCCGATACTGGCAGCATGCGAACGCGTTCGGTCTTGCTCACCCTCGCGGGCCTGCTGGCGCTGGTGCCGCAGGCCGAGGCCCAGTTCAGTGCCGTCCCGCTGCAGCACCCCTCCGAGGAGTACGCCGTGGCGTTCGACCTGCTGTACTGGCGGCCCACCCCGGACCTCCTCATCACCGACGACGCGGTCGTGACACCCGCCCCGGTGGACTTTGTCCAGACCTTCGGCCTCGAGGACGACCGCTTCCGCGAGCTGCGGGTCACGGTCAAGCCGGCCCGCAAGCACAAGCTGCGCGTCAGCTACTTGCCCGTCCGCTACGGGCAGACGGCGCGGCTCGATACCGACGTACGCCTCGGCGGACAGACCTTCGTGGTCAACACGGACGCGACCATCGACATCGACTGGGTCCTGTGGCGAGCTGGCTACGAGTACGACATCGTGGTCGGCACAGGCGGGTTCGTGGGCGTCATCGGCGAGGTCAAGTACACCGACCTCACCGTGGCGATCACGAACGGCCAGCGCCGCGCCGACACCACGGTGCAGGTGCCGGTGCCGACCGTCGGCGGGATCGCGCGGGGCTACCTGGGCGCGGCACTCTCAGTGACCGCCGAGCTCACGGGGTTCTCGCTGGACCGTGACCACTGGCGCGGGCAGTTCGTCGACCTCGACGTCTACGGGACGCTGGACTTCGGCGGCGTCAACGCGCAGGTGGGCTACCGGTCCATGTCGGTGGAGTACCGAGTGGACGACCACGAGGGCGACCTCGCCGTCGGCGGTGTGTACGTCGGCCTCACCCTCCGCTTCTGAGTCGCTCCCTGCAGCGGAGGGCTGGGGCGCGGGACCGTCAGGCCGCCCGCCAATCGCGCGTGTTGGTGACAACGCCTTCCGCCGCGCCGTTCTCACCGCAAGCGCGAGGGCGCCGACCAGGAGCAAAATGCCCAGCAACGCGGCGCCCGGCGCGTCGTCGGTCTCGCCGACGTAGACCCCCGCTGTGGCTAGGGTCGCGCCGAGGAAGACGAGACCGACGGTCTTGCCCACACGTCTACGCATCGCCAGTGGGGCGAGGGGGCTCCAGCCCTCCCGGCCATGGCCAGCATACGGCAGGGTGGGGATGCACTGTCCGCCGCTGAGCGGCACCTGAGTGGACCGTTGGGCCATCGGTTGGCCGCGGCGAGCGGTTGCCCACCGCGCGGTGTGCGGCGCTGCTCACCGACGGGCGCATCAGGTGCAGATGTGGAACGCGGCGACCAGCGTCTCGAGCACGAGACCACGCCGAGACGGCGCCGACCCGCGGGCTGGGACGTGCGTGCACGAGTCCGCCTCGGCGATGCCTGCGATTCCCCGCGGGGCTCGAGTCCGAGGCACCGGGACTCTGTCGGCGAAACCGGAGGCGAACCTAGGCAGGCGTGGTCACGGATGGACCTATTGCATTAGTATAAGCAGCGACGGTCAGTTCTCGGTCCGCTGTCGCCCCCAGGCGGGTCGGCTGTGCAGACTCGGTAGGTGACGGTGTGGGCGTGTTCCAGCGGACCCACGCGCGGTCGATCAGCGTGGCTTCACCTACGGGACTTGCGTGGCCCTTCACGGATCGAACGCAGTGACAGTTCCACAACCGTCGACACGTCAGGGACGATCCAAATGGATGGAGAACCAAAGAGCATGATGAGACAGGACAGGCTGACAGTCGTTGCGCTAATTATCAGCGTGCTGATGCTCACACCCGGCGCGGCAGATGCTCAGGAAACGGGAATAACCGGCACGGTCACCGACGCAACCGGTCTCGTGCTGCCCGGCGTCACCGTGGAAGCCACCGACGCGGCGGGCAACACGCAGGTCACCTTCACCGGCGGCACCGGCACGTTCACGTTCAGCGGGCTCGCCCCGGGGACCTACCAGGTCGCGGTCACGCTGCCGGGGTTTGACGCGCCAGCGCAGGAGGTAGACGTTGTTGCCGATGCCACGGCCAGCATCGCCTTCCAGATGGTGGTCGGCCTTGAAGAGGTGGTGGTGGTGGTCGGCAGCCGCGCGCAACCGCGCTCGGTCACCGAATCGGCCGTGCCGGTCGACGTCATCCAGGCCGATGACTTCGCCAGTCAGGGCACCACGGATCTGGCCAATCAGTTGCGGACCGTTGTCCCGTCGTTCAACATCAACATCCAGCCAATCAGCGACGCGGCCACCATCGTCCGGCCGGCCAACCTGCGCAACCTGGCCCCGGACCATACGCTGGTGCTCGTAAACGGCAAACGCCGGCACCGGGCGGCGGTCATCACGTGGCTCGGCAATGGCATCGCGGACGGCTCCCAGGGGCCGGACTTGTCCATCATCCCGTCGATCGCGATTCGGCAGGCTGAGGTCCTGCGCGACGGTGCTGCGGCGCAGTACGGATCGGACGCCATCGCCGGCGTCATGAACTTTCAGCTCAAGGACGCGCGTCAGGGAGGTGCCTTGGAATTCCGCACGGGCGCCTATTTCGACGCGAATCCGGGTGACACCTCGAGCTGCGGGGCCGGTGTCAGGGGTGAC
>CAZHTD010000053.1:0-223 GCA_964535675.1 uncultured Bifidobacteriaceae bacterium | reverse complement strand
CCGCAGCATTCAGCGCACCGATGCAGAGGCGATCATCAACGCGGGCAACGACAACCTACGCAACCCGGCCCAGGTGTGGGGGTCGCCGCTGGTCGAGGACGACCTGAAGCTGTTCGGGAACTTCGGAAGTCTGTTTGAGAACGGCCTGCAGTTCTACGGCCACACCAACTACGCGCAGCGCACGGTCACCGGTGGGTTCTACTTCCGGAATCCGCACACGCGC
>CAZHTD010000052.1:11294-14781 GCA_964535675.1 uncultured Bifidobacteriaceae bacterium | reverse complement strand
CCGAGCCAACGAAGGGGTGCTGGAGGCATATCGCTGTCCTCGCTGTCTTGCATGGCATGTTGGACATCATTCACGCCACACGGCCACGGTCCCTCGGGCTGCGTGAACGCGGTCGAGCGAGAAAGGGCGCCAGAGCATGACAGACAACACAAGTGAGATTTGGTATCTGTTGGTCCTCGGTATTGGTGGGCTTACGTTTGTTGTCGTCTATGTGGGGGAGAACGGCATGACTGAGGGTCTGTTGTATCCTATCTTTTTCTCTGTTCTTGCACTAATCGCGGGAATTCAAGGTCTCAGACAGCTCAGATAGAGGGCTAGTTCAGTTGCCCTTACTTGGCTCCTTGATCTTCTGATCAAGATGCTCGTCTACGGCTGTCATGATCGCGTATGCGAGCCGGAGAGCTTCATCCCAACTGAGACCGGTAGAACGGTCGTTGTCTCGCGTGTTAGCCCCGCCTTGCTCGTTTCTCCAACGGAAATGGCCGACGACTCCACTGCCCATTTCGCTCAATGCCGACTCGAGAAACTCTCAATACGGACGGCCTGCGAGGTGCGGGTAGAACAAGACGCACAACGACGCGCTGGGCTCGACCGACACCGAGCCACGGCTCTAACCCCGGCCGGGCCACTGCCTGCGTGTGGGGATCAGCGTGGGGATAATCCGAAACGGCAACAGCTAAATATCCTGTTTACAATAAGTTAGGCAGCACATCCGAGTCCGCCCCCCGAGATCGAACTCGTCCGTCCGGCGCTCCTGTACGCTGGCCTACTCACGGTGGACGTATTTTGAGGCGCGTTCGAGAACTGTCGGCAATGAAGAGTGAAGACACTGCCGGAGGTTACCCTGTTCCACGGACCCTCCCGAGGCCGACCCCGGCGGCGGCGCTTACTAGGACGACAAGTCCGCCCATGACCGTCAGGGGAACAGCCGCACGGCGGATGACGTCGGTGGATTCCTCATCTACGAACCGAAACCTCGGCACTGCGGACAGGACATCGGCGGTCATCCGTTCGTCGGCGAGGATCGCCGGCACGAAGAACTGCCGCCACTGCTCGGCGAAAGCACGTACCTGCGACTGAAAGCGGGTGAAGCGCACGTCTCCGGTCCCTGCAGCGTCGATGAGCACCTCCTGGGCCAACAGCGCCGGTGACAGGAAACGGTAGCGGCGCAGCAGGGCGAGCTGGTCGGCGCGGCGCGCATCATACACGGCCGTCACCTCCTCGAGGCGCCGGTTCACGGCGTCCGTCGCAGCCCAGGCCAGCGCGGCGACACCAGCTTCCTCGGACACTATGCCGTCAGCCATTTCCGGATGGTCTTCTAGGTAGCGGGCAAGCAGCTCGCTACGGCGGTTCACCGCGTCGTTCGAGGCCTCGCGTTGGGCGGTGATCATCTCCACCCGAGACGGCAGCGGATGCAGGAGGCCAGCTGCAATGTTAATAGCGGCCGGCAGTACCACTACTAGGACGAGCCAAGCGCCCACCAGCACCGTGGCGTTCCAGGCGGAGGAACGTCGCAGGCTGTTCACCCACGCCGCGAGCGCGAACCAGAACAGTGCGTACAAGGTCACCGTCGCGCTCCAGAGGGCTACCCGGCCGGGCCAATCGAAACCCGCCGTGGCCAGAATGCCCAGTAGCGAGGTTCCCGCTGCCAGCCCCACCACGAAGAGCGCCCGAAACGCCAGCTTTGCACCCACGACATCGCGGGCCGACACGGGCTGGGACAGGGTCAGGGCCAGCGTCCCTTGCTCACGCTCCTCCGAGAGAACGTTGAAGCTGAGTGCCAGAACCAGTAGTGGCAACAGATACACAGTAACGAAAGCCAAGTCGAAACGGCCCACCATGAGGTTGAGTGGGTTCTCGACCTCTCCGTTCTGCTGGAAGGTCGATTCGTTGGTGTAGATGCTGACTTCGTAGTAGGACGGCAGGAGGTCACTCTGGCCGACCGCAAGGGCGGCCAGGGGACCGGGCTCCAGGACTGCCGCGTGGGCGCCACGTGCGCCACCGAGGACGTTGGGGGCGCGGGGGTCGAGGAAGGGAGAGGACGGCTGCCCTCCATTCGCGATGTTGGCCAGTTCCTGTGCCAGGGCACTGGTCCGCTCGGTGTTGCCGGTCCGGACGGTTTCCACTGTCCGCTCCTGGAAACGCTCCCAAGCCATGCCGTTGGCTACCGCGTAGACGAAGAGGACAGCGAAGACGGTGAGCACTATTCGCAGCGCCCGGTCCGTCGTGAGCAGACGCCCCTCGTTCCTCAGAACGGTACGCAGAATCACGGCTACGTTGCCTCCGCGCGCTGGACGCTGACCGCTGCGGCCAGCACAGCCCCGGCCAGCCACAGTGCTAGCACCAGGAGCGACTGGATACGGTTGTTCAGAACCCAACCCAGCGTTGGCGCGTCGTACTGCAAGGGCGGCACCTCCGCCCAGAGATCAGGCCCGGCCGTATAGAGCTCGCCGGGACGAGAGTTCTCGGCCAGGTCACCGTTCATCTGTCGCATCAGGTCCCTGCGGTACGTTTCCGCGGCAGTCGCAAAGTGGCGGTGCTGCTCGATGTCGGTGCCGGCCAGCCCCATCGAGAGCGCACGAACCGCAAGCAGCGGCGCCGCTACCGCGACCACCTCGTGGACGAGACCTTGACGTTCGAACGTGTCCCACAACGCTCCGTAGTTGCGGTCGAAGATCCGGTTCCCGAACTCTTCGGTCTCCTGAAGGTAGATCCCTGCCTCGTTCACTGGCAGATCCTCGACCCGTTCCACGCCGTGCTGCGCCAGGAGGCGCTCGGTCAACGCAGCTTGGTCCGGACGCTCGATGCCCTCGACACCAGTGGCCATCTCGCGCTCCAGAGTCCGGGCAAACTCGACTGCGGACGGTGTGGGATAAAGCAATCTGGACAAGTCCACCGCGACGCGTGGCGCCACCAGGCCGTTCACAACCCACACCGCCAGTAGGATGACCAGCGCCGTGCGCGCAGAGCGGACCCACGCCGAGACGGCGAGGGACATTCCCACGAAGGCGGCGAAATAGGCCAGGTAGATGCCGGCCAGAACTGCGGCCCGGGCCAGTGGGGACGCTGCTGGACCCGGGCTGCCGACAACGAGGGCCGCGGCTCCCACGATGGCCGCCGGCACCAGCAGAAGCGCCAGGGCACCGGCGATGCCCAGGGCTTTGCCCAGGGCCAGTTCGGACCGACCGACTCCGGTAGCTAGGAGCTGCCGCAGTGTGCCCTGCTCCCGCTCGCCGGCCAAGGCGCTGAACATCAGCAGGATGATGAGCAGCGGCACCAGATGCTGCAGGACTTGGGCTGCCGTTAGTGCGCCGATGCGCTGAGCGGCCGTCGCGTCTTGGGCGGGACGCAGGAGAAAGTCGTTCTGCCGGTGCGCTTCCAGCCACACCGACGTACCCGTGTAGGGATCCACGCCCTCGTCGACGAAGGACAGCGCCAGCCGGGGTTTGAACGCATAGATGCCGTAGTGGGCTGCCGAGTGCGGGTT
>CAZHTD010000052.1:0-11284 GCA_964535675.1 uncultured Bifidobacteriaceae bacterium | reverse complement strand
TGCGACTCCCAGTGCTCGCGGGCGGTGGCCTGCGCGGCCACGATCTCCTCCTGCGCTTGGCGCGCTTGGACCCAGCCGTGTCCCAGCGAGACCAAGAGCAGCGCTCCCACTAATGCGGCGCACCAGCGGAAGCGGCCGTCCCGGACCACGTCGGAGAACTCTTTACGAACAATGTGCTTGATCATGGGTAATTCTTCCCCTGAGAATCCTCGTTAGGCGTGCATGTGATCCAGATAGATACGCTCGAGATCGGCGTGACCAAGCTCGTCCGTGCTCATCTCCGTGACCAGCCGCCCGTGCCGCATGATGCCGACACGCGTGCCGGTCTCCTTGGCGCGAAACAAGTCGTGCGTCGCCATCAGTACCGCGACGCCGCGATCCCTGAGCTGCCCAAGCAGCTCGGAGAACTCGTTGGAAGCTTGGGGATCGAGGCCGGAAGTCGGCTCGTCGAGCAGCAGCGCGTTCGCCTCCTTCGCGATGGCGATGGCGATGCCGACCTTCTGGCGCATGCCTTTGGAGTACTCGGACACTCGGCGATGAACCGCGGCACGCGGCAGCCCGGCTCCGGCCAGGATGTCGGCAAGGCGTTCCGGGGCCAGCGATCCCCGCCCGCCCAGCGCGGCGAAGTACTCCAGGTTCTCAAGCCCGCTGAGGTTGCGGTACAGCATCACCTGCTCGGGGATGTAGGCCAAGCGCCGCTTGGACTCCAGGGGCTCAGCCGCGACGTCGAGGCCCGTCACGTGTACGCTCCCGGCTGTTGGTTCCAAGAACCCCAGAAATAGGTGAATGGTGGTTGTCTTGCCGGCACCGTTCGGGCCCAGCAAACAGTAAATCTCCGACGGACCGACGCGGAGATCGAAGCTAGCGACGGCCTCTACCTCGCCAAAACGTTTGGACAGCGCCCGCGCTTCGAGCACGGGGTCCGGAGCAACTGTCGTAGACGAAGACCCGGCACCGAGTGGCATGGCTTCGCTCATGGCTCTCGACAAGGCCCCGTGGTCTACACGGGGATGCCTCCCTCCAACGCAAAGAATGGAAACGCCGACACACCGATAGCGCGTCGAACAACCGAAAGCTACGGACGCGGACGAATCGTCAGGCGGGAGGCGCCCGCGACCCGTGGTCCTTGACCTCCGCGTTGCGGGCGTTCGCCTGCGTCTGTGCGTGAGGTCTGCCCTCGGACTTCGGATCGGGATTGTCGTGGGTGTTGGAAGCGATGAGCGGCGAACCGTGGACGTGGCACATTACGCACGTGTCGTCGTGTCCGTCTGCCGCGTCGTGGAAATGAGGCACGATCGCGAGAGCCAGCAGCGCGAGCGCGACAATTGCGCCCCACCGCAACAGCGTCGGCCAGCTTCGTTGCATGGATGTCTTGTAGCGCAAGCCCGCGAGTCAGTCAAGGTCGCGCACCCCTAGTAGAACCACACGGCGTAGCTCACTCAAATCGCAAGGCCTGACTCGGGGTGGCACGGCACATCCGACAGAAGGCGGGCCGGTCGGATACGGCACGCACCGTTGGGAGACGTCGCCAAGAAGACAGAGGCCCTTTGATGATCGTCAATGGATGTCGCCGGCTTTATCAGCCCCGAAGTGTTCACGACTCCGGGGCAACTTGGGCGCGCGTGTCTTGAGGACGACACGATGACCAAGCTCCACGGCATCACGATGGCCGCCCGTGGCCAAGGGCGTAGGGGATGTGCGGTGCCGGGACCTTCCGGTCAGGCCTCGATCTACCGAGGCGTTGCGACATCGTCGAGTCGGCTGGTGGCCCGATGCGCTGGGTTCGACCGACACCGGCGAGACGCGGCCTTAACCCCGGCCGGGCCGCTTCCTTTGCTGTCAACTGCGACTGTCGTAACCATCCATCTTGGCCTCCTCTTGGTTCGTCCAACAGGGTCCGCAGATACGCGTCCCCCGCTTGGAGATGCCCAACAGACGCACCGTCCCGCCCGTGCCGTTGTCGTGAGGCACCTCAGCTAGGCAGCGAACTCGCGTCCGGGCCGCAAGGCCGCCGGGTTGACTATTGACACGAGGGTGGTCGCGCCCAGCAACCTGACGTCCGGGATTGGCGCCACCCGCTGGCTGGGATGTTCCGGTGTCGCGCCTCCAGCCGCTGCTTGATCACGCCGACCTCGTCGTCGAGGGCGGCCACCATCGCTGACAGCTGTCCCGAGAGCCGCTCGTGTTTTCCCCTTGGGCACTCTGATGTCGGCGGCCCGTGGGGGTCCACCTCACTTTCCGCCGTTCGTCATCAGTGAGGGAAGGCGTCCATTTCATTCCGGTTGAGCGGTCCCTTGCGGGAAGGCTTCGGCCAGTACTTACGGGCAACTGGCCATCGCGCCGCCTTCGTGATGAAGCCGTTCAAACTGCGGGTCTTCACCGATGCTGTGTGGGATTACGTGTCGCGATTACGGTGGCGGCACCCTCGTGTCACGGGCCGTGGCGACAGTGATATTGTGGTCGCTGCCCGCCGGATTACCATGGATGGGCGATGTCCAACGTCGGCGATCCGATTCGCGAGCACTTGACGCGGGTGCTCGACTGGGAGCAGGCGCATGTCGGCATCGATCGGGCGCTCGCCGGCCTGCCCACCGATGGGCGTGGCGCGCAGGCGGTGGGCTTTGGCCACTCGCCGTGGCAGTTGCTCGAGCACATGCGGCTTGCACAGCGCGACCTGCTCGATTTCTGCTTGGATCCCGCCTACATCCACGCGCTAGCTTGGCCCGACGACTACTGGCCGGCCGATCCGGCCCCACCCGACGAGGCCGCGTGGGAGGAGGCTGTGGCACGCTTCAAGGCCGACCGTGCCCGGCTGCAGCAGTTGGCTCGCGATCCGGCGGTCGATCTCACGACGCAGGTGCCAACCGGGACGACCGGACAGACCTACTTCCGCGCGCTCCTGCTGGTGGCCGACCACAACGCCTACCATCTCGGCCAACTCGTGGCCGTGCGCCGTGCGCTCGGGGCGTGGCCGTAGATACCTAGTCGCCGTGCGCCTTCAGCGTTCGATGACCTCTGCGGCTCGCAGGACGAAGGTCGGATCGGATCACGCCTGGATTCTTGGCGTGACGCGTTAGTTACGATAGCGTGCGGGGAGGGGTGCCATGCGCGCGCGTAGACTGCTATCGGCAGGCTCAACGTGACAGTATCCTCGCTGCCAACCACAACGCGTCCACTGGTGGTAACGCACGGCACCGGGCCGATGTTGCCAGCGCTGGTCGGATGGCAAAGGATGAAAGAAATTATGCGAATCATACTGATCGGCGTGTCACTAGTGATGCTCTCTACCGGGTGCCAACAAGACCCGTTGGCCGAGTTGCGAGAGGGGGCGCAGGGAATCCTTGACGACGCGCGAACGAGAGCCAACGACGTACGCGCGCTGTCGGCAGCAGAGCTTGAGGCGCTCTGGGCCATCGAATACATGTCACTTGAGGTGGCCGACACTGATGTGAGAGATGTCGACGAACGGCTCAATGCGATGGGACGGGAGCGGTGGGAGTGCTATCACGTCAGTGAGCATGAGCAGGGACGGATCTTCTACTTCAAAAGACGCACGTCGAACGCGGCCGCCTACCTGACCAATCTGCTGCGGGCAGGCGCGATCGCGTTCTAGCATGTACACCGTCACCGGCGAGCGTCGACGCGCGCTCAGCGAGAGCCTAGCGAGACGTATCATGTCTCCAGGGCCAGTTTCCGGATGTCGGTGACGGTGCTTTCGGTGATGCACACGCTCTTCGTCGTTCGAACAGGGTCGCCGACGTCAAGTGCGCGTAGTGTGGCTGCGGGAGCCGGTCGACAGCTCCACGCCCAGCACCTGGCCTCGATAGCGCTTCGGGCGAGTGCAACCTACAGTGGATTCCGAGCCGTAAGACAGTCGAGTATTCACGTGTGTTGGATTCCAGCGCTCCCGACCCTCAGATCCCCAGTGCCAGCCACTTAGCCTCGCGGGCGTCGATCGACCTTGGCAAGCGATCCCTCCGGTCAGGAAACCGTGGGGGGCGGCCTCAGCAGGGAGGGGCCGACCCCATCGGAGATAGAGCGTCGGCACCACCACCATGTTGAGCAGGGTCGAGGTGGTAAGTCCGAACAAGAATCACGATTGCCATCGGTATCTGAATCTCGCTGCCCGCCTCGCCGGCGGCCAGCGCCAGCGGCACCAGTGTCAGCGCCGACGAAGTAGCCGTCATCAGGATGGGCGCGAGCCGTTCGCGCGTGTCCCGCTCGACGGCTTCGCGAAAGTCGGTCATGCCTTCATGCTGCTGCAGATGCTGGATGTGCGAGACGAGCATGATTCCGTTGCGCGTGGCGATCCCGAACAGCGTGATGAATCCGATCATCGAGGCCACGCTCAACACGCCGCCAGACACGAACACGCCGGCCACGCCACCTATGAGTGCCACGGGCAAGTTCACCATCACCAGCAGGGCGTCGCGGGCGCGACCGAGGGCCAGAACTAGGAGAGTGAACAGCCCGACGATGGCCACCCCATCTAGTGCGATCAGGCGATCTGATGCTGCTTGCTGGCTCTCAAACTGGCCGCTGTACTCAAGCCGATAGCCCTCGGGCAGGGTCACTCTTGGCGCTAGGATTGTGACTCTCGAATGTAAGGCCCTTCGGGGGCGGTCCTAATAATCTGAGGACGCTTCTGTCAGCGTAGCACCCATCGTGTCAACAGTTGACGGAACGCCTCCTGGGCCCAGGGCCTTGAACCGTCATTCGTACCTTACTTCAGAAAGCCGTAGAACCGTTCCGGAGGGATGCCGTTGAACCGCCGAGCAGATGCCGCGTCGCTTGGCTTCAGAAATTCTCGATCCCGTTGAGGTGGCCGCGGCCGACGGCCCAGTGCTCCGCTCAGTTGTCGGGCTGTACCCACCGCTAGACCAGTGGTGCGGGGGAACTGCCCGGACGTCCGGGCCCGGCACAATGTAGACGGGGCCTCCCCGAATTCAGGCCAAACACGCGATCTTGCCGCTGTGCCGCGACCGCGCCTCCCCTTCCGACCGCTGATATTGCCACGTGGACGTGCTCAGGCCGCCCATCCGACGCGCTCGTTAGCGCATCCGGTCAGCGCCGGATTGGGCCAGAGCCATGGACCTGCGCAACAACAACCCATGCGGAACAGGATCGCACGGCATGGGACAGGATGCAGACGCTGTCACTGTACCTGCTCTTCTACCTGCACCTCAGTGGTGGGCGGCTCTGACGGATTCGGCGTGTCGGGTTGTCGAAGAGATTGAGAGCTTTGGCAAGAGCGCTGGACTGCATCCCTCGCCCTTGGTCAACTAGCGCTGTGACTTTCCTCCCTCCTCCCTGGCTTCCGGCGGTAGTGTGGGTGCATGGCATCCAACGGTGGCGACCCCCACGCACCGCTGCGCGAGAACGTCAGGCTCCTCGGCCAGTTCCTGGGCGACGCGCTGCGTGAGCAGGTCAGCGACGGATTTTTTCAGCTCGTCGAGGGCGTGCGCGCATGGGCCAAGGCGGCACGCACCGCGCGAGCGGGGAGCGGGCGCGGGCTACTCGATCGACTGCGAAAGCTCTCGCTCGACGAGGCCGTGTGCCTTGCGCGCGCGTTTGGCGAGTTCCTCGCGCTCGCGAACGTCGCCGAGCAACACCATCGGGTCCGGCGCCGGCGGGCTTACCGTCGCGACCCGTCCAGCACGCCGCAGCCGGGCTCACCCGACGAGGTCTTTCCGCGACTACTACGCGCGGGGGTGGCGCGGAATCGCCTCCATGAGGCGGTCGCGCGTCTGCGGATCGAGCTCGTCCTTACCGCGCACCCGACCGAGATGGTGCATCGCACGTTGCTGCGTAAGTACGAGCGCGTTGCTCACGGCCTAGCCGAGCTTGATCGGCAGGACCTGACACCGTTCGAGCGTGACGAGGCGCTTCAGGGCCTCCGGCGCGAGATCACGGCTATCTGGCAGACCGACCAAGTCCGCCGGCGGCGTCCGACCCCGATCGACGAGGCTCGAAGCGGCCTCGCGGTCGTCGAGCAAGTACTGTGGGACACGGTGCCGCGCTTTCTCCGTCAGCTCGATGCCTCGTTGGCCGCGCACACGGGGCAGAGACTGCCTGCCGGTGCTGCTCCGATCCGATTCGCCTCGTGGATGGGGGGCGATGCCGACGGCAATCCTCATATCACTCCCGAGGTCACGCGGCGTGTCCTGCTCCTTTCTCGGTGGCAAGCCGCCGAGCTCTACCGGCGGGAGGTTGAGGCGCTGCGGGACGAGCTTTCGACCAGCGCATGCACTTCGGAGCTACGCGAACGGGTCGGTGACGCGCGGCGGCCGTACCGGGCGCTGCTGCGCGAGGTCGAGCGGCGCCTGATCGCGACGCGGAACCGCGCTGGGGCGTGTCTCGCCGGTCGCGAGCCCCGTGGCGAGCCCTACTACTCCCAGCCCGACGAGTTGCGCGAGCCGCTGCTACTTTGTCAGCGCTCGCTGCAGGCGTCACGTGGCGGGTTGCTGGCTGACGGGCGCCTCCTCGACGTGCTCCGACGACTCGATGCCTTCGGCTTATGCCTCCTGCCGCTTGACCTGCGGCAGCACGCCTCGCGTCACGTCGACGTGATGACGGCGATCACCAAGGCGCTTAGCCTCGGGCGCTACGCGGAGTGGGACGAGGCCGGTCGCCGGGAGTTCCTCGTGCGCGCACTTGAGACCGGCGACCCACTGGTGCCCGAGCGCCTCGACGCAACCGGCGAGGTTCGCGACACGCTCGAGACCTTCCGCGCGGCGGCGTTGCTCGACCACGACTGCGTGGGGGCGTACATCGTGTCCATGGCAGGCGCGGCGTCGGATGTCCTCACGGTCGAGTATCTCCAGCGCGCGACGGGCATCGATCCGCCGCTGCGCGTGGCGCCGCTGTTCGAAACGCTCGACGATCTCCGTAACGCTGCACAGGTGGTTGACGACCTGCTCTCGATTCCCGTGTACCGCCGCGAGGTGAGAGAGCGGCACGCCGATACCCAGGAAGTGATGATCGGCTACTCCGATTCGGCGAAGGACGCTGGGATTCTGGCGGCGTCGTGGGCGATCTACCGGGCCCAGGAGGCGCTTGTGGCGGTGGGCCACAGACGCGGCGTTCGGCTCTCCCTCTTCCACGGACGGGGAGGCACGGTGGGCCGCGGCGGGGGGTCGGCGCACGGCGCCATCCGCGCGCAGCCTGCGGGCGCGCTTGCCGGCGGCATCCGCATCACCGAGCAGGGAGAGGTGATCCAGGCGAAGTTCGGGCTGTCCGGGATTGCGGCCCGGACGCTCGAGGTCTACGCCACCGCTGCCGCCGAGGCGATCCTGCAGCCAGCGCGCGAACTCGACTCTGCGTGGCTCGAGTGCATGGATCGAATGGCGGAGGTGTCCGCGGACGCCTACAGGAGCGTAGTCCGGCAGGATGACCAGTTCTCTGCCTATTTTTCCTCGGCGACGCCCGAACCCGAGCTGCCGCATCTCAAGATCGGCAGTCGTCCAGCGCGACGCCGCCGCGACACGTCGCTTGAATCGCTACGTGCGATCCCGTGGGTGTTCGCGTGGAACCAGAACCGGTTGATCCTGCCGGGCTGGCTAGGCGTCGGTGAGGGCCTCGAGGCTGGCGTGGCCCAGGGCGGGCACGAGACGATCCGCCGGATGTCGCGCGAGTGGGGGTTCTTCCGGGACGTGCTCGATCGGGTGGAGATGGTGCTCGCGAAGAGCGACCCGGACGTTGCAGCTCGGTACGACGATGTGCTCGTGCCGGAGGCGCTCCGCGCGGTCGGCGCGGCGCTGCGTGCCCGCCACGCGCGAACAGTCCGGGGGCTGCTCGACGCGCTCGGACATGAGGACCTGCTCGAGGAGAATCCCGTGCTCCAGCGAAGCATCGCGGTCCGCAACCCCTACGTCGATCCTCTGAACCTGCTTCAGATCGCACTGTTGCAGCGCCTACGGGAGGACGAGCAACCTGAACTGGTGGAGGCGCTGGTCGTGACGTTCAACGGGGTGGCCTCCGGGCTGCGGAACACCGGCTGACGCCGGCAGTGGGTAGCGGTACACGCTGGGAGCTCGCGGGCGAGCTCCGCTGAGGACAGTGTGTCGACGTTGAACGCGGTCATGTCGGGTGCTACGATCCGAGCACCATGCACACCCTGCACACCGGACGGTTTACCGTTGTCCTGGGCCTCGTCGTGGCGCTGGTGGCCGGCTCGATGGTGGCGGCCGAGCGCTCGGCGGCGGCGATGGCCGGTGCCGCCACGCGGCTCCTCGAAAGCCTCACGCCCGCGCAGCGGGCCGAGACGGTCTTTCCGCTGGAGTCGGACGAGCGCGTCCGTTGGAACTTCATCCCCACCGAGATGTTCCCCCGGCGCGGACTGCGGCTGGGCGACATGACCTCGGAGCAGCGCGCCTTCGCCCACGACCTGCTCAGCACGGGCCTCAGCCAGCGTGGGTACCTGACGGTCACCGCAATCATGGACCTTGAGGTCATCCTGCAGGAAATCGAAGGTGGCGACAGGTTCGACCGCAATCCCGAGACGTATTTCTTCTCGGTGTTCGGCACGCCCTCGACCGAAGGGGCCTGGGGTTGGCGTGTCGAGGGACACCATGTCTCGCTGCACTTCACGGTTGTCGACGGCACTGCGGTGGCTGCCGCGCCGGCCTTCTTCGGCACCAACCCCGCGCAGGTGCGGACGGGCCCGAAGACGGGCCTGCGCGTGCTGCGCGAGCGCGAGGACGCGGCCCGTGCGCTCGTGCTGTCGCTGGACCCCGAACAGCGGGCGACGGCGATCATCGGCGGCACGGCGCCGGCCGACATCCTCACCGAGGCCGAGGTGGACATCGATCCCCTGACGCCCGCGGGCCTTCGGGCGGCCGACCTGCGCGAGGCTCAGCGGGCGCTGCTGCTGCAGGTGATCGACGCCTATCTCTCGCTGATGCCCGCGGACGTGGCGGCCGAGCGGATGATGGTCATCCGTGAGGCCGGCCTCGACGCTGTTGGCTTCGTCTGGGCCGGACCGACCGAGCGCGGGGCGCAGCACTACTACCGGGTGCAGGGGCCGACGTTCCTGATCGAGTACGACAACACCCAGGGCGGTGGGAACCACGTGCATTCGGTGTGGCGCGATTTCAACGGCGATTTCGGCCGGGACCTGCTGCGCGAGCACCTCCAGGCGTCGGCCCACTGAGGACGGGGTGGCGCACGGGTCCCGGATGACCCGTAACTCACCTTCCACGGCAGGTCACCGATTCGCCGAACGCCGGCACGGTGAATGTCTGCTGCGCGATCTTTTCGCCGGACATGGTCCCCGAGAGTCAACGACCATCGCGAGGCCCTGCCGATTCGCCAACCGTGCCCCCGCGAAAGCGTCAGCGCTCGGCATCTGTCGCAGAGGTCTTCTGCGGGGAATACCTGCGGCCTCATTGCAGAGGGTCTGCCGTGCTCGACGACCGCCAGCATCAGGTAGCGGCAGGCACGGGTCTTAGGCTGGCGCTTGACCGCTGAAGTGCGTGGGGACGTTCGTGGGACGCAGGTCGATTGCATTCAACTGAAGTCATGCTATATCAATACTTTACTGGCAATCTTGGGCGCCGCCCCAAGCGCGACCCCTGTTCCTCGCTGCTTGGCCAGAGGACATGTCAGGTGTGATAGGTGGCTGGTCTCTCGCAGCGCGTCCTGCACGCGATTCGGCGGCACCGGCTGTGCGCGCCTGACAGCCGTGTCCTGATCGGCTTGTCGGGCGGTGCCGACTCGGTTGCGCTCACCCTGCTGCTCGCGGAACTGGCGGGGACGGGAGCACTGACGCTCGTCGGCCTCGCCCACCTGAACCACGGCATGCGAGACACGGCGGTGCGCGACGAGGCCTTTTGCCGCGAATTGGCCGCGCGGCTGGTGCTTCCCATCACCGTCGATCAGGCCGATGTGCGTGGCCTCGCCGCCCGGGCGCGCCTCTCGATCGAGGATGCGGCACGGCGGTTGCGCTACGCGTTCCTGGCGCGGACGGCCGGTGCCGTGGGTGCCGACCGGATTGCCGTCGGGCACACCGAGGACGATCAGGCCGAGACCGTGCTCTTCCGGCTGGTCCGCGGTGCAGGGCTACCGGGCTTGGCCGGCATCTACCCGCGCCGCGACGACCGTGTGGTACGGCCGCTCATCGGTGTCTCACGCACCGAGCTTCGCGAGTACCTGTCCGTGCGAGGGCAGGCGTGGGTCGAGGACGAGACAAACAAGAGCCTTGACAATCCCCGCAATCGGATCCGCCACCGCGTGATCCCCGAGCTTGATGCCGCGCTTGGCGGGTCGGCGCGGCCAGCCTTGGCCCGTGTTGCCGATCTCGCCCGTCAGGACGCCCAGTGGCTCGACGAGATCGCCCGTGCTAGGTTCGGAGCCTTGGCCCGGGAGGTGCCCGGTGCGCTCGAGATCGAGGCCGCGGCGCTGCTGGCCGAGCCCGTTCCCCTCCGGCGGCGGATTCTGCGCCAAGGGCTTCGGCTCAACGCGCCGGACCGAGAGATCGGCCTCAGTCACGTGGAAATAGGGCTCGATGTGCTGGAGGGGGGGTGCCGCGCCGCCGATGTACCAGGTAGCCGCGTGGAACTTCGATCCGGGAAACTGGTCCTATTAAAGAGGGGCCTTGAGACGGGTGGCTCGGATCCGCTAAGGACCCTGAGGTGATAGGCTTGTCACCTGGCGTACTGGCGGCGCGCCGCGGAGGCTGTGCGCCGAGGGTCGCCGCCGGTGGATCCCGGTGACGCCGGAGGCGCAAGTTTTGGGAGGAGCACGTTGAACTCCACGCTGAAGAGTCTGCTGTTCTGGATGATTCTCGTTGCGGCGGCTGCACTGGTGTGGAATTTCTCCAACCTGCCGACAGGCCAGCAGCCGCGTCGCTTCAGCGAGTTCATGGGGATGGTTGACAATGGCGAAGTTGCCGAGGTGACCATTGCCGGCAATGAGATCACCGGCACCACGACCGCCAATGAGAGCTTCCGCACCTACGCGCCTCCGCAGTACGAAGGTCTGGCGAACCAGCTGCTCGACCGCAACATCGACGTCCAGGCACGCGAGCCGGCGGCCAGCCCCTGGACTGCCATCCTGTTCTCGTGGGCCCCGATCCTGCTGATGATCGGCTTCTTCGTCTTCTTCATGCGCCAGATGCAGAGCGGTGGGAACAAGGCGCTGTCGTTCGGCAAGAGCAAGGCGAAGCTCTCGTCGAGCATGCAGAAGAAGGTCACGTTCAAGGACGTGGCCGGCGTCGACGAGGCCAAGGACGAGCTGCAGGAGATCATCGAGTTCCTGCGCGAGCCCCAGAAGTTCCAGAAGCTCG
>CAZHTD010000051.1:7668-15056 GCA_964535675.1 uncultured Bifidobacteriaceae bacterium | reverse complement strand
AGGCAGAGGTCTGCAAAACCTCCATCCCCGGTTCAAATCCGGGCGGCGCCTCCAACTCTTCCCCAAGAATCGGCCGATCCCGATCGGCTGTCGCCTGCTAATCGGACGGACTCTTAGCGCTTATCTTGACCTTGTCTATTTTGAGTTACTCGTTGAATCATGCCCACGCGTACGTGTCGATGCGCACCGGTCCGCAACTCTTGGCACTCACAGAGGCTAGTGCCCATTGTTGGTGTTGTCGAGGTGCTTCGGGCTAAGTCACGGGGCGATCTACGACGAATCGCGACGGGGTAGTATCCCGAGCTGTCGACTGCCCGCTCATAGTATTCACCGCGGCCACGGGCGGTGCACAAGATGGATTCCTACACGGCGATCGAGTCGCGTCTTGAGGAGTTTTCCCGACCTCTCGATAAAACGGTTGTTTGACGAGGTCCAGCCAGCAGGCTATTCCGGCGGCTACGCTAGACCGACGAGTTGATCCACATGTGACAGATTAAAGGGTACGCCAGTAGGTGCATTCACAACGCATGCTTGCCTGTGTTGGCGGCAGCGATCACGAGGAACTCAGAGGGACACCAAGACAATCCCTGAGCACTGTACGCATGTGCGATGCGACAAACCGACGTTTATCTTTACCGAACCTAAACCGGCTGGCACACGGACGGTCATTGGAATCGAGCACAGCGGCATCGATCCTCACCTCGTTGAACTGAGCACTCACTACAATGACGATGTCCTGATGAAGCTGCATGGCCTTCCCCTAGTGTCCCGGAACGGGTTCGAGATACTGCCACCCGACCATCGCTATCAGTAGTCATCAGTCGCAGGTCCGTTAGATTGGTCGCGCGAGCGAACGCTCGCGAAACGAGGCCGCGAGTCAAATGGGAGATGGAGAAACGTTATCTGGCGTAGAGTAATCCCTATCGTCAGTTGCCCCAGTCGTAGTTGATGCGGACGTAGTAGTAGGCACCGTTGAAGCCCCAGGGGGTGTACTCGCTGTACTTCTCTCCGACAGACATCGCGCGGGCCGTCACCTGCGGGTAGGTGTTGAACGTGTTCTGGCCACCGACGGCCAGCGTGGTACCTCCACCCAGAGCGATACCGAACTCCACGTCGACTATGGGCTGGCCGTCGAAGAAGCCCTGCTCAATGCCGCCCGACGGCAGGAAGCCCTGCGCGAAGCCACTGTCGTAGTCGTACCAGCCGCCGAAGTAGTTGACGCGGCCGAGGAAATTGACCCGCCCGAAGCGCTGGTTGATGCCGACGTTCCATCGGGTCCGCGGCAGGGCGTAGGCGAACTCGGCGATCCGGCGGTTGCCCAGCAGCCCCATTTCGTTGTCCGTCACTTCGGTGTCGGTGTAGTTGAAGACGGCGCTGATGGTGGTGTTGCCACGTAGGGCCAGCGGCGTGAACGTGGTCACGAGATCGATGCCCTGCGTGGCGGTGGAGAACGCGTTCGTGAAGAAGCGAAACGTCCGCAGGTCCCGAGCCGAGTCGATGCCCTCGGCCAGCAGGCCGTCGATCTCCGCTTCGGTCAGGGTGAAGTTGCTGGTGATGCCGATCCGGTCGGAGACGTTGATGCGGAAGTAGTCGGCAGTGAGGTTGAACGGACCCGTGTCGAAAGCGACGCCGGCCGTGTAGTTGACCGACTGTTCGGGCTGAAGCGGCACGCCGCCGCGGAGTGCGGCGACGGGCGAGATAGACGGGATCGTCCCGTTGTTCACCAAGTCGCCGAGCGCGGGGTCGAAGATCGTCGAGATATTGAAGCCATTCTGCTGGCCGGGCGTCGGAGCGCGGAAACCGCTGCTGACGCTGGCCCGCACGAACCCTACCCGCGCCGAAACCTTGCCGTTTGTGGTGGCCCCGAAATCCTCGAAACGCTCGATACGCACGGCGGATCCAACCGTCCAGCGCCCGTCGGCGCCGTTCAGCTCAACGTCGCCGTAGGCGGCGACGTTCCTGCGGTCCCACTGCCCCTCGGCGAGCGGCCCGTAGCCAAAGAAGCCGTTCGACCCGGCCGAGAAGCTCTGGCCCCGGCCGTAAGGCCCGACCGTCCACGAGGCGGGTTCGCCGCGCCTCGTTTCGTAACGTTCGTCTCGCCATTCGGCCCCAGCGGCGACGTTGACCTTGTCGTTGACAGCGTAGGAGACGTCGATGTGGACCCCGACCTCTTGCTGCCGGTTGCTCCCGAGGTCGAATGCGGTCGGCGTGTCGTAGCCCAGCGACGCATTGACCGTGTTCTCGATGAAGAGGTCGGTCTCGTGGGCCCCGACCGACGCGCTCAGGTCCCAATTGAAGCCGCCCTCGGTGAAGCGGCTGACACCGGCGACGAACGACATGTCCCGTGCCTCGCCGCCGAAGCTCGGGGTGAAGCCGCCCGGGAAGCGGCTGTAGAGAGTGAAGCAGTCCGTGTCGGCCTCGACCGCTGCCAGTGCGTCCGCGTCCGGCACATTGTTGATGATCGGCACAGACGGACAGCCCCCCGCACCCGCGACGCCTGTTTCGGCCCACCGCCGGTCGCCGACCAGCAGGCTCAGGCCGCCGTCGAGGCTGAACACGCCGCCGCGCGTGTTCGGGTTGCGGAAGAAGAAGCCACCGGTCACTTTCCTGCCGGCGTAGTTGGCGTGCGCATAGACTTGCACGTCGGTCGCCGATGTGTAGCCGAAGTTGCCGAACAGCTTCAGGTCGTCGTCGATCGAAGGCGAGCCCCAGACCTGCGGCGTGTCGGAGACAACATGCGTATTGCCGGCCGCGATGAGCGCGACCGCGTCGCTACGGGGAGCGCTGCGGTTGGTCGGGTTCGAGCTGCCGTACTCCAAGCTGAGGTTGGCGAAACCGGTCGCGCTGAGTGGCAGTCCGACGTTGCCGGAGAAGTTGAACGCCGCGCCGTCGCCCGCCCTGAAGGCTCCCGTACTGAACTTAAGTGTGCCGCCGGACGCAGCGTTCTTGAGCTGGAAGTTCATCACGCCAGCGATGGCATCCGATCCGTACTGCGCGGACGCCCCATCCCGCAACACCTCCACCTGTCGCAGGGCAATGGCCGGGATGGCAGAAATGTCGGGTCCCTGCGACCCGAATGCGACGCCGTTGCCGCCGTGCCAGTCGATGATCGACGAGCGGTGGCGCCGCTTACCGTTCACCAAGACCAGCGTGTGGTCGGGTGCCAAGTTGCGGAGCATCGCCGGCCGGACGACCGTCGACGCATCGCTGATCGGCTGCAGGTTAACGCTGAACGAGGGAATGATGGTCCGAAGCTGGTCCTGCAGGTTGCCCGCGCCTTGGCTTGCGATGTCGTTGGTGGAAAGCACGTCGACCGGCACTGACGATGTGGTGACGCTGCGCGGCTGCGCGCGCGAGCCGACGACGATCGTCTCCTCCGTGAACCCGGCGAGCAGCAGCCGCATTTCCTCCGGTGAGAGCGTGAGGGCCTCGACCTCAGACGCCGTCATGCCGAGTACGCGGGCGAGCTCCTCGACCTGCGGGTCGATGTCGGCCGGCGCCTGCGCAGCCCCTTCCTGTGACCCCGCCTCGCGAGCAGACATCTGCCCCGGAACTCCGAGCAGGAGCGCAGAGACAATGATTGCCACCGCTGCCGGCCGTGCGTGACGTGATTTCGTCATAGACAAATGCTTCTCTTCAACTGGCGTGCAGGAGCGATTGTACGGAATCTGATCGTGCCGACTGGGACCAGCACCACGAGCAACACCCCGGCGACAGGCGGGGGGGACCACAACCCGGACAGCAACTAGGGCGAGGGCCGGTGTGTGAGCACCGAGACGACGCAGAACACCAAAGTCGTGAGCGTCACGAAGGCGACCAGCGCGCTCTGGCATAGTCCTGTAGGTCCCGCTCATCAGCGCGGCGCCGGCAACCCGCCGACAATCGCCGTCAGCCGTCTTTGCGGCAATCCGGCGAGCAGGCTGACGCAATACACAAGTGAGGCGATCGGAGATCGCCTCCCCAATCGAAAACTATCCCTCCTCCTTGAGGGGTGCCGGGCGGAGTCCGAAGTAGAGCACGGTCACCAGGAGCAGCAACACGAGGGCGATCGCGGGCGCGCGCCAGTCGCCCGCCACGATCCGGACCGTAAACATCACCAGGCAGACTAGGGCGCCGAGCGCCGGCACGGCCAACGGCAACTCGAATGCGCCCGGGGGCTCGTTAGGTCGCAGCTTCAGGATGACGAGCGCGCTGTTCACGACGGAAAACACTAGCAGCAGCAGCAACACGGTCGCCGAGGCCAGTTGCGAGATATCGCCCGACAGGATCAGGGCGAATATCACGACAAAGATCAGGCCGATCGCGACATGGGGCGTGTGGCGCTTGGCGTGAACCGCCGAAAGCGCACGCGGCAGGTGCCCGTCTCGTGCCATGCCATAGAGGAGGCGTGACGCCGTGACGTAGTTAATCAGCCCGGTGTTGGCGACTGCGAACACCGTGATGGCAATGAACACCCAGGCTGGGAACCAGGGCGCGGCACGCGCCACAACTTCCGCCAGCGGTGCGTTAGCTTCGGCTAGCTCCTGCCAAGGCATGACCGAGACGGCGCTGATAGCCACGCTCATGTAGATGAGGACGGTCAGGACAAGTGCCATCAGCAGACCGAGCGGCATGTCTCGCCGCGGGTTTTTCAACTCCTCGGCAACGTTGAGCGAGTCCTCGAACCCGAGGAAGGCATAGAAGGTGAGCACGATGCCCTGCACGAGAAACAGGAAGGGGAGGGCCGAATCAGTTTCCGGGGTCGGCGGAAACTCCAACAGGTTCGCCGACCCCCAGAAACGCACGCAGACGGCGATGACCAGAAGCAGTCCGCCCGCCTCGACCAGCGTGAAGACGACGTTGGCCCACATCGATTCACGGATGCCACGATAGACGATGGCGCCCACGATGGCGAGATAGCTCAGAGCCAGCGCGTTTGTCGGCAGGCCCTCGAGCATGGGTACGGCTTGCAGGTTCTCAGCCACGACGCGCGCGCCAGCGGCGATCGACGAAAAGCCGGAGCACGCCACGGTGAGGCCGACCACGTGGGTCAGCAATCGTCGGCGATAGGCGCGATGGGTGACGTAGGCGGCGCCGCCTGCTCGCGGGTAGCGTGACCCCAGCGAGGCGTAGGACAACCCGGTCAACCCCGCCGCGACCAGTGACAGCGCGAAGGCCAGCCAGATCGCCGAGCCCATCTCGGCGGCGACTTGTCCGATCAGGCCATAGATTCCGGCTCCCAGCATGCCGCCGGCGCCGTAGAGCGTCATCTGCCACAAGCCGACGCTCTTCCGCAGCGTCGGCTCGCCGGCGGCGGAAGCGGCCGACCCGTTATGCCCTGTCATGGACCTGGCACTGCTCCTTTGAGAATACTCTGAGGTGGCCTCTGGTGCCGACGGTCGATAGCCCAGCGCGCTGTGCGGCCGCACTGTGTTGTACTCGCGTTGTCATCGCTCGATCAAGTGCTTTGAAGGCTCGGCACTACCGGCGCACGAAGGCCACGGTAAAGACCGGTCTGTGTTCGGGGCGTCGAGCGTCATCAACAGAGCCGCGAGTGCCTTGAGCACGGCCACCGACCGGAGCCGAGCCCTGGCAAGCGCGCCGCCTACCCGAGACCCCATTGCTAGGAACACTTCAGTCTTGCCCGCTCAACGGCCGCCGTGACTGACCTGTTAGAGTAGAAACTGCGGTCGGTTGCGCAACCCTGTGTCAAGCTTGCACCCTTGGGAGGTCGTTCATGTATCGTCAGAATGCTGGCCTTTGCCTATTGCCCGTCTTCCTGTTCTTCTGGTCCCCGGCCGTGGTCGCGCAGACCGCCAGCGTCAGCGGGACGGTAGTCGACCAGACCAGCCTGGCACTACCCAGCGCCACCGTGACGCTACGTGGAGAGGGCGTCCCGCGCACCACCTACACAGATGAGCAAGGTAACTTCGAGCTCACCCAAGTCGCGGCGGGCGCCTACACGCTGACCGTGTCACTGGCTGGCTTTTCCGACGAGACGGTCGAGGCTGTGATGGTCGCGAGCGGGGCGCTGAACGTGGGGCGGATTGAGCTGCAGCTCGCCAGCTTCGGCGACACGGTGGTGGTGAGCGCGTCGCGCGGCGAGCTCCGTCTGCTCGACGCGCCGGTGTCGACATCCGTCATCACCGCGTCGACGCTCGAAACCACGCCGGCCCAGAACTACGGCGACCTGCTACGCGCGACGCCTGGCGTCAACGTCATCCAGCTCTCGGCGCGTGACGTACAGGTGGCCAGCCGCAGTCCCGGCAATACGCTGACCAACACGCAGCTCGTCTTGGTCGACGGCCGCAGCGCCTACCTCGACTTCTTCGGCTTGGTGCTGTGGGACCTGGTCCCGACGAACTTCGACGACATCGAGCAGATCGAGGTCGTGCGCGGGCCGGCGTCGGCTGTTTGGGGCGCCAACGCGATGACCGGCGCCGTCAACATCATCACCAAGCCGCCGCGCGAGTCGGTTGGCACGGCAGTAACGCTCAGCGGCGGGTACATCGACCGCGACGCCGGCTCGGGCGCGGGCCTCGGCGCGGGATCGATGTTCGGCGCCAACACGACGGTCACGCGGGCACCCAATGACCGGCTGGCGTACCGCATCAGCGCCGGTTACTTTACGTCCGATGCCCTTGCGCGACCCGCGGGCCAGATCCCAGTCATTGACGACCCACGGGCGCCGGGTGAGACTGCAGGTGGCGCGTTCTATCCGCTCGATTCGGCCGCGGCCGGTTTCGGGCTCGGCTTCGCCAACCGCGGCACCAGCCAGCCGAAGTTCGACGTGCGCGTCGATCAGGAGCTGGCCGACGCCACCATTAGCTACTCGGGTGGCGTGGCCGGCACGGAAGGCCTCGTGCACAGTGGCATCGGCCCGTTCGATATGCAGACGGGCACGTACTTGGGTTACGGTAAGGTCACCTACACGCGCGGCGCGCTGCGCGCGCAGTTCTTCACGAACTTCCTGGACGGCAAGGCGCCGAATCTGCTGCTGCCCGATCCCGCCACCGGCATGCCGCTGGAGCTGAACTTCAAAACGCAAACCTTCGACGGCGAGCTCGGCCACTCGGCATTGCTTGGCAACCGACATCGGCTGAGTTACGGCGGCAACATCCGGCAGAACAATTTCGACATCACCCTCGCGCCGCTGGGCGAAGACCGTCTGGAAGTCGGCGCCTATCTGCAGGACGAAATCTTCTGGGACCGCTTCCGCCTGGTGCTCGGTGGCCGGGTGGACAAGTTCGGCAACCTCTCGGATCCGAAGTTCTCACCGCGCGTCGCATTCATCGTCAAGCCGGCAGAAGATCACTCCGTCACGCTCTCGTTCAACCAGGCGTACCGTGCGCCGTCGGTCATCAACAACTTCCTGCAGACCAGCATTGTCAACCCGGTGGACCTCAGCG
>CAZHTD010000051.1:0-7568 GCA_964535675.1 uncultured Bifidobacteriaceae bacterium | reverse complement strand
TTATCGTCAATGCCGTCGGCAGCGAGATTCCCATCGGAGGCCAGACGCAGGACGAGTTGGTCGTGGAATCGCTGACGGCGTACGAGGCGAGCTACACTGGCGTGTTGCCGCGCGGGACGACCCTGGGCGGGTCGTTCTACGTCAACCGGCGAGACGATTCCATCAGCTTCACCCCATTGCCCGCGACGTTCGATCCGTACACGCCGGCCAACCCGCCGCCGGGCTGGCAGCTCCCCCCGGCCGTGCTGGGACTCATGGCGCAGGCCGGCAGCTACCTGCCGCGCACGGCGTTCACGTACCTGAACCTGGGGCCCCTGCGCCAGACCGGCGTGGAGCTGTGGCTCGACCAGCGGTTCTCACGGTCGCTCGGGGCGTCGGTCAACTACTCGTGGCAGTCGGAGCCGGAGATCCTGGACGATGCCAACCCGTTCCTCGCATCCGAACTCAACCTGCCGCCGACCCACCGCTTCAACGCAGAGGTGAACTGGAACGGCTCCCGGCTGCTCGGCTCGGCGTCGGTGAACGCTGCTACGGACGCATTCTGGAGCGATGTGCTCACGGCTGGATACCACGGCTATACCGATGCGTACACCACGGTGAACGGCAGCTTCGGCGTGAAGTGGCAAGGCGGCATCATCACCACGACGGTAAAGGTGAACAACATCTTCAACCAGACCGTGCAGCAGCACATCTTTGGCGACCTGCTGCGGCGTACTGTGCAGGGTGAGATCAAGTTCCGGTTGTGAACCCCTTACCATCTCGGGGCACCGGCGATACCATTCGCCGTCACGCAGCTTGATGAGTCCGCTCCCCCAAGTCGACCACGGATCACTGAACTCCGGCGAGGGTGTGACGCGACCAGTAGGTGAGTGGATGGACCCCCGGCTGAGCGCGTCATGCGGCTGGATGTCATGCTGGGTGATACCCCGCTGGTTGCCCTAGTCGACGAAAGCGGCGGGGATGGACGCGCTCACGTCGAGAGCCACGCCGCGCGGGTGCCGTCGTTCAGGAGGCAGACCAGCGAATGCACCGCGACGAGTACTGCAACGAGTCGCCCACTCGGCGTCCCGCACGGTGAGCACGACCGGCGGGGTATTCCCACCGCCCGCGCCAGTCTGGTGACGCACGGACGGCGTTACAGACTTGGCTCAGTACAGCCTAGTAGCCGAGCCGAGACCGTGGACGCAGACGACGCCGAGCGACGGAACCTCATCCCGGGCGTCCGCAGCGACCTGATACTAACGCCCGTCCGCTCTGCTGGGGCGTGGGCTTACCGTCGCTTGGTGCGATTCTACGTCGCAGGCCCCGTGCCGTTGCCCTACCTGCGACCCACTCGCAACTTAGCGCGCCCGGGTGGTCTGATAGCCAGCATCGGATACGATTGACCGCAGTAGGCTGGCCACCTCGATTGGCGGCCAGCCGGGCACTTGGAGACTGGGGGCGGTATGCACGGCAACGAGAAGGTGATCGCGGCGTTAGACGAGGCCCTGCGGGAGGAGTTGACGGCCATAAACCAGTACTTCCTGCACGCGGAGATGTGTCGGCGCTGGGGCTATCAGAAGCTGGCCGCTGTGATCCGGAAGTCCTCAATCGAGGAGATGGGCCATGCCGAATCGGTGATCGAGCGCCTGCTGTTCCTTGATGCTGAGCCGAAGATGGAGTACCTCGAGCTCAACATCGGCCACACTGTGCAATCCCAGCTCGAGGCTGACCATCAGCTCGAGTTGAAGGCAATCGAGATGTACAATCGCTGCATCCGGGTATCGCTCGAGCACGGCGACGAGGTGAGCCGCGACCTGTTCGCCACGCTCCTGAAGGACGAGGAGGTGCATCTCGACTGGCTGGAGACGCAGCTTCACCAGGTGAAGGAACTGGGCTACGAGCAGTACCTGTCGCTGCAGGTCGGCAACGGCGCCGAGTAGCCGTGGTAGGCGCCGACTGCAGCCGGCGTGGCACGCGGGGGTTGACCGGGCCTCTGCGTCGGCGGTCGGCACAGCTAAGCGGCCGAGGCCTCCACTGTGATGTTCACGTTGCTGCGGATGGCGTTCGAGATAGGGCAGCCTTTCTCGGCGGCCGTCGCCAGTTCTTGGATCGTTCCCGGGTCGATGCCCGAGAGCCCCGACACTGACGCCACCAGCTTCGACGTCGTCACTTTGATGCCGGCGTCGCCCTTGTCGGCGGTCACCGTGGCCATCACCCTGACGCTCGCGGCCGAGCCGCCCTTCTTGCCGATGTTGCTGGTGAGCACCATCGCGAAACAGACGGCGTGCGCGCCGGCGAGCAACTCCTCGGGCGTCGTCTTGCCGTTTCCCGAGCCGATGCGGCTGGGGAAGGTAACGGGGAGCGAGAAGGCGCTCGTGCCAGCCTCGGCTATACCGCTGCCCTCCATCAGGTTACCGGTCCAGTTCACTTCCACGTGCCGCGAGAACTCTGCCATTCTGGGTTCCTCCGATTCGCATGAGCGTATAACGGGTGAGGGTAGTGATCAGTCGTCGGCGCTGCCGCGTCGCACACCGAGATCCTCGGTGGCTTGGTGCTTGGCGTTCCTGAACGCCAGGCTGCGGGCCGGCAGGTGCCAAGCGGTGCGCAGTGCCTGAGCCAGCTCGGGGTCTGACTCGGCCACGTGCCGGGCCAGTGCTGCGACCTTCTGCTCGATCCGCACCACGCGGGCCTCGCATTGCTTGAGGGCTCCGCGATGCTGGAGATCCCGTCGCAGTAGCCCTGTCTTTTCGACGAGTTCGGTGAGCAGGCGGCCGAGCGCGGGATCCATTGAAGGCGCAGGGGCGATCGTAGTGGGTACCAACAGCGTATCCTTGATTATAGGGCATGCTCGAAAAGGCACTGACGCCGCACGACGATGCGATGGGCGTGCTAGGTGCTCTGGGGGCGGCGGATCAAAATGACGGGGCTGAGCGGGGTGCGCTTGGGGGGCGTGCACGCAGGCGGTGGTTGACATGGCCAATGGCGACAACCTCAGTCACGCCACGGCGCGAGACGTGCGTGCCGGTGAGGGTGGTTGGTGGCATGGCGCAGGCCAGGGCATCCCTGGGCGTGTTCGGGGCGCTCAGTACGACGATCAACAGTGGGTGAGGGGGAGGGTAGAGCAACGGCACAACTTCCTGAGCCATCGCCTCACGTTGTTCCTGATGCTCGTGTCAGCGGGCCTACTGCTGCCGGCGGCGCTGCTGGTCAGCGCCATCGACGTCGTGAGGCCTCGTGGTTCGGCGACGTGCTGCAGTGTTCACTTGGCTGGCAGCACTCGAGTCGCTGGTTCCCTGCGCGGCCATGTTCTTGCTGAGTATCGCCGTCGCGCTGGCCTTTTGCTTCGTGCCCAACACCCACGTCTGGTCCCGGGACGTTTGGGCGGCGCCATCCTGAGGGGGTTTCCTGTGGCGGCTGGCCCTTGAGGGATTCTTGTCCTACCTGGCCCGGAGCAGCGCGGTCCGGATGGAGACGGCTCGCTCACCGCCATGGTGGTATTCCTGTTGTGGATCCACGTGTCATCGGTCATCCTGATCTACGGCGTGCAGTTCACGGTGCCCCACGCCCGCCTGCGCCATCACCGGGTGCCGTCGGTACCCACTGCCGAACCCCTCTCGTGACGGCCCCCGGGGCAGCAGCCGGCCCGAGGATGCCAGAGGCACGATGCCTAACCGCCTGAGCCGCGAACATAGCCCCTACCTGCTGCAGCATCAGGACAACCCCGTGGACTGGTATCCATGGGGCGACGAGGCGTTCGCGCGCGCCCGTGAGATGGATCGCCCGATCTTTCTCTCCATTGGCTATTCGACCTGCCACTGGTGCCACGTGATGGAGCACGAGAGCTTCGAAAGTGCGCAGGTGGCCGAGCAGCTGAATCGCGACTTCGTGTCGATCAAGGTGGACCGCGAGGAGCGGCCCGACATCGACCGGGTCTACATGACGTTCGTCCAGGCCACCACGGGATCGGGCGGCTGGCCAATGAGCGTGTGGCTGACGCCCGCGCTCGAGCCCTTCTACGGCGGTACATACTTTCCGCCGACCTCGCGCTGGGGACGTCCGGGCTTCTCGGAGGTGTTGACAGAGATTGTGAGGATCTGGCGCGAGGAGCGCGAGAAGGTGGTGGCCTCGGCCGGAACGATCGTCGAGCGACTGCGCGCTCCGCGCGCGGCGGGCGGGGGCGAGGCACCAATAAGCCCCGAGGTTCTCGAGACGATCGTAGGACACTTCGGTGCAACGTTCGATGCGGCGAAGGGCGGCTTCGGCGGCGCCCCGAAGTTTCCGCGGCCGTGCGAGTTGCTGTTCTTGTTGCGGGAACACGCCCGCACCGGCATGGCGGCGCCACTGGAGTGGACAGTGACGACGCTGAGTGCGATGGCGGGCGGCGGCATGCGGGACCACCTGGGCGGCGGGTTCCACCGTTACGCGGTCGATGCCGCGTGGCGCGTGCCTCACTTCGAGAAGATGCTCTACGATCAGGCGCAGCTCGTCCAGGCGTACCTGGAGGCGTGGCAGGCGACCGGCGACCAAGCGTTGGCCGCCGTCGCCCGCGACACCATCGGGTACGTGGCCCGCAACTTGGCCGATGCCAGCGGCGGCTTCTTCTCGGCCGAGGACGCCGACAGCGTGCCCCCGGAGGCGGCCGGCGCCGCCGCGCCGGAGAAGCGGGAGGGGGCGTTTTACCTGTGGCGCGAGGGCGAGGCTCGCGAGGTGCTGGGGTCCGTCGCCGACGCTTTCTGCCTGCGCTATGGTCTACTGCCCGACGGCAACGCGCCGGCCGATCCGCAAGGGGAGTTCACCGGGCAGAACCTGCTCTATGAGGCGCGCTCGGTCGAGACCGTGGCGTCGATGACCGGGGGGTCAGCGGCCGAGACCGAGGCGGCGCTCGCGCGGGCTAGGCAGGCGCTGCTGGCGCGACGCGATACGCGTCCCCGTCCGGCCTTGGACGACAAGGTGCTCACCGCATGGAACGGCCTGATGATCGCGGCACTAGCGCGGGCCGGGCGGGTACTCGAGGACGGCACTGTAGCTCGGGAACTGGCAGACCGGGCGGCGGGCTTCATCAGGAATCGTCTCTGGGCGCCGAAGCGCGGCGGCTTGCTGCGCCGGTACCGGCGCGGGAAGGCCGGCGTGCCGGCGTACGCGGAAGACTATGCCTTCCTGATTTTCGGCCTGCTGGAGCTGTTTCAGGCCGGCGGCGATCCACAGTGGCTGCGGTGGGCAATCGAGCTGCAGAAGCGGCAGGACGAGCTGTTCTGGGACGACTCGGCCGGGGGCTGGTTCTCCACGACGGGCGAGGACCCAACCGTGCTGCTGCGCCAGAAAGAGGAGTACGATGGTGCCGAGCCGGCGGCCGGGTCGGTGTCGGCGTGGAACCTGCTGGGTCTGGCCCGCCTCACTGGCAACGCTGCGTTCGCTTCGCGGCTGGAGGCGACGCTCGCGGCCGGAGCCCCTGCGCTCACACAGCAGGGGCGGAGCGTGCCGATGCTCGGCGCGGCGCTTTCGGCGTATCACGCCCCCGGGACGCAGATCGTGATCGCGGGTGCACCCGACGATCCCGCGACGCGGGCGCTGTTGGACGTCGTGGCTGCCCGCTACCTGCCGTTCGCGGTGGTGGTGCCGGTGGACCCGGCGCGGCGTGAGGCGGTGGCGGAACTGTTGCCGTGGGTGGCGCCGCTCGAGCCGCGAGCGGGACGCCCCACCGCCTACGTGTGCCGGAACTTCACGTGCCGGCTGCCGGTCGTGACGCCCGACGCATTGAGGCCGCTGCTCGACGGGGAGCTGGGCTGATGGAGTTCCCGGTGGAGATCTGGCTGCGGGGCGACAACCACGCGGTGACCGAGGTCATCGACTCCGTGGAGCGCGAGCCTGTAGCTTGGACGGAGGTCGACGTGGCCCAAGTTCTCGAGGCGATGCTGCGGGCGATGGACCGGGCCAGGCACCCAGATACGCCTCACGACGGACCCGTGGCCCTGCGCGGGTTCAGCTGGATCGTCAACCCCTTCGACGCTGGGGTGGTCATTGCCATCGAGATGACCTTGGGCGCGGTCGTCGCCGGCCCGTTCGCCGTGGAGGAGCACGTGCTGACTAGGATGATCAAGCGCGCGCTTGCGGGCCAGCGTGGCTCGGATCAGGTGCACTAGAAGTGGAACGTGTACAAGGTCTTCGAAGCGAGTTGCTCAGGGAGTGTTTCGAAGTGGTCCAGTGTCGGGTTGTTACCCCAGTTGCGGGTGTAAGGAGATGGAGGTTGCTGCCCGGCGTGATGATCGAGCGGAAGCGCGACTACCAACCCAACACGCGACTCACCGTGTCGTACTTGAAGTTGTTAACCAGCGAGGAACGGCGTGAACTGCGTCTCGCCCACCACGCAGTAGAACTGACTTCACCCTCGGGCACCTCGATGTGGTTCCGCTCGCCGGTCTGGTACACGATGTAGCCCGGTGCCGCGCGGAGCTGAGGTTCAGCGCGGTCTCGTTGCGCGAGCCCGAGTAGAAATCCCCCCTCAAGCGTAGCGGCTGCTGACCGCGAGCGTGCGGCGGTTGGTCGTCTAGGAGTTCACTTGGTAGTTGGTAGCGTGTGAAGGTGTGTACACGCTGCCGACCGGTAGGATGAATCCGCACCCGATGCAGAAGTCGCTGTCGAGGCGCTCGCGGGTATGCGTGACATCGAACGAGAAGTTCTCCTGCGATTGCAGTGAGACGCCGAACAGCCGGGCGCTGGCCTCGCGCTTCAGCCGCTTGTAGCGCCGCAACGCGATCACCTGTGCCCAGTGGCCGAAACCCTCCTTGAACGCTTCGAGCCACGTCATCGGGAGATGCAGCTATGCCACGCTCCGGCCCTCGGACGCTGGTCGTCAGCGTACCGAAATCGCATAGGCCGTACAATTATCGTCAACTCAGGTCGCTCTCAGGAAGTGGCAAAGTAGTATAAGCCGGGGTGGCGGAACTGGCAGACGCACGGGACTTAAAATCCTGGGTCCTGCAAAGGGCGTGTGGGTTCGACCCCCACCCCCGGCACCAGATAACGACGAACCGCTGGTAGCGCAAGATCTGCCGACGCCGCTAGTTCATCGCGGCGTCGGCCTTCGACCTGTAGCCCGCCGCCAGCCACTCCCGCCACTGTTCCTCGTCCGCTGCGCACCCGCCATCTGCCGGGTTGTACCAAGTGCCGTCCGCGGACACCACGAGCCCAATTGCCCCGCCTGGGCGTCCGTCGTATAGCGGGCAGGCGATCATCGTGATCCGGTCGCCGGGCTGAAACGTAAAGCCGTTCGCGCTCGGCGTGCGTTCGAGCAACCTCACCGGCGCTGCGCCCTCGAACCCCCACAGCGTGCCTTGGACGTCACGCATGTAGAGCACCACGTGAGGACTGTTGAACGCCCAGCGCACTACCTCGCCCTCGATAACTTCCTCGCGACTGCGGTCGAACATGCTGAAGCTGTGGTGGGCCTCGACCGACGTCACGGCCAGGACCGCGGCGAGAGTCGTGCAAAGACTCCAGATAACGCTCTTCATCATCGTCTTCTCACCCCTATTCAATCGTCCACAACGTCACCCGCTCGAGGTCCTTGACGAACACACGATTGCCGA
>CAZHTD010000050.1:0-15552 GCA_964535675.1 uncultured Bifidobacteriaceae bacterium | reverse complement strand
CTCAACGTCTGGAAGAACGTCCGGCGTTACGCAGCCGATGGCTTCACGTCGATCATTCACGGCAAGTGGTGGCACGAGGAGACCCTGGCCACCGCTTCGCAGGTCGTCTCGATGGCCGGCGCCCACTATCTGATCGTGCTCGACCGCGACGAGGCCACCGCGGTCTGCGACGTCATCCGTGGCGCCGGTGACGCGGTGCGCCTCCGCGAGCGCTTCGCGAAGGCTTGCTCGGTAGGCTTCGATCCCAAGCGTCACCTCGGACGCATCGGCTGCGCGAACCAGACCACCATGCTGAGCTCCGAGTCGCTGGCGGTGGGCACGATGTTCCGTGAGGCCATCGTGGCCCGATACGGCCGCGACAGCCTGGCCGAGCGCTTTCGCGCCTTCGACACGATCTGTAGCGCGACCCAGGAACGACAAGACGCGGTCGTCGACCTTCTCGATACCCGACCCCTGAACCTGATGGTGGTTCTCGGGGGCTACAACAGCAGCAATACCTGCAACCTAGTGCGCATCTGTGCCGAGCGCGTGCCGACCTACCACATCGCCGACCCCGACGGGCTGGTCTCGGCCACGACCATCCGGCACCGAGCGTCCGGCACCGACGCGACCACGACCTGCGGCTGGCTCCCGGCCACCGGACCCCTCACCGTCGGGGTGACCTCCGGAGCCTCAACCCCCGACAATATGGTCGGGACCGTCATCAGGCGCTTGGCGGAGCTGGTCAACACCTAGCGGCCCGAATAGCCTATGATTGGGGCGTCAGCCGTAAATTCCTTGCCGTGCGGGGTCGTAACGCTGAGGTAGACATGCAGAACGCACGACGGGTGCTCGGCGCGGTGGCCATGGCAGCTACCTTCGCCCTGACCCTAGCAGCCGCCGCCGAGGCACAGGGGTTCCGGTGGTGGCTCGACGAGCACTTCCAGGCCGAGTTGCACCTCACGCCCGAACAGGTCGAGCGGATCCAGGAGATTTTCGAGGAGGCGCGGCCGACGCTGCATCTGGAGATGCGAGCGCTCGAGGCCGCCGAAGAGGAGTTCGATCGGCTGGTGCTCGAGGGCGCCGACGAGGCCGTCATCGAGTACGTCGAGATCGTGGAGAGCGCGCGCGCCCAGCTGAACAAGTCGCGGACACTGATGCTGCTCCGCATGCGACGGGTGCTGACCTCGGATCAGCACGCGCTCATCACTGCCCTCAACCGTGAGCGCGAAGAGGCCAACGACACGGGCCTCACCGGCTACACGGTGGCTGACCGCCGCTAGGGCGCTGTCTGAAGGCGGCCCAGCAGATCCGCCACGCGCGCGCCTGTCACCGGATCAATCCAGTCGCCAGCCACCTCGGCCAGAGGCACGAGCACGAACGCACGCTCGCGGAAACGCGGGTGCGGTATGGTGAGCGTCGGCTCATCGATCACCAGGTTCCCGAACAGCACCAGGTCCAGGTCCAACGTCCGCGCGGCCCCCGGGTGCGGGCGCTCGCGCCCGAAAGCACGCTCGACGGCCAGCAGGCGATCGAGCAGTGTCGCGGCGTCCAGGACCGACCGACCGACGACAGCGGCGTTGAGAAAGCGAGGCTGCGGACCGACGTCCACCGGCGCGGTCTCGTGGAAAGTGGAGGCTTGCAGATCGTCCATGAACGCACCGATGGCCGTGAGGGCGCCGCGCAGGTGCGCCTCCCGGTCACCGAGGTTGCTGCCAAGGGCGATCGCGACCCGCGACCGCGCCACCCCCTTGGCCTACTCGACCCAACGGGTCGAGAGCACTACGCCCTGCCGCTCGACACCGCCCGTCCGGCGGCCAAGCACATCCTCGAACCCGCTGGCCGCCTGCTCGAACAGCCGCTGGTGCTCGCGGGACTCGCCCAGGATCACCTGCAGCATCGTGCGATGTCGGGAGTGGGACAGTCCGGCTACCGGCGCGGTCCAGCGCTCGATGAAGACCCCGAGCCGCCGGGCGTCGTCCTCGATCACGGCACTATACGCGGTGACCTCGGCCTTGCCTTTGACCTTGCCAACAGCAGGCACCGGAATCATGTCCGTGGCGACTGGCTCCTCGGCGCCGCACCCAGCCAGCGCGTCGGCGAGCCACTGGAGGTGTGTTTCCTCCCGGGCAATAACGTACTGGTAAGCGTTGTTGAAATCGTAGTGGCCGACCACCGCTGCGCCGGCCACGTGGCGATCGCAGAGGGCCTGCCGCTCGGCAGCAAACGCCGTGAACAACTCTCGCAGATCGGTTTCCTTCATCGGCCTACTGCTTCTCCTTGCAGGACACGCAGGAGCGGGTCCACGGAATCGCGTTCAGCCGGGCCTCGGCAATCGGCTCGCCGCAATCGCGGCAGATGCCGTACGTCCCGTTGTCGATCCGGCGCAATGCGCCTTCGATCGCCTGCAGGATCTTCGCGTCGGTTTGTTTGAGCTTCAGGTGGATGTGTACCTCGTTGTTGCCACTTGCCTGATCGGCCATGTCGCCCTGCCGGCCGGAGTTGTTCTCCATCGACCACTGCAGGGGCTTGGCGCCGCCGCCCGTGAGCTGGTCGCGCTTGCGAAGCAGCGCGTCTCTGTAGGTCGCCACGTCCATCGCAATCCTCTGGGCACCCCCGACGGACCGCACAACACTTGATCTTACACGATCACTCCGAGCGCAGCGTCGCGAGCGGCTTGTGACGCAGCACGTCGAGCGAGGCCACAACGCCGACCGCGGCGACCAGCGCCGACGTGGCGACGATGCCGACCAGCGTTAGCAGCGGCGCCGGCTCCCAAGTCATGTCGAGCGCGTAGCGTGCCACGGCCCAGCTGAGCACGATGGCGCCGAGCCCGCCCACCGTGCCCGCGATGGCGCCAAGCACGCCGTACTCCAGTAGGAGCATCGCCATGATCAACCGTCCCGTCGCCCCCAGTGTCTTCAGGATCGCCGCCTCGTACACGCGGCGGAACTTGGTCATCGACACGGCGCCCACGAGGATCAGGATGCCACTGAGCAGGACCAGACTGCCGACGGCCATGACGGCCAGCGTCACGTTGCGGAGCAGCGCCTGAATGGTGTTCAGGACCTCGCTCAGGTCAATAACCGACAGGTTCGGGAACCGGCTCACCAGATCGGCCTGCGCCTGGGCCCGCACGTCGACCGACTCGGGCCCGCGCAGCGTGGCGATGTAACCATGTGGAATGCTGGCGAACGACCCGGGCCGAAACACGAACACGAAGCCGCCTGCGCGGAAGTCGCGGAAGTCCACCTCGCGCACGCTGGCCACCCGGGCCGTCACAATGTCGCCGAGCACGTCAAAGCTCAGACGGTCGCCGATTTCGAGATCGAGGCGATTGCGGATGCTCTCCTCCACCGACACCTCGGGCGCGCCGTCCACCTGCGCCTCCGGCCACCACGCGCCAGCCAGCAGCGTCTCGTTGTCCTCGAGACTCGCGCGGTACGTCACGGTGTACTCGCGCGACACGCGCCCCCGCCCGCGCACGGCCTCGTAGTTCTCCAGCGTGACGTTCTGCCCGTCGACACCCACCAACTGCGCGCGCAGTACGGGGATAAGCACCGGCGGGTCCTCGGGCCCGTTCTCCTGATCGAGGAACTCGACGACGGCCTCACGCTGGTCCTCCTGCACGTCCATCAGGAACATGTCTGGCGCGCCCTCGCCCATCTGGATGTCGAACTCGGCGAGCAGGTTCCCCTGCAGCGAGCGAACGCCCAAGATGAAAAAGGCGCCCAGCCCCACTGCCAGCAGGATCAGCCGCGTCTGGTTGCCGGGCCGTGCCACGCGCAACACGGCCTGCCGGAGCACGAACGAGCGCGCCTGCGCCAGCGGCTGGATGGCCCGGATGAGTGCGGCCCCGGCCAAGTGCAGCACCCAGGCCGTGGCGACGAAGCCTCCGCTCAGCAGCAGCCCGACCTCCAGCGACCCGGCCTGCCAAGCCGCCACGCCCACAAGCACTGCGGCCACCGACCCAGTGACGGTCCACTTGAGCCAGTCGACACCTGTCGGCGGTGGGATGTCCTGCCGCAGCAGGAGCGACGGCTTCACGTGGCGAACCTCAAGCAGCGGTACAACTGAGAAGAGCAGCGACACCAGCAACCCGATGGCGATGCCCTGGACTGTCGCACCGAGCTGCAGGCCGTACTCGATCTGGAACGAGGTGGCGATGTCGCCTGCGAACGAGGGGACCCACGCCACGGCACCGGCCGCCAGCCCCACGCCGAGGAGACTCCCGGCCAAGCCCAGCACGAGCACCTGGGTCATGTAGACGGCGAGCACGCGGCGCGACGTGGCGCCGACGCATTTTAGGACGGCGATGGCCTTTGCCTTCTGCTGGACGAAAACGCGCGTCACGCTCGAGACCCCGATGCCGCCGAGAATCAGTACCACAAGCCCCACCAAGCTCAGGTAATTCTCGGCGCGGGTCAGGTTACGGCCCATCCGGTCCTCGCTCCGGCGGTACGACCGCACGCTGACGAATTCGTTAGCAAGTTCATCGTCCAGGTCGTCGTCCAGCTGCTGAAGATCGGCGTCGGGCACGGCGAGCAGAATCTCGTAGGACGCCTGGCTGCCGAAACCCAGCAACCCAGTCGTGGGCAGGTCGGCATAGTCGATCAGGATCCGCGGCCCTAAGCTGAACATGCCCAGGTCCGCGCCGGGCTCGGTGGCGATGATCCCGCGCACCTCGAAGGTCTCGGTCCCAATGAGCAGGTCGTCGCCAACTGCGATGCCGAGCTGCGCCAGCAGCTCCGGTCGCACGATAACGCCGTTCCCCCGCAGCAGCTCGTGGGAGTACACGCCGTCGCGTAGCGTCATCTCGCCGTAGAGCGGGAAGGCCTCCTGCACGGCGCGCAACTCGACCATGCGGGCGCGGGGCGTGACGTCCTCGCGCGCCGGGCGCACCATCGTGGCTACCTCGACGGTCTCGGACCGCGCGGTGACCCGGCCCGCGACGCGCTCGCGCTCGACCGCGGCCTCAACCGGATCTGACCAAGGCCGATCGGAGCGGATCAGCATATCGGCCGCAATCAGGCTGCGGGCCTCGACGGCCAGTCCGCCGCGCACGCTTTGGATCACAGACCGCAGCGCGACAATCGTGCCCACTCCGATGGCGATGCAGATGAAGAAGAACAGCAGCCGCCGCCATGACGCGCGGATCTCGCGCAGCGCCATGCGCAGGACGAAGGTCATGGCAGCACCCCCGATGGCTCGTCCACGGGCCGGCCGTCGCGCAATGCCAAGCGGCGGTCCGCCATCGCGGCCAGATCGTGAGCGTGGGTCACCAGAATCAAGGTCGCGCGTCGCACCCGATGCACCTCGACCAGCAACTCCAAGATGTGGTGCCCGGTCTTCGAGTCGAGGTTGCCGGTAGGCTCGTCAGCCAGGATGATTGGCGGGTCGTTGGCCAACGCCCGCGCCAGTGCCACGCGCTGCTGCTCGCCGCCCGAGAGCTGTGATGGGTAGTGATGGCCGCGCTCGGTGAGGCCGACCTCGTCAAGGAGCGCGCGCGCGCGGGACGCGGCGTCACGCCGACCGGCGATCTCCATCGGCACCAGGATGTTCTCGAGCGCAGTCAGCGACGGCACTAGATGGAAGAACTGGAAGACGAAGCCGATCTTCTCACCGCGCAGCCGAGCCAGCTTGTCCTCGCTGAGCGTGGTAATGTCCACGCCATCGATCACGATTGAGCCTGTTGTCGGCGTGTCTAGGCCAGCAAGCAGGCCAAGCAGCGTTGACTTGCCACTGCCCGACGGCCCGACGACAGCAAGAAACGCCCCGTTCTCCACGTCGAAGTCCAGTGTGTGGAGGATCGTCAGCGGCCGGTCGCCGCTCATCACTGTCTTCGACACGCCGCGAAGGTTGATCATGCGGGCCCGGCGGCGGCGAGCATCGACTCAAGGTAGCGCCAGAGGTTGTCAGCGACCACCTGGGCGCCCTCCGCGTTGGGGTGCATCATGTCGCCCTGATTGAGCGCTGGATCACCGGCCACCCCCTCCAGGAAGAACGGCATGAACACCAAGTCGTACTCTTGGGCCAGTTCACGGAACGCCGCCCGGTAGCGGGTCGTGTAGTCCTCGCCGTAGTTTGGCAGGGCTTCCATGCCCGTGAGCAGGACCTCGACGCCCTGCTCGCGGCTGCGCTCGATGATCGCCTGCAGGTTCTCGCGCATCTGCTCCACGGTCAGGCCGCGCAGCATGTCGTTGGCGCCGAGCTCGAGGACAAGAATCCGTACGTCCCCGGCGAGGGCGTCCTCGAGCTGCCGCAGCCCCGAGGCGGAGGTGTCGCCGGAGTTGCCACGGTTGACGACGCGGAAGGCGTGCCCGGCCGCGTCGAGCCGCGCCTGGATCAGCGCTGGCACGGACTCCTCAGAGGCGAGGCCCAGTCCACGGGACAGGCTATCCCCGAGAAACACGATGCGGGCAGTGTCCTCCGCTGGGGCAGAAGCTGCTGCCAAGGCGGGGGCCGGCGCGCCGTCGGCCACCGTTGTCGCTCTCTCACCAGCGCCCGCGCAGGCGGCGCCGATCATGGTACCAAGCAGGAACAGCAGGAGGAGTCGCCTCATAAGCCGAGGGATAATGGTACATCGTTCATGTCGGTTTTCCTGATCGAGCCCGGTCCGCTCGCCACCCAGTACCAGGTCGCACTCCGGCGCCTTGAGGTGATCGGCTTCGCCGACGCGCTGTGGAACCGTCGGCTTGACGTCTGGCCCGGCGACGCAGCCACGCACGCCGTAATCGACAACCGCCTGGGCTGGCTCGACGCGACGACCTTCGCCGCCGACCAGATCGCCCGACTCGAGGGCTTCGCGGCCGCAGTGCGCGACGACAGATACACCGACGTCGTACTGCTCGGCATGGGTGGATCGAGCCTGGCACCCGAAGTACTGCGTCGGGTGCTCGGCGTCGCGCCGGGCCAACCCCGGTTCCGGGTGCTCGACTCCACCGACCCGGCGGAGGTCCGCGACGCGTTAGCAACTGCCGCCACGTCGCTGTTCATCCTCGCGAGCAAGTCCGGCACCACGATCGAGCCGCTGTCAATGGCCGCCGAGGCCAGCCGCCGTATCGAAGCCGCTGGCGCCGGCCCCGCCGGATCGCGGTTCGTGGCGATCACCGACGCCGGCACCCAGCTCGAGACCAGGGCCCGGGCCGAGAGCTTTCGTGACGTGTTCATCAACCCCGCTAACATCGGCGGCCGCTTCTCGGCGCTGTCGCTGTTCGGTCTCGTGCCCGCCGCAGCGATGGGCCACGACCTGCGCGCCCTGCTCGCGCCAGCCGGCGCCATGGCGGAGCGCTGCCACGAGACCAACCCGGCGGCTAACCCCGGCCTCGCCCTTGGAGCACTGATGGCCGCCGGAGCCCTCGCCGGCTGCGACAAGCTGACGCTCCTGCTGCCACCGAGCCTTGAGTCGCTCGGTCTCTGGATCGAGCAGCTGGTAGCCGAGAGCACCGGCAAGGCGGGCGTCGGCGTGCTGCCTGTCAGGGGCGAACCCGAAACCGCGCCGATCGGCGACGACCGCGTCGGCGTCACCCTCGCCGGCCCCAACGAGCGTGCAGACACACTCGCACGGCGGCTGCGCGACGCGGCCGCGCCGATGGCACGGCTCGAGGCGACGCCAGCCACTATCGGCGCCGAGTTCTTCCGCTGGGAGGTGGCCACCACGGCGGCCGGATGGCTGCTCGGCCTCAACCCGTTCGACGAGCCGAACGTCGGCCTGGCCAAGGCCGCCACAAGCGCGCTGCTGGCCCGCTACGAGCGGGAGGGCACGCTGCCGGCACCCGAGGCGGTGACGGCCGGCGAGGGTGTCGCGCTCGCACCGAGTCGTGCTGCCGCCATCTATGGCAGCCCCCTGCGCGTGCTGGATACGGCGCGCCCCGGTGACTACGTGGCGGTGCTGGCCTACGTGCCGCCCTCCTCACCGGACTGGCAGGCCGCGCTCGAACGACTCCGAACTGCCGTGGCCCGTGTCACCGGGTGCGTCACCACGGTCGGCTTTGGTCCCCGCTACCTGCACTCGACCGGACAGATCCACAAGGGCGGTGCCGATAACGGTGTCTTCATCGTGATCGCGCCAGCGGCCGACGACGACCTCGCGATACCGCACGCGCCGTACTCGTTCGGCGTGCTGCAGCAGGCCCAGGCCATCGGCGACTTCCAGTCGCTCGACGGCGTGGGGCGCCGCGCGATCCTCGCGACCGCCAGCCACCGCGATGTGGCGCGGCTCGAGCGCGCGCTCGGAACGCTCGTCACGCCGTAGCCACAACCCAATTCAGGGTGCACATGCACAACGCGCAGGCGTGCGTCAAAATCCCTGCGCAACCAAGACTGCACTTTCAGTGCTTGAACAAACTGTGAACGAACACAGTGGGCGTGTGTTGCGCCACTGACGCTAGCTGTGCACATTTCCTGGCGACACAGTGGGGTATCCTCCGTATACTCTGCGCTTCCCGGGCTTGCGGGCGCAATCACCCAGCCGTCTCGCAACTCCCGGACCGTGACGTGAAGATCGGAGACCTTCACCAAGGGCGCACCGTGAGCATTGTCGCCGCTACCACCACATTCGTGACTCATCGTGAGTGTCGCACCAACCGAAAGCCGTTCGACTGCCTGGCCGCCTGCTCTGGCGGGACTCCGGCGGTGCCCTTCGGTTCGTGGCAGTCGAGACGCGGGACGTGAGTGAGGTCGACATCTTCGTCGAGTGTCAGATGCCGGTGTCGATTCCCCCGTACCGGTTCGTGAGCTTCCAGATCGAGCCGTCGACACACACGGACACGGACCTCCCGCGTGTCACCGCGCAAGGCACTCAACGGCGCCATCGCGGCCACGCGCTAGGCACCGGCTTGGCACTTCGTCCAGTACCGCTCCAGCCCGTACCACGACAGCTCAAGGGGCGCAGCCGCGCCGTAGAGCGCGCCGACCGAGCCCCGCGTCGCTATTGCGCGCTCGAGCCAAGCCACGAACGCGGCACGCGCGTCACCGGCGTCCCGGCGTCCGAGTAGGTCGCGCACCAAGTCCGCCCCGGCGCGCAGGTTGTCCTGCATCGTCTGCAGGTGCACCTCGGGGGCGCCGACACTGGCAAAGTGCGTCAGGAACAACGAGTCGGGCCCCCAGGCCAGCACGCGATCAACGCTCTCGTTCCACAGCTCAACGTCGATGTCCGGCGGCGGCGTGGGCGGCAGCACGTACCCCCCGTCGATGCACACGCCCGCCGTGTCGCCGACGAACGCAACGCCGCTCTCGCGGTCGAAGTAGCTGACGTGATGACTTGCGTGTCCCGGTGTATAGGCCACCTCGAATCGGCGACTGCCCACCTCGATCCGCTCGCCCCCGGCCAGGGGCGCCAGGTTGGCCTCGGGCACCGGGACCACGGCACCCCAGAGTTCGTCCATCCGGTCGCCGTAGAGCCGGGTTGCGCTGCGCAGCAGCCGCGACGGGTTGTGCAGGTGCGGGGCGCCACACTCGTGCACGTAGACCGTCAGATCCGGGAGCCGCTCGACAAGGCGCCCAGTCGCGCCCGCATGATCCAAGTGGATGTGCGTGAGCAGCAGCCAGCGCACGTCGTCGAGCCGCAGCCCTTGCGCAACAAGTCCGTCGTCGAGCGCCGCCAAGCACGTGGTGGGACCAGGATCGATCAACCCGACACCAAGTGGCCCCGAGACAACGGCGGTTGCAATCACCTTCGGGTACCCCGCGAAGCACAGGTCCACCCACGAGAGTCCTGCAGCCAGCACGTTCACGATGTCAGCATGCTCCGTCCGGGGTGCCCATCGCACCGGCTGGGCAGCAGTGCGGGATTATACTGACCCGTGGTGTGCCATGCTTGAGCCCAGCTTTGCAACGCTCACGGTGGTGGCGCGCCTTGTGGCCGAGGCGCCCACCCTAGGCGACGTGCTGGAGCGTCTACCCGGGTTGCTCCGAGACGACATCCCCTTCGAGCGGCTCCACGTGCTACGCCTCGATCGGATGGAGTCGGTCGTCCTCTACACGGCCACGGCCAACGGCGAGCTCGAGGTCCGTGGCCACCGCCTCGGTGACGCTGACGCCGAGGTGCCGGATCCGATCGCGGGTGTCAAGTCCCGGATCATCTGCCCCGTGCGGCAGGGCACGCACGTTCACGGCGCGCTGTGGTTTACGTCCAGCCAGCCCGACGCCTTCTCCGACGCCAACCAAGGCCTGATGGACGCGGTGGCTGATCTGCTGACGCTCGCCCTCCAGCACGACTCGATCCGCAGCACCGAGCAGCTCCGCCGTGAGCGCCTCGAGAGCCTCGACCGGCTCCTCCACACGATCGGAGAGTCACTCGACATCCGGCAGATATTCAATGACGCCTCCGAGGTGGTGCGCGCCGGGTTGCCACACGACATGATGGCTCTGACTGCGTGGGCTGAGGACGGACAGTCGGTCCGCGTCTATGCCGTGGCGGGCGCCGAGATCGACCATCCATCGTTCTGGGCGCCCACGCCGCTCGGCGAGCTCGATCGCGCGGCACTGCACCGCGAGGTGTACGTGGTACGCGACATGGCCCGCGAGGTCGACCCCGGCAGCCTACGAGCGCGCATCTTCGGCCGCTTCGGTATCCAGTCGCTGCTGCGCGTGCCGCTGCCGATGGGCCAGGACGTGTTCGGCTCCCTGTTCTTCCTGGCGCGCGAACGTGACCGGTTCTCCGAGGACGACGTGGACTTTGCACAGCGGGTGGGCGATCACCTAGCGCTCGCGCTCTCCCACCAGCGGCTGGCCGACGCCGCGCGACGCGACGCCGAGGCGCGCCAGACCGCCGAGCGGCTCGAGGCTCAGGTGGCTACGCTGCGCCGGGAGCTCGAGTCACGAACCGGCCAGCGGCGCATCATCGGCCACTCGCGTCGCTGGACCGATGTGCTGGCGCAGGCCGCACGCGTCGCGCAAACGTCCACGACAGTGCTGCTCACCGGCGAGTCGGGCACCGGCAAGGAGGTCGTGGCACGGTTCATCCATCACGGGTCCGCCCGGCGGTCCGGCCCTTTCGTTGCGATCAACTGCGCGGCACTGCCGGACCAGCTGCTCGAGTCGGAACTGTTCGGCCACGAGCGCGGCGCCTTCACCGGCGCAGTGTCGGCCAAGCCGGGACGGATCGAGCAAGCCAACGGCGGCGTGCTGTTCCTCGACGAGGTTGGCGAAATGGCGCCGATCGTCCAGGCCAAGCTGCTGCGCGTCCTCGAGGAGCCTGAATACCTGCGGCTGGGCGGCACGCGCACACTCCGTGCCGACATCCGCGTCATCGCTGCAACCAATTGCGACCTGCACGAGGCCATCCGCCGCGGCAAGTTCCGCGAGGACCTCTACTATCGGCTCGGGGTGTTCGAGATCGCGCTGCCGCCGCTGCGGGAGCGGCCCGAGGACATCATTGAGTTGGCCAAGGCCTTTCTCGCCGAGATCGGCGAGAGCGTGGGCCGGCCCGCCTCCGGTCTCGGCCGTGACGCGCAAGACCAGTTGCTCGCCTACAACTGGCCCGGCAATGTGCGCGAACTGCGCAACGCCATCGAGCGCGCGGTCATCTTGGCCGATGGCGGCTACCTCCGTGCGTCGCACCTGCCCAAGTCCACGCCGCCGGCCGGTGACGCGGCACCGCCCGACGCAGCGCTGCCCGCCGGGGGCGTCAACCTTCACGCCATCGAACGCTCGCTGGTTGCCAAGGCGCTCGAGCAGGCCCGACACAACAAGACGCGCGCAGCGAAGCTACTGGGCTTGACGCGCGCCCAGCTCTACTCGCGCATCGAGAAGTACAAGCTTGCAGAGATCGAACCTTGACTCGCAGACTCCGAGAACGCCTCAAGGGACTAGACCAGTGAGGTGGGGCCGTGTACGTCAAGTTGTCCAAATCGCGGTCATGAAGTCGTGGTCGGCGCTGGAATGGCTGGTCGGACGCCAAGCGTTGGAGATCGAGTTTCTCAAGGGGGCTCAGCAAAACGCACCGTCGCCGAGAAGCGCGCGTACATCCGTCGTTGCCAGCCCCGTTTGAATATCCGTTGCCCAAGAATGCCAGCTGATGGCGCTGCCACGCTCGACTCTACGACGCCCCGAGCCTCGCCGTGGACGACACGGAGATCGTCGGCCGCATGCAGACGATCTTCTCTGAAACGCTACTTCGTCAACACTTGCGCAAGCTTAGAGCGTAGACAACCACCCTCTCTTCGGCTGCACGTCGCCGAAGGCCGATGCTCCCAGAGTGAGGGAGGTTATCCATCTCACCGCTCACTGGCGATTGTCAACGCGATTTCAACAGAAATCCACACGGGTATAGCACCATCATTCTGCGTGGCCGGGGCGAACATTGAGCGCCGAACGGCCTCCACGACCGCACCGTCGAGGAGAAGCCCAAGTGACTGCCGGACACACACTGGGCCAACACGGCCATTGGCCAGCACTAGCACGTCCACAAGAATCGTGTCCGACGCCTCGAGCATAGCCACCGCGTCGTCGGGAAACCGCGGTTCGATACGCTCGAGCGGCGCCGGTCGTTCGATGTCGGGATACGTGTCAGGCTCAAGGGCTATCGTGGCGACGCGGTGGGCGTCTCTAGGCGCGCACGGCGGGGCGACGGCATCGCCGCAGAAGTGGTAAGCGGCTAGGGCGCATGTGTCGGCCCGGACGCGTGCCGCGTCGCGCATCAACGGGTCGAGATGAGACGACACGAGATCGAGCGCTGGCTCGATCTCATCCAAGAGCACATCTCGTCGCGTCGCCACCTCCAGCCAGAAGTATGCCTCCCGCTCGTCGACACCGCGTCCTGCCTCGGCCAGCAGGATCCCTAGTCCAGCTTGGGCCTCGGCATTCCCTGCCTCAGCTGCCACACGAAACCAAGCTTCAGCAGCAGCCGGATCAACTTCGCCCCCTCGTCCTTCGGCATACATCTGCGCCACGCGGATTTGTGAGCGTTCGACACCCTGCACGGCCGCACGTTCGTACCATGCACGCGCCTGCACCTCGTTGCGCACGACGCCACGGCCCCTTTCGTAGTTCAGTGCCAAATTGTGCTGTGCCTCAGCGTGGCCTTGCAGCGCCGCGGCCAGGTACCAACGGACCGCTTCAACCGCGTCCGCGGCCACACCGACGCCCCTCTCGTACATGACACCCACGGCGAACTGTGCCGGGACGTATCCCTGCACGCTCGAACGGCGGTACCACCGGAACGCCTCTAGCGGATCGCGATCGACTCCCCCCACGCCGTTCGCGTACCGCAAACCGAGGACGTACTGGGACGCGGCGTTGCCGCGTGTGGCGCTCTCCCGCAACGCCGTGAGCTCGATCTGCCGGGCATCGGCAGCGGGTGCCTGTGGGTGTGCCCACAGACCTCCCGGCACCGCGCTCAGCAGTGCAACGAACAGGGTGGCACGCATTCTCATGAGGGGATAATGTACTTCATGGCGTCGGTTCCGGGTTGGCACGCCAAAGTTACGATCTTCTTAGGACAGACGACGTGTCTCGGTCCAACGTGTCGGTCTGACAATCTTGGGTCCCGAGTGTGATAACGCCCCCTTGGACGCGTATCTGGCTGGCTGTGATCGCATCGGTCGTGTGGCTTCCGGCGGCCCTCACGCCCGGTCGTGCAGGTCAACGCCAGCAGGCCATCGATCCGTGGCCTATCCGTTTCGAGGACGTCACCCGTGACGCCGGTATCGATTTCCACCTCCGGTCCGGCTCGCCAGACAAGCTGTATCTCATCGAGGCGACCGCTGGGGGCGTTGCCTTCATCGACATCGACGACGACGGTTGGGTCGATCTCTATTTCGTAAACGGCTCGTCCTTTGAAGAGGAAGCGCGGGGCGAACGGCGGGAATCCAACCGTCTCTACCGCAACCTAGGGGACGGCACTTTCGCGGACGTGACCGACCGGGCTGGCGTCGGCGGTCGTCACTGGGGCATGGGGGTCTGCGCGGGTGACGTCGACAACAACGGACGGGAAGACATCTACGTCACCAACGCGGGCCCGAACCTCTTGTACCGCAACAACGCAGACGGCACGTTCGGCGAGATCGGCGCTGCATCGGGAACCAACCACCCCGCCTGGAGTTCCTCGTGCGCCTTTGCAGACGTGGATGCAGACGGCGACCTCGATCTCTACGTCTCCAACTACCTCGTTTATGACCTGACTAATCCGCCGCGTCTGGCCAACAACGGTGGACGGTGCACGTTCCGTGGCCTCCCCGACGTGGACGTGGCGTGTGGACCGCTTGGGTTGACACCTGCACCCGATCGGTTCTTCGAGAACCTCGGCGACGGCACATTTCGCGACGCGACGACCTCTTCCGGGATGGGCGACGTGCCTCCTGCTTACGGGATGGGCGTCGTTTGGGGGGATTACGACGACGATGGCGACCAGGATCTGTACGTCGCCAACGACGAGATGCCCAATTACCTGTTCCGCAATGACGGTACGGGGCAATTCACCGAAGTGGGTCTACTGACCGGCGTCGCGTTGAGCCTCGACGGACGGGTGCAGGGGGGCATGGGTGTGGCGTTTGGCGATGCCGACAATGACGCTGATCTCGACCTAGTCGTCACCAACTTCGCGGATGATTACAACACGCTGTACCGAAACGACGGCAACGGCGTCTTTACCGATGTCACCGGGTCGACGACCATGCTCTCCCCGGCGCTTCTGTATGTGGGCTGGGGAGTAGTGTTCGCAGATCTCGATTTGGACGGGCGCTCCGACCTTCCTGTCGCTAACGGTCATTTGTACCCGCAACTCGATGAGACCCGCTCACTGCTCCAATCGCTGACTGGCCTATTGGGCAGATTCGGCGGTACTCCGATACCGAGTGGACGCGGGTATTTGCAACGCAACCAGCTTTTTCAGAATGCGGGCAACGGACGCTTCATCGATGTCAGTGAGGACGTCGGCGCGGGATTCCAGATTCCCGAATCGCTGAGTAGCCGCGGCCTTGCCGCCGGCGATATCAACAACGATGGGCGTCTTGACCTCGTGATCACACACTTGGACGATGTCCCGTCGGTCCTGCTCAACCGCAGTCGGCCGGGCAACTGGCTGCTCTTGGACCTGCAGGCCACGACGTCGAACCGAAGTACGATTGGCGCCGTCGCCGTCGCCCGAATCGGTGACTATCTGGTGCGGCGTGACGTCGGGAGTGGCGGCAGCTACCAGTCGCACCACGATCGGCGGCTGCACTTCGGCCTGGGAGAGGCTAGCCGCATCGACGAACTCACTATCCGTTGGCCCAGCGGGCAGGAAGACACACGCCGCGATGTGGCGGCAAATCAAATTCTGGCGCTTCGGGAAGGTGCCTTACCTTGATGCATCTCGACTCGGAGGGCGTGCCGAGGAACCTACATCCATGTGTACTCGTACCAGCCTTGCCGCTAGCTCCCTAGGGACGGACTCCGGATCTGACCTTACGGCCAGGAGGCAGCCGAGTTCAGCACGTGTGGCGTGGCAGTGGAAATCAACGTGACGCTGGCGCGATGTCTGTAGCTGCGGCCCAGAAGACCATGGCGACCACACGTCTCCAGCCCGGCGGTCAGTACGCCATCGTCTGCCGCCGGTAGAAGCACAGCCACAGCAGCCGCGAGTCGCTCAGC
>CAZHTD010000049.1:0-17099 GCA_964535675.1 uncultured Bifidobacteriaceae bacterium | reverse complement strand
GTGTCGCCTAGACGGCGGCGACCGACTCGTCGACGACGCGGCCGTCGAACAGGTGGATGGTCCGCTTGGCGTGCGACGCGTATCTGGCGTCGTGGGTCACCATACAGATTGTCGCACCGCTTTGGTGCAGCTCGGTAAGGAGCGCCATCACGGCCTCGCCGTTCTTCGAGTCGAGGTTCCCGGTCGGCTCGTCGGCCAGCAGGATGGCCGGGTCGCCGCCGACGGCGCGGGCCACGGCCACGCGTTGCTGCTGGCCGCCGGAGAGCTGGCTGGGCAGGTGCGTGGCCCGGTGCGCCATGCCCACGCGCTCGAGCGCGTCGGTCACACGCTGTCTGCGCGCGGCCGGGCGCAGGCCGCGATAGGTCAGTGGCAGCTCGACGTTCTCGTAGACCGTGAGGTCGCCAATCAGATTGAAGCTCTGGAAGATGAAGCCGATCTCGCGGTTGCGGACGCGGGCGCGCTCGGCCATCGAAAGCCCGGCCACGGCCTGGCCGTTCAGCGCGTAGGCGCCGGCGGTCGGCGTGTCGAGCAGGCCGAGGATCGACAGCAGCGTCGACTTCCCGCAGCCGGACGGGCCGGCGATGGCCACATACTCGCCCCGGTCGACCGCGATGGTGACCCGGTCGAGCGCATGGGTCTCGACCTCGTCGGTATAGAAGACCTTCGTCACGTCCTGCAGGGTGATGAGCCGGTGGCTGGTGTCCATGGCCTCCTCGCGCCCGTGTGCGGTCACCGCAACCGGACCCGGTCGAACGCATCCCACGTCGACATGTCGGACAGCACCACGCGGTCGCCGGCCTCCAGGCCCGCGAGGATCTCGATGTGGGTCACCGAGCTGCGCCCGAGCGCTACCGGCACGCGTTCGGCGGTGGCGTCCGCGCGGAGCCGGAACAGGCCCACCGTGCTCGCTTCCTGGCCGAACGCCGGCCGCCCGACGTAGAGGACGTCGTCCATCCGTTCGAGCTGGATCGTGCCGTCCACGCTGAGGTCGGGCACGGCGCTGCGGGGCAGCGCGCCGAGCAGCTCGACGTCCACCGTGACGGTGCCGTTGACCGCGGCCGGGTCCTTGCGGCTCACGCGGCCCTCGATGATCCCGTTGCGCGTGTCGACCCGCGCCGGCTGGCCGACGGCCACGTCGGTGGCCTGCGTCTCGGCGATGCGCAACTCGGCCTTCAGCCGCGTGGGATCGGCCACCCGCGCCAAGTTGGTGCCCGGCGTCACCTGCTGACCCACCTCGACGGGCACCTGCTGGAGCACCCCCCGGAAGCCCGGGCGTACCAGCAGGTCGGCGAGCCGACGGTCGTTGAGTGCGACGACGGCCTGCGCCTGGTCCACCAGTGCCTGCTGGACGCGGAGGCGCGCGGTGTTCGAGTCGGTCAGCGTGTCGAGACGCTGGGCCTCGATCTCCCAGCGGGTCCGGAGCGAGTTGGCCCGGAGCCGTGACTGTTGGACGATGAGGGTCGACACCAGCTCGAGCGCGGCCAGCTCCTCGTTGGCCACCGCGTCGAGTTCGGCCTGGCGGTAGTCGGCTTCGGCCGTGGCGACCTGCGCCTGTTGCGTGAGTGCCTCGCTCTGCAGTTGCGCCCGCAGCTCATCGCGCTGCGCCTGGGCCGATTGCAGCGCGAGCCGTGCATCGAGGGCCTGCTGCTCGGTCTGGGGATCGGTGAGCTCGAGGATGACCGTGTCGGGCTCCACCGTGGCGCCCGGGCGCAGCAGGATGCGCTCCACGCGGCCGTTGGTCGTGGCCGGCAGCCAGCGCGTGTCCTCCGGTACCAGCGAGCCAAGGCCGCGGACTTCGACGACGAGCTCGCCCCGTTGGACGGGCTCGATCCACAGGGTCGCGGCGTCCACGGCTGGGGCGGCCGGTTCCATCCGGGCGAGCACGACCGACACGACAACCACCGCCAGCGCGGCGGTGCCGCCGTAGACCACGCGCCTCTGCTTCTTGCGGCGGAGGATGGCCGGATCGCGGGCGACGTCAGGCATGACTGCTCCTGGCATATTACAAGGTGCGTGCCAGCACGATCACACGATCCGTCCCAGCCCGCTCAACACTTGGGGGTAGGGCAGCGGGGTGCCGTGCGGTGGCCGGTGCGCATCTGAGACGCCACCGTTCGGCCGTGCACGGGCCAGCGCGCCGCCATGGTCGCGGAGGGCGGCGGCCGACGGCGACGCGCGCGTGCGTCTAGTGTACGGGCGACCGGCCCGGGATCTAGTGCCCCCCGGGCCAGCGCACCGCGACTGAGCGCCTGCGCGTTCGCGTCAGTTGATCAGGCCACCCGGCGGTAGGCCGCTCGGCACCTCCGCCGGCACCGTCCGGTCGAAGTTCGGATCGGTGAGCGCTTCGAGGAACGCGACGATGGCGGCCTGCTCCCGCTCGCTCATGTTGTCGACGCGGCGGAAGTTCCGCGAGAGGCGCGCCACGCCGTTGCCGTTTCCGCGCTGCGCCACGTTCGGGTTCAGCGAGTCGCCCTCGTCGTAGAAGGCCAGCACGTCCGCGAGCGTGGCGAGCGTACCGTTGTGCATGTACGGCGCGGTCAGCGCTACGTTGCGGAGAGAGGGCGTCCGGAAGCGGAACCGGCCGTCGCCGACATCGGGCTCATCGAGCAGCGGGTGCTCGGCGACACCCTCGGCCTCGAGGTCGAAGTCCGAGAACATCGGGCCGTCGTGACACCGGTCGCAGCCCGCGTCGTCGAACGCGTCGAGGCCGCGGATCTGCTGCGCCGTCAGCGCTGATCGGTCGCCCCGTTGGTAGCGATCGAAGGGGCTGTCCATCGCGACGAGCGTGCGCTCGAACGCCGCGATCGCGCGGCCGATGTGCGGCGCCTCGATCACGGTGCCGTCGCCGTACGCCGCGTTGAACAGCTCGACGTACCGGGGGGTCTCGCGCAGGCGCGCCACCACGACATCGAGGATCTCGTCCTCGCCATAGGCGGTGCCGCGCATTTCTTCGAGCGCCTTGAGCGGCTCGAGGGCCTGCACTTCGAGGCTGCGGACGCGGTTATCCCAGAACATCGGCGCGCGCTCCAGGTTCACCGACGCCACCGTACCGTCGAACGCGATCTGTCCCCCGCGGCGGCGACGCCGCTCGACGCCGTTGAAGGCCGTGTTCAGGATCGTGGGCGAGTTGCGCCGGACCACGGGAATCGCCCCGCCGGACCGGTCGACGCGATCGGGGCCGAGCCCGACGCTGCCCGTGCCGAGCGACAGTTCGCGCCCGTCGGCGTAGGCAAAGTCGGGGTGGTGGCAGGTCGCGCAGGCGGTGTCGCGATCGCCTGAGAGGAGTGGGTCCCAGAAGAGGAGTCGCCCGAGCGTGACCTCGGGGGACTCCGTGGGCGCTTGGGCCGCGCCGGGGCCGCCCGCCAGGGCGGCAAGCAGCGCAACCAGCACCGTGAACGCCGCCAGAGTTGAGATGCGCATGCCCCTTGTCTACCACCCGTGCCGGTCAGGGCCAAGTGACAATCGGATGGCAGGCGCTCCGATTGGGCCCCCGATGACCCCTGACGATCCGATCGGTTGACGTCGTGCCAGGCACTGCCCGACACGTCGTGGCGCTGGGCCGGCGACGCGGGGTCGTGCCGGCACCCCGCGTCATCCGCGTGCCGGGCCGTTGGGGGGCCCCTCACGCGGGACTGTGCGGAGGGCGTCTGGTGCGACCTTGAGACAGCAGGGCCTCGAGAGTCGGCGTGTGCTGACGCGTGATCGGGTGCCAGACTGAAGGCACCGAGGTGTCAGATTTCGAGATGCAAGAGAGGCTGTCGCAGTTCCGGAGCAGCGCTGATGTCCACGGGGCTCTTCTGCGAACTGCCTTTGTTGCACATCGGAGCCGGACGATCTCGCGCCTAGGCGCTTCACGGCTACGCATCGGCCGGTAGCATGCGAAACGGGCGCTCGCCGGGTCCGGTCAGGGCACGAAAATGGCGTTCGTCGAGGGTGAGGACTTCACTGGTCCGGTTGCGGCGCGCGAGTACGACGACGGACGCGTCGGCGAGGCCGATGCCGAGCTCGGAGTACTGTTCGATCAAGCGGCGTGCCTCCTGTACGTCGCCGGCAAGGAACGGCGCGAGAGTGTAGGCACCGGAGGCCACTTCGTGCAGCAACCGAAGCTCGGTCTCGACATTCGTCAGTTTGGCTACCAGATAATCGAGTTCCGCGAGCACGAAGGGCGAGAGGAGGAACGGGCCGTCCATCTCGGTCAGGACGCGCGCGCATTCCGTGTGGTGTCGCTGGTCCGGGAAGAGGGCCGCCAGCAGGCCGCTGGTGTCAACGACGATCATCAATCAGTGGCGTCCGAATCCTGCGAGCAGGTCGTCGACGTGGTTGGCGGCTTCGGGATCGCCAAGCCCGCCGCCAGTGAGTGGAACGCGCGGTCGGGGGCGAGGATGCCGGAGCACCTTCTCGCCGATTGCCTGGCGGATCAACTCCGCCTCCGAGATCCCAGTCTCACGAGCCATACACCGCAGCGACAGCTTGAGGTCGGTAGGCAAGTACACTGTCGTTTTCTGCATGCCATACACACTACCATACACGGGGGTCGCGGTCGGCGGTGATGCTGTCGGGTTAGGCGTGTCAGCGTGACCAAACGGAGGCTGCAGCGAGCACTGTCAGCCGTTCGGTTGCCCGACGGTCTGAATTACGTTGAGCTGCAGGTCGGGCTGTACAGGCAGAGTCGGGAGGCGGCCTAATGCTCGGAGAATCGTCACAGTCGCTTGCGTGGAGTGCTGCCTTCGACGTGTGAACCGCACCAGGAAGTCGATGGAGTGGTCGACTGCAGATGCATGCGGTGCTGGCGCGGTAGCCGGTAGCAGGTCAGCGTTTCACCGCTGTGAGCTTCGCCCCAGTCGGTGAGCCGTGGCGAGCGCTGCGCCCAGCGCTTGAGCCAGGCCGTGAAGTTCTGCTGCGCGTCCTTCAGGTCGCGGCGGTCGTCGAGCCACCGGCGGGAGTCGAGTGCGGTCCTGAGGCAAGGTACGACGCCACACGACCACACCGCCGCCAGAGCCGCAGGCCCCCTCGTGCCGGCCAGGCGTCCGATCATGCGAGACCTCCGCGCGTGCGTTCGAAACGTCTGCTGTGCTTACGCGTCCCAGCAGGGAGACCTCGTCGTGGGCGACGGGGGTTGAGGGTGATCACCGTCATGGAGACAGCGTTCCAGCACACGGCGTTCTCCAGGAGGCGGTAGCCGAGCGCGCCGGCGAGGGAAATGCCGGCCATTGCGAGGACCTGGTACAGCGTCGGCCGAGTGGCCTGGCGCAGGTGGTAGTGGGCCGCCCGGCCGTAGCCTCGCCTAGGGAATCGACAACCGCGTCCCGACCGACAGGCGATCCGGTGACTGCAGATCGTTGGCGGCGACCAGCGCGTCAAGGGATCGGCCGTAGCGCGTGGCGATGGCCGTCAGGGTGTCGCCGCGCCGCACCACGTGCACACGCGGCGTGCCCGTGCCCGCGCCGCCCGGAATCGAGAGCCGCATGCCCACGGCCAGCCGGTTCGGCGACGCCAGCCCGTTGGCCGCAACCAGCGCATCCACCGACTGCCCGTAGCGGGCTGCGATGGCCGTCAGCGTCTCGCCGCGTTGCACCATGTGGACGGCCGATCCTGTGGCACTCGCTCCGGGCAGCGTGAGGCGCGCGCCGACCTGGATGCGGTGGGGTGACGCCAGCCCGTTGGCGGCGACCAGCGCGTCGATCGAGTAGCCGTAATACGAGGCGATCTGGGTGAGCGTCTCGCCCCGCGCGACGACGTGCTCGCGGGCGTCCGCACCAATGGCCACGGGCGTAGCCCCGGCGGCGGGTGGTGTCCACACGAGCGGCGACCACGTGCCGCCGCCGTTCGGGATCTCGAGCATCTGGTTGATGTAGATCCGGTTGGCGCTGGCCAGGGTGTTGGCTTGCTGCAACGCGCGAATCGTCGTCCCGAACCGCTCGGCGATTCCGCCCAGGGTGTCGCCGCTTGCCACGCGGTAGGTGGCGGTGATCTGGCGGTCGCGCTTGCGGGACTCGGGGAGGCGCGCGAAGGCTTGCTGAAAGTCGGCAAGGCGCCCGGGCGGCACGCGGAGCGGATAGCTGGCCGGGAGGAGCAGAGTGCCGCGCCAGACGTCGTTGTGCAGAGCCGGGTTGAGCGCGACCAGCGTGTCGACGTCGGTGCTCGTCAGGCTGGCTAGGTCGAGCAGCGAGACGAAGCGACCGGGCACGTAGGCATCGAACTCAAGCGGCGGCAGTGGCTCGATGCCGGGGAACAGCACCGCCCGGTCGGCGAACACTGTGGCCGCCGCGACGAACTCGGCGTAGAAGTTGCGCGAGGCAAAGCCGAAGGTCCGCGACTGGTACTGATCGACGATGGCGTCGATGCTGGCGCTGCCCACTTGCCGCACGGCGCGCTCCATGCCCGCGATGCCGTGGTTGTAACCGGTCAGCGCGAGCGGCCAGCTGAGGACGCGGCGGTAGTTGTCGGCCAGCAGCCGCGCCGCGCCCTCGGCGGCCAGCCACACGTCGGACCGCGCGTCGACGGCCGAGTCCATCTGGATGTACTGGCGCGCAGTGCCCGGCATGATCTGCCAGACGCCCGAGGCGCCCACCCGTGAGCGGGCTTCGTAGTTGTACATGGACTCGACGAATGGCAGGCTCTTGACAATCTCGGGCACCCCGTGCTCGCCGAGGATCTGCTCGATGCCCGGCATGAACAGGCCCGAAACCTGGATGGCCTCGCGGAAGTGGTCGCGGAGACCGGTTTGGGCGCGGACCCGGGTCGCTGCCGTGCGGAAGTCCGCGGCCCCTTTGGCCGACGCGGCGTAGAGCTGCCGCACGCGGGCCATGTCGGTCTCGCTCGCCTCGGCACTGAGGTCGCCGCCGAGCCGCCGGAGCACCTGCTGGTAGTGCCGGAGCGCGTCGCGGACGCGGTCGCGCTGTGCCCGCTCGATGGCGGCGGGCGTTGCCCCGCCACGGACGAGGTCGCTGACGTCGACGACCGTGAACACGACGTCGAGGTGCTCATCGTCGTGGATGAGCGACTGGCTGGAGTCGTAGAGTCCGAACACGTCACGCCAGAACTCGACCGCGGGCACCAGTCCCGCCGGTACCGGGAACACCTCCGGATCGAGCGCTGGGTGGAAGGATTGCGCCGCGGCCGGGCTGGCCGGGGCGCACAGGAGTAGCGCCGCAAGCCACGCTGCCGGCGCCAGCCTGTCGACACGGGTGATCCGCTGCATCACGGGTGATGGCTCCCAGGCCGTCGGGCCCGAACGTGGGGGAGGCTGGGAACCCCCCAAGAATCGTCGGCTATCATCGCATAACTGGCGTGTACACCGCAACTTACCTGAGATCTGTTGGGCAGGAGCGTGCTCGTGCTAGTCGAGCAGGCGCCGAGCACCAAGCGCGGCCAGCTGCCCCAACAGCCGGGTGACGCAGGTGTGCACCGGCACACGAGGCCAAACGGCCCCACGCATCACCACGGCGGAGCCGCGCGCCATCGTGGTCCGCCGCCGTGCGCCCCTAGCCTCCGGATCCGCTGGCCGGCGTGTCCAGCCGGGCGCTGACGCCAGGGTCGACCGGCGAGGCCACCGACGTGTTCACGAGGAAGCGCTGGCCGTCGGCCGATACGTCAAACGAGTGGAACGGCGGGTAGGGGAAGCGGGTCTCGAACAGGCGTGCCCGTGCCCCGATGGCGAACTCGGTGCCCGTGCCGTCTACCTCGACGGCCTGCAGCCACCGGTCGGGCGACACGAAGTACAGTTCGCGCCCGTCGTCGCGCCAGCGGGCGGCGCTGCCACCGCCGCTCGACGCCTGCCACCGCTGACCCGTGACGGGGAAGGGGGTGACATAGACCTCGGCACGGCCAGTGTCAGTGGAGCTGTAGGCGATCCAGCGCCCGTCGGGTGAGAAGGCCGCCCAGTTCTCGGAGAGCGGGGTCTGGAACAAGGGCTCTGGCTCCCCGCCGATCAGGGGCATGACCCAGATGTCGTTGCCGGTGCCCACGCTGTTGGTGACGACCAGCAGCCACGCGCCGTCGGTCGACCAACTCACAGGCCACATCGCGTCGCTGTTGCGCCACAACAGGTCCGGCTCCCCGGTGCCATCCGGCGTGGACGCGTAGAGGTCGAGCGTGGTGCCGAACGAGTTGAACACCACACGGCTCCCGGTCGGCGACCAGACCAACCAGTTCTCGTCAGCCGGCTCGTTGGTGAGACGCCTGCGGGTGCCCGCCTCGACGTCATAGATCCAGAGGTCGCGGGTGCCGATGGCCGCGTCCGTCAGTGCGACGGCCACCTGCCGGTCGTCTGGCGACAGCTCGAAGTTGCCGATGTCGCCGAAGCTGCCGAGCTCGCCCAGTCGCTGGCCGGCACGGTCGAACCACACGAGTTGTGAGACGGCCCCGGTCTGCTGGGCAGAGAGTCCCGCGGCGACGCAGAGCAGCAGGGCTCCCAGCATGACGGTCACGCCCCGGATGGTCAGTGCCATGTCAACGTGGGTAGAGCGCCTGGACGCGGGCGACATCGGCGGGCGAGAGGCCAGACTCGCCCGCGATACTGGCACGATCGGTCAGACGATCGCGATAGCGCTGGAAGTAGAACGTGAGATCGCCGCCGAACTGGAACGAGTACATGATGTCGTCGAAGTCGGCGGTGTGCATGAGGCCGAAGGCGTGGCCCAGCTCGTGCACGCACGTGAGGTACACGATAGTCTCGCGCAGGAGTGGGTCCCTGGCGGCCGCGGGCCCGATCACCGGCCCCAGCCCGGATGTGTCGGGTCGGATGAAGACGGCCGCCCCGCGCCGTCCGCCGACCCTCAGCGCCTGCATCTGGCCGTACTGCCCGCCGTCGGCCGGGGCCCAGTAGACCCGGATCAGCGCCTCGTCCTCGGGCGTTTCCACCAGGCGTAGCTGGGGCCCGATCGTACCCGCCCAGGCCTGCAGCGCCCACTCGGCCAACTCGTGATCCGAGGCCCGATAGCCGGTGTCCGGCGCGCCCTCGGCGATGAAGTACGAGACGGGCTCACTGGTCTCCAGCGGCGCCGGCCCGTCCTGCGGCGCGGCCGCGCTGGCGGCGAGGACCCACACAACGAGCAGCGCGACGGTGCGCCGCGACCCGACGGTGCTCATCCGGCAACCTCCTCCCGGACGATCCGGGCACCCTCGACCATCGCCGCCATCTTGCCGTACGCGGCGGCCCGGGACAGATATTTCATGCCGCAGTCGGGCGCGACGATCAGCCGCCGCGCGTCCACGTGGGCCAGTGCGCGCCGGATGCGCGCAGCCACCACCGCCGGTGTCTCGACGTCTTCGGAGGACAGATCGAGGACGCCGAGGATGATGGTCTGGTCGGGCAGCGCCTCGAGCAGTGCCGGGTCCAGGTTCGGCTGCGCGCTCTCGAGGGAGACCTGTGCAACCGGCACGTCGGCCAGCTCCGCCAGGAACGGGTAGCCGCTGCGCGGCCGGTCCTTGACGATGGCGGCGTACCCGAAGCAGGTGTGCAGCGCCGTCGCACCGGCCGCTCCCTCGAGCGCGCGGGCCAGGGCCGGCAGCGCGTAGTCGCGGGCCTGCGCGGGGCGCGCCTGGAGGTACGGCTCGTCGAGCTGAACGATGTCGGCGCCCGCCGCGAAGAGGTCAGCGATCTCCTCGGCCACCGCGGCCGCGTAGTCGAGCGCCAGGTCAGCTTCGCTGCCGTAGTGGTGGTTGTCGGCCTGCTGGGCCATCGTGAAGGGGCCGGGAATCGTTACTTTGATCGCGCGGGTCGTGTGCGCGCGCAGGAAGCGGACGCCGTCGGCCTCCACAGCGTGGCGCCTCCGAATGGGGCCGACCACCCGCGGCACCGGCACGGTCCGGCCGGTCCGGCTGACCGTCGTCCCGGGGTGGTCGAGGTCCACCCCCTCGAGCGCGTTGGCAAAGTGATTCGAGTAGCTCTCGCGCCGCACCTCGCCGTCGGTCACGACGTCGAGCCCTGTGGCCTCTTGGTCGCGCAGTGCCAGGAGGACTGCGTCCTGCTGGGCCTGCGCGAGCCATTCGGGCGCGACACGCCACAGCTCGCGCATGCGTACGCGCGGGGGCGTCTGGCTGGCCAGGCCCGCGCGATCGATCAGCCAGTCCGGCTGGGGATACGACCCGACCAGCGAGACGGGGAAGAGCCGCTTAGGGGTCCACGCGGAAATTGCGCTCGCCAATGGGCGCCCCGTCCAGGAAGACCTCGACGAGGTAGTTACCCGGGGGGAAGCCCCCGGAGTTCGAGATGTGAAACTCCGTGGCGGCTTGGCCGTTGTATGTGACGCGCCGGGACGGCTCGCTGATCACGACGCCCGCATAGGTCCACCGCACGCCGATCTCGCCGCTGCCAGGCCCGGTCGTCAGCACCGAGACGTACACCGTGTCGTTACGGCCGAAGGCGGTCGTGTGCTCGGCGACGCTGTTGTCCGAGTTCAGCCGGCGGCCGAGCTGGATGGTGGACACGTCCAGCGGTCCGCGCGCACAGGACACGGCGACGGCGGCGGCTAGCGCGAGTAGCAAAACGCGGGTCCAGCACGGCCTCATCATCACTGCGATTGTTGATCGCACAGCGCGGACCGGCAAACTGCCCATGCACGTACTACGGAACGCCAGCAACTCCACGGCATCCCTAACGCTATCAAGCGGCGCCTGGCCGCTCTCGGGGAATTGGCTGCCGTGGGCTTGGACTGGTGCCTGTGGGGCCCGACAGGGACAGTTTCAGGAACACTGAATGAAGCCCATGCCATGGTTTGATGCCTCCGTTGGTCGTTGTCCGGAGTGTGGCGCAGACGTGTCAGGTGGTCGCACGGGGTGTCAGCGGGCCTTCGACGATGTCCTGGCACGGGAGTTCAGCGACTATCGATACGCGCGCGAGCACCGCCTAACGGTCGACGCGTACTCCCTACAGCATCCTGACAAGTATATGCGCTCCGGGAAGTCGTATGCGGCGCACTTGACTGGCATGTATGCCGCGCTCAAGGGGGAGTTTACGGCCGAGGTACACCGTGCGGTTCAGCAGTGGCTCAACGGCTCGAAAGCTCTGCAGCGTCCCGACCACCCGGCTGCAGGGCAACGAGGGGCCCTCACCATCGTTCATGTGCTGGAAGCCAAAAGGCCTGACGACCACGTTCAGAGGGTTCGCGAGTGGGCAGCGTCGGTGTGGGAGGCTTGGCGCGGCTACCGCCCCATCGCCCAGCAGTGGATCGACGCTGCAGGAACGAGCCAGGAGGCCTTTCAGCGTCGGCGTGCGGCCCGACGGCAACCGGCTCGCGGCGGTAGGGAGACAGTGTGCGAGTGAGAAGGACGCGGAGCCGGCCGCTGATCGCCCTGTCGTGACGGCCGGTCTCGGAGACAAGTTGATGAGAGAAGCGTCACAAGAGTAGTCGGGGTGTACGGACTCGTGGCTGCGTTGCCCGCGCGGTCGGGAATGCACGTCGTCTGAAGCGCATAGCTGCGATGCTGCCGGCGGGAATACACGGATGTCGGGTTCAGTGTTGCACAGAGCACACTGGACTGGAGGACACATCCCATCATAAGCACCCGGTGTCCTTGTTCCCTTTGACGGGTTCGAACGAAGGCGTTGGAACGAAACTGCGTGAGCCCGAAGCCATCGGAAGGCCAGTAGTGGCCGGGAACGCGGTCGAGGGTTCTGGTGCAGTGAACATTGCTCTCGCTGAGCGCGTTGGTACACTGTGCCGATGCGAGCATAGGGGCGGGGTCGTTGCAGTGATCTCCAAGGAGTAACGCAGTGAGTCGTCCGAAGCTCATCGGTCTTGCGGCAGGTGTGGGCATCATCGTCGGAGTTGTCACAGACGTGATCGTTGCCGTTGCTGGACTAGGGGGGGCTGCCGGGGCTGGCCTCGCAGGTGGTGTGGCTGGAGGGGTGGCCGCGGCTGTGGCCCCGCTCGAGCGATACGGTGGCCCATCGTCGAACACATTGGCGTGTGGCGAAGTGACTGTGCAAAGGGCGAATACTTGGGGTACCAGCAGCAGTATTGGCGTTGTCAGTTGATCGCCAAGGTAAACCGCACGTGCATGGAGGGCGGCACCTGCGCTGTGACTTGTCTCACTCACGCGAGTTTGTGATGTTGGCGGGTGCGAGTGGCGGGGAGGTGGGAGTCGACGTTGAGTCGCACCGACCGGTAGACGTGGTGGAGATATCGAAGCAGCTACTGGGACATCCCCGCTTAAACCATGGCTACGTGGATGGCAAGATGCGATGAAGGCATACAGGACTAGGGGGCACCGGGCGGAGTGGATCAGGATGATCTGACGAGACAGCCGACCGACAGGGCCAAGTAGCAGGCATAGCGGCGTGCGGCAACCACTGGCCGTGCTCGAGCGTTGGCAGACGAGATGATGCACTGGGAATTTCGCACGACACGACTCAACACGCAGCCCATCATGGGCATTCGGACGACGAGCGCAATGCGCGACATCGGGAAGACCATGGACTCGCTGTTCGGCGAAGTGCATGGATACCTCCAGCAGCGGGGCCAGCACCCGGCGGGCAGGCCTCTCGCGATCTACTACTCTCCCCCAGGCGAGACCGTCGACTTCGAATGCGCGATTCCTGTCGCATCACCGGCGGCGAGTGCGGGACGCATCCAGGCCGGCGCGCTTCCTGCGGGAACCGCGGCGACCGTCACCCACGTCGGCCCGTATGACACCCTGCCCCAGACCTGGGCGGCGCTGACGGCGTGGATGCAAGCGCAGGCCTTGGTCGGCGCGGGCGCACCCTGGGAGGTCTACGTCACCGACCCGGGCGCCGAGCCGGACCAGTCGCAGTGGCAGACGGAGATCTACTTCCCAGTGCGCTGATCGGCCTGGCCGTCGAGAGCCTGTTGCGCGACGACGACCAGCGCCGAGCGCGCCATCGTTGAGCAGCCGCGCGTGTGCGCTTGGCGTGGCGCAGGCGTGTCGCTGAGCCCCGTGCCATCCATCGGCGGTCAGGTGCGTCAGCTCCGAGTCAGACTGGACCTGGTCGGTGTCCGCGAGTGGCCGTAGCGCGCAACGACCTAGGTGCGGGCTCGGCAGGGTGTCCAGAATCTCCGTCAGGCACCGCCGCTGTCCATCCCCTGGGCGGGGACGCAGCGCCGCGCGGCAGAGCGACCAGCGCGGTCCGGCAGTCGCACAGTCCCGTTGCGACCGTCAGGCATCAGAAGTACAGCCAGATTGCGGCCACGAGAACGACGACCAGGATCGACACGCCCAGATCTGCGCGTGTACTCCCTTCACGGTGCGCCGGTGACGTCGAGGCGTACGTCAGACCACCCAGCTGCTCGCGCGGGGTGGCCGGTGCGCTGAGGCTCACGGCCATGAGCACAACGACGCACACGAGAAAAAGCAGCGCCGCGAAGTGCAGGAAGTTGATCGACGCGTATGACGCCACCCAGCCCGAAAGGTTGGCCGCCCTGAGCTCGGCCAGCAGCCGCGCGGCGCCCAGCCCGAAACCGGTCAGCAGCGCCGCCATCGCGCCACGGCCGTTGGCCCTGCGCCAGAACAGCCCGATCAGGAACACGGCGGCGATGGGTGGCGCGAGGTACGCCTGCACGCTCTGGAGGTACTGGTAGAGCTGGCCCGAGATGACGCCCATCATCGGGATCCACAGCAGCCCGAGGACGACGAGCCCGCCGCTCGCGAGCTGTCCGACGCGGACCAGCTGCTGCTCGGACGCGGCGGGGCGCAGCGGCCGGTAGATGTCGAGGGTCACCAGCGTTGCGCACGAGTTGAAGACGGAGGAGAGCGAACTCATGAGTGCCGCCAGCAATCCCGCCACCACGATGCCGCGGAGGCCGGCTGGCAACAGCGTCGACACCAGGACGGGCAGCGCCTGGTCGGGCTCGGCAAGGTCGAGGCGCCCCGAGGTGGCCAGGGCCTGGGCGATCACGCCGGGCAAGACGAAGATGAAGAGCGGCAGGATCTTCAGGAACCCGCCGAAGATCGTGCCGCGCCGGGCCTCGGTCTCGTCGGAAGCCGCGAGCACCCGCTGGACGATGTACTGGTCGGTGCACCAGTACCAGACCCCCAGAATCGGCGCGCCCAGCGCGATGCCCGTCCAGGGAAAGTCGGGGTCCGACATCGGCTTCCAGATCGCCATCGCCTCGGGCCCGGCGGCCGCGGTCAGCGCGCCCCAGCCGCCGACGGCCGACAACCCCGTCAGGGTCACCAGCACGGCACCCCCGATCAGCACCACGGTCTGCAGGACATCGGTGTAGAGCACGGCGCGCAGGCCCCCGAGTACCGTGTAGAGGCCGGTAGCCACGACGACCACCAGCGCGCCCGTCCAGAAGCTGACGCCCATCAGCGCCTCGAACACGATCCCGCCAGCGGCGATTGCCACCGAGATCTTGGTGAGTACGTAGCCGACCACCGACACCACGGCCAGCAACCAGCGCGCCGCCGGTGAGTACCGGCGCTCGAGGAACTCGGGCATCGTGGACACGCCGCTGCGGAGGTAGAAGGGCACGAACACCCAGCCCAGCAGCAGCAGCACGAGCGAGGCGAGCACCTCGAACTGCGCCACGGCGACCCCGCGCGCCGCGCCCGTGCCGGCCAGGCCGATCAGGTGCTCGGAGCCGATGTTCGAGGCGAACAGCGACGCGCCCACTACCCACCAGCCGACGTTGCGGTCGGCCAGGAAGTACCCGCCCGCGCTGCGGCGGGCCGCGGGCCGCCGAGCGGCCCAGAGGGCGATGCCGAACACCAGCGCGAAGTACGCGGTCACGGCCAGCCAGTCCACCGTGTTGAGCATCTGGCTCGCCTCCCGGGCCTAGGGCGCTCGCCGCCGCCCGCGCGGCGGCGCCGTGCTCTGCCGAAGCATCAGCGCGTGGGGCAGGGTGATCGAGGCCGGCCGCACGGACGCCCCGGCGAGGATCTCCAGCAGGAGCTGCACCACGCCCTCGCCGATCTCGCGCATGGGTTGCGCAATGGTCGTCAGGGGAGGGTCGGTGTACCGGGCGAAGCGGATGTCGTCGAAGCCGACGATCGACATGTCGCCCGGCACGCTCCGCTCCAGACGGCGCGCCGCCTCCAGCGCGCCCATCGCCATCTCGTCGTTGAAGCAGAAGAGCGCGGTGGGGGGCTTGGGCTGCCGCAGCAGGACCTCGGCGGCCCGCGAGCCGGACGCCAGCGAGAAGTCCCCCTGCATCACGGTCAGCGACGTACGGCGCTTCGTCGCGGCCGCACGCACGCCGCGCAGGCGATCACGGCTGAGCGGGCTCGCCAGCGGGCCGGTGATGACGCCGATGCGCTGATGGCCGAGCCCCTGGAGGTGGGCTGTGGCCTCGCCCGCGGCCTTCGCGTTGTCGATGTGCACGCTGGGCACGCCGAGGCGGGGGCTGAACTCGCAGCCGTTGACGACGGGTGCCAGGCCGGGTGCTGTCGTGTCGATCAGGCCCGCCGCGCTCGCCGGCAGCCGGTGGCCGAGAAAGATCAGGCCGTCGGCCTCCTTGCGCATCAGCATCTGGGCGTACCGCTCTTCGCGCTGCTCGTCGTGCTGGGTATCGCCCACCAACACGGCGTAGCCCCGCGCCTGGGCCGCGTCCTCGATGCCCTGGAGGATCAGCGAGAAGAAGGGGTTCGCGATGTCGGGCACGGTCACGAGGATCTTGCGCGACCGGCGCGTCCGCAGGTTGGCGGCCGCCGAGTTCGGGGTGTAGCCCAGTTGCTCGATGGCCTGCAGGACACGGCGGCGCGTCCCGGTGGCCACGACGTGGGGTCGGCTGAGCACGCGCGACACCGTGGCCGTGGACACACGGGCGCGGCGGGCGACGTCGTGGATCGTGGGCACGTGCCGGGCCGCAAAAGTCAGGCGGGTGACGTGAGCGCTAGCGCTTCCGCTGCGCGAACAGCCACTCGACCATCCGTTCGGAGGCGTACGCCGGGTCCCAGGCGTTGTGTCCGGTGCCCGGAATCTCCGTGTACTGGACGTCGGCGCCCGCCGCTTCCAAGGCGCTGGCCATCCCGCGGGACTGCTCGACCGGCACGACGCCATCGGCCTCACCATGGAAGATCCAGGTCGGCACGCCGGCCACGCGCTCGGCGACCGCGGCAAACTGCTGGTCGGCCGGCCCGGGGGCGATGGCCGCGTAGCGGGCGGGATCGCCGGCCGAGACAAACCCGCAGATGACCACCGCCGCCGCGAACCGATCAGCGTGGTGGTAGGCGAGGTACCAGCTTCCGTTCCCACCCATCGAGAGCCCCGTCAGGTACACGCGTGACTCGTCCACCGCGAATTCGTCGAGCGTGGCGTCGAGGGCCGCGAGTGCGATGTCAGCCGCCAGCCCCTGCCAGGAGCCGTCGGCCGGCGCCTGCGGAAAGACTGCGATCGCCGGGAAACGCGCCGCATCCCGCCGGATTGCGGCGCCGAGTCCCACCGCGGTCTGGATCAGGCCGTCGTCGCCGCGTTCGCCGCCTCCGTGAAGAAAGAGGATGACCGGCCAGTCTGCGGTCGGGTCGTACTCCCGCGGCACGTAGACCTGGTACCCGTACGCTGCGCCGTCGACCACGGCCTGGCGGTCGACGAACCCGGTGACTGGGGCCTGGGCAAAGGCCTCCTCGCCGCTAACCACGACGGCGATCGCGAGCATCAGGGACAGGGCAAACTGCATGGTGGCTCCTTTCTGCCGGGCCCGGCCCGCCCCGGGGTGTCGGCTGCCGGGGGGAATGGGCGGGGCGTTGCAAAGCATAGGGCGTTCCGCTAGAATCTGCAATCGTTTACACCCTGCACCGCCGGGCGCTGCGGAGGGAGGACGCGATGCGGTACTCGAGACGGGAGTTCGGGACGCTGGCGCTGGCCGGTGTCCCCGCGGCAGCGATGCTCGGCACTCCGCTCACGACCCTGGCGCAGGGCCTAGCGCGGCCCAACTCCACGGTCAACGGCGTGCACCTGGGCACCATCACCTACAGCTACCGCAGTATGCCCGACCAAAGCGCCGAGGCGATCCTGCGCTACGTCGTTGACTCGGGCATCAGCCGCATCGAGTTCATGGGCAGCCCTGTCGAGGCGTTCGCCGGCGCGCCGCAAGTGCCCCGCGGTGGCCGCGGGCAGTCGCCGACGCCCGCGCAGCAGGCCGCGCGTCGTGAGGCCGAGCAGCGGCTGCGCGCGTGGCGCACGTCGGTCTCGATGG
>CAZHTD010000048.1:0-17178 GCA_964535675.1 uncultured Bifidobacteriaceae bacterium | reverse complement strand
CCGCACGCCGGGCGGGAGCATTCACCGGCAGATCGGCGGTCGCTCGCCATTACTCGAACGTCCGATTGCCCGCACTCAACGCCGGGTCATAGCGGAGAATCGTGCGCTCGAAGGCGACGATGGGGGAGTTCGGTTCATCGGCAACACGCACCACGCCATTGGACCCCATTACCCACGACAGGGCCGTCGGGTGCCCTTGGGCGACCGTCTCGAAGTTCTCAAAAAACATCAACGTGAAGTACTGGTTGCCCTGACCGCCAAAGAGGATTTCGCCCACGGCCAAGCTCGCCACGTTCGAGCCGCGAAGCTCCGGCACCACGCTTTCTCGCATGCGCTCCTCGAACTCCTGCACCCGCCCCGATGCGACCGTGACGGTGACGAGCACCCCGACATCTGGCGTGGGTGCCCGCGTGCCGAAGCCCAGATCCGGTCGGGGGCGGACGATGCGCGTGTTGATACCCGTAACGAGTTCCCGGTGCTGTTGCAGCAGCGCATCTGCCCGTTCCGGGCCGAGCGCCTCCGCGAACACCGAAGCCTCGTCAAGCTCTTCCAAGCCGTTCATGGGCACGACCACGGAGCGGAAATACGGGTTACCCGCACCCCCCGCCCGCCACACGTCCACCCAGGGATACCCGCCTTCCAGTTGGGCGGGGATCAGCTCCTCCTGCTGCAGCCTCGTCCAGTCACCGACCCGGTCGGGCCGGAGCGTCATCTCGATCACTCGTATCAACTCCCCACCCGGCGGTGCCTGTGAGAAGGCGACCGCCGGCGCGCCCAGCACGAGTGCCGTCGTCATCCATACCGCCGTGTACTGCAACGGTGCCACGCATCGTGTTCGAGGCCTCAGCATGGTAGTCCCCCTCCCTCTCCATCTCGGGTGCCCCTCACGGGGATTCCTCGTCGATCTGGTGGACCGCCGGGTGATCCACCAAGTGCATGTCGGCCTCGGGATCGATGACCGGGGCAGCGTACCGCATCGACAACCAGACTGCCACGACCAACGTCACCAGCGTAACCAGCCCCAGGAGGAGTCCGAAGTACTGCAGCTGCACCTGCATGGGGGCAAAGAGCTCGGCCTCGGCCTGAGACACGGCCACCAGCCATGGCAGATCGGGGAACGTGACCCCAAGCTGGGTGGGCGCCACCGCGACCAGCCGTTGCTGACCGTCAGGCCTCTGAGCGCTGAAGTATGTGCGGAACGTGGGGTCGGCGGTCAGGTCGATGGTGTCGGGGGTGACGCCCGGCGTCCGCTCGGCCGACCCCGCGAGCCCGAGGGCCTCGCGCAGGAGGTCAGCGGCGAAGAACATCGTGCCGGGCTCGACGCCGACGCGGCTGTACACCGTCGAGCCGTCACGTCGCACGAGGGCGGCTTCGCCCGTGTCGCCGAGCGCGATCCCGCCGAGCATGCTCAACATTTCGTTCGAGGTGGCCGCGGCCTTGAGGACACCGGCAAAGTCGTCGGTCTCTGGGGCGTAGACCGGCACCGAGATCTCGATCACGTACGTCTGGGCGCTGTCGTCGTACCGCACGTCACTCATCTGGAGCCGGCCCGTGTTGCGGACATCGATCCACCACTCTTCGTCGGCTTGGAAGTAGTCCGTGGACACGTTGGAGGCGGCCGCCAGGCGACCCTGACGATCCGCCAAGAGGATCTCGCTGTACACGGGGTCGTTGCGCACCAGCGTGCGAAGAAAGTCTGACGCGTCGTTCTCAAGCACGTCGAACACAAACGGCTCCGGCACGCCGGACCGCTGCCAAGCCAAGTCCGTCTCTTGGATCGCTTCCAGATCGAAGGGCGTTGCGGCGGCGGCGACAGCAGCCTGCCGGAGCGTCGGAATCTCGGCCAGCTGCGCGACCTCAGTCGTGCGGCGGAAGACGAACGCGTCGATCGACGCTGCGGTGCGCTCAGCCACCCCGGTGAGCTGCTGGCCGAAGACGGTGCGAAGCTGGTTCTGGCCGAAGCCAACTGCGATCCACCCGACCAGGAACAGTGCCGGAAGTGCCACGATCAGCAGGGCCGAAAGGACTCGATAGTTCAACGTGACAGGATGATGTCGCTTTGTGGCCATGCTTCCCTCTCATGAGATGGTGGCGCTTCGGTAGATGGACCTTACGCCGAATCGTTTTGTGAAACAAACGATCAAGCAATCCAACGTGATCCTCCCCATGGCATTGGTCCCTGTTCCCGTCCAGGCACGAGGAGAAGTTAGGGATGGCCAGGAAGCGGTACACGCCGGAAACAGTCGTGCGCCTGCGACGGCAGGCTGAAAGGGGCGGTCGAGGGCGGAAGCGATCCCGCAGCCGAGGATCAGCGAGGGGATGTGCCCCGGCTGGCGCAAGGCGTGTAGGGCGGAACGCGCAGGATGCCCAGGACATTTGATCGGTTGTTTCACAAACCGATTGGGCGTAGGCTCCCCCAAATCGTCGGCACGTTCGTTTTGCGAAGGAGGCCCCATGGTCACGCTGGCGCACATCCTCTCGTCGAAGGGATCCGAGGTTTTCTCCATCGCTCCGGACGCGACCGTCTACGACGCGCTGCGCCTGATGGCTGAGCGCAACGTGGGGGCGCTGCTGATCGTGGACGGGCACAGGCCGGTGGGCATGCTCTCTGAACGCGACTATGCCCGAAAGGTCATCCTCGAGGGCCGGTCGTCCCTCGACACCAAGGTGCACACGGTCATGACCACGCCGCTCACTTGCTGCCCGCCCTCGCACAGCGTGGAGGCCGCCCTGGCGTTGATGACGCACACGCGGGTCCGACACCTGCCGGTGATGGAGGGTGACACGCTGCTCGGCATGGTCTCGATCGGGGACCTCGTGAAGTCCACGATCGCCGAGCAGCAGTTCACGATCGAGCAGCTCGAGCAATACATCACGACCTGAGGCAAGCCATGACCGAAGCCCAGAAGTGCGCGAATGCCCCGTGCGAATGCCTCGTCGAGTCCGGCTGGCGGCACAACAAGTACTGCAGCGATCACTGCCGCGAGATGGGCGACAAGATCGAGTTGCGGTGCGATTGCCAGCACCAGCAGTGCAGGGAGGCATGAGGTGCAAGAATTGAGGCCCTCGCGTCACGGCGGGTCGTCATCAGGTCAGACGAGGCCAGGGGGTGAGGACGGCGTGAGCCGGTAGCACCGCCGCATCCACGCCAGCGACACGCCCAGGCACCCGCTGAGGCGCTCGGCAAACATCCATCACAGTCGACCGGGCGTCAACCCCGGCGACACCATCGCCAGGGCGCCGGAGCGGACGCAGGTGTGACCGCTTTGGCACGGACGGGACGCTACGGTTGCAAGCCACGCTGAGGCTGTCGTTTACGTGCGTCACCAGCGAGGGAAGGGATTCAGGCGTGTGCGGCGCGACGGACAAGCGCGCCACGAATCAGTGATGCGGCCCGATTACACTTTTCGCGTGAGGCTGTACGTCAACAACAATATCGACATGCCGGTGCTCGATGCCACTTCCGATGTCGGTGATCTTGACATCGGCAGCCACCTCGACGACTTCCTAGACCCTGCGGTGCTGCCGCCCGCGCGCATCACCATCCGCCGCCAGTCGGCTCATGACATCGGCTTCCGTGAGATCTACGTGCTGCTCGACGGTGAGGACTTCGCCGAACTGACCTTCGGCAACATGGTCACGCGCGAGGTCGATGCCGGCCCCCATCGGCTCCGTGCCCACAACACCCTGTTCCGCAAGACGCACGAGATCGTGCTCGGGCCGGGAGAGCACCGGCAGTTCACCGTCGTCAATCGCGCGGGCTGGGGCACGGTCGCGATGCTGGGCGTGCTCGGGGTCGGGCCCCTCTACCTCACCTTCGCGCCGCACGACGACGAGCGCAAGGACTGATTCCGGCATCGACGCAGGACCTCCTCGATAAGCCACGCGCACGACCACGCCGTGCCCACGGCCCCGCCCGGGGCGCGCACAGCGCCCGGCGGCTCACCATCCCCCTCGCCCTGGTGCTCGTCAACATGGTGGCCGAGGTCGTCGGGGGTCATTCTGGTCAACTCGCTGGCCTGCTAGCTGACGCGGGCCACCTGCTCTCTGACGCCGCCGTGCGGGCCCTAGCCCTGCTTGCCATCTGGTTCGCCCGGCGCCCCGCCTCGCCGCAGCACACCTGCGGCTGCTCCCCCGTCAAGATCCTGGCCGCGGGGGTCAACGGCGCCGCGCTGATCGCCATCGCGATCCGGATGTTCGTCGAAGCATTCCAGCGTTTGCAGCGCCCGCCCACAATAGAAGCGCCGCTGATGATGGCGGTCGCGGCCGGCGGCCTCGTCATCCCCTCGCGGGCCTGTGGTCCCCCACAGCGTCCGCGGCGAGAGCCTCAACACGCGCGGCGCGTGGCTGCACGTGTCCGACGCCTCTGGGCAGCGTGCAGGCGCTGGTGGCAGGGACGCTCATCCTGTGGCTCGAATGGAACTGGGTCGACCCGCTGGCGGCAGTCCTGATCGGCCTGCTGGTGATGTCCTCGTCGTGGTCGCTGATGCGCCAGTCGGTGGTGGTGCTCATGGCAGGGGCACCCGGCCACATCGACGTCGACGCAGTCTGTGATCGACGGCTGGCAGTGTCTGGCGTGCGCGAGGTCCACGACCTGCGCATTGGGACCATCTCGAGCGACTTAGTGGCCCTGTCGGCCCACGTCGAGGCCCACCGCCCGCCGGCCGAGGTCTGTGGCACGGCCTGCGCGAGGAGTCGGCATCCTGTACACGACCATCGCGTTCGACCCGACCGAGGCCGCGGTCGACTATCGGTCCCATCTGCCCCTCTGAGCGACTACCGGCGCATCCAGCGATGATACCGCTCAAGCCACCGCAGGGCGTGCGGCGACACGTGTGCGCGCCGCCACGCACCGGCGGCATGCCGGTTCGCCTCGGCGAGCGTCGGGTACGCGTGGATGGTCCCGAGGATTTTCTTCAGCCCCAGCCCGTGCCGCATGGCTAGGACGAACTCGGCGATCAGCTCCCCGGCGTGGGGCCCGACGATTGTGACGCCCAGGATCCGGTCGCGGCCCGGCACCGTCAGCACCGTGACGAAGCCCTCGGTCGTGCCGTCGGCAATCGCCCGGTCGAGTTCGTCGAGCCTGTAGGTTGTCACCTCGTACGGCACGTCCTGCGCCCGCGCCTCGGACTCGTTGAGGCCCACGCGCGCCACCTCGGGGTCGGTGAACGTGGCCCTCGGGATCACCGCGTAGTCCACGCGGACGCGGCGGACCCCTCCGAACAGCGCGTTGACCGCTGCGTGCCACGCCTGGTGGGACGCGGTGTGGGTGAACTGGAAGGGCCCCGCCACGTCGCCGCAGGCGTAGATGTTCGGATACAGCGTTTCCAGGTACTCGTTGGTGTCGATGGTCCGTCGCGGGGTGGTGTCGATTCCGAGCGTCTCGAGGCCATAGCCGGCGGTGTTCGGCACCCGTCCGACGGCCACCAGCAGGAGGTCGAACGGCACCCGCACCTCCGCGCCGTCGTACTCGGCCACCAGCACCGACTCGCTCTCCTCGCGCTCGCAGTGCGTGACCGTGTGCCCAGTCCGCACGGCGATCCCCTCGGCCTCGAAGCGGGCGGCCACCGCCGCCGACACCTCGGGATCCTCGGTGGCCAGCAAGCGCGGCAGCCGCTCGACGACCGTCACCTCCGAGCCGAGCCGCGCGAAAGCCTGCGCCAACTCGGCACCCACCGGCCCGCCGCCCAGCACTGCCAGCCGCCGCGGCTGCGTGCGCAGGTCCCATATGGTGTCGGTGGTCACGTAGGGAACGTCCTTGAGGCCGGGAATCGACGGCACCACGGGTCGTGCGCCTGCGGCAACAATGATGGCTCGGGTGGTCAGGCGCTGCACTTCCCCGCCGGACCGCACATGGACCTCCCACGGCGACACGATGGTGGCCTCCCCACGCAGGCACTCCACACCAAGGCTCGTGTAGCGCGCCACCGAGTCGTGCGGCTCGACGGTTCGAACCACGCGCTGGACCCGCTCCATGACCTCGGCGAAGTCGACCTCAGTGCGCGCCGAACGAATCCCCAGCGCGGCCGAGTGTCGCATCCGCGCCAGCAGCCCGGCCGCGCGCAGCAGCGCCTTCGAAGGCACGCATCCCGTGTTGAGGCAATCCCCCCCCATCCGGTGCTTCTCGACCAACGTGACCCTGGCCTGGACAGTGACGGCCACGTAGGCGGCCACCAGTCCGGCCGACCCCGCCCCGATGACGACGAGGTTGCGGTCGAACCGGCGCGGACGACGCCACCGGCCGTAGACTCGCCGCCTGCGCACCACGTCCACGAGGCGGCGGCCGGCCAGCGGCAGCACGCCGAGCACGGTGAACGAGAGCAGCACCGAGGGCGACAGGATGTCGGCGGGCGACGTGATCTGCGCCAGCTGCGTTCCGGCGTTCACGTAGGCGAAGGTGCCGAGCAGCATGCCGACCTGGCTGACCCACACGAACGTCCAGAGCCGGATCGAGGTCAATGCCATGGCCACGTTCACGGCGAAGAAGGGCACGTAGGGCACCAAGCGCAGCGCGAAGAGGTAGATGGCCCCCTCCTTGTCGACGCCCGCGTTGATCGATGCCAGCGTGCGGCCGAAGCGACGCCGCACCGCCTCGCGGAACAGCCAGCGCGAGCCGATGAACGACAGCGTGGCGCCGGCGACGGAAGCGATCGACACCAGCACGACGCCCGGCAACAGTCCGAAGGCCGCGCCAGCCGCGATCGTCATCACCGTGGCGCCGGGCAGCGACAGTCCCGTAACCGCCACGTAGATTCCCACGAACGCGGCGACGGTCTGCCATGGGCGCGCCGCGTAGAGATTAGCCACCTCCTGCTGCTGCGCGCGCACGGCCTCAAGCGTGAGGAAACGCCCGAGATCGAGCAAGAAGAACGCGGCGACCGACGCGATCACCGCAATCAGCAGCACGAGGCGGGGCACCAGCGGGTTCGACGCGGCGGCGCGGCCGGAGGATTCCACCACGGGGCTCAGCGACCGGCGGGCGCGGCTGGGGCGTCGGTCCCGCCAGCGCCCCACTCGAGCCAGCCGTCGATCTCGGTGTAGAAGAGCGCGGTCGCCTCCAGGTCGCGTGCCAGATTATTCGGGATCACCTGCCGCACAGGCGGCGGCACCGCGTGGGCGGAGTCGACCGGGACGGGGCCGAACAGGATGCCGCCGAAGGCGAGGTAGGCGGCCAGCAGCGTGAGCACCAGATTCAGCGTCTGACCGGCCAGGTAGAGCTGAATGGGCCGGCCACCGGTGACGTGCCGGCCGAGGTCGCGGAAGCTCGAGTCAAGCCCGATGCTGAGGAACGCGATGCAGAACAACCAGCCGCGCAGGTCTGACGTCTGTGCCAGAATGCCGGCGACTGCCGCGTCACCCAGGCCGGGCACCAGGACGAACGAGAACAAGAGCGACGCACCCGCGAACCCGAGGATGAATTTCGGGAACCGACGCCAGATCTCCACCGGGCTCGGCCGCGCGGCGTCGCCGCCCGACTCGACACGCCTCACCCAGTAGACGGCCACGAGGAACGCGATGAGCCCGATCATCGTGTTCTGGATCAGCTTGACCACCGCGGCCACCTGCTCGGCCTGCGCGCCGAGCAGCGCACCGGCAGCCACCACCGCGCCGGTGGTGTCGATGGTGCCGCCGATCCAGGCTGCGCCGACGACCGCATCCATCCCCACGGCGCGAATGCCGATGGGCATCAGCACCATCATCAGCACCGTGAAGATGAGCGACATCCCCACCGCGAGGGTCAGCTCCTCCTTCTTCACCCTCGCGGCCGCCGCCACCGCGATAGCCGCCGAGACGCCGCACACGGACGTGGCCGCCGCAATCACGACCACGAGCCCACGACTCCGGATCTTCAGCCCGCGCACCCCGAGCCAGCACATGGACAGCAGCACCACCGGCGTGACGAGCCACGCGACGAAGAGCCCCGGCACCCCGAGATCGAGGATGCTGCCAAACAGAATCTCGGCCCCGAGCAGGACCAGCCCGGTCTTGATGTAGAGCTCGCCGCGCAGCGCCGGGCGCAGCCAGCCCGGAGTGCCCACGGTGTTGGCAATCACCAAACCGATGCCGAGCGCCCAGAAGGCATAGCCGATCCCCATCGCGCGGATGCCCGCCTGCTGCGCAGCGGTGTAGGCGAGGATGGCCAGGACGAACAGCCCCGCGAAGGCGCGCGCCTGCATTGCCGCCGACGCCCCCATCACACCAACGGCTATTGCCGTCAGCCCCGTGAGCCCGGCGCCGAGTGCCGCGAGGCCCGCCAGCCGGCCGTCGCCGAACGCGGCGAGAGGATTGGCCGCCCACCCGCCGACCGCGGGCACGGTGGCCACGAGGCCGGCGGCAACCGCGGCGATCAGCAGGCCCCCCATCCAGATCGCCCACCAGTCCTCGTGGGCCAGCAGGGCTGGCCGGGTGCGGTCGCTCATCGAACAGGCATGCTACACCGGTGCGTTCTGGCGCGCCGCTCCGACGGGGCCCTGCTGCCCCGCGGCGGCCGATGCCCGGTGGGCGTCGGGCAGCAACGGCCTGACGGCTGATCAGCCGCGGTGTCCTCCTGCTTGCTGGCGCGGCAGAAGCGCTGGCGCGGCAGGTACAACTCGTTGAAGGGGCGTCCCTGAGCTTGAAGTAGACGAAGCGGGTGCCCTCCGCAACGCCGGCCCGTTCTCGAGATGCGCGCGGTGGAAGCTCCGGTGCCGGCGTCCGCGATGGCCTCGGTGGCGGCGGCCAAGTGGCGTTCCGGGTGTCGTCGCTCAGGGGTCTCGCCATTTGATTGACAGCGTGCTCACTCACCCATAAGACTCTTCGCCATCATCCGATCGTTCGACTCGGGTAGGCAGGAGGGACAGCGCATGCAGGTAACGTGCGGTCGGTACTGGACATTGATTGGCGCGGTCGCCATCGTGCTCGTGGCGTCGTGCGCGGCTGAGCAGCCACCCGCCGGGAGTGGCGCCGGTGCCGACGCTGGTGACTCCACGGCACCAGCGCAGGGACCCGGCGGCACACCGAACGCGGTTGTTCTGGGTGCCACGCCGCAGGATCTGCCGGATGCCCCCACGGCTGTCAGCCTGCCTGACTTCGAGCCGGTGACGGGGCCTGGACCGATGTACGACTCGTCTCCGGCGCAGTGGCCGGGCCGCGACATGGCCCACTACGGGTACGAGGCCCAGGAGTACTTTGTGTCCGGGACAGCCAACGGGGCGCCGTACACGACGCGGCTCGTGATCCGGCAGCCCACCGACGCCTCGCAGCTCAGCGGCTTGGCCGTCGCCGAAGCCATGCACCCGATCGGCGGGGCGCACGCCTTCGAGTACAACTCGGTCTACCTGATGGACGCAGGGCACGTCGCGGTCGAGATCGGCACCGCGGCCGACGTCTTCGGCGAAGTCGTGGGCGTCGCGCTGTACGGCCGGTTCAACCCCGAGCGCTACGCGCCGATCCACGCCACCCCGGACCAGACGGTCGAGATTCTCGCGCAGGTGGGCGCCCTCGTCAGGGACCCGCGCGGACCGCTCGGCGAGGCGGCGCCCCGGAAGATGGTCCTGTGGGGCACCTCGGCGACCTCGTTCATCCTGACCACCTACCTGCCAGCGCACGGCGTGTACCGCACGCCGGACATGGGGCCCATCTACGACGGCTTCATGCCCACGTCGACCGGCCAGACGATCGAGACGGTGGATGTCCCGATGATCCAGATGCCCACGCAGCACGAGTACCAGGAGGTGGCGACCGCGCAACAGGACAGCGACGAGCCCGGGTCGCAGTTCCGGCTGTACGAAGTCGCCGGGCAGGGCCATCTGGACTCGCGCAACAACGGCGCGCGGGTGACGCAGGAACACTGCGTCGAGCCGCTGAGCCAGTTCCCACTCGAGGCCTACATGGCGGTCGGGCTGGACCATCTGTTGCGGTGGGTCGACGAAGGCGTGGCCCCACCGCACGCCCCGCGCGTACTGATCGATCGGGACGTCACCAACGACGGCTCGCTCATGGCGCTCGACGAGCACGGGAACGCCGTCGGGGGTGTCCGGAACCCGTATGTCGACGTCCCGGTCGCGCGCTACACGGCAGTGAACACCGCGACGCCGACAGCCGGCCCCGGCGACATGCTGGGCCCCGCCCTGCTGTGCCGGCTCAGCGTCTACGAGACCCCGTTCCCGGCCGAGACGCTGCGGGACCTCTATGGGTCGCCCGAGGAGTATGTCCGCCAGTTCGAGGCGCGGCTGACTGAACTTGAGGACGCGGGCTGGTCGCTGCCCGTGTACCACGACCTGCTCGTCGCCGACGCGCGGGCGGTGGAGTTCTAGCGGAGGCCGCCGACGAACGGCCTCCGGTGCCGTCGGCATCGGGGCTCGACAGCCGCCATGGCCCGCTTGCCGTGGCCGCGGTCGTCGGCCGGGACCGCGGCGGCCGCGGTGTCGCCACACAGCCGAGTGACTGCAGCCGTCAGTGGCACTCCTGTAACGCTGCCGCCTTCAGGCCGGTTAAGGAGGCGCTGCGCCGCTGACTGCTTGTCAATCGTCGCGCTGTCCTCAAGATGCCGACCGTGCCGGTCATGCCGGATCCACCAGCCGCGCGGCGCAGCCTGAGCCACTCGCTGTGTCCAGCGTACGTGCGTGCCGTCCTCGTGTGTGAGAATGCGGGCGTGCGATGCGCCAGCGCGGTTCTGGCGGCGCTGTTTCTGCTCGGCGCTGCCGTCCAGGTCAACGATCCGGACCCGGTGGTGTGGGTGATCGTGTATGGCGCCGCCGCCGCACTGTCGATGGCGGCCGCGGCTGGACGCCGCACACCCACCTGGGCACCCCTCCTGCTCGGTGCCATTGCCCTCGTCTGGGGGCTCGCGCTCGCAGCCGGCGTCCCGGACGTCTCCGTGTACGGGCAAATGTTCGGCGCCTGGGAGATGGCGTCGATCGCGATCGAGGACGCTCGCGAGGCGTCCGGCCTCTTCCTCATCGGGACGTGGATGGCCGTCCTGGCGTGGCGCGGCCGGTCAGGCTGAAGCCTGGCGCCACGATCGCGTCACAGCTTGGCAGCAGGTGCGCTGGCCTTGAGAGGCTCGATCCGATACCCGCCGCGCGACCTGTCCGACAGGGAGATCAGGACGAAGACCACGCACAGCGCCGCTGGCAGCAGCGCCCAGGCCGGGAGCACGGCGGCCGCCCCGTAGGTGTCGGCAATCCAGCCCATGAGCGGTCCCGCCAGTGCCGTGGACACGGCACCGGACGCCCCGATGATGGCCAGCAACGGCGCGCCGCCACGTGGGAACCGCTCCGAGGTGATCCCGAGCATCGACGGCCACCAGAACGCCGTACCGACCGCCAGGAACGCCGCAGCGACGAACCACATGCGCGCCGTGTCGGCCTGGCCGAACAGGTACAGGCCCACGGCGGCGATCGGTGCCGTCACGGCGATGAGCAGCGTCGGCGACAGCCGATGCGGGATGTGTCCGAGGAACTGGCGCATCAGGTACATGATGCCGTTCACCCACACGAGGAGAATGATGCCCGCCTGCGTGGTGCTGGCCATCACCTCGTTGAAGATGTTGGCGTACCACTGGCCAGGGCCGAGCTCGGTGGCCGCAGTCAGCCACATGCACACCCAGACCAGCAGGAACAACGGACGCCTGATCTCGGCAAACTCCCCGCCCATCGACACCCCAGCCGCGCGGCTCTCGGTGGCCGGGAACGTCTCGCGCGCGAACAGCACCGTGTAGACGAGCGACGGCACGAGCAAGAGCAGCATCTTCGCCTGCCACCCAAGGCCAAGCTGCGTGAAGAGATAGGCCAGCACGCCGCCGATGACGATGCCGCCGGGAAACCATGCGTGGAACGCCACGAGTTTCGACGTCTTGTCGCGGGGGTACAGCGTGGCCACCAACGGATTGGCGAACGCTTCGACGATGCCGTTCGCGATGCCGATGACGAGCGTGGCCGTGAAGAGCACCGCGAAGTTCGGCGCGACGATCGTCAATAGCGTGCCACCGATGTGCCCCGCGGCGGCTAGGCGGGCCAGCGTCCGCATGCCCAGGACGTCGCACAGCGAGCCTCCAAACAGGATCGAGAGCCCGAACCCCCAGAACGCCGCGCCGGCAATCCAGCCCACGTCGGCATTGCTCAGGCCGAACTCCAACTCGAAGTCGCCCATGACGTCGCCGCGGATGGCGAACGACATCGAGGTGGCGATCAGCGCGAGGCAACTGGCTCGGAACAGGCGGCCGGCGTGCATGTCGTCGCCTCTCAGGTCCACCAGGCCTCGGCGGGCGGCTCGGTCAGCACCACTCGAGCGAGGAACTCCACGGCGGTGCGCAGGCCCTCGTCGACCGACGCCAGCGCGTCCTCGTGCTCGATGCTGACTACGCCGTCGTAGTTCGCCAGCCGCAGGGCGCTAACGATGCGCTTCCATTCGGACTCGCCGTGCCCCCACCCGACGCTGCGGAACAGCCACGACCTCTCGGGCATCCGGCGATAGCTCTTGGCGTCGATCACGCCATTGACCGCCACGTTTTGCACGTTGAGTGCCACGTCCTTCGCGTGGACATAAAACAGCGCGTCCCCGAGGGCCCGGATCGCCGACGGCATGTCCACACCCTGCCAGAACAGATGACTGGGGTCGAAGTTCATCCCCACGGCGGGCCCCGTCGCCGCGCGCAGCCGAAGCGCCGTCTCGACGTTGTAGACCAGGAAGCCGGGGTGCGCCTCGAGGGCAACGCGCACGCCGTGGTCGGCCGCCCGCTTCGCAGCTCCGGTCCAGTAGGGAATCGCCTTCCGCTCCCATTGCCAGTCGAGCACGTCGAGAAATTCGGGCGGCCAGGCCGTCGTGACCCAGTTGGGATGCCGCGCGTCCTCGGCGTCGCCCGGGCAGCCCGAGAAAGTCACCACCACGCCGACCTCGAGAGCCTCGGCCAGCCGCAGCGTCTTGCAGAAGACCTCGTCGGCCGCCTGCGCTGTGTCGGCATCGGGGTGCAGCGGGTTGCCGTGGCACGACAGCGCGCTAATCGTCAACCCGGCATCGGCGATCATCGCGCGGTACTCGTGGACACGGTCGCGGCGCGCGAGCAACGCGTCGACATCGACGTGGTCGGCCCCCGGCCAGCCTCCCGTCCCCAACTCGATGGCCTGGACGTGCTCGAGCGCGCGGACGCGGGCCAGCATCTCGCGAACCTCGAGTCCGCCAAACACGGGCGTGAAGACACCCAGCTTCATGATGGGCTCCCGACAGCCTCGGGCGCCCGCACGGTGGTCCAGACGCCACCGCGCCGATGGCTCTCGAGCACGGCCTCCACCAGGCACGCCGACCGGTAGCCGTCCTCGAAGGTCGCGAGCGCCGGCGGTCGCGGTGCAGTCGCGGGGGCCTCGGACGCGATCACCGAGTACGCGTCGCGCAGGACGTTGCAGAACGCGTCGCCCCACGCCTCCTGATGCCCGCCCGGGAGATGCGCGTAGGGCCGCACCTCGGGTGCCAGCAGCGCGGGATCCTTGGGCACAATCTCGCTGGCCTTGTCGCGGTACCCGATCCAGAGCTCGTTCTGGCGCTCCTGCGCCCATCGCAAAGAGGCGCGGCTGCCGTTGAGCTCGAACCAGCAGTCGTTCTTGTGGCCAGCGCACACCTGGCCGATCGACACCGTCCCGTGCGCGCGCCCCTCGAAGCGCAGCAGCACCGTGGCGAGATCTTCGCTGCGGACCTCGACCCGCTCGCGGGCACCGTCGGCCGCTCGTGCGAACGCCTCGGGCGAGGCCGTCGGTCGGAAACGTGTCGTGATGGCGGTACCCAGGCTGGCCAGCACAGCCTCGATCCGCAGTCCGGACACGTGCTCGACGAGATCGAGCCAGTGCGAGCCGATGTCGCCCACCGCCGCGCTCGCGCCGCCCTTGTCGGGCTCGAGCCGCCACGAGAACGCCTGCGGGTCGAGCAGCCAGTCCTGCAAGTACGCGCCGTGCACCAGGTGGAGCGACCCCAGCGCCCCGGCAGCGGCCAGCGCCCGGGCATGTTGCACGAGTGGATTGCCGCGGTAGTTGAACGTCACGGCGTGGGTGACGCCCGCCGCGCGCGCCTCGGCCAGCAGCGCCGCCGCCTCGGCGGCTGTGGTGGCAAGCGGCTTGTCGGAGATGACGTGCTTGCCGTGGCTGAGGGCAGCCCGAATGACGTGTGCGTGCCGGTGGTTGGGCGTCGTGTTGTGCACGACGTGCACGTCGGGGTCCGCTGCCAGCGCCTCGGGGCTCCCGTACGCGCGGGGCACGCCCCACGCGTCGGCTTTGCCGCGCGCCGAGGCCTCAGAGCGTGCCGCAACGGCCACGACGTCCACGCAGCCCAGGCGGCGCACTGCGTCGATGTGGTGGGCTCCGACGAAGCCGGGGCCCACCAATCCCATCCCGATCCGTCGCACGCTACTCCTGCCTGAACGTCACGTCGGTGACGGTGACGAGCCGCGCGTTGGGCGGGGCTGCTCCGTTCGTGAACACGAAGTACACGTCGCGGACGCCGTCAACTGGATTGAACGTCACCGTGACGGGCAGCGGCGCCGCGCCACGCCCACGCCCCTGCGGTGCGGGCGCGATGTCGGCCTGGCCGAGCACCTGGCCCGTCGGGGTGTCGAGTCGCACTTCCACCGTGCCACCCGGGAACAGCTCGCGTGCCGACGCCACGGCGCCTACGTCGATGGCCGTCACGCCCGTCAGGTCGAGCGCGCGGTACCCAAGGTACCCGCCCGATACCGGCAGCGCTGCCAGTGGGCCCGCACCGCGATCTTCGATGCGCGTGATCACCCCGCTCATCTCGTCGGCGCTCTCGGCCGAGACGCGCGGGCTCCGCCGCGTCGCGACCCCGGTGGAGGTCAGCGCTGGCAGCGCCTCCACGCCGCCGTCGGTGTACACCGCGCGGACCATCAGCGTTCCCGTGCCCAGATCGCCCTCGGGGATCGCCGCAGCGTAAGAGCCGCTCCGCGGGAGCCGATCAGGGTCGTGCACGCCCAGCATGTAGCGCACGAGCGTGCGGGCTTCGAAGTCGGTGAGGGTCGGGTGGGCAGGCATCGTCAGGTCATCGGTGTCCCAGTTGCCCGAGCCACCGTCCCGCACGATGGCCGCCAAGCGATCCACTGCCCCAGCTTGCTCCCGGTACCGGTCCGAGATCGCACGGAAGGAGGGGCCCGCCGACCGTGTATCCAGGTTGTGGCAGGCAGCGCAGTCGGTGGACGCCATGATGGCCGCGCCCACCGGAAAGCGTGCGGCCGCATCGACGGGGCCCTCGGCGGACGCCAAGGCATCCAGATCGAGCGCCTCAGGCACGTAGTCAACGGCCACGGCCACGCGCTCGGCCGCCGGCTCGCCGTCCTCAGCGTCGGCAATCCGCACGTCGTAGCGCACTGGCGACCCGGGGAAAAAGAACGTCGCGTTGATCGAGTCGAGCGTGACGTCCACGGCGGGCGCCTCGTTACCCGCCACCAGCGTCACCGACGCGCTGGCCGCGGCCCCCGCGGCGTCTGTCACCGTCAGGGTCGCCTCGTACGCGCCCGGCGTCGCCAAGGCAACGGTCACCTCGGGGCCGGACAGCACCTGCGGGGCCAGGCCCTCCGCCTGGACGGTCCATGCGTAGCTGAGGGCGTCGCCGTCGTAGTCGATCGTCCCTGCTGACGAGAGCGACACCTCGAGCGGCACCGCGCCGCCGTACGGGGTGCTCTCGATCCGGGGCACGGGTGGTCGGTTACCGCCGTTGTACTCGATGCGCACGAGCTTCGAGTCCGGGCTCTGCGCGAACCAGGTGCTGCCGTACTCCAGGACGTAGAAGTCGCCGTTGGGCCCGAACTTGTTGTCGATGATCTCCACGGGCCGGTAGCTTGGCAGAAACCGCTCCATGGACACGTAGTCGTTGTTCTCGTCCATGGTGACCACCATGATCCAGCCGCGCGAGAAGTCGGACGTGAACCACTTGCCTTCGTAGTATGCGGGGAAGGGGCGGGCCGGATTGTCGAAATCGGCCAGGTGATACACGGGCCCGCCATTGGCCGACCGTGCGCCCGTGCCAACCTCGGGGAACGCCTCCGACGGCCGGTACGGGTAGTAGATGAACGCCGGCTGCGCGGGCGGCAGCACCTCGAGGCCCGTGTTGTTGACGGACGTATTGGTCGGCCGCGCCGGGTCCTTCGGTTCGAGCGGCCGGTCGCTGGCAAAGTCGTAGTACGGGAACGCCTGGTTGTCGGCGACGAAGTACGGCCAGCCGTGGTTGCCGGGGCCGCATGCTTGGTTCTGCTCGTCGTAGCCCATCGGGCCGACCGCCGAGTCCTCGCGGGCGTCGGGCCCCACCTCGCCCCAGTAGAGACAGCCGGTGGCGCTGTCGATGAACGGCCGCCACGGGTTCCGGTTCCCCATGATGTAGATCTCGGGGCGCGTCTCGGGCGTGCCAGGCGGGAAGAGGTTGCCGTCAGGAATCGTGTACGTGCCGTCCGGCTCGGGATGGATGCGCAGGATCTTGCCGCGCAGGTCGTTGGTGTTGGCGGCGCCCCGTTGGTCGTCCCACGGCTGCCGGCCCGGGCGCTCGTCGGTCTGCGCGCTGATCGAGTTCGACGTGTTGTTGCCGACCGTCACGTACAGGTTGCCGTCGGCGTCCCACGTCATGCCCCCACCGGTGTGGCAGCACTGGTAGCGCTGGACCGTCCACTCGAGCAGCACGCGCTGGGTGCCGGCGACCAGTGCCCCGTCGCTGAACGTCCACCGCGCCAGGACGTGCTTGGTCACGTCCGGATCGGCATAGACCATGTAGATCCAGCCGTTCTCCTCGAAGTCAGGGTCGAGCGTCAGGCCGACCAGACCTTCCTCGGCCTCCCGCTGCACGCCGGCCGCGTTGGTGTACTGCGTGTTGACTGGGATCTCGGCCACGACCGACACCCGGCCGTCGCGTGGGTCGTAGAGCTTCAGTGCGCCCTTCCGCTCCGCGATCAGCACACGCTCGTCGGGCAGCACCTGGAAGACCATCGGCTCGTCCAGCTCCCCGCCCGAGATGAGCACAACGGGCGTGAAGCGGTTGTCCTCGGGCCGCTCGGCAGGCGCCTGTGCCCGTACAACGTCGGCCGGCGGCGGCACCAGCACGGCGACGGCCGCCAGCGCGACGGCAAGACCACCGAGGATCCGCCCCCACGAACCGCGTTGCCTCCGCATGCCTGCTCCTCTCTCGATCTACCGCCCCGACGTGAGGCGCCGC
>CAZHTD010000047.1:0-18211 GCA_964535675.1 uncultured Bifidobacteriaceae bacterium | reverse complement strand
TTTGCATGGGCAGCACGCTACGCCGAAATCGCCTGTGACGCAACCGCGTGTGCATCGAAGCTAATCGACGTCTCCGTGCGCGACACTCGCGCCTGCGCGGGAAGGCTCCGCACAGGACGGCGGCAGATAGAATGGTTTATGGGGGCCAGTTGCTGCACTGGTTTGGACCCTGCTGCCGACGAAGCAGGGGCGAACAGTCGGTCGAGTAGCACCATGCTGCTGAGGGACGCAACAGATGCGGATTTGGCTGCCGTGAACGCGCTGAACGAACTGTCGGTGCCAGCGGTGAACAGCTTGGCCCCGGAGTGCCTGGCATGGCTCGCACGGGAATCCGTGTACTTCCGCGTTGCCGTCTTCGGCGCAGACATCGCAGGGTTCTTGATCTGCTTGGCCCCCGAGGCCCCGTACGACAGCCCGAACTTCGACTGGCTCAAAGCACGCTACGAGGACTTCCTGTATATCGATCGCGTCGCCGTTTCGCGCCGGTACCATCGTCGAGGAGTTGCGCGCGCCCTGTACCGCGACGCAGCCTCTTCGGGCGACGAGCGCTTCCGCCTGCTGGTGGCCGAAGTGAACACGAGACCGCGCAACGACCCGTCGCTTCGGCTCCACGCGAGCATGGGGTTCGAGGCCGTAGGCTCCCAAGACCACGGAGATGTCGAAGTTCAATATCTGGTGCGGCCCCTCCCGCTATAGGCGATTTGCCCACCAACTTTCGGGCGGGTGGATTTCCTTTTGTGATTGACCTGCGAGCCTATCCAGCGTACGGCGGGTTTGCGGATCCTCATCACATTCAGAGTCTTGCAGGCAGGCACGACGACGGTCGTGTGCCTGATCGACCAACGCCACGTCGGATTGCTGTGCGATGAGCTGAAAGGGGCTAGGATCACAACCAAGGGAGGTCCGGTCGGTGGACTCGTATCGCGTCGTGCGCGGTACCACGACGTACAGCGGTTGATACGACAACGGCCGACCAGCCTAGGGGCTTGCTAGAATTCGCCCTTGTGTGGCCGCTACACGGTGGCGAAAGACCACGACGCACGCTGGGTGACTCGGTCTTGCCTGGTGGTGGTGCGCCAGTCGGCGGGTTGGATGGTGGAACGCCTGCTCAGCAACCGCTTCTGTAGTGCCTGCAAGCGACAGGAAAGACCCGTCCGCAGTGTCTGGGGCAAAGTCCCACTAGGCTTCAGGTGGGCCAAGTGTTGTCTGCCGGCAGAATTGAGCAAACAGGTTCCCTCCCCAGTTGGAGGCGATGAGCATCGTCGACGTGCGTGATGCATCGCGGCCCGAGCCCGATCACGTCCTGACGAGGCTGGCGGACTATGCGCTGACCTACAGCGGCGACAACGCACAGGCCCGCGAGATCGCGCGGTATTGCCTGATGGACTCGCTCGGCTGCGCGGTGCTGGCTCTCGGGCATCCCGAATGCACGAAGCTGCTCGGCCCCGTCGTGCCGGGCGCGATGTTGCCTGGCGGCGCGCGGGTGCCGGGCACGGGCTACGAACTCGATCCGGTCACAGCGGCCTTCAATATTGGGACGCTAATCCGCTGGCTCGACTTCAACGACACCTGGCTGGCTGCCGAGTGGGGGCACCCGTCCGACAATCTCGGCGCGATCCTCGCCGTCGCCGACTACGAGAGCCGCCGCTGCCTTGCCTTAGGTCGCGAGCCGCTGACAGTCGGCGATGTGCTGACGGCGATGATCAAGGCCCACGAGATTCAGGGCGTGCTGGCCCTGAACCATGCCTTCAATCGCGTGGGTCTCGATCACGTGCTGCTCAACCGCGTCGCGAGTACTGCCGTCGCCGCCGTGCTCTTTGGATGTACGAACGAGCAGACCATCTCCGCGCTCGCCAACGCTTGGATCGATGGCGGCGTCCTGCGCACTTATCGCCACGCACCGAATACCGGCTCGCGCAAGAGTTGGGCCGCAGGCGACGCGACGGCGAGGGGGGTTCGGCTCGCCCTGGTGGCGCGCACCGGTGAAATGGGATATCCGTCGGCACTGACGGCACGACGATGGGGTTTTCAGGATGTGCTCTTTGAAGGCCGGACGATCGAGTTGGCGCGTCCGCTGGATTGCTACGTCATGGAGAACGTCCTGTTCAAAGTCTCGTTCCCGGCCGAATTCCATGCGCAGACCGCCGTCGAAGCGGCGCTCGAGTTGCATGGAGCCGTCGGGGACCGTCTCGACGAGATCGCCCGGATCACGCTAGAGACGCAGGAAGCAGGGATGTGCATCATCGACAAGACGGGCCCTCTTGCCAACCCCGCGGATCGCGATCATTGCCTGCAATACATGGTTGCCGTGGCACTGGCCTTTGGCCGGCTGACCGCGGCCGATTACGAGGACCAGATCGCGCGCGATCCTCGGGTCGACGCGCTGCGAGACAAGATGCAGGTCAGCGAGAATCGCGAGTTCAGCCGCGACTACCTCGACCCCGAGAAGCGTGCGATCGGCAACGCAGTACAGGTGTTCTTTAGGGACGGGTCGAGCACGCCGCGAGTCGCGGTCGACTATCCAATAGGACACAGGCGACGCCGCGCCGAAGGGATACCGAAGTTGCTCGAGAAGTTCAGAGACAATGCCGGGACGCGTTTCGCGGCCGAGCGCGCTGCTCGGATCTCACATGCTTTCGCTGATCAGGGCGTGCTGGAGTCTATGAACGTTTCAGAGTTCATCGAGCTATGGGTCGACTGACGGTGCCGGCCGAAAGGCGCGCCCGCACGAGGCAGGGTAGGGTGCCATGAGCGCGGGGGCGACGTTCCGTGCGGCTGTGACCGAGTTGACCCCGCTGCAGATCCCCGGGGCGATCAACGCCTATACGGCGATGCTGGCCGAACGCGCCGGCTTCAAGGTCGTCTACGTCTCGGGTGCAGGCGTCGCGAATGCTTCGCTCGGATTGCCCGACCTTGGGATCACATCTCTCAGCGACGTGCTTGAGGATGTGCGCCGGATCACCGCGGCCACAGAGCTGCCGCTGCTCGTCGACGCTGACACGGGATTCGGCGGCAGCGCCTTCAACATCGCACGCACAACGCGCGAGCTGATTCGGGCCGGCGCGGCGGCGATGCATATCGAGGATCAGCAGCAGTCCAAGCGTTGTGGCCATCGGCCGAACAAGGCCATCGTCTCGATGGGGGAGATGTGCGACCGCCTGAAGGCGGCTGCCGACGCGCGCACTGACGAGGCGTTCGTCCTCATGGCGAGGACCGATGCGTTCGCTCTCGAAGGCTTGGACCGGTCGATCGAACGCGCCCAGGCCTACGTGGCCGCCGGGGCCGACATGATCTTTGCCGAGGCACTGACCGGGCTCGACGAGTACCGGGCGTTCTGCTCGGCGCTCGAGGTGCCCGTGCTCGCGAACATGACCGAGTTCGGCCTGACGCCGAACTTCACCGTGGATGAGCTCGCCGGTGCTGGCATTCGGCTGATTCTGTATCCGTTGTCCGCGTTCCGCGCGATGAGCCAAGCAGCGGCGAAAGTGTACGAGGCAATTCGCCGGGATGGTACGCAACGGGCCATGGTCGAGGCGATGCAGACACGGGAAGAGCTCTATGCCGTGCTCGACTACCTTGGCTACGAGCACAAGCTCGACACGCTCTTCGCGGACAATACCATCAGGGGGGACGACGACCGATGAACGGAGAAGGCTCGAGCGCGGGTCTGCGCGGCGTCTCCGCCGGCAGGACAGCGATTGCGACAGTGGGCGCGGAAGGCCATGCCCTCCGCTATCGCGGCTACGATATCGTTGAACTCGCTGAGCATACGTCCTTCGATGAGGTCGCGTATCTGTTGTTGTACGGTGAGCCACCAACGCCAACGCAGTTGGCGGACTACCGTGCGGAACTGCAGGGACAGCGGTCGGTGCCGGCCGCGCTTCGCGACGTCCTCGAGCGGATCCCGGCTGGTGCGCATCCGATGGACGTGCTTCGCACGGGGTGCTCGATGCTCGGCACTCTAGAGCCGGAAGGCGATGCGTCCCGGCAACTCAAGGTCGCCAATCGCCTGATCGCAATCCTGCCATCGATGCTGCTCTACTGGCATCACTACACACGTCGCGGCGAGCGACTCGAGACGGCGAGCGACGAGCCGAGCGTTGCGGGGCATTTCCTCCATCTCCTGCACGGGAAGGCCCCGAGCAAACTGCACGAGCGAGCCCTCGACGTGTCTCTGATTCTCTACGCGGAGCACGAGTTTAATGCCTCGACCTTCGCGGCGCGGGTCTGCGCCGCAACGCTGTCGGACTTCCACTCGGCGGTCACGGCCGCGATTGGCACCCTGCGTGGACCGCTGCATGGCGGTGCCAACGAAGCTGCGATGGAGCTGATCGAACGCTTCGATTCACCGGAAAACGCCGAGCGTGGAGTGCGGGGCATGCTCGCGCACAAAGAGAAGATTATGGGCTTCGGACACGCCGTGTATCGCAGAGTTGACCCACGGCATGGGGTCATCAAGCACTGGGCGAGTCGCCTTTCGGCGGTAGACGACCCCGGGATGTTCCAGAGAGCCGAAGCGATTGAAAGGCTGCTCTGGAACGAGAAGAAGCTGTTTCCGAATCTCGACTTCTTCAGCGCGCCAGTGTATCGGAGCCTCGGTATTCCGACGCGATTGTTCACGCCGATTTTCGTCTGCGCTCGGATCGCTGGCTGGGCCGCACACATCGTGGAACAGCGCGCTGACAACCGCTTGATTCGTCCGATGGCCACATATGTCGGACCGGGACCACGGGAGTACCCACGGCGCCGTACGGCTGCCGGCTCCTAGTCGCGCATGGGGCTCGCCCTTGTCGAGCTTAATTCCCAGGGCACGGCGGACATCACCAACAACCGACTCGTCGACCAAGTTCTGCCGGACCACGTCGCGCAGCGTCGCATAGGCCATTGTTGCGGCATTCACCTCGAACTGGCGAGCGTAGGGTCTGCCGGGATTCACTCCGGCCGAAGCAGTCTGTGCCCAGGACGACCAGGGCTCGCGGGAGCCAGCGGGCCACTGGCCTGGGCAGGGTGCGCGCGCCGCTTGGTCGGGGTGCCCGATGTGGGAGTAGATTCCGTACTACGAAGTGGGCCTCGATGCCGAAGGTCTGGGCCTCATCCAGCACCATCGGCACGATGAAGCGGCCGATCTGCTCGTCGCGCAGTAGCTTGGCGAGAATGCACTCGTATCGTCGCGACATTTGGGCGGACGCACGATGGGCGCCCGCTGACGACCCTGGCGGTCGTCGATTAGTATTCGCGAGCGGGCTTAGTGCTGCGGGAGGCGTGGCAGTGCCGGGCCACCGATGTGATCGAAGTGTTGGCGGACCCGTTCGTGACCCCTGAGGCACCGGCCTACCTGCGGTTGGACAACGGGCTATCTCAGAAGTCAAGAACACAGAACTTCGCCAGGCTGACTGCTCGCCAAGTGAAACGAGAAGCACGAGACACCGTCCAGACGGCTTCTGCCGTGTGCGGAAAGACGCACTCACCATAGTCGCAGTATTTCAGGAATTGACACCCGTAGTTGAAGCGCACGCCGAAAGTGTCGGCCTTGTCAGGATGAGCAACGCCAGAATCGGCCCGATGCCGGTACTGTTTGCAGCCGCTCGAAGTCGGGATGCCCGGTGAGACGGGCCACGATGTCCTCTTCGAGCACCTTCCGACGACGACAGAGCTGCTGGTACTTCCCGAGGAACTCCTAGGGCGTCACCTTGCAACGTCAATCGCCACCTCATGTGGCGCCTGTGGTAGAAGCAGCAACGGTCATGGCAGGCATGCTCCTTTCGAGCTGAGTTGTGGTAAACCCAGTCTCGAGAAACAGTTGTCCTGTCATGGCTGCTGTCAGCGAAGGTATTACAGCCCGGAATTCACCGCGCAGGTGGTCCGTGCATGGTTGCAGGCGCTGGCCGTCCAGGCGTTGTGGATCGAACGCAGTGCCTCGCGCCGAAAGTGTCATGCACGGCGCCGACTTCGACCTGCGCTTGCTCAACCGGCTTGACCTCGGCTCCCCGTCGGCGGCCTTCGACACGATGACCACGGGGCCACAGACCGCCAATTGACGCTTGGCGCACAGGGTCCTAATCACCGGCGCAGACTCCTCTGGTACGCCGACTGGATTCATGGTCACGCGTTCCGGCACACCGGCGCGGACGAGGTTGCGCATCGTCGTGTGCCGCAGGTCGTGCACGATCACTGCGCTGGGGAGGAGGAGCTATGTCGTAGCCCCTCCACAGCTCGATCCAGCCCCCGCCGTGCAGCCGAAGCAATGCGGGCCCACTACAATCCGGCGGTTGGCCAGGGCGGCGGCGGTGGCGTCGAAGATCGTTTCTGGGGAGCCTTGGGCAGTGCCGAGGTCGATCATCTGGTTGAAATCGCAGTTGTACAGGCGGCCGTTCCAGCCGACCGAGAGCGTGAAGCGGCACATCAGTCCTTCCACCGCTGCGGGGTTGAAGGCGCCCACCAGCTTCTCCATGTACGCCTCGAGATTCCCCGTGTCGAGCAGGAACTGTAGGAAGCGGCTGATAGGTATGTTGGTGATCGTGTACAGGCGGTTGAAGACGATACCGTGCCGACGCTTGAGCTCGCGCTTCCAGTCGACCTCGAGCGCGGCCTGCGATCCCGGAAGAAACGCGCCGACGGGGTTGGTCACGAGGTGGAGCTGCAGCCCCGAATCGTCGGCGCCATAACCGAGTTTGTTGAAGCGCTTGAGCGCGGCAATCGAATCCTCGAACACGCCCTCTCCCCGCTGCGCGTCGGTCTGGCGCCCGGCGAAGGAGGGGAGCGAGGCGACCACCTCCACTTGGTGTTCCGCCAGGAAGTCGGGCAGGCTGGCATAGGCGGGTAGCCGCGTGATCGTTAGATTGCAGCGGTCCATCACGTGTCGCCCTGCCGCGCGCGCCCGCCTGACGATGTCGCGGAAGAGCGGGTGCAGCTCGGGAGCACCTCCGGTGATGTCGAGCGTGGGCGTGTCGCTCTGCTCCAGGAAGCGTAGGCAAGCGTCCACGACTTCCGGCGGCATCACCTCCCTACGATCGGGCCCCGCGTCGACATGGCAGTGGTGGCACGCTTGGTTGCACCGCTTCCCGACGTTCATCTGCAGTACGCTCACGCCCATAGTTCGCAGCGGATCGTGGCCGGCGGCCGCGGTTGCCTCCTCGAACGTCCGCGCCAGCGGCAGGGCCGCGAGCGTTGCCCGCTGCGTGGCCGTGTCGGCCAGCGGACTCCGGCTGTTCAGGAGCGTGAGCAGGGCCAACGTTCAACTCTCAAGAAACCAACTCCCCAATAGCCAACTTCCAAGCGACCGAGCTACATCGAAAGCTTGTCCACGTGACTCTTCATCTGCACCCCGTGCACCAGCGAAGCTCCGCCCCGGATGGCGGCGGCCACGTGGACAGCCTCGGTCATCTGCTCGGGCGTGGAGCCCTTTTCCAGGCTGGTCGTGCTGAAGGCGTCGATGCAGTACGGGCACTGGACGGCGTGAGCCACGGCCAGCGCGATAAGCGCCTTCTCGCGTTCGGTGAGCGCGCCCTCCCTGAAGACGGCGTTGTACCACTCGAGGAACTTCTGCCAGAGCTCCGGCGCTTCTTCCCCCATCTCTGCGAACCGTGCTAGGTCTTTCGGGTGGTAGTAGGTATCCATCGCTGCTCCTTTGTGGACCCCGAAAACCCGGTCATCCCACAGTTCCGTGTGAAATCATGTCCTTGGCGTACCAGGGGTTGGCATCGAGGCATTCGATCAACGTGCTTTGACCGTACTCATCCAGGAACCCATAGCAATAGTACAGGCCATGGACCTCAGGAATCCTGTGCATCCCACGTTCGTGAATGCCGTAGTTGAGGCGCTCCGGCAGCAGCAGCACTGTGGCGGAGGGGTCGGATTCGAACATGTTCAGTTGACCGTTGGAGACCATTGTTCTACTCCGTTGTCAGGAGAGCCAACATGACGCTACCGCGTCTGGCAATCTGGTGATTCCTTAGGACTACTCCTGCGGTATTCAGAGCGGTCTCGAGTGCGTGGTATTTTGGGTCAAACGACGGTCTAGAAGTGGTAGGTGAGACTCAGGCCTACATCCCAGAGCGTGCTGGCGTCGGTCAACAGCTGCCCCGAGACGGGTTCGCTCCCATCACGGCGCAGGTTGGGGACGTGACTGCGCAGCGGATCCCAGACGACCGCTTCGTCACTCTCGAAAGCCGCGCCGTGGACCCAGCGGCCCTTGACACCCACCGCCAAGGCCTCCGTGAGCGCGTAGTGCACCCCGACCAGCACTTGCTGGCTGACCAGCCTGTCGGATAGGACGCCTTGGAAGCTGCTCGTCGTGGCCGCCAGGTTCTGGCGAATGTCCTCCACGTTGGGCAGCCCCTCACCAGTGGAAATCGCCGTGGGATTGGCGTTCCGTGACCACAGACTGCCGTAAGCCACTGCCGTCGACCCGATTCCCACGCCCACGCCGAGATAAGGAGTGAGGCGACTGCGGGTTCGGATGTCCCAATACAGATTTGCGAACAGGGTGTGCGCGATCACACGGCCGAAGTAGTCTGTCGCCGCCTGAAGTTCTTGATTCAGCTTGTCGGCAGTGACGCTGCCCGAACCGGCGCTCAGGCCGGGCACGGCGACAGTCTGGTCGTAGGTGGTCGCGCGGTAGAAGTACTCCACCTCCGTCCGCACATGGTGCCACCGCGGGCCTGAATCGTCGCTCCCGAAGCGATATCCCAACACCCAGCTAGCCTGCAGGCCCGTGGCTCGTGCGAACTCGTTGACCCAATTATCGCTGCGCTCCGCCCCTGTGCAGTTGTAGGCTTCATACCCTGCCGTCTGCGTCACTGTTGCATACTGCGGATTGATGAACTCGTCGCATACACTGGCCCGATCGTTGGACAGCCCGGTCATCCCTAGGCGCGGGACCACATGCGCGCCCAGTTCGCTGCCCAGATACCAGCCTTGTCCCTGTGCTGGACTCGGCACGCCCCCAAGCGCCACGACGAGAAGTCCTATCGTTGAAGTCTTTTTCACGGGATGGCCTCTCCAATGTGGCTCTCGAGGTGCGAGTCCTGTGCCTTGCGCCCGTTGACGACGTCTGGCCTCAGCCAGAACTCCGATTCGCTGCTCCCCGAGACGCCGATACTACACCCGCGCGCCGGCAGCCCTGCGACGCTCCAGGCAAGCGTCGAGTCGCTCTAGCACCTCCGGCGCACATGTACCCCCCTGGGAACCAATCCACAGCGGCTGGGAGGTGGCGTGAGACCCTGGCATCTGCGGGACTGTTGCCCCCGTGGATCACCCCCGACTGCCCTTTAATACCCGCTCCTCCCGCATTTGGGTCGGTCGGCAGGTCGGGCACGCCGCACCTCGAAGCCAGTGCCGTCATGACTGTGAACATCGGCACATGCGCAGATTCTACTAGGCGCAGGCGACGGCCATTCATCCGCACTCGACCGAGCCGAAGGGGGGCGCGGACTGTCTGGAGGTGTGCGGAAAGACGGGCGGACCGGGGGGGGTGGCCGTGGACAGCGTGTCCGTGTGGCCAAGCGGAACCGCGTGAGAATCCCGGCGATGTGCTAGGGCGCCCCGTTCCGCCTTGACGAATCTTGGTGTGACGTTCGTCGTACTCTGAAGTCGGCAGCGTAGCAGTGATGCGCCGTTGACGACCTCGAGGAGCCGCCGGGCCAGATGCGCGTGCCCGGCGTCGTTCTAATGGAATCCGTTTGCGCCTTCGTGACGTGTGGCCGTGTCGTCGGGGGACGACGACCCGGCCACGCCAAAGCGTAGTGCCCTGGAAAGCGCGCGAGTCGTCCGCTAGCACCGCCACATGAAGGTCGCATCCGTTGACCGGCGCTGGTAAAGCTGCCGTGATTCGTGTGTAACGACTGGAATCACGGGGCCTTGCCAAACGCACTCAGGCAGCAAAGTCCGCCTCCAATCATTCTGGAAGTCCTCGTTTGACCAGCACCGATCAACACGCTTGTCAAGCCGCTAGGGCCACAGTTCCGCTGATCCCGAGACCCATCTCGATCTCCTCTTGACAACGGGCAAATCGAACTTCAGCACCTTGACCGGAGTAGGATCCACGGCGGGAGACCTACGTGGATGAAAGCCATGACGTTCTACTACTTCGCCTATGGCTCGAACATGTTGACAGAACGGCTGAAGGATTCGGATCGTTGCCCTGGAGCCACCACTGTGGGGCGCGCATTCGCTGACGACTGGGGCATCGAATTCAGTAAGCTGAGCCAGGACGAGTCGGGGAAAGCCACTCTCCGTCAGGAAGTCGGTCGTCGAACCGCCGGCGTGTTGTATGAGATTCCCGGGACGCAGCGCTGCGTGCTCGACAGCGCGGAAGGGGATGGCTACAAGCGCTGCGATGCATTCCCGGTCCATCGGTCCGACAGCGACGAGATCGTTCAGGCGGTAACTTACCTCGCCAAGTCGCCACAGCCGAATCTCAAACCGTATGATTGGTACCTTGCTCTGGTAATTGCCGGTGCTCGCCAACACCGCCTTGGCGACGACTATCTTGCAGAATTGCGTTGTGTGCCGTACCTCACGGACTTTAACGACAGCCGTAAGACACGAGCTAAGGCAATTGAGGTCCTGACTGCGGCAGGATCTCCAAAGTATCGCAGACTGCTCTGTCAGACCAGAACGAAGCCTCAGGCATCGTGAGCATAGCGGCAGGCTGTTACGTCCAAGGAGTGGTGCCGGGCTCTTCTGGGCTCAGTCGAAGGCTTGGATGTGGAACGGGCGATTGCGTTCTGCGGGCGGTCGATTCGCGGAGCCTTCAGCAAATGCCTCGAGGTCGCGATGGACACGGCACTGACTCGACCTCAAGAGCCCCGGGCGGTCTTCACCGGAGTGCTGCGATGGCTGGCCGAGGCAGGGCTGGCGCGCGGCACGCCGGTCGGCATCGATGCGACGACGCTGGAAGCCAGTGCGGCGCTGCGGAGCCTCGTCCCGCTGGACTCGGGCGAGGGCTACGGCGTTTCTGCGGGGACTGGCCACCGCCGGCATGTCTACGCCGACGCGCGCCGGAACCGGCCCACAAGCACCCGAAGCAGGGGCCAACGACGACTGGGCGCATCCGCAGGACCGGACGTGAAGATCACGACCTGCTCTGGCGGGATCGACGGCCGCTCCAACGTCGAGTACAAGCGTGCCCACGGTACCGCCATCGCACACAGCGCGTTATCGGTGAGAGTGGTCTGAGCAGTCCCACTGCGTGGCCCAGTTGGAAATGCTCGTGCGTCAATAGTCTGGCCGTCGCGCGGGCCGGGCAACAGTTGGCCGGAGGTGCGGGCCCTCGGGGAATGGATCTTGGACGAGGCCAAGGCTGCCGCCAGGATCGCGGCCGACGCGGTGTCGCGTCTCCCGTTCAGCACGCCGACGCCCAAGGAGCCTTCGAGAGCCACGGTCCCAGCTTGTTCGCGTAGGCGAAGAGGGCCGGCAGTCCGCCGGTGTGGAGGAACAGCACGCGGCTGCCGGCAGGGATACGCCCCGCGCGCACATGGGCGACAAGGCCTGCCATCGCCTTGCCGGTGTACACCGGGTCGAGCAGCAGCGCCTCGTGCCGCGCCGCCAGCGCCATCGCCTCGCGCACCGCGTCGTTGAGTTGGCCATAGCCCGGGAGGTGCACCGCGTCACAGACCTCGACGTCGCCCGCATCAAACGCTGCTGGACACTCGATCATCGCCGCTAGCTTGGCTGCCACTTGCGCCACTCGGTCACCTTGCCGGCAGGCGTTACGCCGCACGCACACGCCGTACACGGGCGCCTCCTCGCCTAGCGCCCGCAGGCCGATCAGCATGCCGGCGTGGGTGAGCGCACTGCCCGAGGCACAGACCACCATGTCGAACCCGATGCCAAGAGTCCGGACCTGCCTCAGAACCTCCTCGGCGGCGACAATGTAGCCGAGCCCACCGAGCGGCGGATGCCCAGGCGCGGAGTGAATGACGTACGGCCGGCGGCCCTCGTCGGCAAGCGTCCGGGCGAGACGCTCCAGCGCCGCATCCGCTGCCGCCTCGTCCTCGCCAATGGGAAAGGGGTGCAGCGTTGCGCCGAACACCCGGTCGAGCAGCAGGTTGCCCGAGGCGCGGTAGAAGTCGCCGTCATCGTCCACTCGATCTTCGAGCTGGACGCGGATGTCCATCCCGAGCCGTCGCGCACCAGCCGCGGCGAGGCGGACGAGGTTCGACTGTACTGCTCCGGTCACGAGCACGGTGTCAGCCTTGCGCGCCTGCGCCTCGCCCAAGTAAAACTCAAGTTGGCGTATTTTGTTTCCTCCGAACGCAAGCCCCGTGCAGTCGTCGCGCTTGATCCACAGCTCGACGCCGAGGGCAGCACCGAGGCGTGGGGCAGCGTCGATCGGCGTCGGCGCATGACCGAGCCGCACCCTCGGAAACTGGTCGACGGCGGCAAGCGGGCTGGACATGAGTGTGTCGGCCGGATCTGAGCGGCGATCGTGGTGAGTTTCTCACAAGCTCCTAATTCACCTGACTGCTGTCGTAGAGCTTGATGGCTTGCAATCAACTGGTCGAGCAGTGCACGCTCTCGCTACGCGGTCGCGTCTGGGGTCGGCGAATCGATTCGTCCCATCGTGTCAGCAGCCATGTTCCTGCACCTCGCCGATAGCTTCATCCGGTCCCACTCCCCGACGACGAAGCAGGTGGTGAAACCTGTACCATCGTGCTGGATTGCCGTGTGTGCAGCGAACCGTGTCCGAGAAGCCTCGGGAAGCTTGCACGCCGGCGGCGTCGAGGTGCAGCACCGTGTGCCGCATCGCGCCTAAGCTGATGGTTCGAACTCGCGCGTCAGGTCCTCCGCCGCAATCCCAACCCGAACTAAATCGACCAACTGCTGCTGGAACTCCGTCGCTGTGGACCGTTGCGCATGCAACGACAAGACTAACTTTCCCGTCTGGCGAGCCAGATTCCTCCGAGCACGACACCACCTCCGATGATTTGCGAAGGCCCGATCATTTCGCTGAAAATCGCCCAGGCAAAGAGTGTCGCCAGGACCGGCTGCAAGAGTAGGCTCATGCTCGAGAGTGATGCGGAGAGGTGCTTGACCCCAAAGGCAATGAGGCCTTGGCCGAGCACATGAGACACGAGGGCAAGCGCCGCCAAGATCGCCCAGCCGGTGGGACTCTGTGGGAGCAACGGCTGTGGCGAGAGCACTGCGACGGGGAGTAGTACGACTGCCGTAATGCTCGTACTCCAGGCCATGAGTACTAGGGTCGATACGCCGGTGTCACGTGCTGTCTTGATTGCCAACATATAGCCCGCATAGAACACGGCGGTGAGGGCACCTAAGGCATCCCCAGCCAATCTCGTTCCACCCGCCGCGAAATTGGGGCCGACAAGAACGAACATGCCGGCGATCGCGCTCACCATGCCGACGAGGAACGAGCGCGTCACTCGCTTCCGAAAGAAGAACCAACTGGCGAAGGTCACAAAGATAGGGGCGAGGTTCGCGAGCAGGGTGGCGTTGGCAACCGACGTATAGGTAATCGACCAGTGCCACACGGCCAAGTCCGCCGCGAAAAAGAGCCCGGCCGCGACGGTTGGGCGGAGCGACGCGGAGACGGGGCGCTGGGCCGCGCGCCACGCCCATACGCAGAGCACCGGCGCCGCAACGGCTGCGCGCCAGAAGGCGCTCGCCACCGGACCCGTTTCTGATAGACGAACGAGGATGGGCGCACAGGCAATACCGCAGGCGCCAGCGCAAAGACACAAAAAAGCGCGCGTTTCGAGGCTCAATGGCACGGTGACGCGGCGAGGGCGCACTAGGCGATTCAAGCACATCCCAACTCACGGTGTGGGACGCCCCCTCGCGTCCGCCTGCAGCATGATGAGTACCCAGCAACGGCCGGGTACGGCGAAGCTTCCTCACCCGCGTGAGCGAGACCGGCTTGGCCAACCTTAGCATTTCTCGGCTCATCATCGGCCAGGGCGCGGTCTACCGCGATAATCTTCATCCCAGAGGCCTTCTGTCCCGCTTCGTCATGCGCTGCGCCTCGTCCTTGCTGAGGGCTAACACCTCAATGCAGAACCGTGGGGCCTCGCGCGTCGCTATTGGCCGCGTTTTCGAGCATGCGGCTTCCTGCTGCCACGCCTTGGCGAACCCGTCCGCAGTGATGCGCTGCCCGGCCTTCTTCCCGATCGTGTGACAGAACACGTGGGACACGGCCACCCCAGTCGGCGCAACCCGTCGGCAACTCGTTATTGCGTCTCAAGGACGGCACCTAACTCCGCCGTAAAAAGAAAGACCCGCCCCAGCTCGTTCTTCGTCGTGCCCAGGGTCAAGCCGCACTGCCGCACCGCCACTCGAGCGATAGGACCTCACCCGGCGTACGCCAGCCGGTGATGTAGGTAAAACACCACAACCCCGCATGGTGATCCGCCGCGCGGCCAGCTTGCGTCCCATATCGATACAGCGAGCTACCGGTAGTGCAGCGCTCGAAGCGCGAGCAAGTCGGCCAACGTGTGCCGCACCTTGCCCGGTTCGCGCCGGTCGACCAGGCATTGGACGAACCCCGCCACCAGCCGTCCACTGGCTCGGCCGCCTTGAGCAGGACGCCGCCGCCGTCGGAACCGGTGTGCCACTGATCGAAGCGGGCAAGGAACGGCTGGTCGAACAGGGCCAGGAACAGGACAGTCTGTGATGCCGTGTGGGGCGTCCGGCAGAGGCCTCAGTGGTGGCGCAAGTTGTTGGTGACACGGCACTTGTACCACACGTGGCTCTTGTGTTTGTACCTCAATCAACCCCCGTCGCGAATTATCCGGGCTTGAGTCCCACTGGCCCTGACGGTCCATAGATGGCCGCGCTGCATCAGGCCGTTGCGAGCTTCGCCGTCCCGGTCTTCACGGAGAATGTAGTTCTGGTAGTACGAGCACTAGCGACGTCTGAGACAGCCTCCATGGTAATCGATTCACCGTTACGATCGTACACATGACTTCTCACCAGAATCGTCGGGGCCTACTGCACGGCGCACTCGTCGCTGTGCTCTGTGCGGTGCTGGCCGGCCTGCCGAATGCCGCCAGCGCCCAAAACGAGCGTCAGGGGCTCTATGTCAGTCTGCAGCTTGGCATCGCGAACGCCACTCCCGTCAACTCATCCTTAAGCGGTATCAACCACCCGACCCGCTGCGATGTGCTCCTCTATCCGAGTTCAGTGAGGCCGCCGGTCCACGAGCCGGCGTGCCTCGAGAACGTGCTGGCCGAAATTGCATCCAACAAATTTGAGCACGACCGTGGCTTGGCCGGTGGTTTCATGGTTGGCTATGCGGCGGGTCTGGTACGGCTGGAAGTAGAGTACCTCCACCGGTACCTGGGCGATGACACACCGCCGATCGGCGACACAACCAGTGCTGCCTTGCAGAGCAAGCGCTCGGAGTGGAGCAGCGATCAGCCGCCACACGAATGGATTGGAGACTACGTGGCGCACCAGGTCTTTGCCAACGCGTACTACGATCTTCGCAACGCCTCAAGTTGGACGCCGTACGTCGGTGCCGGCATTGGCATGGCCGCCACGGAACTGAGCTACTACGCTCAACTCATTCGCAAGCCGGAAGCCGAGTATCTGTTGGTCGAATTCGATCCGGACTGGCCGGCCGCCGCCAAACGCGCGGCCGCGGGCACCGCCAGCATTATCGATACAAGGGCCGCCACGACCGTCTTCGGATACCAGCTGCTGGCCGGCGTCGACTACGCGCTGAGCCCGCGAACGTCGATGGGGGTGATGGCGCGCTGGGCCAGATTCGACAACGTGACCCACGACACAACCTGGAACTTAATCCGCAGCCACGCGCCAGTGCAGGCCGACGGGGTCACGCCGTTCGATGCCCACCTAAAGTTCGGTGGCATCGGGTACCAGGCGGTCACAGTCAGCCTGAAGTACCACTTCTGAGTTTGCCAACTTGAGTGAATAGCCGTGCCCAACCCCCCACAGGTCCGGTCAAGACGGAGCTCGCGACAGGGTATGGTTACCTTGAGACGCACTGTCGTTTCTAATGCCCAGTACATGAGGTTCCCCCCGAGCTGCGAAGGGGAAGGGGGTATCGACGTGTGGGGGCGGCAGGTTTTCTGGCGTGAGTTTCGCTTTTCCGCTCTGGAACTGCAAAACGACAGGCTCCGGCTGGGCGACCGCGGGCCGCTCGCGACGGCGCCGGTCGCGGCTTTCTACCGGCGGTGCGCGCCGCCAGCCGACATGCTGTCGGGACTCTAGCCGCATGAAGCAGAAGATGCACGCCTGTCTGCTCGTCGTCTTGGCCCTGCGCAACTTGCGGCGCAACTTGCGGCGCACGGTGCTGACCGCCTCGGCGATGATCGTCGGCGGCGCTTTGCTGGTTCTCTCGTTCACAATCGGTGACGGAGGCCACGAACAGTGGATCGACTCCGGCGTCCGTCTGGGCAACGGCCACGTCACGGTCGAGCGCCCCGAGTATCGCGTCAGCCGGAGCATCGACGATCGCCTGCCGGCCTACGTGCGGCACGCGGTCGAGCGGGTCCTCGCCTCGCCGGAGGTCGCGCCGCACGTGGTCGCCACCTCGGCTAAGCTCACCATCAACGGCCTAGCCAGCTCGAGCGTCGGCGCGCGGCCGGCTCAGATAGTGGCAGTGGATCCGGTAGCCGAATCCGGCTTCGGATTAGTTGATGATCGGATGGTCGAGGGCCGCTACCTGGAGCCGGACGACCGGCTGACGGCCTATGTCGGCGCCGGGCTGGTCGACAGTCTGGAGCTGCGGCTTGGATCGCGCTTCGTGGTGCAGGCGCAGGACACCGAGCGCGAGATCACGGGCCAGCTGCTGCGGGTGGTCGGTATCTTCCGGAGCGGCGTGCCGGCGGTCGACCAGATGACGATCCACATCCCGCTAGTTACGGCGGGTGACTGGCTCGGCTCGCAGAACGACGTCACGAACATCGGCGTCGTGCTGGAGGGCAGCGCCGCGACGGCGCGCGTCAGAGGCCACCTCGAACGTGCGCTGGTGGACCCGGTCACGCGCGGCGACGCGCACGTCATGGGCTGGCGCGAGGCGGATCCGGCGCTCGCCGCAGCGGTCGCAATCGACGACCTCGGCAACTACCTGACGAACGGGTTCCTGTTCCTCATCATCGCGTTCTGCATCATCAACACGGTGCTGATGTCCGTGATGCACCGCCACCGCGAGTTCGGGCTGCTGCAAGTGCTGGGGCTGACGCCGGTCCAGACCGGGGCCATCGTGCTGGTCGAGGGGCTCACGTTGTCGGTCGCCAGCGGGTTACTGGGCGTTGCACTGGGCCTCGCCGGTGCGTGGTACTTCTTCGGCGACGGACTGGACATGTCCGCAATCATGGAGGACGTTGGCGACGTGACGTTCTCCGGTGCGGTCATCGATCCGGTCATCGTTCCGCTGTTCGCGGCGCGGCGCCTGTTACAGATCGTCGTGTTTATCCTGTGCATCGGTGCCGTCGCGTCGATTTATCCCGCGCTGCGCGCGGCCCAGGTCGACACGACCGAAGCGATGAAGTTCGACTGCTAGGAGGCGCGGCCGTAATGAAACCCCGTGTCGCACCGAGAGCGGCAAGGCGCCCGGATTGCGAGGCGCGACGTGAGGGTTACACCGTCCGGCTGTGTGCCGCGGCTCGCACGCTGCGCCCGGCCACTATCAAGAAGGACTACTACGCCACAAGAGGCGCTGCGCATCATCGCCGCCACATGGGCGAGAAGACGATCTTCACGGTGGCACAAGCCTCGCGAAGGGATGGACCAACTCGGGCGATTTTCGCACCCTGCCACACTCGGAGTTATCGTTCCCAGGCATGGCGCAACAGACACCCGAGCTTGAGGCCGAGGCTACCGAAGGGGCCGTCAAGCAGACAGGGTGACGCCCCGTAACCTCATGCCGCGAACCGTGGCGGATCAGTCACTGAGTGGCCGGGTGGCCGTAGTTGCCGGCGCTACGCGCGGCGCGGGCCGGGGCATCGCGCGCATGCTGGGTGCGGCGGGCGCCACCGTCTACTGCACCGGGCGCAGCGTGCGGGGCCAGCCGGCCACCGAAGGGCGGCCCGAGACCATCGAGGAAACTGCGGACTTGGTCACCGCGGAGGGCGGCCCCGGCATCGCCGTCCAGACGGACCACACCGTGGAGTCGCAGGTCGAGCGGTTGTTCGAGCGCGTCCACGCCGAGGAGGGCCGGCTGGACCTGCTGGTCAACGACATCTGGGGCGGCGACGAGCTGACCGAGTGGGGCTCGCCCTTCTGG
>CAZHTD010000046.1:0-19290 GCA_964535675.1 uncultured Bifidobacteriaceae bacterium | reverse complement strand
CAACACGCAGTCGAGCCTGCGGATCACGTGGCAGGCGAGCCCGCGCAACAAGATTGCCGGCACCTACAAGCGTGACCGCTGGTGCACGTGCCCGGACCAGCCGAGCAACCGGTCGCCCGAGGCGATCTGGGACTTCCGGTTCCCGCGCCTGACGCAGGAGCACGGTGAGTGGACCTCGCCGGTGACCAACAACCTGTTGCTCGAGGCCGTGGGGCTGCACCTGTATGAGCGGTGGGGCCTCATGGATCCGTTCGGGGACGCGTGGGGCTTCTCGTTCCGGGACAACCCCGAGGCGATCGCGAACGCGCCCAACCTCGTGTCGATCCAGGATCAGGGGCTGAATCTCACGTACGGGAAGAGCCCGTTTTACAGGAACACGGTTGTGCCGAACTACGCGTGGCGCGCCGCGGCGACCTACGTCACCGGCACGCACAACATCAAGATCGGCATCAACAACGTCAATGGGTACCTTGCGCAGACCCAGTACCAGGTCGGCAGCAATCTGGCCTACCGCTTCCGGAACGGGGTGCCCAACCGCATCACGATCAACGGCACGCCGTTTACGAACGCGGCCAACCAAGACTACGACTTCGGCGTCTTCGTGCAGGACACGATCACGCTCGATCGCGTCACTCTGGGCGGCGCCGTCCGGTTTGACTGGTTCAAGACGAGCTTCGATGAGCGCACGATCGGCCCGGGCGAGTTTGTGCCCAGCCGGAACTTCACGTTCCCGGCCGGTGACATCCTCGACTTCCAGGACGTGACCTACCGCTCGTCGGTAACCTACGACGTATTCGGCAACGGCCGGACGGCAATCAAGGCCACGGCAAGCAAGTATCTCGAGGGGCAGACGCTGAACGGCATCGGCCGGGCCGGTGACCCGGTGGCCCGGCTCGCTAACAACACCAACATCAACTGGAACGATGCGGACGGGGACTTCCACCCCGACTGCAATCTGCTCAACCCGGCGGCCAACGGGGAGTGCAGCAGCTGGAGCAACCCGGGCTTCGGCAGCCTGCGCCCGGCGCAGAGCTTCTCGGATCAGCTGCTGAATGGCTTCGGCAACCGCGAGGCGAACTGGGAGTACTCGGTCGGCGTGCAGACCGAGCTGTTCACGGGGGCGTCGATTGACGTGGGTTACTACCGGCGCAACTGGCAGAACCTGCAGGTGGTGGACAACCGTGCGGTGACCGCGGCCGACTTCACCTTCTTCGACATGGTCGTGCCGACCCACGCTGAGCTGCCGGAAGGCGGTGGCTACACGCTGACCGGCCTCCGTGCGATCACCGACGCGGGGCGGGCGAAGGGCACCGACAACATCACGCTGCGCGCTAAGGAGATCGGCGAGTTCACCGAGAACTGGCAGGGCGTAGACGTGAGCTTCAACGCGCGGTTCCAGAACGGGCTGCAGTTACAGATCGGGACCAGCACGGGCCGCACGGCGCTCAACGACTGCGACCTGGTGACGGATCAGCTGGCGGACCGCGACCTCGATCGGTCGACGGGCTTCTGCGACCGGACCGAGGCCTATTCGACCTCGGTGAAGGCGTATGCAGTCTACACGATCCCGGTGGTCGATGTGCAGTTGTCGGGCACGTTCCAGAGCGACCCGGGCAACTTCATCAACGCCGACTTCGTCGCGGACAATGCCTACCTGGCGGCCAACTCGACGTTGGGTCGTGCCCTGGCTGGCGGCGCGCGGAACATTACCGTGGAGCTGGCCCAGCCGAACACGCTGCGGCTCGACCGCCGGAACCTGCTGGACCTGCGGTTCGGCAAGGTGCTCCGCGCGGGCGGCAGCCGGGCGGTGGTGAGCCTTGATGTCTTCAACGCGCTGAACACCGATGCGGTGCTGGGCGTCAACCAGACGTTCGGGGCCGGATGGCTGTCGCCGCGTGAGATCGTGCAGGCACGCCTGATGAAGGTATCAGTGCAGTTCGACTGGTAGGACTGATCCCTCGTTCGCAGCGAGAGGGGCCTGCAGTTCAGCTCTCTCGAGGCGTACACCACGGCCTCCAGCGGTACGCCGCTGGAGGCCATTTTGGTGTACGGTCGTGGAGGCGATGAGAATCCAATTGGCTGGATTTCGGTGGATCCGGCAGGCTTCCTCGTCAATCTCCTGTAAACACCTGACTACAGCGGCCGGTGCCATCACTGTCACCGCGCGGCGTCAGCACGGGTTGCAGCTGCAGTGTTCGGCACCTCGATAGGCCAGGCGGCGTTGGCGGGCGGCGGGGACCGCCCGTGTAAGAGGACAGAATCCTGCCGGGCGGCGGCAGGCGCTTCATGCGTACGAGGGTTCGTCGTACGATGTGGAAGGTATGCGCATCGGATGGCTAAGGGCCACTGGGGTGGCACTGGTGCTGCTCGTGGCAGCGTGCGGCGGCGGCGACATGGGCGCGCCAGCGGGTGCGGAAGAGGAGTGGTTCGTCGAGCGGGCCGACAGGACAGGGCTGGACTTCGTCCATGTCAACGGCATGACGGGCCGCTGGCTCGATGCGGAGATCTTCGGTGGCGGCGTCGGCCTGATCGACTACGATAATGATGGCGATCTGGATGCCTTCTTCGTGCAGGGAGGCGCGCTTGGTCCCGGCGCATCACTTGAGCCGCCCGTGGGCGATCGGCTCTATCGCAACGAGTTGGTACCGGGTGAGCCAGATACGCTGCGCTTCGTGGATGTGACAGCCCAGAGCGGCATCGTCGCTACCGGCTACGGCATGGGCGTGGCGGCGGGTGACATCGACAACGACGGCTGGTTGGATCTCTACGTGACAAACCTAGGCCCGAACCAGCTCCTGCGCAACAACGGCGACGGCACCTTCGCTGATGTCACGGCCGTGAGCGGAACTGGCGATCCTGGCTGGAGCGTCTCGGCGTCGTTCGTGGATGTGGATCGTGATGGCTGGCTCGACCTGTATGTCGGCAACTACCTCACGTACAGCGTCGAGAACGATATCGAGTGCGTGGCGCCGACCGGGGCGCCTGACTACTGTGCCCCCACGGCGTATCGCGCCCAGCCCGATCGCCTGTTCCGGAGCAATGGCGACGGCACCTTCACCGATGTGACCGAGACGGCGTTATTGGGCGGGGCGTTCGGGCCGGCGCTGGGCGTGATCGCCAGCGACTTCGACGACGATGGGTGGCCTGACATCTACGTGGCGAACGACGGTGCCGAGAACCTGCTGTGGATGGGCGGGGGCGACGGGACGCTAGTGAATCAGGGCCTGATGTCCGGTGCCGCGCTGAACGCCGCCGGACGGCCCGAAGCCAGCATGGGTGTCGATGCCGCCGATGCGGACAACGACGGGGACGACGACCTGTTCATGACACATTGGGCGGGCGAGAAGAACACGCTCTACGTGCAGACGGAGCCAGGATTGTTCCAAGACCGGACGGTCGCGGCAGGCCTGGTCGGGCCAAGCCTGCCGCTGACGGGCTTCGGAACCGGGTGGCTGGATGCAGATCGGGATGGGTGGCTCGACCTGCTGGTGGTCAACGGAGCCGTCATTGCCGGCGAGCGGGCCGGGATCTTTCCGCTTGATGAGCCCAACCAGCTGTTCCGGAACTTGGGCAACGGTCGGTTCGAGGACGTGAGTGCCCGCGCTGGCCCCGCACTGGCAATTTCGGAGGTGAGCCGAGGTGCTGCGTTTGGTGACGTGGACAACGATGGCGATGTCGACGTGCTGGTGGGCAACAACAACGGGCCGGCACGGCTCCTCCTCAACGAGGCCGGTTCGGCTCGGCACTGGCTGGGCGTGCGGGCTGTGGCGACGGGCGAGCCCGCACGGGACGTGATCGGAGCCCGCGTAGGCGTCGAGCTACCCGATGGCGGCATGCGGTGGCGCCGCGTGCGGATTGACGGGAGTTACGCGTCGGCGAGCGATCCCCGCGTGCTGATCGGCCTCGGTGACGTGGCGGGCCCGGTGCGCGTCCGCGTGCGGTGGCCCGACGGGGTCGATGAAGCATGGGACGGGCTCGGGATCGATCGGTGGGTGACGCTCCGGCAGGGAGAAGGGCAGTGAGGGGCCGCGTGGCGTGCTTGAGTTGGACGGCGTGGCTTGTCGCGGCCTGTATGGCGAGCGAGCCAGCGGTCGCCGATCGGGCGGTGCCGCTGCCGGCGCTAGACGGGGCGGACCCCTCGGTACATGAGCAGCTGACCACGGCACATGCCGAGCTGCTGGTGATCGGCACCGACGAGACTGCGCTCGCCGAGGCACGGGCCGAGGCATACGGACATCTCGCCCGCCTGTTCCTGGCGGCATCGCTGCCGGACGCCGCCGAGCCCGCGCTGCTGAACGCCCGGGTGCTAGCACCGGACGATGCCGCGTGGCCCTACCACTTAGGGCATGTCTACCGCGGCAAGGGCAACCTCGAGCTGGCGGGCGACATGTTCGCCGAGGCCGCGCGGATCGCACCGGAGGATCTGCCCGCGCGCATCTGGCTCGGGCGGGTTGCGCTGGAGCGTGGTCGCGTGCAGGCCGCGAACGAGGCCTTCTTGGCCGCGCTGGCGGTCGCACCGGGCGAGGCCGCGGCCAGGGCCGGTCTGGGCCAAGCGGCGCTGGCGGGTGGCGACCCGAAGGGTGCGGTGCCAGAGCTCGAGCGGGCGCTGATGGTGACACCGGGCGCGACGGCGCTGCACTATCCCTTGGGACTGGCGTACCGCGCGATGGGCGACGAGGCTGCGGCGCAGCGCCACCTCGCGCAGTGGGGTGACGCTGGGGTGCCCTTGGCGGATCCCCGGATCGAGTCGCTCGACCTCCTGCTCAACAGTGCCCTCGCGTACCAGCGGCGGGGACTCTCGGCGATGGGTGCGGGCGACTGGCAGGGGGCCACCGAGCTGTTCCGCGACGGCCTGCGCGTGGCGCCAGACGGCGATGCGGTGCTGCGCGTCTCCCTGCTGCATAAGCTGGGGTCCGCGTTAGCGCTGATGGGGGACCAGGCATCGGCCGTCGAGCAGTTTGAGGCGGGTATCGCACTTGCGCCTGGGTCCCCGGACAACCACTACAGCCTGGGCCTCATTGCCGCGGCGCAGGGAGATGTTGGCGGAGCCCGCAGACGATTCGAGACGGCCCTGGCCGCCGACCCCACGTACGTGGAGGCACGGCTGGCACTCGGGAACCTACTGCGCGCCGCCGGCCAGGCCGAGGCCGCGCTCGCGCACTTTGAGCAAGTCCTCGAGCTGATGCCCGACTCGGCCAACGCGCGCTACGCCAGGGTGGTCGCGCTCGCCGACCTCGGACGTACGAACGAGGCCCGTGACGCACTGGCCGACGGGCTGGAGCGCCACCCTGGCGACCCGCGGTTCCGCAGTGCGCTGGCCGCGCTGGCCGGCTTGTGATGGTCCGCTTCGCGCCGAATCACTCTGTGTCGGCCGGGTTTCGGCTGGACCGTGGATCTGGCTCGGGCATCGACGGGACGTGGTGCAGTGTCCGTGTCGGGAAGGCGACCTCGGCACCGTGTTCCTCGATGATGTCGGCAATGTGCAACAGCACCTCTTCCTTCACCATGTGGAACTCGGTCCAGACCGTGGTACGTGTGAAGCAGTAGATGAAGAAGTCGAGCGACGAGGCTCCGAACGAGTTGAAATTGACCATCAGCGTGACCGACTGGTCGATGTGGGGGCTGGTCTCGAGGTACTGGCGGACGTCGGCTAGGATGACAGGCACTTTCGCCACATCGCTGTAACGCACGCCGATCGTCTCCTTGATCCGGCGGTTCAGCATGCGTGACGGGTTTTCCACCGAGATCGTCGTGAAGAGTGAGTTCGGCACGTAGAGCGGCCGCTTGTCGAACGTGCGAATAACGGTGCGGCGCCAGCCGATTTCCTCCACCGTGCCTTCGATCTCTTGGTCGGGCGAGCGGATCCAGTCGCCGACAGCGAACGGCCGGTCCATGTAGATCGTAACGCCCCCGAAAATATTGGCCAGCAGATCCTGCGCCGCCAAGCCGACGGCGAGTCCGCCGATGCCGCCGAACGCAAGCAGGCCCGCGATGTTGATCCCGAGCGTTTGCAGCACGACAAGCGAGGCGGTAATGAAGATGGACGCGCGGACGAGCTTGCCGACCACATGGACGAGGGTGCGATCAATCTCGCCACCCTTGGCGTCCTGCTCGACCACGTAGTGGTCCTCGTAGCTGCGGGCGAAGCGCAGTAAAAACCACGCCAGCGTGGCCACCACCAGCAGATCGCGCACGGCGGGTACCGCGTCGAAAATCGCCGCGTCGGTCTCCTGCCCGGCGATATGCGCCGCCCACGAGAGTCCGATGACGAGGATCATGCCGCGGGTGGGCCCGATGAGCGCGTCGAGCAGCGCATCGTCGACGACGTTGTGGGTGGACCGCGTGCGCTCGCGGAGGTGCAGCACGAAACGGCGCGCGGTCGCGCCGGCCACGAGGGCGGCAAGGACGATGGCAAACAGCTGCACCGCCCACGCGAGCTGGGTCATCCACGCGGAGGTGATGTCGACGAGTTCCGTGACGTTCATCCAAATTCTCCAAAGCGGGCGGCCGGCGCGGTCAGCGCAGGCCGCGCTAGACGAGCCAAGGCCAGACGGTGACGGCGAGCGTACGCGCGATTCCGATCGTAATGTCCTTGGGCGTCAGCAGTGTCGCCCAGATCCACAGCAGGCCGCCGGCGAGCCCGTTGAATCTCCTCCGTAGGGCTGATTGGAGGCGAAACGGCCCCCCCGGCGGTCCGGACGATGCTGTGCGTAGGAACGTCTGGCGCGCGGTGGACGACGACAAGGAGGTGAGGGCGATTCCGCTCGGCGCGTTCTACCGGTGGCTCATGCTGAACCACTGGTACCACCACTGTGGCCCCGCGCTCGCGCGGGCTGGAGATTCCCCTGCCGTCGATCTACGGGCCGAGGAGCGCCGACGAAGATGCGTACGCTCGAGCTATCCCGCCATGCAGGGAGTGGGGTTCCAGCCAGAGTCGTCGGCTTCCCGCTTGAAGTGGTAGCTGGTGACGTACCGCTCGGCTAGGTAGGTGGGGTCCGACAGGACCACGACCACCGTAAACCACTGGTCACCGGTTGGGGTGTCGTCGTGGCGGTGAAAGTACTCGGTCAACACGGCATCACCGCTGTAAGGCGCGCCGTTACGGAATAGGTAGCCCGGCCGCATATTGGTGGTCGTCACCGTCATCGAGCCCCCTCCGGGCTGTGGATTCTGTGATACGTCGACGTTCTGGGAGCGGTTCCATGCGGCGTGCGAGTTGCCCTGCCAGGACGGCTCCCCGGGCGCCTCCATGGCGTCGCCGAACTCAAACAGCCGTAATTGCTGGCCGGCGTCGGTCTCGAGCCGCAGCGTATCGTCGTCGGCCCAGGAGATGCGCGCGCGGGTGGGCATCCGCATGATGCCGGCGGCGCCGTAGGCGCGGCACGCCTCGCCGTTGGCCGCGTCGGCCTCCGGGTCCCACGCCTCACCGACCCGTTGCCCCTCGTCGTTGAGCGGGATGCTCGAGAAGTCGCCGCGCGGTGGCGTCACCATCCGCCAGCGCCACTCCTCGGTGACCACCGACACCCAGGTACCGGTGAGGTCGATCGGGGCTGATGCCCGAGGCGAGCCGTCGGGCTGTCCCTGCTGCGCACGCAGGTCGCCGGCCTGCACGCCTGTCATGAGGATCGCCGCCAGGGCCGCCGCTCCTAGGTGCGTCCTACTGGCCATTGTCCGCCTCCATCAACTCGCGCAGCCGAAGCTGGTACTCGGGGTAGGTCGTCGCGGCGCCGCCGCGCGCGGCCTCGTAGGGGATGCCGAACCGGTCGACCTGCTCGCGGAGGAACGGGTTCGTGCCCGGCAGGAAGTGAGGCACGTAGCCCGGCTCCTGCGGCACGACCTCGTCCACGGTATCGGAGCGCTGCGGCCCGAGGTTCTGTCCGGGATTGAGTACCCAGTCGGTGGTGCGGATGAGCGGTTCCTCGAGGTACACCGGGTCGTCCACGATGCTGACGAACGTCAGGATGTCGCCGTTGCGGATCCAGTGCTCCCGCATCACGGCGTTCTCGCTGTGTGCGACGCCGTTGCGGTACAGCCAGCCGGTTTTGATGTGGGTGGTCGTCACCTCGAGCATGTCGCCGACCCACCGCCCCGTTGAGAAGCCCTGCCAGGTGTGCGGCGCGTACTCCGATGGATGCTCGCGGCCGTCGAGCCAGATCGTCCGGAGCTGCGCGCGGAATGTGCCGTACATCGTGTAGGCGATAGGCTCCTGCGTCAGCGGATCGATGATCTTCTGGATCCGCATGTCGGCCGGACCACGGAACCCGTAGGTTGACGGGTGTGGCATCGTCTGGAACTCAGGCAGCGACAGCATGGAAGCGTCCCAGCTGTCGGCCTTGAGGCGCCCCGCGTCGTTCATCGGCAACCCCAAGTAGTCGCCCAGCCGGACACCGCCCTGCCGGTGCTCCTGCTCCTCGTGCATCCGCTGGTCCCACTCGCCCGAGAAGTCGACCTGTGCCGCGGCCGGGTGCCCGGTGGCCAACAGCGCCAGCAGCGGGAGGCCCGTCCGAATCGCGCGCGTCACGATCGTCATGTTCCCCTCCACCTCTTAGCGGGCGAGATCAGCCCAGACCGCGTCCAGGAAGCGGTCCGTCGTCCAGTCGCCCATTGTCTCTACGTAGCGGTCGTCGTAGTCGAGCGTCGGCCGCGTGGCCTTCATCTCCTCAAGTGTCAACCCTTTCGCCATCGCGTCCTGCACGCGGTCGCGGATGATCGTCGCCATGTTGCGGTACTCGGCCACGTCCACTTCGTCGCTGATGCGCCCGTGTCCAGGTACGACGTAGGTGCCCCCTTCGGCGTGGAAGTCGGGAATGGTGACCTCGAGGATTGCGTTTAGGGCGTCGATCGAGCCTTGGTAGCTGCCGCCGCGCGCAGCGTCGAACACGGGGTAGCTCAACGAAGTGTAGACGTCACCGGCGGCGACGACGTCCGATCGGCGGAAGAACACGATCGAGTCGCCATCGGTGTGGGCCGCCGGCTGGCTCAGGATCTGGACGGCCTCGCCGTTGAAGAACAGCTGCTTCTCGGTGGTGAAGTATGTGTCGGTGGGCCAGAACTCGAACGGCCGCTCTTCGTTCCCGAGCAGGCCCGACAGCCGGTTGAGCACTGCCTCGTGGGCGTAGATCTGCGCGCCGGCCGGTCCGTCGCCCAGCCCGCCACCCTGGCCGGGACGCTCGCTTTGGGCCACGCCGGCGCTGGCGATGGTGGCGTTGCCACCCGTGTGGTCGGGATCCGCGTTGGTGTTGATGACGAAGCGAACGGTGCCGCCGAAATGCTGCGTGAGCACCGCCAGCACCTGCGCGGAGGTCGCCTGGGTGCCCGTGTCGACGACCAGCAGGCCGTCGTCACCGGCCTGGACCACGATATTGCTACCCGCGCCGGCCACCAAGTAGACCTGACCCTGAATGGGCAGGATCTCGAGCCCGCCCTCAGCCTCGACCTTCGCGCCGGGGGCCCAGGAGGGCGGTGGTGTGCCGACGCCGCGTACCAGCCCGACGAGGGCGGCGGGATCGGTACTCTGGGCGGCCGGCAGCGCCCCGAGGGCGGCGAGAGTGCCGAGCAGCGCCAAACACCACGGGCCTAGCGGTGTGCACCTGATAGTCATGCGTGCTCCTCCGGAAGGACGAGTCCAAGACGCCGCTGAGCGAACGGATTACGGAGCGGATCTTGGTTGAGGCAACGCCCGTTGTCAATTAGTCCGCAAGTATGTGCATATAATGGTGACATAGTTGTGAGCATGGCACGGGTGTCGAAGCAGGAACAGCTGACCAGCGGCTTCCGGATCACCCGGGGCGTGGGAATCGCTGTGTCCGTCGGCATCACGACGAGCATCACAAAGAAGACCATCACCGCAACGATCGCGGAGGCCGCCGCGCACGCCCGATAGCAAGTCACGAGGTTGGATGTCACGGGGTGCTGGCGGCAAGCTGGCACCCCTTTTTTTGTCCGGATTCGGACGAATGAGGAAGTGCAGTTATGGAGCGAATCGACGTCGGCGTGCTCGGGGCCACTGGCATGGTGGGCCAGCAGTTCGCGGTGCAGCTCACCGACCACCCGTGGTTCTCGTTGTCGTGGGTGGCAGCCAGCAGGCGGTCTGAGGGCAAGCCCTACCGAGAGGCCGCCCAGTGGCGGCTGACCGAGCCGCCGCCCGAGGGGCTCGGTGACCTGCAGGTTCAGGCCTGCACGCCGGGGCAGGGCCCCAAGGTGGTCTTCTCGGCGCTCGACGCTGGCGTGGCCGGTGATGTGGAGCGGGCCTTCGCCGCGGCTGGGCACATCGTGGTGAGCAACGCGCGGAACTTCCGCATGGAGGCCGATGTGCCGCTGCTCATCCCAGAGGTCAATGCCGATCACCTGCAGCTGATCGCGCGGCAACGCGAGGGCCGCGGGTGGCGAGGCGCCGTCGTGACTAATCCCAACTGCTCGACGGTGGTGATGGCGATGGTACTGGCTGCGTTACGCGAATTCGACCTGCGCACCGTCCTCGTGTCGACGATGCAGGCCGTGTCCGGGGCCGGCTATCCCGGGCTGCCGTCGTTCGACATCTTGGGCAACGTGGTGCCGTTCATCGGCGGCGAGGAAGAGAAGATGGAAAGCGAGTCGAAGAAGATCCTCGGCGTGCTGTCTGGCGGCGGGGTTGACCCGCACCCGATGGTCGTCAGCACCCACTGCAACCGTGTACCGGTGATCGACGGCCACACCGAGGCGATCTCGCTGGGCTTCGGAGCCACGCCGCAGGAAGCCGACCTGCGGGCGGCGTTCAACGCCTTTCGGGGACGACCGCAGGCGCTCAACCTGCCGTCCGCCCCGGCGCGCCCGATCGAGTACCTGGAGACGCCGAGCCGTCCGCAGCCCCGCCTTGATGTGGGGCGTGGCGGCGGGATGACCGTGACCGTGGGTCGCCTCCGACCCTGTCACGTGCTGGACTACAAGCTGGTCGCGCTCGGCCACAACACGGTGCGCGGCGCCGCCGGCGCCGCAGTGCTCAATGCCGAGCTGATGCACGCGGAAGGGCTGTTGACGTAGTGGGCATCGCTGTTCAGGCGTTCGGCGGCACGTCGGTCGTCGACGCCGAGGCCATCTGCCGCCTGGCGGCGATCGCGCAGGCCACACGCGACCGCGGCAACCGGCCCGCACTGGTCGTCTCGCCGATGGGCGGCGTCACTGGCGCGCTGTTCGGCTTGGCCGAGACGACGGCCCGTGGCGGCGGTCCGGCGGAAGGTGTTACCCCAGACGGCGGGCATCGCCTCGGGCAGCGGCGAGCTGCTGAACTCGCACCGCGTGGCCTCTGCTCTGACCGCACTGGGGCTATCCGGCGCGTGGGTCGACGCTCGCCAGGTGATGGTCGGCGACGGCGAGCACCCCAGGCCGCACTCATCGGCGATCGGACCGATGTCGCCATTCGCGCGATGATAACGCCGCTCGTTGAGGCCGGCTGCGTGCTGAGGAGAAGCGGTGTCGTCTGCGCCATGATCGACGAGCGATCCACGACGCTCGACCTGGGCAGATCCGACTACTCGGCGGCCGTCCTTGGCGCTGGTTCGGGGCGCTCCAGATGTGGGCTGATGTCGACGGGATGCAGACCGCCGACCCGTGCGTGATGCCGATCCGTCGGCGCGTGCCGCGGTTGTCGTTCGACGAGGCGGCCGCGCTGGCCTACTTCGGGGCAATGGTGCTGCCCCGGGCCACCATTGCCAAGCACAACATTCCGGTGCGTATCCGTGACTTGTGGCACTCCGACGGCGAGGCCACAACGGTCACGGCTGCCAACGGGAGGGCGCTGGGCCAGTCCGCGGCGCTGGCGTTTAAGTGCGAGGTCACCGTGGTGGTCGACATTACCTCCACGCGAATGCTGGCCGCCCACGGCTTTCTGCGTCGGGGGCTCGCGGTGGCCGAGCGCCACCCGGACCGCCGTGGACGTGGTGACGGCATCCGAGGTCAGCGTCTCGGTGACAATGGACGACCCGCGACGGCTCGACGCGATTGCCGCTGAGTTCGGCGAGCTGGCTGTGGTCTCGGTGCCGCCCGGGATGGCGCTGGTCTGTGTGGTCGGCGACGGCCTGCAGGCTGAGTCCACGGCGGTCGCCCATATGATCCGGGCCCGCGCGGGCGGGCCGTTACGCATGATCTCGCAGACGCGCTCCCAACATAGCATTATCGTGGTGTTGCGGCAGGCCGATCTCGCGCCGGCCGCCCACCGCCTCCACGAGGAGTTGTTCGGATGAAGGTGTTGATCGTCGGCTACGGCCGGATGGGGCGGCTGGTTGAGGAGCGGGCCCTTGCCGACGGGATCGAGGTGGCCGGCCACGTGGACATCGACGGCGGCGACTGGACCACGGTCGCCGATGTGGCCATCGACTTCACTACCGCCGACGCCTTGGCCGCCAACTTCGGTCGCTACGTAAAGCGGCGTCTGCCCGTCGTGATCGGCACCACCGGGTGGGACGGGCACCATGATGCCTTCCGGGCCCAGGCGGCCGAGGTTGGCCTCGGTGTCGTGGCGGCGGCCAACTTCTCGATTGGGGTCAATCTGTTCGCGTTGCTGGCCACCGAGGCGGCGCGGCGGATGCGCGGGCGGCCCGAGTACGGCGCTTGGCTGCACGAGGCGCACCACGCTGCCAAGCTCGACGCGCCGTCTGGCACGGCGTTGCACCTGCGCGACCTGATGATGGAGGCTGGCTTCGACCGGCCCCTCGACATGTCGTCGACGCGAGCTGGGTCGATTCCGGGTACGCACACGATCGGATTCGATGGTCCGTCGGATACGATTGAGTTGACGCACCGGGCTCGCGACCGTCGCGGTTTCGCGGCAGGCGCGCTGCTGGCGGCGGGCTGGGTACAGGGACGGAGCGGCTGGTTCTCGATGGCCGACGTCTTGGCATCTTGACGGCCCGGGGTGCATACCCGGACGGGTCGAGAGCGGGTGTGCCCGCTAGGAGAGGGGTTTGCCATGCGTACGCCATTCACTGGTCTCGGCACGGCACTGGTCACGCCGTTTCGTCAGGACGGTTTGATCGACGAGCCTGCGGTCCGACGCTTGGCCGAGCGCCAGGTTGAGGCGGGTGTCCACTTCGTCTCGCCTTGCGGTACCACCGGCGAGGCCCCCACGCTCGACCACGAAGAGAAGCTCCGGGTTGTGGAGCTGGTGGTCGAGGCCGTGAATGGCCGCGTGCCTGTGCTGGCCGGTGCCGGCGGTTATGACACCCGCGAGGTCGTCGACCTCGCGAAGGCGTTCGAGCGGGTCGGCGCCGACGGGCTGCTCTCGGTCAGCCCGTACTACAATCGGCCGTCGCCAGAGGGGCTCTACCTGCACTACCGCACGATTGCCGAGGCGACGTCGCTCCCCGTCGTGCTCTACAACGTACCGCCGCGGACCAGCGTCAACATCGATGTCCCGACCGTTGCCAGGCTGGCCGAGTTGCCGTCGATCGTCGGCGTGAAGGAGGCCTCGGCCAACGTCGGTCAGATGATCGAGATCCTGGCGACCGTGCCCGACGAGTTCATGCTGCTCGGGGGCGACGATCCCCTGACGGTGGCAGTCATGGCCATCGGCGGGCGCGGCGTGATCTCGGTCGCCTCCAACGCCATCCCTGCCGAGATGGTCGAGGTGATGGAGCTGACCGAGCGGGGTGACCTAGTGATGGCGCGCAAGAAGCACGCCCGCCTTCTGCCCTTCATCCTCTCGAATTTTGCCGAGGCCAACCCAGTGCCCCTGAAGGCCGCGATGGCGGCCATGGGCCTGCTTGAGGAGGCGTATCGCCTACCGCTGGTACCGCCGTCGCCGGCGACGCGCGAGCGGTCGCTCGCCGCGCTCCGGGAACTCAACCTGGTGCCGGTGGTGGCGCCCGCCCCGGGCCGCTGATGATCGTGACGGCGGATCTTGAACGCAGCATCGTCTCACTGTTCGAGGCGGGGGCAGCAGCCCCGCGTGACGAAGCCCGCGACGCCTTCCTACGCTTTCGCGACGCCATGGCCGCCGGCTCCGTGCGGGCGGCGGAGCCTGACTCCGGCTCGCCGACCGGCTGGAGCGTCAATGTCTGGGTGAAACAGGGCATCCTGCTCGGCTTTCGCCTCGGGGGCTTGGTCGACATGTCGGCCGACGGGGGCCGCTGGCCCTTTTTCGACAAGGACACCCTGCCCCTGAAGCCGCTCGGCGTTGGCAATGGCGTACGACTGGTGCCCGGCGGCTCCTCCGTGCGCGACGGCGCCTACGTTAGCTCGGGTGTGATCTGTATGCCGCCAATGTACATCAACATTGGCGCTTGGGTAGGTGAGGGCACGCTGGTTGACTCGCACGCGCTGGTCGGCTCGTGTGCCCAGATCGGCCACCACGTGCACCTGAGCGCGGCGGCGCAGGTGGGCGGCGTGATCGAGCCAGTTGGCGCGCTGCCGGTGGTGGTCGAGGACAACGTGCTGGTCGGTGGCAACTGTGGCATCTACGAGGGCGCGGTTGTCAAGGCGCGCGCAGTGCTTGCGTCGGGCACGGTGCTGACCGGCTCGACGCCGATCTACGACCTGCCTAACGAGCGGATCATCACGCCCGGAGCCGGCCAGCCCCTAGTGGTGCCGGAGGGTGCCGTGGTGGTGCCCGGGGCCCGGGCAGTGACCGTAGGGAAGGGCCGTGAGTGGGGGCTATCGCTGGCGACGCCGGTCATCGTGAAGTATCGCGATGAGCGCACCGATGCCCGCACCGAGCTCGAGCGCTGGATCCGGTAGGTGTGGGAATGAGCCTCGACCCTGTGGCGCTGACGCGGATGCTGGTCGATGTTGACTCGACCACGGGGCGCGAGGGCGAGACCGGCGCGTTGCTGGCGCGGCTGCTTGCTAGGCAGGGCTACACGGTCACGGAGCAGCCGGTCAGTGAGGGCCGGTTCAATGTCTATGCGCGTCTCGGCCCAGACCCGCGCGTGGTCTTTTCGACCCACTTTGATTGTGTGCCGCCGTTCTTTGCGAGCCGTGAGGAGAACGGCCTACTGTTCGGCAGGGGCTCGTGCGACGCCAAGGGGATCCTTGCGGCGCAGGTGACGGCGGCCGCCCGGCTGCGCGCCTCAGGCGAGGAGCGGTTCGGCCTGCTGTTCGTCGTCGGCGAGGAGCGCGGCAGCGACGGCGCGCCGAAGGCCAATGTGCTGGCACCCGGCGGGGTGGAGCACCTGATCAACGGCGAGCCCACCGACAACCGTCTGGCCGCAGCCACCCGCGGGGCGCTGCGCCTTCGGCTGCAGGCCGACGGGCGCGCGGCCCACTCGTCGTTTCCGGAGCTGGGCGTCTCGGCGATCGACAAGCTGCTCGACGCGCTGATGGTGATCCGCGGGATCAAGATGCCGGACGATGCGGAACTCGGGCGCACCCACTACGCGGTGGGGCTGATTGAGGGTGGTATCGCATCCAACGTCATCTCGCCGTCGGCCACCGCCGAACTGATGTTCCGCACGGTCGGCGAGGGTGCCGAGGTCCGCCGGGCGCTCGCGGTCGTCGAAGACTTGGTGTCGATCGAGACGGTTCTGGACGTGCCCGCCGTGCGGTTTCACACCCTGCCGGGCTTCGAAACGGCGGTCTTCCCGTTTACCACCGACGTGCCACTACTCGACCGCTGGGGGCGGCCGCTGCTGGTGGGGCCAGGCTCGATCCATGTTGCCCACACCGCCGACGAGCACGTGGCGGTGGACGAGCTGACCGAGGCGGTCGGGATCTACGAGTCGCTCGCGCGCCGGCTGCTCGGCACCTGAGGGCGTGCTACACTTCGGGCTTGGTGGGTCGCGCCGCGGCCCGGACCCTGTGCAACTTCAGCTTGCGAACCGCGTCAGGGCCGGAAGGCAGCAGCGCTAAACAGTCCCTGGGGTGTGCCGCAGGTGCACCGGGTCGCGGTGAGGCCCACCACTTTCTCTTCCCATGTTCTACCAGGTGCTCGCGCGGAAGTGGCGGCCGCGGCGGTTCGACGACGTGATCGGACAGCAGGCCGTCACCCGCACGCTGCGCAATGCCGTCACCAGCGGTCGTGTTGCCCACGCCTTCGTGTTCGCTGGCCCACGCGGCTGCGGGAAGACCACCACCGCGCGCATCCTGGCACGTGCCCTCAACTGCGCGAAGGGGCCGACCCCGGATCCGTGTGGTGAGTGCGACGCGTGTGTCGAGATTGCCCAAGGGCGCGACATGGACGTGCTTGAGATCGACGCGGCCAGCCACACGGGCATTGACAACATCCGCGAGGTCGTGATCGCCGGGCTGTCGATCGCCCCGGCCCGTGATCGCTACAAGGCGTTCATCATCGATGAGGTGCACCAGCTGTCGACCCCGTCGTTCAACGCGTTGCTCAAGTCGATTGAGGAACCACCGCCGCACGTGGTGTTCATGATGGCCACCACCGAGGTCCAGAAGATTCCAGGCACCATCCTCTCGCGCTCGCAGGTCTTCGAGTTCAAGACGATTCCGGCCGTGGCAATCACCGCACAGCTCCGAATGATCGCGAACGTCGAGAAGCTGAACGCGTCTGACGCGGCGCTCACGCTGATCGCCCGCTCGGCCGAGGGCTCGATGCGTGACGCGCAGAGCGCGCTCGATCAGGTGATGGCCTTCGCGGGTGACACCATCACGGTGGAGGATGTCTCAACGGTGCTCGGCCTCGTGGGCCGCGACCTGCTGTTCGAGATCATCGAGGCTGTGACCGACGAGGACGCCGCCCGAGCGTTCGCGCTGGCCGACCGCGCCGTGGAGGCAGGCCACGACCTACGGCTCGTCTGCCGCGAGTTGTCGCGGCTCGTGCGCGACGTAATGATCCTGACGGTAGACCCCGACCGCGCGGGGGGCGGCGAAATCGAGGAATCGGAGCGCGAGCGGCTGGAGGCCCTCGCGCAGCGCTTCTCGCGCGAGGATCTGCTGCGAGCGTTCGATGTCCTGGCGCGGGGCGAGGCCGATCTGCGCGGTGCCTCGCAGCCACGCTACCACTTCGAGATGCTGGTGCTGCGGTGGATGCATGTGCGACGGCTCGTGCCGCTGGCCGAGGTGTTCGGCCAGGGTGGGAGCGGGCGGCAGCCCGTGACCCGGCCCCGGCCGACGCCACCGCCGGTGCAGCCGACCGTGCGGCGTGGGCCCAAGCTGGCCGATCCAGGGCAGGCGGCCTCAGACGTGCGACGCGAGGCGGACGGTGGGGGGCGTGCCCTGAAGGACACCCTGCTGGCCGAGATCCGCGCCAGCAAGGCCTTCTTCTACAACACGGTCGTGGCCCAAGCCCAGCGGATCGAGGTGGGGGAGAATGCCGTCGTCTTCACGTTCCTGCCCACGCACCGCGTGCTCCGCGAGCAGTTCGAGCAGGCCCGCGACTGGCTGAAAGGGCTGGCCACCCGCGTGGCGGGGCGCCCGATGGCGGTAACGGTGGCGCAGGCGGATGAGGCACCGCCGTCCGTGCCCACCGGGGACGAGCCGGCGGACGAGGAGCCGGCGGCGCCGCGTGACCTAAAGGCCGAGGCTATGGCGTCGACGACCGTGCAGGCGGTGCTTGAGGTCTTCCCGGCCGAGATCCGCGACGTCGAGGAAGTGTAGGGAGCGTTCATGGATATCCAGGCGATGATGCAGCAGGCGAAGCAGATGCAGGACCGCCTGCAGAAGGAGATGACGGATCTGCGCGTCGAGGCGACGGCCGGTGGTGGTATGGTGACCGTCGTCATGACCGGGACCAAGCAGCTCGAGTCGCTCACGATCGATCCAGAGGTGGTGTCGAAGGACGATGTCCCGATGCTGCAGGACCTGGTCCTCGCCGCAGTGGCCGACGCGAACCGCAAGGTCGACGAACAGCTTGGCAAGCAGATGAGCGGTCTGATGGGCGGCCTCCACCTCCCCGGCCTGTCCTGACCCCGCCGCGTACGGCATGACGCTTCCCGAGTCGCTGACCCGCCTCGTCGAGCAGCTGCAGAAGCTCCCGGGCATCGGTGCTAAGGGGGCGCAGCGCTTGGCCTTTCACATCCTCAAGACGCCGCGTGAAGACGCTGACCTGCTATGCCGGGCTATTCTGGACGTCAAGGACCAAGTGACCTACTGCTCAGTGTGCAACAACATCACGGACACCGACCCCTGCGGGTATTGCGTGGACGCGCGTCGCGACGAGCGAGTGATCTGCGTGGTCGAGGAGCCGCAGAACGTCTCGGTGGTCGAGAAGACGCAGGAGTTCCGCGGCGTCTATCACGTGCTGCAGGGCGCGCTGTCGCCGCTGCACGGCGTTGGCCCGGACGACCTGAAGATCAAGGGACTGCTGTCGCGCGTCGGCAATGGGGCCGTGGACGAGATCATCCTGGCGACTAACCCCACCGTGGAGGGTGAGGCGACGGCGCTCTACCTCGCGCGGCTCCTGAAGCCGCTCGGGGTGCGCGTGACGCGCATCGCGATGGGCATCCCGGTGGGCTCTGCCCTCGAGTACGCCGACGAGGTCACCATGACGCGCGCGATGGCGGGGCGCCGCGACCTCTGATGCTTCCCGCCACGTTCCAGGTGCCGGTGGCGATCATCATGCTGCTGAGCGGGATCGTAGCGTGTTTCTTTGGTTATCGTCTGTTCCGGATCGTTCTGGCAGTGTTCGGGTTCATCTTCGGGGCGTTCGTGTCGAGCTCGATCTTTGGTGTCAGCGACACCCCGTTGCCGGTGGTGGCTGTCCTCGGCGGTATTTTCGGTGCGCTGCTGTTGCTGGCGGCCTACTTCGTGGCCGTAGCGCTGATCGGCGCCGGCATCGGCGCGGTGCTAGCGAACGTCGTCCTCTCGACCGGCGACCAGGGGCCAAACGTCCTGATCGTGGCGTTTTTCACAATCGTGGGCGCGGCGGCCGCGATGTACCTCCAGCGCTACTTCACCATAGTTGGCACGGGTTTCGGGGGCGCTTGGTCGATCCTGGTCGGGGCGCTCGCGCTGGTGGGGGACCTCGTGACGCCGATCGAGGCGACCGCCGAGCCGGTGTGGGTGGCCTACCTGCTCGAGCCCGTGCAGGAGCGCCAGTGGGCGCTAGTGGGGTGGCTGCTGCTCGGGCTGGTGGGTACCGGCGTCCAGCTCGGCTTTACTGGGGGCGAGCGGGGGCGGGTGGTCGGCCGCCGTCGTAAGACGGGCACAGCCTGACGGTTGCACCCCTTCGATGCTTCGCGCTACGATCGGTGTTCTGTGCTTGGGGCGTGAACGCGGCTCCGGGATCGCGTACCTGCCAGTGTTCCTCAGTAGCTCAATGGCAGAGCATCCGGCTGTTAACCGGAGGGTTGCTGGTTCGAGTCCAGCCTGAGGAGCCAATCCCTTCTGTTGCTTGTTCCAAAGCAATCCAGAATAAGC
>CAZHTD010000045.1:0-19797 GCA_964535675.1 uncultured Bifidobacteriaceae bacterium | reverse complement strand
GCGATGCGGAATCGGTACGCCGATTCAAGACCGAAACGCCTGACTTGCATCGGTTGGTCGATTGGGGACGGGCTCGCTGTACCGGTCGAGCAGCCGGATCTTGGTTGCGCTGTTGATCGCGCCGGCGTACGTGCCCGAGTATCTGTCTTCCTCGACGCTCGTCGCGTAATACAGGAAATGACGCCCGTCCGGTAGGAACTGAGGCGCGCGATGAATCCATTCGCTGGTCTCACTGTCCAACGTGGCGATTTAACGCGGTTCGTCGCCCGACGTAGACACGTCCCGGATGCCGTCGCGCTCCGCGTAGAGAACGAGGCCGCTGCTGTGCCACAATCCCCCAGAGGCTGGCTCGCCGACTTTGATAATCGTCTGCGCCTCGTCGTCGGTCAGCCCGACACGTTGCAGGTGCTCGTCGGCGACGAACGCCTGCGCCGAGCTATCCGGGGCCCAAAACAGGCTAGTTGCCCCGACCGTACCGGACACTTGCCTCGGCTGGGCCGTATCGAGCGGCTTCAGCTACGCCTGGGTTTGTCCGGTCGTGAGATCTTGGCCCATGTACGCGAGATACCGCCCATCGGGTGACAGGCGTGTCCCGGCGGCGAACGTAGCCGCGGACGAGAGCGTCTGTGCGAGTCGCAGCAACGCGGGGGCCGGAAACGCGGCGCTACGGTCTCGCAGGACGGCGGCAGCGAATACGGGCGCGACCACAATAGTGAGCACCCAGCCTGCAGCCGGCACTTCGCTCCGCCGTCGGCCGCCCGATGGGACAGATGTCCCAAGCCGCTCGGGCCCGTCGTTCGCCTCTTCTGGTGACTCGCCCGTGGTGTAACGTCCGCAAATGAAGCGATAGCCCTTGAGGCTGGTGGAATCGTCACCGAGTGCCCATTAATTCAAGGTTAGTGATGGTTGGTTATCTTGATCCAAGGGGGGGGGTGATCCTATACTTCACCTTGACTTCCTAACGATTCGTGGTGAGCTGGGCGGTGGCGGTTCGCTCTGGATCACATCCACTTGCTGTACGTGAGCCGTCACATTGTGACGGAGAGCAACCTCCGACTACGAATCTATTGCTGGCGATGGAGAACTCGCGAGCATTGAGCTTGAGAAGATCGGTCCGAGTACCGGCACGGTGAACTTGCAGCGGCTGACAAGAGACTTAGGGTTGGTGATGGAAAAGGGAAGCCACCTGCGACGGGCGTCGCTGCTAATCGGGATCGTGGCTGCCGGATACGTGTTCGCGGCCTCGAGCTGGGACGTCATCCGGGCGCAGCAGGCCACGCCTGCAGCGCCCACGACCGAGGCGCAGCGCGAGCTGCTCGACACCTACTGTGTCACCTGCCACAACGAGACGGCGCTGACAGGCGGGCTCGCACTTGATGTGCCGGATGTCGCCGACCCGGCTGCCGGCGTCGAGCTGTGGGAAACCGTGGTTCGAAAGCTCCGCGCTGGTGCGATGCCGCCCTCGGGGATGCCTCGACCCGATCAGCTTGCGCTCGATGGGTTTGTCGCCTACCTAGAGACCTCGCTTGACGAGGCGGCTGCACGCAACCCCAACCCCGGCAGGTCGCTGGCCCGGCGCATGAACCGGTCGGAGTACGAGGCGGTGGTCAGCGATTTGCTCGCGCTGGACGTCGACGCGGCGCAGCTCTTACCGCCGGACGATGAGGCGTTCGGGTTCGACAACATCGCTGATCAGCTCAAGATCTCGCCCAGCCTGATCGAGCGCTATCTGTCGGCGGCCTGGAAGGTGAGCCATGTGGCCGTTGGTGCCCCGGACGTGCGCCCGGAGATCGTCACGTACCGCGTGCGGGGCGACGCCACCCAGCGGAGTCAGATGCCCGGCCTTCCGCTCGGCACTCAGGGCGGGATGACCGTACGCCACACGTTTCCACTGGACGGCGAGTACGTGTTCAGAATCCGACTGTGGCGGACGGCATTCGAGAACGCGGAGATCCGTGGCCTCGACGAGGTGCGCCAGGTTGAATACGTCATCGACGGCGAGCGCGTGTTTCTCGGCACGTTTGGTGGCCCCGAGGACCAGGCGCTCGATCGTCGCAGTCATGCGCTGGCCGCCACCACCATCGAGAATCGGCTGGAGGCTCGCATTCCGCTCAAGGCAGGCGAGCACGAGGTCACTATCGCGTTCCTCAAGAGCTCGGACGCGCTGCCGGTCGACCACGTGCAGGACTTCGAGCGGAGTAACGAGGACGTCCTCAATGCCCTCGGCGTGCCTCACCTAGACCGGTTTACCATCTCCGGGCCCTTCAATGGCGTCGCTCCGCAGGGTGTCAGCACCGACAGCCGGCGCGCGATCTTCACCTGCGAGCCCGCGACGCAGGCCGACGAGGAACCATGCGCGCGGCAGATTCTGGCGTCGTTAGCGCGGGGGGCCTATCGGCAGTCGCCGTCGGACGAACGCATGCAGGATCTGCTCGTCGCGTTCCGCGCCGGGCGGGAGTCCGGCTCGTTCGATCTGGGGATCGCGCGGGCCATCCGGACGATCCTGACCGATCCGGAGTTCTACTTCCGTTTCGAGATCGATCCGGCCGGTGTGGCGCCAGGGGAGGTGTATAGCTTGGGCGATCTCGAGCTGGCGACGCGCCTGTCGTTCTTCCTCTGGAGCAGCATCCCGGACGATGAGCTTCTGGATCTGGCCGAGGCGGGACGGCTGACCGAGCCTGCCGTGCTCCAAGCCCAGGTGCGCCGGATGCTGGCCGACCCTCGCTCCGAGGCGCTGGTGAAGAACTTCGCGGGGCAGTGGCTGTACCTGCGCAACCTGCGGAACAAGGCGCCCGATCCGCACCTGTTCCCTGACTTCGACGACAACCTGCGGCAGGCGATGGAGCGGGAGACGGAGCTGTTCTTCGAGGCTGTGATGCGGGAGGACCGCAGCATGATGGACCTGCTGACGGCCGACTTCACGTTCATCAACGACCGCCTCGCGCGGCACTACGGCATTGACGGCGTGGTGGGCGACAGCTTCCAGCGGGTGACTTTGACCGATCGCACGCGGTGGGGCATCCTCGGCAAGGCGAGCACGCTGACCGTCACCTCGCACACGACCCGCACCTCGCCGGTCGTCCGGGGGAAGTGGATCCTCGAGCAGCTGCTGGGCACGCCGCCGGCGCCGCCGCCGCCGAACGTCCCCGTGCTGACCGAGAACGGAGAGGACGGCCGTACCCTGTCGCTGCGACAGCGTATGGAGGAGCACCGGGCGAACCCGGTCTGCGCGAGTTGCCACCGGCTGATGGACCCGCCGGGCTTTGCGCTTGAGAACTTCAACGCCATCGGCCAGTGGCGTCCGCTGGGCGACGACGGGCAGCCCGTCGATGCCCAGGGTCAGTTGGCCGACGGCACGGTGGTCGACGGCGTCGTGGGCCTGCGGAACGCGATCACCGCCGAGCCCGAGTTGTTCATGGCGACGATCACCGAGAAGCTGCTGATCTACGCACTCGGGCGTGGTGTGGAGGCCAGCGACATGCCGGCGATCCGGCAGGTGGTGCGGGATTCGGCTTCCGACGACTATCGGTTTTCTTCCGTCATCACGGGCATCGTGCAGAGCGTGCCGTTTCTGATGAAGCGGGCCGCGGCTGCCCCGGAGGCGGGCTTGGCGGCATCGCGGTAGACTCTGGCAAGAGGGGACACCTAATGTTCATCTTCAAGAAGCATCTTCCCCGGCGCACCTTTCTGAAGGGCGCGGGTGCCACGCTGGCGCTGCCCCTGCTCGACGCGATGGTGCCGGCATCGACGGCCCTGGCCCAGACACCGGCCCGGCGCATTCCGCGGCTGAACATCGTCTACATCGCCCACGGCATGGTGATGCAGGAGTTCACGCCGGCGGCGACCGGACGTGACTACGAGACGACCGTGCTGCTGCGACCGCTGGCGCGGCATCGCGAGAGCACGGTTGTGGTGAGTGGCCTCGGCCACCACAATGCCGATGCCGACGGTGCCGGGCACGCGCCGGCCGCCGGGGCCTATCTGACGGGCGCCAAGCCGAAGCGGACCGAGGCCGAGGACGCGCGCGCCGGCATCTCGATCGACCAGGTGGCAGCTCAAGCGTTCGGCCAGGAGACGCTGTTCCCGTCGCTCGAGCTGGCGACCGAGGACTTCACGGGTCTAGTCGGCGCGTGCGACGTCAACTACAGTTGCACGTACATCAACACGCTGTCGTGGTCGTCACCCACCACGCCGCTGCCCAACGAGATCAACCCGCGCATTCTCTTCGAGCGGTTCGTCGGCGAGGGAGGTACGCCCGAGCAACGCCTAGCGCGGTTGCGTGAGGATCGGAGCATCCTCGACAGCGTCCTCGACAGCCTCACGGGCCTGCGAGGCCAGCTGGGGACCAGCGATCGCGCCACCCTCGAGCAGTACGTCACCGACGTGCGCGAGATCGAGCGGCGGTTGCAGATCGCTGAACGCCGGAACGCTAACAATCCCGATCTACCGTTGAACGCGCCGGTCGGTGTGCCTGACGACTACGCCGAGCACATCGCGCTGATGTTCGACCTGCAGGCGCTGGCGTTCCAGACCGATCTCACGCGCGTGATCACCTTCATCCTCGCGCGAGAGCTGACGGGCCGTGGCTATCCGGATCTGGGCGTGCCGGAGCCGAACCATTCGCTCTCGCATCACAACAACGATCCGGAGGCGCTCGCGAAGCTGGCGAAGGTCCAGGCGTACCACATGTCATTCCTCGCCAATTACCTGGACAAGCTTGAGGCGACAGCGGACGGCGACGGGACGTTGCTCGACAACATGCTCATTACGTACGGCAGTTGTATGTCGGATAGCAGCCGCCACTATCATCACGACCTGCCGATGATCCTCGCCGGTCATGCCGGGGGCACGCTCGAGGGTGGGCGCCATGTGCTGTATCCCGACACGCCCATGTGCAACCTGTTCGTCTCGATGATGGACAAGCTCGGGTCGCCCGTAGAGTCCTTCGGCGACAGCACCGGCCGGCTGAGTGATCTGTGAGACGAGCCGCTGCTCGCGGGGCCGCCGGGCTCGTTGCGCTGGGGGTGCTCGTGTCGGCCCAGATCGAGAGCCCGTTGCGTGACGCCGTGGTCGCCGGTGACACGGCGGCCGTGGGTTTCCTGCTGGGCCAGGGTGCCGACTCTGGCCCGGTCCTCGAGGGTGGCAACACCCCCCTGCACCTAGCGGCCGAGCAGGGGAACGGGGAGATCGTTGCATTGCTCCTCGACGCTGGTGCCAATCCCGATGCCCGCAACCGGTACGGCGTGACGCCCCTGGTGGAGGCAGCTGCGAACCCAAGCGGGCCCGTGACCGAATTGCTCCTGCGGGCCGGCGCGGATCCGAACACCGTGACCGTTGGCGGCGAGACGGTGCTGATGACGGCGGCGCGATTGGGCAACGTCGACGCGGCCCGGGCGCTGATCGAGGCCGGCGCAGACGTCGAGGCCACGGAGGACACCCGCGACCAGACACCCCTCATGTGGGCGGCGGGTTATAGCCACCAGGCGATGGTCCGGTTGCTGGTCGACTCTGGTGCCGACGTGTCTACCAGTGACCGCGTCGCCACACCTCCCGCAGGCGGCCGCGGACGTGGCCGGGGCGCGCCGCCGCTCCCGGTGGGCGGTATGACTGCACTTATGTTCGCGGCTCGCCAGGGCAGCCAGGCATCAGCGGAGATCTTGGTCGACGCCGGCGCCGACATCGACGCGGGCGACGCCCAAGGATGGACTGCCCTGATGCTGGCCATCCGAAACACCCACTACCGCCTCGCCGAGATGCTGGTCGGCCGCGGCGCCGACCCGAATCGCGCCACACCCGACGGCCAGGGACCGCTCTACACCTTGGTGGACATGGACACCATTATGCCCAGCTCGGCGAGCCCGATCCGGCCTGAGATGGACGACCTCAGCCCCCTCGAACTGGCCGAGGTGCTGCTCGACGCCGGCGCCGATCCGAACACGAGGCTGGCGCCGGCCGGCTCGACGCCGCTGCATCGCGCGGCCGAGGACGCCAACCTCCCGATGATGCGCCTGCTGATCGACCGCGGCGCGGATCCCCTCATGACAACGGCTGATGGGCACACGCTGGTCATGCTGCTGACCGGCATGGGTGTGAACCGTGGGTTTGGGTCCATTCCCTATCCGGTGACCGAGGCCGAACGCTACGCGGCCATCGAATTCGGGCTCGACCAGGGCGTGGACATCAACGCCGCCAACGACGGCGGCGACACGGTGCTCCACGGTGGGGCGCGCGCGGGCGACGACACCTTGGTGCGGTTCCTAGCTGCGCGCGGTGCCCGCCTGGACGCGACCAACGGCGGCGGGTTTACGGCGCTGAATCTGGCCTCGGGCCTGGGTGCGCCGCCGGGCCGGCGCGGCGGGCCGGCGGCGCCGGTCGTGCACGAGTCGACCGTGGCCCTGCTGCAGGAGCTGCTGGCGGCGCCCGTGCAGTAGTTAAGGTCCCCCCATGTCCAAGGCAGCCTACACACTTGCCATCGCCGGTCTGGTGCTGGCGGCCGGGCCCGTTGGCTCCGTGCGGGCGCAGGAGGGTGCCGTACCTGTGGCCGCGGCGGCCGAGGCCCGCGACTGGGACGCCCTGACGTCGCTGCTCGCGGCCGGCGAGACGGTCGATGCGGTCCGGGGCGACGGCACGACCGCGCTCCTCTGGGCCACGCACTGGTTGAACGTCAGCGCCGCGCGTGCGCTGCTCGAGGCCGGCGCTGACCCTGACGCCGCCAACCGGTACGGGCTCACGCCATTGCTCGAGGCGAGCCGGTTGGGCCACGCGGACTTGGCGACATTGCTGCTCGAGGCCGGCGCCGACCCGCTGCTGGCGGGGTTCGAGGGCGAGACGCCCCTGATGGCGGCGGCCGGGGCCGGAAGCCTTCCGCTGGTGGAGCGGTTCCTCGCGGCCGGGGCCGACGTCAACGCGCGGGAGGCCGGCCAGGCGCAGACGGCCCTGATGTGGGCAGCGGCCGAGGGACACGCCGACGTCGTGGCCGCTCTCATCGCCGTCGGTGCCGACGTCGACGCGGTGGCCAAACCGAGCGACCTGCCGCACATCGGTGGTGAGGGTGGCCGGATGTACGTGGACCACTCGAGCCGTGGTCTCACGGCCCTTATGTTCGCGGCCCGGCAGGGCAGTCTCGAGGCAGCGCGGCGCATCGCCGAGGCCGGGGCCGACCTGGGCCAGGCTAACCCGGACGGCGTGACGGCGCTCGTGCTCGCCGTGCTCAACGACAATCTCGATTTGGCCGCGATGCTTGTCGACTTGGGAGCGGACCCGAACGACGGGTCGCTCTACGAGACGGTCCAACTTCACAACCTGCGGGTCAACTCCACGGTGGGCGAAGCCACGCGCCCGCGGCCGGACCACGAGAACACGCTCACGCCCGTCGACCTCATGGCACGCTTGCTCGACGCGGGGGGCGACCCGCATCTGCCGGCGCCGCACCTGATTCATTTCGACGGCTCCCGGGGTGGCGGCTCGCCGTTACCCGGGCCGAATCCGCCCGCGCTGGCTGCGGCCCTGCAGGCGCAGGACGTGGCCATGGTGCGGGTGATGCTCGACGCCGGTGTTGATCCGAACGCGCGGCTCGACGGGGCGCCTCTGCTGGCGGCGGCCGTCGGCGGTGGCGGCCGTCGGGGCGGGTTCGGGTTCGGCGCCACGCCGGCCGCCTATCGCTTCGCTGCGGAGCGGTCGTCCGAGACGGTGGTTGCCCTGTTGCTCCAGGCAGGTGCCGACGCGACGGCGGCAGGCGACGACGGCCGCACGCCGCTGCACGCGGCGGCCGGGGCTGGCAACCTGCCGGTCATTCGCATGCTGGCCGAGGCGGGGGCGCCGCTCGGGGCGGTCGATGCCGCGGGCTTGACGCCATTGGACATCGCCGAGGGAGCGGGTGCGCCCACTGGTGGTGGTCGGCGCGGGCGCGGCGGTGGAGGTGGTGGCCAGCCGGAGGCCGCGGCGCTCCTGCGCGATCTGATGGCACTGGCGCCGGGAGAGGCTCGGTGAGGAGGCTCCTGCTGGCTGCCGGCGCGGCATGGCTCTCCCTGAGCGTTGCGATGCTGGCCAGCTGGATGCCGGGTACTGGCCGGGCACCGGTGGCGCCGAAGCGTGCTCAGGCCACGCAGGATGCGGTGGTTGCGGCCGACCCGTCCGTCGAGTACCGCGCGATGCTCGACCAGTACTGCGCAACCTGCCACAACCAGCGGACCGCCAATCCCTCGGCCAACCCGCTCTACCTCGATGACACAGTCGACCTCAGCGATCTCGAGGCCGACTGGGAGATATGGGAGAAGGTGATCCGCAAACTCGGCGTGGGCGCCATGCCACCGCAGGGCCTGCCGCATCCGGGTGAGGCGCGTCTTACCGCCTTCCGCGACTGGCTGGCGGGATCGCTCGACCGCATCGCCGACGCGAACAACGACCCCGGCGAGTTCAAGCTACACCGGCTAAACCGCACCGAGTACGCCAACGCCATCCGCGACCTGCTGGGGCTCGAGGTGGACGTCACGGCGCTGCTGCCGCCCGACAGTTCCGAGTTCGGCTTCGACAATATCGCGTCGGTGCTTCAGGTGACACCCGCGCTGCTCGATCGGTACCTCACGGCGGCGATGCGCATTAGCGCGCTGGCGGTGGGCGACGCTGGCGTCGAGCCCACCGAGTTCCGCCAGCCCGTGCGCCTCGACTTCACCCAGAACGGCCACGTTGAGGGCCTGCCGCTCGGTACGCGTGGCGGCACGGTGGTGCGCTACACCTTCCCGGCCGACGGCCAGTACACGCTGTCGGGGGCGCTCTTCCGCCCTGTGGACAACGCCGACAGCGGAATCGAGGGGCAGGACACGCCCGATACGTTCGAGATCCTCATCGACGGCGAGCGTGTGCACGCCGCGCAGATCGGAGGCCTCGAGGATCACCTGGCGTCGCGCGAGAACATGACCGTGGCGCGCGAGGCCGTGGCCGCGCGCATGCGGGCGGACGTCTTCGTCGCCGCTGGGACGCACGACGTCGGGTTCACGTTCGTCGAGCGCCCAGGGCGGACGCAGGATGTCTACAAGCCTTTCCTCCGCAGCTCGCAGGACATACACGTGGGCTCCGAGTTGCCGAAACTCGTCTCGGTATCGATCGTCGGACCGACGATAGTGACCGGCGTCTCGGACACGGCGACCCGCGCGCGGCTGTTCTCCTGCGACCCCGCTCCGGGGGCGATGCTCGCGGAGGAGGTCGCGTGCGCCGAGGAAATCCTCTCAGCGTTCGCCCGGCGCGCCTACCGACGTCCGGTGACCGAGGCCGACGTGGCGCCGCTGATGGCCTTCTACGAGGTCGGCCGCGCCGAGGGCGGTCGCTTCGATAGCGGCATCCGCGCGGCGCTGCCGCGCGTACTCGCGAGCCCGTCGTTCCTGTTCCGGTCCGAGGCCGACCCCGAGGACCTGCCCGTCGGCACCGCGCACCCGGTCACCGATGTCGAGCTGGCGTCGCGGCTGTCGTTCTTCCTGTGGAGTAGTATCCCGGACGACGAACTGCTCATGCTGGCCGAGCAGGGGCGGCTGCGCGAGCCGGGCGTGCTTGAGGCGCAGGTGCGCAGCATGCTCGCCGATAGGCGCGCTGACGCGCTGACAGTGAACTTTCCGGACCAGTGGCTCGCGCTCCGCAACATGGAGCGCACCGTGCCCGACCTGCTGATGTTCCCCGACTGGGACCTCAACCTCCGGCAGGCGTTGCGGCGCGAGACCCTGCTCCTGTTCGAAGACGTGGTGCAGAACGACCGTAGCGCGATGGACCTGCTCAACGCCGACTGGACGTTCATGAACGAGCGCCTCGCCCGACACTACGGTGTCGAGGGTGTTTACGGCTCGGCGTTCCGGCGCGTGCCGGTGGACGACCCGAACCGTTTCGGCCTCTTGGGCCACGCCAGCATCCTGGCGATGACCTCGGTCGCGACGCGTACCTCGCCGGTCTTCCGCGGCAGGTGGATCCTGACCAACATCCTCAACGTGCCGCCTGGGCTGCCGCCCGACGACGTGCCGGCACTCGAGGAGAACACGGGCGGGGCTGCGCCGCGGTCGGTCCGCGAACGGCTCGAGCAGCATCGCGCCAACCCGACGTGTGCGAGTTGCCACCGCAGCATGGATCCGATCGGATTCGCGCTTGAGCACTTCGACGTGACGGGTCAGTGGCGCGACCTCAACGAGGCGGGAACACCGGTGGACGCGGCCGGGATCCTCCTCGACGGCACGTCGATCGACGGGCCGATCGCGCTGCGCGAGGCGATCGCCAGCCGCCCCGATGTGTTCGTCGGCACGGTGACGGAGAAGCTGCTCATCTACGCTCTCGGGCGCGGGCTCGAGCCTTCCGACATGCCGGTGGTGCGGGGGATTGTCCGTGACGCGGCGGCAAACGACTACCGCTTCTTGTCGATCATCCAGGGGATCGTCGGGAGCCGGCCGTTCCAGAACCGGACGAAGCTCGCGCCTGTCGGCACGCCGGCGGCCAACTGAGGGAGTACGCCATGTTCCTTCCGAAGAAGCACCTGTCCCGGCGGACCTTCCTGCGTGGCGCCGGCGTCACGCTGGCGCTGCCGTTCCTCGACGCCATGGTGCCGGCGCTCACCGCGCAGGCGCGCGCAGGCGCGCCGCTCCGCTTCGGCGCGGTGTACTGGCCGAACGGGGTGCTGCCCGATCGGTGGCACCCGGAGACGACTGGGCCAGACTTCGCCTTCAGGCAGGTGATGTCGCCGCTTGAGCCGTTCCGCGAGAACCTCCTGACCGTGAGCGGCATGGAGGCGTCTGGCACGCCCGGGCCGCACTTGGGGGCGAGTTGCGGCTGGCTCAACGGTTTGGGCGCGCAGGGTGCACAGGGCGAGGAGATTGTGTCGGGTAAGTCACTCGACCAGTACGTCGCCGACGGCATCGCCGGTGACACTCCGCTACGGTCGATCGAGTTGGGCACCGAGGACATGGGCACGTCGATCGGGGCGTGCGACGGCTTCTCGTGCCTCTACTTCAACGCCATCGCGTGGCGCAGCGACACGCAGGCGCTACCGGTCGAGATCAACCCCCGCGTGACGTTTGAGCGAATGTTCGGCGAAACCGGGACCACCGAGCAGCGGCGCGCGCGCCTCCGCTACAAGAACAGCCTGCTCGACTCGATCACGCAGGAGGTTCGTCGGCTCCGTGGCGAGCTCGGATCCGGCGACGTGCAGGTGCTCGACAACTACCTCTCGAACGTTCGTGAGGTGGAGCAGCAGATCCAGCGCGTGATGGCGCGCAGCGACATGGACATCGACGTCCCGGCCGCGCCCGCGGGCGTCCCGCCGTCCTTCGAAGAGCACCTGCGGCTGACCTACGACCTGATGCTCCTGGCCTACCAGGGCGACATCAGCCGTGTGGCGACGTTCCTCACGGGTGTCGAGGCCAGCAACCGCGGCTACCCGTTCGTGGGAGTGTCCGAGTCGCACCACGCGTGCTCGCACCACGGCGACGATCCCGAGAAGATGATGAAGTACACGCGGATCGTCACCTACCACGTGCAGCAGTTCGCCGAGTTCGTCCAGCGCCTCCGGGACACGCCGGACGGCGATGGCACGCTCTTCGACCACACGCTGCTGTATTTCGGCAGCGGCATGAGCAACGGCAACCAGCACGATCGGTTCACGCCGCCGGCGGTGGCGCTGGGCGGTGCCAACGGGCGTTTGCGCGGCAACCGGCATCTCGCAGTGGACCGCGAGCCAGCGGCGAACTTCCTCCTCAACCTCGGCGACATCGCCGGCGTGGAGGTGGAGTCGATCGGGCCGAGCACCGGTCGCATCGCGAACGTCTAGGGATCGAGCCCCACTTGGGAGGCGAGGTCATCATGCGCGACAGAACCTACATCCTGAAGGCGGTGGCGTGCGCCGCGGCTGCATGTGCGCTGCTCGTGTCGGCCAGCGCGGGCACCGCTCGGGCGCAGGTGCCAGAGGACATCTACCAGGCGATGTTGCGGATCGGGCAGATCGTCGACCCGGCGTGCACGGCGGTGCTCTACCGCCCGCTGATGCCGGACAACGACTACAACAGCGACGCGAATCCCCTGTACCCGGGCATCGCTGTCGATCGCGACGTGACGTTCGGCCCGCACCCGAAGGACCTCATCGACGTCTTCTCGCCGGCCGACGGCGGCGCCGACCGGCCGGTGGTCATCTATATCCCGGGTGGCGGCGGCAACAAGATCGAGCAACAGAACCGCGAGGCTAACGCGTTCTACGACAACATCGGCCGGTGGACGGTCAACAACGGCATGGTGGGGGTTCTCATGCAGCGGCACCCAGGCGAGACGTGGGACGGACCGGGCCGCCACGTGGGCATGGTCGTCGAGTGGCTGCAGGAGAACGCCAGCGGGTACGGTGGTGACGCAGGTTACATGGTGGCGTGGGCGCAGTCGGCCGGCAACGGCCCTCTGGGCACCTACATCGGGCGACCCGAGTTACACACGCCGACCGGCGTCGGCCTCCGCGGCGCCATCCTCATGGCTGGCGGGTTCAACGCGGCCCCACTCAACGATGGCGGCGGCGGGCGTGGCCGCGGGGGGCCGGGCGGTGATGGTCCGGTGGCCGGGGCCACCTGCGACGCCGGCGGTCCCGGCGCCGTCGACGGCGCGATCGACGGCCCAAGCAGCGCGCTGGGGGACGGGGGAGGCCGTGGAGGTGGGCGCGGTCGGGGCGGTGGACGTGGGCAAGTGGACGAGGCCACGCAGCTCGCGCGCTCGAGCCTGCCAGAGCTCCGGACGTCCGACATCCAGCTCTTCCTGGTGACGCCTGAACTCGATCCTGGCATCAGCGGTGAGATGAGCACCTTCTACCAGGCGCTCCACGATGACCTGTGCGCGGTGGAGGAGGACCGGTGCCCGACAATGCTTTTCGCCGAGCGCCACAACCACATGTCGGTCGTCTTCTCGCCGAACACGGACGACACTAGCGTGACCAGCCCGATCCTTGAATGGATTCGGGAGCTCGACTAGCCGCCTCGACGGCTTGGGGGGGGACAAAGAAAATGTTCAAGAAGATTGCTATTGGATTCTGCCTAGCTTCAGGGATGTTCGCGGGGACGGCGTTCGCTCAGGAGTGCACCGTGGAGGAAGAACGGCGCAACCAGGAGATCGTCGCGCGGTTTCCCGCCGTGGAGGTGGTGAGCGAGGGCTACATTCAGCACAATCCAGTCTTCAAGAAGCGCGCCGAAGAGGCTGGCATGACCGACTACGCGTACATGATGAGCGTCTTCGGCGGGAATCGTGGCGGCGGTGGGCGTGGCAACGGCGGTGGGCGTGGCGCGGGACCGGATGTACCGCAGGGCACCCGCATCACGATGGTTGACTGCGATATGGTGACCACGATTCGCAGCCGCTGGGTTCAGGACCCGAACGAGCCGGACGGAACCCTTTATGAACAGTGGGGCTTCGACACGTTCCGTGTTGAGGATGGGCTGATCGTCGAGCATTGGGATTCCGCTGTGATTCAACCCGAATAGGTGTGCGGGGTCTTGGGGCACCATGAAGCCCCACGCGTGGGCGCAGCGTCCCAATAGTTGGCCGACGTTCAGGTTCCTCGCGTGTACACGTTAAAGGGGGCGCCGAGCAGGCGCGGTACACCGCGACGCCGGAGGTTCAGATGGCGTAGGCGTGCACCGTTCGTCGATCCACGAGCCCATCGAGGAGGCAGTTATGTCGAAGGCATCGGATCAGTCGCGATCTCTTTCTCGTCGGCGCGTCCTCAAGACGGGCGCGGCGGCCGTTGCCGGCGCCGTGGCGGCTGGCACGTCGGCGCAGGCGCAGGCGCCGGGGGTGCTGACCGGCACCCAAGCGGGCCGCAGGTTTCGCGGTTGGGTGCAGCGCACGGGCGAGCCGAACCGCGGGAGTCTCGGGGAGCTGACCCTCCTTCCAGTCGAGGGCCGGCAGGTCATCGTTCGTAACGAGGCGATGCAGTGCTGCTACTCGAACGTTGCGCGGGTGCTGGGCACGCAGGATCCGATCGTGGCCTCCGGCGCGGACGTGCTGCCCACGCAGCGGCTCATTCACGGGCACGGCGGCGTGGGGGTCGTCGAGGCCGTCGGACCAGCGGTGAAGGGCATCAGTGTGGGTGATCGCGTCGTCGTCGCCGTCACGCCGGAGTGTGGCCAGTGCTACCAGTGTCTCCGGGGGCGCGCCGACCGTTGCCAGATCCTGCGAGACTCGGTAATTCCCTTCGCGCGCACGGCCGACGGTGCTGACGTCATTGGCGCCACCAACATCGGCGGGCACGCCGAGTTCATGGGCACCACCGAGGAGTGGTGCGCGCCGGTCTTCACCGACGTGCCGTCCACCGAGCTGGCGATGCTGCACTGCGTGGGTGGGACCGGCTTGGGTACGACCATGACGCTGACGCCGATTGACCCTGGTGCGGATGTGGCCATCTTCGGGTGCGGCCCGATCGGTCTCAGCGCGGTGCAGGGTGCGCGCATCATGGGCGCCAACCGCATCATTGCCATCGAGCCGGTGCGCTACAGACGTGAGATGGCGCTGCAGCTTGGTGCCACGCATGCCTTCGACCCGAACGCCGAGGGCGATGATCTGCTCGAGCGCATCCGCGAGCTCTGCGCTGGCCCCACCGACAACAAGTTCGCCGGGGCCCGGTGGAGCACCGGTAACAACCGCGGACCGGATTTTATCATCGAGGCGGTCGGTGGCGATCGCTTCCCGCCGACGGTGGAACAGGGCCCCGATCCGCGGGGCATCCTGCCACTCCGGCAGGCCTTCGACCTCTGCCCGTTCGGCGGCAGCATCGCGACGACGGGCATCGCGCAGGGCGGGGATCTTGTGCTGCCAGCCCAGCAGTGGGCCAACGGCAGCAAGATGCACTTCTCGAGCCAGTATGGCGGCACGCACCTCAAGCGCGACATTCCGCGGTACGTGCGGCTGATAGAGCGAGGGCTCTACGATGCGGCCGCACTGGTGACCGGGACCTACCCGCTGGAGGAGCTCGAGGAGGCGTTCCAGACGGTGGCCGACCGGACCAACGTGGCCGCCGTGGTCACCTTCCCGCAGGGATAGCGACAATGGCGAGCCAAGTATCTCGACGGAAAGCGATCAAGGCCGGCGCAGCCGCGCTGGCCGGCGTGGGAGCGGGCGCACGCGTGGCGGTCCAAGGTCAGGCGCCAGGCGTGCTCACGGGCACGCAGGCCGGCCGCCAGTATCGTGGGTGGGTGCACAGCGTGCCCGATCCGAACCCGGGGGCGCTCGAGACGCTCACGATGCTGCCGATCGGCGGCCGCCAGGTCGTGGTCCGCACCGAGGCCACCCAGTGCTGCTACTCCAACGTGGGTCGCGTGCTCGGTGCCGAGAATACGCGGGGCGGGTTTGGTGGCGCGCGCGACGACCAGGGCATCATCTTCGGCCACGGCGGCGTGGGCGTCGTCGAGGCGATCGGGCCGGACGTGCGCGGCGTCTCGGTGGGGGATCGCGTGATCGTCGGCGTGACGCCCGAGTGCGGCAAGTGTCACAACTGCTTGCGTGGCAGAGCCGATATGTGCCTGGTGCTGTTCGGGGAGCCGTTCGACCCCATTCTGGCCGTCGCGACCATGGCTGATGGCACCGAGATCGTGCAGGACACCAACATCGGCGGCCACGCCGAGTTGATCGTCACGCTTGAGGAGTGGTGCGTGACCGTGTTCACTGACGCTCCGGCCGTGGACCTGGCGATGCTGCACTGCGTCGGGGGCACAGGGCTGGGCACCACGATGACGCACGCCCCGGTCGAGCCAGGCGCCGACGTCGTGGTATTTGGGTGTGGGCCGCTAGGGCTGAGCGCGGTGCAAGGCGCGCGCATCCAGGGGGCCGGGCAGGTGATCGCGGTCGATCCCATCGGCTATCGCCGGGACGTGGCGGTCAATGTCGGGGCAACGATGGCCGTCGATCCCGCGGCTGAAGAAGACGGCCTCGTTGAGATGCTGCGCGAGCAGTGCCGGGGCGAGACGGATCGCAAGTTCGTCGGCGCCAAGCCGATCCGGGGGCGACAGCTGGGCCCTGACTTCATCGTCGAGGCCGTTGGGGGTACGCGGCTCCCGCTTCCTCCGGAGGTGGAAGCTCCGCCCGATCCTACCGGCATCCTCCCGCTGGAGCAGGCGTTCGACCTGTGTCCGGCCGGCGGCCACGTGATGACTACCGGCGTGGCCCAGAGAGGTGAGGTCTCGTTTGTCGGCGGCCGCTGGGCCAACGGCGGAAAGACGCACCACCAGAGCCAGTTCGGGGGCACGCACCTCAAGCGCGACATGCCGCGCTACGTACGCCTGCTCGAGAACGGCCTGTACGATGCCAGAAGCCTTGCCACCTCGACCTACGGCGTCGAGCAGACGGGCGAGGCACACCAAGCGGTTGCGGATCGAACGACCGTCGCGGCCATCATCACGTTCTAGCACGGTGGCGAGAGCCCTCAGAATGAGGACAGACAGATGACGAGGTCGTGGTTGGTCAGTCGCGTTGCTCGCGGGCGCCGTCGCGGCCTGCAGCGTGGAGAACAGCGCGGAGCGAGCGCTCGCGGACGCAGTGTCCGCGAGCAGTGGGGAGATCTTCGTGCGGGGCGCGGTGTTGCTCGTCCTGGAAGGCGACGGCGTGGAGTCGTTGGTCGGGCAGATGAAGGCGCCCTAGGGTGAGGCGTCTGCCTGGGCTGTGTCGGACACCACGAGACGATACGATCTCGACAACGGCCGCATGCGTGTGACGCTGATGAGGACCGCGGAGTTCCTCTGGCCGCTTTTCGGTTCCACGTATGTCGAGTATCCGTTTGCCGAGAATCTCTTGGAGAACAGCACATTTCGTGGACTGGACGTCGAGCGACATGTGCCGATTCCTGCCGATCCGTTGACCCACGACGGCTTGGAACGCGTGATGGCCACCGGGAGCCTGTAACGGGAGCCGAGGGGTGTCGACATGATGAATCGCAGAGAGTTCGTTCAGGCGGGCATGGCCGCCGCAGTTGTTGGCGGCGTGGGTGTCGTCCCGCTGTCCGCGACGCGCCTCAGGCGGAAGGGCACGCGCCAGCCGGTGCGGCTTGCCGTCTTCGACGAGCGCTACGGGGACAGCCGTGCGTTCGGACACGAGGCGGCGCAGCTGGGGGTGCCCACCCACGCCATGCGTGGCGACATTACGGCACTGTGGTTCAACGACTTGGATCTTCGCTGGCGCCACGAGCCGATGGCCGTCGCGGGACTGACGACCGAGGCCTCGCTCTTCTGCCTCGAGGACTTGGCTCGTGACCACCGGATGCGTGTCGTGTTTCGGGCCGACCATGTGTTCGATATCGCCGGGGTGGTCCACACCGTGGTGGGGCCGGTGTCGATGGTGACCGGCGCCGATGGCGTGCTGGGTCGGGACGGCGGCCAGGACTGGCCGCTGCACCTCACGCGTCTGATGCACGACGCAGTGATGGACGAGTCGCCCGTCTCCACCGTCACCGTGTCGACGCCCCGCGGTCAGGTGGGCGGCGACGAACCGTCGGCACCGCGAGACTTTCAGGGATGGTGGGGCAACGAGCCGAAGCAGCTCGAGCTCCTCGTGTCGTGGATCATCGCGCCAGGCGCGTGATGGAAAGGGATTAGGAGCACCAGATGCCCGTACTGCCCCCCGGGGTCTCTGCCGCGCAGTTCGACGCGGCCGTGGCCCGGTTCCAGTCGGTCGTCGGGAACGACTGGGTCTTCCCCACTGACGCCGACGCCAACCTGTATCGCGACGCCTATACGCCGTTCGCCAATGAAGACGAGGAGTACATCCCATCGGGCGGCATCGGGCCGGCCTCTGTCGAGGAAGTGCAGGAGATCGTCCAGATCGCCAATGAGTTTCGGATTCCGCTCTGGCCCGTATCGACGGGGCGGAACCTCGGGTATGGCGGCGCGGCGCCCCGCATGTCCGGTACCATGGTCCTCGACCTCAAGCGGATGAACCGCGTACTCGAGGTGGATGACACGCTCGCCTATGCCATCGTCGAACCCGGTGTCAGCTACTTCGAGATGTTCCGCTACCTGCGTGAGAACGGGCATCGGCTCTGGGTCGACTGTGCGGATCCTGGGTGGGGCAGCGTTATCGGCAACGCACTCGAGCACGGTGTCGGTCACAGCCCGCATCGCGACCACTTCGATTCCCACTGCGGCATGGAACTCGTGCTGGCCAATGGCGAATTGATGCGCACCGGGATGGGCGCGCTGCCGGACTCCCCGAGCTGGGCGACGTTCAAGTACGGGTTCGGCCCCCACATCTCGCCGATGTTCGGGCAGTCCAACTTTGGCATCGTCACGAAGATGGGGATGTGGCTGATGCCCGAGCCCGAGGCGTCGCGCAACTACCTCGTGTCGGTGCCGCGGGACGCGGATCTGGTGCCGTTCGTGGACACGCTCAGCGATTTGGCCAACCGTGACGTGTTGCACTCGAGTTGGTCGCTGGGCAGCCCGCTCATGCAGTCACAGGTTCCAGAAATCCGCGAGCTCGTGCAGGCGAACGCGTCCACCGAGATACTCGAGGCGGCCGGCGCCGGCGCCAACGTGGGTTACTGGGGTACGCGGCTCCGCTTCTACGGTGCGCCCGAGGTGATCGAGGCGCAGTGGGCCTACGCGCAGCGTCGGTTCCTGGAGGCGGTGCCGGGGGCCATGTTTGAGGACGGTTACGCTTACACCTTCCCAGTGGATCCCGACACGGTAGAGGAGCCAGCCGACGACCTGTTCGCCCGAGCAGCCATCGGCATCCCGAACATGGCGATCTTCACGTTCGGCGGCGCCGCGCGTCGCCCGGGCCACATCTTCTTCTCGCCGATCATCCCGATGTCGGGACGTGAGCTGGTTCGCGCGCAGGGCGTCTTCACCCAAGCGTACCGGGATCTTGGTATGAACCCGCCCGCCGCGATCGGCGGCTGGTCATGGTACAAGCGCAACCTCGTCCTACTGTTCAACATGCCGGTCTCGCGGGATCCCGAGGAAAACCGGCAAATGCGCGCCAACTACCGCGCGCTGGTGAGGGTTGCGGCCGAGAACGGCTGGGGCGAATACCGAACGGCACCAGCATTCATGGACGACATCATGGCCGAGCTCTCGTTCGGGGACAACGCACTGAGACGCTTCCACGAGACAGTCAAAGATGCCGTTGATCCCAACAGCATCCTTGCACCTGGCAAGAGCGGCATCTGGGGACAGCGCTACCGCAGAGTTCAGGGATGAGGCGACCACTGTTTGCGGCGGCTGGCGGGATGGCGCTGTCTCTGTGGTGCGCTGCGGGCGGCACGACTCCTGCCGTGACGGCGCAGACACCCGAGGCAGCCACCGCGCTGCGGGAGCAGGGCAAAGCCGTCTACGAGACGTGGTGTCTTGTTTGCCACGGCGACGGTCGGTTCATGCCGGGCACCGCTGGTCTGCGAGCGAAGTACCAGGGTGACCGCCCGGCGGTGCTCGACGACCGGACGGATCTCACTCCGGAGTTCGTGCGATCGTTCGTGCGAAACGGCGTGGGCATCATGGCACCCTTTAGAGAGACAGAGATCACGAACGAAGAACTTGCTGCCTTGGTGGCGTATCTCATCCGCGACCGGTCTCCGCAGTGAAGGCAGGGCGGTTTCCCATCTGTGTACGCGGACACTGAGGTGTTGCGAGCCCAACGAGGCTCCGCTGGGAGTCTTTGTCTGGAGGAGTTGCAGGGCGATTACAGAGATTCTCCCGGAGAGCCGCTGACAACGCGCAACCGCTGGCCGCGAGTCACCTCAAGTGAGTGGATCGAAAGGACTGGCTCTGGAGCCGGCGGTCAGACTCGAACTGACGACCTGCTGATTACGAATCA
>CAZHTD010000044.1:19001-20212 GCA_964535675.1 uncultured Bifidobacteriaceae bacterium | reverse complement strand
CCTCACGGGGACATGGGTGTCGGTCGTGACCGAGGACTGGATCTACCGGATGCTGACGCCGGCACCTGGTGACTACCTGAGTGTGCCCGTCAACGAGGCCGGTGCCGCCGTGGCCGACGCGTGGGATCTCGAGGCCGACAACGCCGCTGGGCTCCAGTGCAGGGCCTACGGTGCGGCGCGAATCATGCGGACGCCGACCCGGCTGCAGATCGACTGGGACGGTGACTACACGCTGCGCGTCGAGGCCGACAACGGCACGCAGACACGCCTCCTTCGTTTCTCCGACACCGGGCGCCGGAACCTGATGAGCATGATGCTCGAGGCGGCGACCATAGAGCCGAGTTGGCAGGGGTACTCGGTGGCTGACTGGGAGAACACCTTGATTAACCGGGGCATCATGTTCCGCCTGAGCCGTGATACGCAGGACGAGGCGCCCGCCGGAGGGGTCCTGAAGGTCGTGACCACCCGGATGCGGCCCGGGTACCTGCGCGCCAACGGCGTCCCGTACAGCGACGAGGCGATTCTCACCGAGTACTTCAATCGCTTCACCACGCCGGACGGCAACGAGTGGTTCGTGGTGACGAGCATCGTCGACGATCCGACGTACCTGACACAGCCGTATGTGACGACGTCGCACTTTCGCCGCGAGGCTGACGACTCAGGCTGGAACCCGACGACGTGTGAGACGTGGGCGCCTCCCGAGGGTGCGGCGGCGCCGCTCTTCTAGCCGACGCGGGCACGTCGGCACCTGCCCTGCGGCATGGCTGCCTGGTCTACCCCATGCCGTCGTCGGCTGGCGCGTAGTTGGGCGAGCGCCCGCCGCCGAGTCCCGGCTCACGCCGGCCGTGGCGAGCTGATCGCCATCGGCACGCGCCGGTGCCAGGGGCGAGGCATCACCTCGTTGCAGGGGCGTGAGCCGAGTGGCCCCGGGGCGTCGTGACCATCCCCACGGGGAGCAGCTATAATCGGCCGGTCTGGAAGACACCGTCTGAGCAGATTTGAGGGAGAGAGGTATGAAGAAAGCAGTGATCTTCGCCGCGGTGGTGGCCGTGATGGCGGGCGCGAGCACGCTGTCAGCGCACTTCCGTACGCCGCAGCAGGTTTCGTTCGCGATGAACGGCCAGGAGCGGGTTAACCTGCAACTGGTCCACGACTTCTGGCGCGACATCATGCAGGGCGGCAACCTCGACATTGCCGCGCACTACATGCCC
>CAZHTD010000044.1:0-18991 GCA_964535675.1 uncultured Bifidobacteriaceae bacterium | reverse complement strand
CGAGGACTTCGTGTCCTGGAACCCGAACGTGGGCGCCGGTCGCGACGCGTTCGTGCAGACGCTGCGCACGCGTCCAGACCTCATCCAGAACGCGCTGGTCGAGGGCATGGACCATATCGAGGTGCAGTTCGCTAACGGTCCGTACGTTTTTCTGATGTGGGCCAACTACGTCAACGACGTGATCGAGCCGGCGCACATCTACAAGTACAACACGCTCGACCTCTTCCGCATCGAGGACGGGAAGGTCGTCGAGCACTGGGATGGCGCCAGGAAGACTGTCGACACCGATCTCGGGGCCAAGAGTGAGGGCGGTGGGGTGTTCGCCGACTCCAGCGACCTCACGGAAGTTGAGCAGGAGACTCGGCGGCTCGGCCAGATCGAGTTCCGCGATATCCTGCAGTTCGGGCACACCGACCTCGCCGCGGAGTACTTCCACCCCAACTACATGCAGCACAACCCGAACGTGCCGGGCGGCTTGGCGAACTTCATGGAGAACTTCGGCGGCCGCGGTGAACCGCAACCGCTGACGGGCGAGTGGATGACGCCGCCGACGCTCGAGCTCGTGAGCGGCAACTTCTACCTGAAGTTCGACCAGCGGATGGAAGACGACCCGGCGGGTGGCCAGTCGGCGTATTACCGGTTCGACATGGTACGCGTGGACGATGGCCTCATCCAGGAGCACTGGGACGTCGCGTACCCGAACGGCACTGACTCCACGCCGTGGAGCGATAACCCGCGCTGAGGCCGCCGACAGGACAGCGTTGATTGGCCTGGGGGGTCCACGGACCTGCCCAGGCCGTTGTTTGTTGCAGGCCCGGAGTTGGAAGGCCTGCCCCCGAGCTAAAGCGGATTCCACTTGTACCTAGTATGCGGTCGTGGTACTCCTGCCGTGCAGGAGGTGTCGATGGCCGCATACTCCATGGACCTACGAGGGCGGGTACTGGCTGATGCGGATGCGGGACTGACGTCGAAGGCCCTGGCCGAGCAGTACGCCGTCAGTCGCGCCTGGGTCGATCGGTTGAAACCGCGACGGCGTGAGACCGGCGAGATCGCCCCCCGGCAACAAACGCGGTTTGCGCACGCCGATTCTGCATGCGCAACTCGCCGCGTTGGCGGCCCTGCTTCACGCACAGCCGGATATCCCCTTGGCAGACCTCCAGGTGGCCTTGCGCACGCCAGCCAGTCGGCCCACGCTCTGCCGGACGATCAAGCGCCTCGGATTTCGGTGAAAAAAACGGTCCGCGCGTCCGAACCCGATCGCGCGGACGGCGTGGCGGGCGACCGCGCCGACGCGCGATCCTACGCGCCTGGTGTTTCTCGACGAACGTGGCGTCCGCACCGACCTCGTGCGGCGGTATGGGCGCGGCCTCCAGGGCGCGCGCGTGCGGGAGCACGCGCCGGCCGGGCGGTAGCTGACCCCCACGGTGCTCGCCGTCCTGCGTGTCACGGGCCTCACCGCGCCAGCGGTCTTTGACGGCCCGATCGACGGCGTGAGTGTCCTCGCCTACATCGAGCAAGTCCTCACGCCGACCCTTCCCGCCGGCGACATCGTCATCATGGACAACCTGGCGTGTCACAAGCGGCCGGGGGGGGCGCCAGGCCAGTGAAGCCGTCGGCGCCCAGTGGTGGTGCCTCCCGACAGACAGTCCCGGCCTCGATCCGATCGAGCACGCGTTCGCGAAACTCAAGGCGCGCCGCCGCGCCGCCCGCTGTCGCACCCGCGAGGCGCTCTGGGACACGATCGGCGCCACGGTGTCCAGGTATGAACCGGCCGAGTGCCGCCACGACTTTCGGCATTGCGGCTACTCGGCGGCTACACGCTTATGAAATCCGCTTTAGCGCATCCGTGCACGCACCTGCGCCAGCAGAGGTGCCGAACCGCGACGCCAACGTCGTGTGCCTCGCCGTGCACGCGAGTGCGCGCGGTCGACCGAGCCGTGCTGGCGGCTACGCCGATCCGGGAGCCGGGCGCGGGCACGCACGCCCATCATGCAGGCCGTGTGGCGCCCAGGCGAAATCGACGAACCATCGGCGCGAGGTCATCGAGGCGGGCCCTGGCGCACGTCACTGCCATGATGGGGCAAGAAGGCCTTTTCAGGGAACAGTTCACGGCGCTCACCGTGCCGAGGCGCGTGACGATCACACGGCGATCTTGCATGCCCTGCGGCATCGTAGTGACTCCTTGGCTGACCCCCAGGTGCGGGGCTTCGTCGGAATATGCCTGCCGTGTATGCTATTCCTGATGTCCATCCGGCCGGTGAAGCGGGTCACCCAGTCACAGCCTACCCTTGAGGGCGCCGGCGTCCACCTGCGTCGGGCCTTCGGCTTCGGTGCCACGGATGAGTTTGATCCCTTCCTGCTACTGGACGACTTTCGGAACGACACCCCGGCAGAGTACCTCTCCGGCTTCCCGTGGCACCCGCACCGCGGCATCGAGACGATCACCTACGTCTTGGCCGGGAGTGTGGAGCACGGCGACAGCTTGGGGAACCGCGGGAGCCTCGGCGCCGGTGACGTGCAGTGGATGACGGCCGGGCGCGGAATCTTCCACCAGGAGATGCCCCTGGGCGACCCGCAGGGGCGCATGCATGGCTTTCAACTCTGGGCCAACCTGCCGTCGTCGCTGAAGATGACTGCCCCCCGCTATCAGGACATCGCGGCGGGTGACATCCCGGAGGTGACCGACGACGATGGTACACGCGCCCGGGTGATCTGTGGCGAGTTCTGGGGACGGACGGGGCCGGTTGAGGGCGTGGCAGCCGACCCGCGGTATCTAGACCTCGCGGTGCCGCCAGGCCGGATGAAGCGCTTGGCGGTCGAGACCGGCCGGCACGCGTTTGCGTACGTGTTTGCCGGCGACGGGACATTCCGCGGTGGCTCGGAGCCGCGTGAAGTCGCCACGGAGGCCGTCGGCGATGCCCCCAGTACCCCCGTTGCCAACCGCTCGCTGGTACTCTTCGACAACGGGGATGAGGTGGTCGTGCAGGCTGGTGAGCAGGGCATCCGCTTCCTGCTGGTGTCGGGCATGCCGCTCACCGAGCCGGTGGCCTGGCGCGGGCCGATCGTGATGAACACCGCTGGCGAACTTGCGCAGGCGTTTCACGAACTGCGCAACGGCACGTTCATCCGAGAGTAGGTACAGCCCGCACGGGCCGGCCGTCGTGCGCCGGGCCCGGGGTGGATCAGCTCGATGGTCTTCCCGCTATCCTCCAGCGTCATCATCTCGGTGTACAGCGTGTCTGGCGAGTGGACGTCACCGGTGATCTCGGGACTCGGTCAGCGTCCGAGCCGCTATGCCTGCCTGCTCTTGCACCTAGCGCAACGAATACCGCGTCAAGTTGATATAGGCCGACTCGATGACCTGGGCCAAGGTCGGCGTCGCGAAGGGCGCGTCTCCGGAGTACCCGATGAGGTGCTCGAAGCCTTCCAGTTGGATGTCGACCTGCATCTGCTCGAGAGTCATGCCCTCGTCGATAGCCTGTGACACGGCTGCAGTCAACGCCTCAAGGTACTGGCGGAACTCTACCACTTGCTCCTTCGTGCCGTTGTCCCAGTGGCTGTTCACCACGATGTCGAAGTCCAGGCCCTCGAGGGCGCGAATCGAAGCAATCCAGTCAGCGAGAGGTCGCCGGTCGAAAGCGAACCTGCAGCACAACCGGCCGGTCCATACGTAGTCCTGGGCAAAGAGCACGCGTTCATCCGGAAAGTAGATATCGTAGGTGTCGTCGGTATGGCGGCCACCAGCATGGAGCAGCTCGACCGTCGAGCCGCCGAATTCCACAGTGTAACGGTCCGTGAACGTAATGTCAGGACGGCGGACATCGGCCATGATCTCCGCCTGCGTCAGGAACCCGTCGCCGTTGCCGTCCAGGAGATCGAACTGGGCCCGCGTCGCGGTCTGGGTTTCCTCGCGCGCCAACCGGCCGTCACCGTCAAGGTCATCGGTTTCGCCGGCCGGTCGCGCCTCCCCGACCAGCGCGGTCATATTCTTCTCCATGTTTTCGTGGCCGATGAACCGGGCCGTGTCCGCGAACATGCCGCCGCCACGCGCGTGATCCCAGTGGTAGTGGGTCTGCAGGACGTAGCGGACAGGCTGCTCCGGGAAGCGCACGGCCAACTCGCGCTTGAGCCAAGCGGCCAACGCAGGGTTCTGGGGGTCCGCGAGCACGATGCCCGCCGGTGTGACCAGAAAGACCGTGACGCCAGCTATCCCGGTGCCTTGCTGGACACGGTAGAGGTTGCCGCGCACCTGAGTAATGGTCGGCTCGGGCGGCGCCTGACCCCGGCCGCCGAGCCCTGGCGGCTGCTGCGCCTCGACAGACGAGGCGGCCAGCGAAGCCACGAGTGCGACGAACCCAACTAGTCTCTTCATGATGCGCTCCAGTCCCTTTGCGGGTGTATGGCCCCTCTGGCCGATCATGGAGGCCCCACAATCGTCCGGTGCGTGCGTCGAAGCCACGCTGACGGGCGGTTTCGCGTGGCCTTCCCGATCGCGATACTGATCGAGCGTGACCGATGGCCTGCAGCGCCCCAGGCACTCGCGATGCCTGACCAATCGTTTTGCTTCGTCAGGCTGCGCACCTCCGGGTGCGTCGATCCCCTCCATAGCTGTCACACGACTGCTACATGCCGCGTCGGCTTGCCGGTGGCACGATGTCGTTCAGGCGCAGGTACACGGCCATCTGTCCGTAGATGTCCATCGTGTGCGCGAGCGTGAATGCCACCACGCGCGCCCGGGTCGAGCGCCCGAGAAACCGTGGACCGTCCACGATGTCGGTCATCGCGGTGTCGTCAAGCCCCTCCAGGACCTCGGTCCCGTAGGCATAGAACTGGTCCAATGCCCGCAGCACATCGGCTTTGGCGGTCACGTCCAGATTGATGTCCGGGGCTTCCACCGGGCTGTCCAGCGATGTGAACAGCAACTGGCCGATCTGCACGATGTGCAGGACCTGCTCTGCATAGGTCCGCTGGGCATCGGTGGCCTGGTAGTCGAAGCGATCGGCGGGCATGGCATCCGCGATGCCCATGATCTGTGCATGCTGGCCCGTCCAGTCGGCCCGAAAGTCCGCTGCCAGCCCTGTCTCCTGTGCGGTCACCGTTGCGGGCATGGCCGACAGCAGAACCGCTAGCGCCGTCACAACAAACGCGAGTTTCATAAGTACCTCCTCACCGCGTGTTAAAAGCGAAAGAGTCTGTTGAGCTTCACCACGAGCGAGCGGTTCTGCAAAGCGGGGAATCCGGCGCTCGTCGTCGTCCGTCCGTCGCTGTAGACGACAAAGAGCTCCGAGCCTGGCTGGTACTCCCAGCGCAGGCGCACGTTCGTGCTGAGGACGCCTTGGCTGTCGTTGTACTGCACGAGACCACTCACGAACATCAACGGCGTTGCCGTATAGGTCACGCGCGAGGTCACGAGTTGTGTCGTGAAGTCGCCGAACGGCGTACTCACGTGGTTCATCGACACACCCGGCTCGATCGAGAGTTGCGGGTGAATGTTGATGCGACCTCGGCTGTACCCGTATGACCACCGGTGACCACCATAGAACTGGCTGCGTTCCACCGCGACGTTGCCCGACATTGGGCGCTGCTGACCGAACGTCATGCTCACGCGCAGGGCATCCGTGTCGTACCCGCCGCTGGGGATGACGACACCGTCGCTTACCCGGAAAGCAAAGGGCAGGTGCTCGTAGCCGTGTGTGAACTGTACCTGCAACGCGTCACTGCTCTCGAAGTCGATCTGGAACTGTCCTTCCTGCTGGCGCGTCTCCACGCTGCCGCGGCCGTTCTCGACGTACTGGGCCTGCGCCTGGAAGTGGAACTGGCGCACGGCACTGATCGTGCTCGGCCGGGGACTGAAGCGCACCTGGCCGAATGACCGGTGCATGTCATCGCGCCGGACAAAGCCGACGGCGGGGTCGAAATTGGCACCGACCCCGAGCTGGTCGAGCACCAGCCCGTAGCGGTCGCCGGTGTACGCCACACGCGCCCGATAACTCGTGTCGTCGCCTTCGACACCGGGATTCCGTGTTTGCGCCAGATAGGCCTGGAACTCGAGGTTCTCGTAGAACGCGAACGACGCATCGAAGCCGAAGGCCGACGCGGCGCCCATGTGGCCGGGGGTCTCCGACCGATGAGTAACCATGGCCCCGATCGAACTGCGCCGCAGGATGTCACGGCGCACTCGTCCCACGGTGAAATTGGTCGTGGGCACGTCCAACTCGGTCTCGGCCGCCGTCTGGATGTTGATGACGCCGACGTTGTAGGCGCCCATCCGCCCTGTGAGCCGGCCGCCTGCCAGGATCGGAACCTCGCGGCTACCCTCAAGTCCGATCCGCCGACTGTAGAAGAGTGTCGGCGCCGTGCCCCCGCGCCCGCCAGGCCCACCGCCCGGCGGCCCACCGCCGGCCCGCGGCCCCCCACCGGCGACGCCAAAATTGAACAAGCCGGCGTTTTCGAGGAAGAACTCACGTTTCTCGGGAAAGAAGAGGCTGAACCGCGTCAGGTTCACCTGCTCTTCATCGGCCTCGACCTGGGCGAAGTCGGTGTTGTACGTGAAGTCGGCCGAGATGTTCCGGGTCAGGGCGTAGCGCACGTCGAGCCCGACATCGGCACCAAGCTCGTTGCTGATCCCGGTGGAAACGTCCGATGTGAGGTCCGAGATAAAGTACGGCTTGACGTCGAGTGTTCGTGCGGTTGGCGGCACCTCGATGCCCACCAGCGAGCCAGCAAACGACGGAAACGTAATCCCGAAGTCACCCAGCCCGACCGGCGGATTGGAAACGTAGCTCACCTCGTTCTTCCAGCGAATGATGCGCCGCGCGTTAAATCCCCATGTTTGCAGTCGTTCGGGCTGGAAGGCGAGGGACTTGAACGGCACCGCAGCCTCCGCGGTCCAGCCACCATCAAACCGGCCCACAGCCAGATCCCAAATCGGATTCCAGTCGCCGTTGTAGTTGCCTTCTCCGACGAGCTGGCCGTCCATGCGTCCGCCGATGGCGTTGAAGTTGAAGAGGACACCCGATCGCCGGTCGTGAAACGTGTCCAGCATGAACGCAAAACTCTCGTTCTGAATGACGTTGAAATTGTCGCGACGCATCTCGTTCACGATCATCTGGTCGGGTTGGCTGTCGTGCGCGCGCACGCTGATGTAGACGTGCTCGGCGTCGTATGACACCCACAGCTCAGTGCGCTCGGTGGTGGCGGTGCCGTACGCGGGCTCGTTCTGCGTGAACTCCGACATCGGCTGGACCAGCTCGTAGAGGGGTTCTGCCAACCGGCCATCGATCTGCAGCGGCGCATCCAAACGCGAGGCTTGGAGAGTGATGGCCTCGACGCCGGGACGGTCCGCGGCCGGTATCGGCGTTTGCGCCGCCGAGGTCGTGGCGGCTACCTGCATGGCCGCCAGCACGGTGAGCACACGAATAGTGCGGGTCGTCACCATCGGGACCTCCTGAGATTACTGTAGGCCGCCTCGATGTTGCGCTCGAGCAGGCGGTCGTAATCGGCCCAGTGCCGGTAGGCGTCGAGTCGAATACTCGACTTCAGTTCCTCGACGGATCGTCCGGCGTGTATGCCTGCCTGCACGGCGGCCGTGAGGTCCTCGAGGAACCACCGGTACGCAACCAAGTCCTGCTTCGTGCCACCGGCGTATCCGTGGCTGGGCACGAGGATCTCGAAGTCGAGCAGTTCCATCGCCCGGAGTGTGTCAATCCACGTCGGGAGTGGCGTCCGATCGAAGGTCCACGCTCCGGTCAGGCGTTTCGGCCACACGTAATCGCCCACGAACAGCACCCCAGCGTCGGGGAAACGGACATCGAGAATGCCGTCGCGACTGGGCTCACGATGAATCAGCTCGACCGTCTTTCCGCCAAGCATGAGCGCCATCCTGTCGGCCACAAGCACCGTTGGGGCCGGGATGTCGGCAGTGATTTCGCCCCGACTCAGCAGGCCGTCACCATTGCTGTCGAAGCGGTCGAACTGGTCACGGGTGCCCCCGTGCGCCTCCTCGCGATCAATCACGTCGTTGCCGTTGCGGTCCCATGACTCGCCGGGTGGGTGGGGCACCGCGAGCGAGTTGTGCAGAGAGCGCACCATGTGCTCGTGCGCCACGAATTCGGCTGTGTCGGCGAACACCGAGCCGCCCTTGGCGTGGTCCCAGTGGTAGTGGCTGTAGACGACGTAGCGAACGGGTACGGCGAACCGACGCGCCAGCTCAGCCTTGAGCCAGGTCGCGAACTCGGTCCCGTTGGCGTCGACGAGGACAATGCCCTGGCCCGTCACCTGCACCATCGAAACCGGGCGAATCGTCCCGGCGCCGCTGTCGACGCGGTACAGGCCCTCGCCGAGCGCGGTGAACACCCGTGCCGGCGCGACCGTGGGATCGCCCTGCTGGGCGCTGGTGGTGGCGCCAGCCACGACGGTCGCAAGGGCCGCAGCAGTGGCCCAGATGGGCCAAGCGCGCGCCATGGCTGTGCTTCGTCTCACTCCTTGGGACACCCCCCTCGGGGCGCTTGCCCCGCCACGCTACGGTCGCAGGTGCGGGCCGGAATGTCCTGAATCGGAAGCTGATTTGTCGATCAGGACGCTGAATCGCCCGGTCTCGGGTGATTCGGGAGGCCAGCAGCCGAGGCGTCGCCCGAGGCACTGGGCTAGAATCGCCCGCAGGGAGACCGGATGGCTTCTGAAGCAGACCGTGTTGTCGTCAGCTACCAGTTCGCGGGGGTCCAGGTCGACCTTCGCACCCGGCAGCTCCTGCGTGATGGCCGAGCGCTGCCGCTGGCTGAGCGCTTCTTCGACGTGCTAGTGCTCCTCCTCACGCACCGCGACCGTGTCGTCACCAAGGACGAGCTCCTCTCGAACGTCTGGCCCGACGCGTTCGTCTCGGAAGACAGCCTCACCCAGGCCATCTCGACCCTTCGCAGGACCCTCGGCGATGCCGAGTACATCGCCACGATTCCGCGACGGGGCTACCGGTTCATTGGTGCCGTGACCCCGGTTGTCGACAGCGATGCTGTGCCGGGAATGCAACCAGCCGGGAGCGTCGAGGTCGGGGCCGCGCCGACCGCCACACTGCCGCCTGTCCCCACGCTCCGACGGGTCGCACGGCTGTGGCCTGCGGCTGTCGCACTTGTTGGCGTCGTCACCCTTGGCGTCTGGCTGTCGAGCGGCAGCCCCAGCAGCGACGCCGTCCCATTGGCTCCCCTGTTGCGGTTCTCGCAGTCGAATCCTCCTGGGACGTCCTCCGTGGAGGGGGGGGCTCTCTCCCCCGACGGCACGAGTCTGGCGTTTATTGCACGAGACGCGCTCAGCGGCGTGCCCCGCCTCTGGGTCAGGACGCTGGGAAGCAACGACGCGAGGCCAATGGCTGGCTCCGAAGGCGCCGCGCGCCCTTTCTGGTCACCGGATGGGCGCGATCTCGGCTATTTTGCGAACAGCGAGCTCCGGACGATCAGGCTGGACACCGGGGCCGAGCGGGTACTGGGCACTATCAACATCTGGCCCGGAGGCGCGTCGTGGAATGCCGCCGGGACCATCCTGTTCTCAAGCTGGGGCGGCGGACCGCTGCTGTCGGTTCCGGCGGTGGGAGGAGAGAGTACGCCGGTGACGGCATTGGGAGCCGAGACCTCCACCACGGGGCATCGCCTCCCGTCGTTCCTGCCAGATGGTGAACGATTCCTGTTCTTCGCCGAGAACGCGGACTCGGACCAGAGCGGCTGGTACGTAGGTCGCCTCGGGACGACCGCTGTCCGCCGCGTTTTCGACGCCTCGTATACTCACGCAACGGTCCTCGAGCCTGGCTATCTCGCCTACCTCAGGGATGGCTTGCTGGCGGCGGTTCCCTTCGATGTTGAGAGCGCGCGAATCGCCGGTGATCCGGTTGTGCTCGCAGGAGAGGCCGCCGACCCAGCGCGTACGAACAGCGTGTCGATTTCCGTTGCCGGGTCTCTCGCGGTGTTCGACGAGCGTGCGACATTGGAGCGTCTGACGTGGTACGGACGGGACGGCTTTCCCGAGCGCGAATCCTTGCCCCGTGCCGATCTTCACAATCCAAGCGTGTCGCTCGACAGTCGATACGTGGCGGCCTCACTCGGTGATGGCCTGGCCCGAACCAGCATCTGGCTGTTCGACCTGGAGCGCGGTTCGGAAACGCTTGTCGCGCAAGAGGGATTGCTTCCACTGCTGTCGCCCGATGGCCGTCGGGTCGCGTATTCCGCCCCTCGCGTGGAAGGCGGAAGCAATCTCTACGTGCGCCCCACGCTCGAATTTCGCACGCAGGACGCGCTTCTCGAAACCACTGGCCCGTTATTGCTGAACGACTGGTCGGCCGACGGCCGTTTCTTCACCTATGGCGCCCCCGGCCCCGACAGCGGGCAGGATCTGTGGATCGTCGAGGCCGACCCCGCAGCCGCACCGGTCCCGCTCCTGCAGTCGCCGGCGAACGAGATCCAGAGTCGGTTCTCGCCCGACGGCCGGTGGGTCGCCTACGCGTCTGACGAGACCGGGTCATGGGAGGTCTATCTCCAGTCACTCGACGAGCGCGCGTTGCGGATTCCCGTCTCGTCCGGGGGCGGCGGCCAGCCGCAATGGCGTGCAGACGGACGGGAGTTGTACTACCTGTCCAGAGATAGCGAGATCATGGTCGTGCCCGTCGGCCCGTTGCCAGGAGACGCACTGGAGATCGGTCGACCCTTGCCGCTCTTCCGCGTCCCGGTCTCCGGCACGCTTGAGGATTACCGCAACCAGTACGTGGTCACGGCCGATGGCCAGCGGTTCCTCGTGGACACAGTCGACGAGACACGCCGGTCGTCAGTGAGTGTGCTCGTCAACTGGACCACCGTCCTCGCGCCCGCTTAGCCTACTGCGGGCCTGACGAGGGCGAACCTCCATCTGCGCGGGGGCTTCTCCCTGTGTCTTGGTCCAGGTCTGGTCGCGGATTGCGAGCGCGGAGAACCTCCCATGGCACCGGTTTGCACCGACGCAGGCGGGGACGGGCGAGAGCCCAGCGGGCTCGCGGCCTTGTAGCGCCGCCGGGCATGTGCGTCTCGTCCGGCCGAAGCCCTGCGTGTCGCGCGAGCGGGCCTCGGCGTCACGCGCGGCGCGGGGCGTGGCGGTCGTCGCCGCCTCTTCGGCGTCGACCCCGACGGGCTGTGCGGCCCGATGCGCCGGCCCGTGACCGCTCCCGCAGATCCGCGGTCAAGACCCGTGGGGAAGCCGAGATCGATCAGCGTGCAGGCGGGACGCGATTACCCGAGGTCGAGCCGACCACGAAAGAGGAGCACCCACACCAGTAGCCAGAGCCCCACTGCCCCAGCACTGATGCCGAAGACCAACACCGGATTGTAGGCCAGCGCCAACGGGATGGCGGCGCTGGTCCACAGCCCGCCGCCCATGAACGGTTCATGCATCAGCTGCTTGTAGCCGAAGGCCGAAGTGGCCTCGGTGTCGCCTTCGGGATCGACGACGCGCAACAGCAGGAGCCCGGTGGCCGTGACGCCCATGGACTGCCCCATTTCGGCAATCGATCGCTCGAACCACGAATTCGCTGGCAAGAGCCGGCGCGCCAACCACATGACGCAGAAGACGTTCCACAGTACGCCGGCGGCGACGAGGATCGCCAAGGGCACGATCCCCCCCAGCACCACTTCCACGTTGATGGTCGAGATCGCGGCCACCACCAGGAAATCCATGGCGGTGCCAGAGAGGCGCTGCATAAGGCGATGGTCGAGAGGATTGCGCGTGGTGAAGTTGGCGAAGACGAGCTGCACCACCAAGCCCCCGATCATGCACAGGGGAAAGAGCGGAAAACTCTCGAAGAAGACGCGGCCATCGGCGCTCGGCGCCCGCACGAGGAGCTCAGCACGCACCAAGCCGCCGTGGATCAGATAGCCAATGAACACCCCGAGACCGATGATGGCGAGATGAAAGCCGAGGCTATCGATCGACGCGGCCGACACGGTCTGGCTCCCGGCGCTCGGCCGCTCAGCTGGGTCGTACACGCCGACGATACTGCTCTCGGGCATGTCCTCAATGCGTTTCAGCTGCCGGGTGTGGCCTCGGCGCGCCGCCCAGTTGACGAGCGCCATCCCGACAATGATGGCGAACAGGACGCCGAAGGTCGCCGAGGTGAGCGCCAGATCCCTGCCCTCGGGCCAAGCATAGGCATCGAAGACCGGTTCCAGACCAGCAGCCGTGCCGTGCCCGCCTTCGAAGCCGACCGGAATGATGGTGCCGATGGCCCCCCGGACGTCAAACACCGGTGTCAGCAACACGATCGCCACCCCGAGGCCCACGACGTACTGGCCCCAGGCGACGATCTGGCCGTATGCCAACTGCGGCCCGGCGATTCCCCAGATGCGTTTGATCGGCGGAATAAAGACACCCAGGAAGAGGGCCGAGAACACGATGTTGATGAGGAATCCAGGCAGCTGATTCCACCCAGCCATCGTTGCTGTGGGCAGGGCCCCACCAATGGTCTGCACGAGTACCAGCCCGAGCAGGCCTCCAATCACCGAGGCCGGCAGGTAGAGCTTCTGGAACAGGCGGATCTTGACGCGCAGGAGCTTGCCGACCACCAGCAGGATGCACAGCGCGCTGAAGGAGAGAACGATATTCATAAACGGGTTCCTAGTTGACGGACAAGCGGCTTTCGCCGTCTTGTGAGAGAGCGAGGCACGGCGACCAAAGGCCGCTGGTCGTGCCGATTATACTGGGTTCGAGCGGTTTCCCACACACCGCGATTGCATCGCCCACGTGGAGCGCGCCAGTGAGGAGACACCTCTCGACCGAGACTGCAATCTGGACGATCTCGTCGGGGTCACCGTGTCGGCGGTCCAGGTAGTGGCCGATGTACGTCACCGAGGGCCACAAATGGAATCGAGACCCCAAGTATTCGTGCCTCTCGCGCAGCGGGACGTTCTGTTTCCTTCGAATTTCGCCGTCGGGATGCACCTGGTGGCACGCGTCGACAGCCCCTCGGCAGCGTTGCGCGAGCGTGTGGGCCAGCTGGCCGTCTCGATCGGTCCTCGCGTCTTCCTCGGTGAACCGGTGACGATCACGGAGTTGTTGAGTGATCGCCTCGCGACCGCTCGCCGACGGGCTGCCGTCTTGGGTCTCCTGGGCGCCATCGGCTTGGGGCTGGCCCTGATCGGCCTCTTCGGCATGACGGCATTCACCGTCGCATGGCGCACCGGGGAGATCGGTGTTCGGATGACCGTCGGTGCGCGGCCTGGACAGGTGATCTGGGAAGTCTTTCGAGGCGCTGCGACGGCGGTCAGTGTGGGGCTCCTCGCAGGCCTCGCAGGCGCGCTGGCCACGAGCCGCCTCCTTGAGGGCTATCTGTTCGAGACGCAGGCCGTCGACGCCGCCACCCTGGGGGGAGTGGCAGTCCTGATCGCGGTGACTGCCACGATTGCCGCCGTGGTCCCCGCCGCCAGGGCCGGGCGCGTCACTTCGGTCGCGCTCCTTCGCCACGACTAGGTCGATCCTCGGTCGAGAGTGTTGCGGATCACCGGATGGCGCGGACGTGTTTCGGCGGGACACATCGAACTGCCCGAATCGCTCCAGCCCATGGCTTAGGGTGGTTCGACACAACCAGAACGGCCAGCACCGCTCGCATGCCGCCGCGTTGGAACGATAAGGAACGGTGGACGTGTGACCCTGCCCCGCTAACGGGGCCACTCTCAGCATTAGGATGTGCGGGGCACGCCAACGATGGCTGACGACGAGACCTTCCGGCTGATCCTCGCCCTCGGGATGGTGGCGTTCTTGCCGGTCGCTGTCTACTACCGGGTGCGGTCGGAGGCGAGTCGCGAAAAGCTCGACCGTCGTCAGGAGGGACTGTTCATCCTCTTCACGCTGCGCCCGTGCGGGCTGGCGGCGATGGGCGGCCTCGTGGCTTTCGTCCTCAACCCGGACTGGATGTCGTGGGCCGCCCTGCCGCTGCCCGCCGCGCTGCGCTGGGCCGGCGTGGCGATCGGGCTACCTACGGTGGCGCTCGGCATTTGGACGTTCCGCAGCCTCGGACGGAACCTTACCGACACAGTCGTCACCCGACGCGTGCACACGCTGATAACACGCGGCCCGTACCACTACGTTCGTCATCCGTTCTACGTCACCGCTGCGCTCGCGTTCACTGCCAACGCCCTAACGACGGCGAACTGGTTCATCGCGCTGACGGGCGTCGCCGCCCTCGCCCTCCTGGTGCTTCGGACGGCGACAGAGGAGGCGAAACTCGTCGAGCGGTTCGGCGACGAGTACCGACGGTACATGGCGCAGACGGGCCGCTTTGTCCCGCGCGTCCTGACCACCCCGCCGACGGCGGAGTAGGCCAGGCCATCAGGGCTCACCGAGCCGACCGAGCCCCCTGCGTCCAGGGGGTTTCGGATAGGCAACGAGTTCGACCCGGACCGCGAACCTCAAGCCGTAACACCAGCTAGGTGGGGGCGAGGGACTCAATCTGCCCCAAAGTCCAAATTTCGCAAGTACTGAGGGAAATCGATGTGCCAGAATCGCGAGCAACAGTCAACAGCCTAGGTCCAGGTACTAACAGGGACCGCAACTCTCACACTCATGTCGAGGATGTCCGCGCCACGAAGGGGTGAGAGGACGGCGGGTTCCTAGGGCCTCGTGCGGGGTTGTGATCAGGCGACCCCGCGGTCACTTACCGTTCAGCGCATGGTCGTGGCGCCGACATCGGTCCATGGCTGAAACCTAACCACTAATCTCAAAATGGCGCATCTGCTGCATGCTTCCGAATCTGAATCCGCCCGTCCCCCGTTGATTCGTTGCCGATTACCTCTACGTGTGTTCAGTCAAGATCCGCGTCTGAGTGAGGTTGCCGATGCGCTGGTTGCCAACACGGCTCGGAGCATGCTCGCGCAGTATCGGAATTGGTTACAATGGCCGGCCGGGCGAAGATGGACATCGCCCCCCGAGAGGTGCACGGATGAAGCGCGTCGCAATTGCTGTGTTCGTCCTGTCGCTTGCTCCCGCCACCGTGCTCGGGCAAGTCGACCCGTCCGTCATGGCGCGCGTCCAGGCCGAGCGTGAGCCGTTGCTCGCCACGCTCGAGGCCTTGGTTTCGATTGAGTCCGGCAGCCGGGACATCGAGGGCCTGAATCGCCTCTCGGACGTCATTGCGGAACGACTACGCACCCTTGGCGGCGACGTAGAGTTGGTCGCCCCGGGCGCCGACACAGTGCGGTTCGAGGACACGCCCGACCAGATCGGCCGCGCGGTGCTCGCGCGGTTCGAGGGCACGGGCAGCGTGGACATCCTGCTGCTCGCGCACATGGACACGGTCTACGAGCGTGGAGCCGGTGCGGAACAGCCGTTCCGCATCGACGGCGATCGCGCCTATGGCCTCGGCATCGCCGACAACAAGCACGGCGTTGCCCTGATTCTCCACACCCTTGCCATCCTCGAGGCCCTCGATTTCCGGTCCTACGGCGCACTGACCGTGCTCATCAACGGGGACGAGGAGATCAGTTCGCCGGGGTCGCGGGCGCTCATCACCCGCCTTGGCCGCGAGCACGACGTGGTGATCTCGTGCGAAGGCGGCGGGCCCGAGGGCAATGCGCGGGTGCAACTGGCCACCACCGGGAACGGCGATGTCATCCTCCGGGTGACCGGCCGCGCCTCGCATGCGGGGTCCGCGCCCGAGCAGGGGCGGAACGCGCTCTACGAGTTGGCGCACCAGATCCTGCAGATGCGCGATCTCTCAGACCCAGCGACGGGACGCAAGCTGAACTGGACGGTTGCGTCAGCAGGGACCGTCCGCAACGTGATCCCGGCGTTTGCCGAGGCCATGGCTGACGCCCGCGTCCAGCGTGTGGCCGACTGGGACGTCATCGAACGGAGTGTACGCGAGCGCGTCGCCACCACCCTGATTCCCGACACCGAGGTCGAGGTCATCGTGGAGCGCCGCCGCCCACCGCTGGAGCCGACGCCCGCCTCCCGCCAGCTTGGCGCACACGCGCGCGCGATTTACGAGGAGCTCGGGCTCGCGCTCGATGTCGTCACCGAAGGCACCGGCGGTGGCACCGATGCGGCTATCGCCGCGCTCGACACCGAGGCGGCGGTGCTCGAGAGCTTCGGCCTCCAGGGGGCCGGGGCCCACTCGGACGACGCGGAGTACATCCTCGTCAGCTCCATCGAGCCCCGCCTCTACCTGTTGTCGCGGATGCTCATGGACGTGGCGACGGGCGTCGTCGAGGTGCCGGCCGATTGACGGCGGCCTTTCACGCTACGATGCCGTTCAGGCGGCCGTAGCTCAGCTGGATGGAGCACCGGCATCCTTTTGGATCAACCGCACGGTGGTAACGTTTGTTTAAGGCCCCCAAATTGGCCAGAATGAGATCCGACTCACGCTAGCGACGAGCGCGTCGGCATCGGCAAGAAGCACCGTCGCTGCAGCTACCTCGCCCACGCGCCCGTTTCCTCATCTCGTCGTAAGTGAATCCCAGTATCTCAGCGGCATGCCCGAGTGAGATGTGTTCCTTTCGACGGTGCGCCGCGTCAGTCGCGACAGGCGATCCTCGATGAAATCGTGTTCGGAGAGGCTCGTGGGTTCTCCCGAACGGCTCCAGTTCCACGCAAATTCGCGCTTCCCGAACGCTTCGGGCTCGTCGGTTCGGGCTCGACCAAATCGGCAAGAGCCGGCGGAAGCGGGTCGCCATGCTCGATGCAAGACTCGGCGATCTTGCGGGCGAGCCCTTGGGCGATCTCCGCGGTTTCAGCGACGCTCCGCCCTTCGGCGACAAGACCCGGAACGTCGACGCTCGTGGCCAGAAAGCCGCCCACGGACAGCTTCTCGATGCAGAGACGGATGGTGGTCTCGTTCATGATCAGACGATCTCCGGGCACCGTAGCGCAAGAGAGAGTAATCGGTTCAATTCCGCGCCGCAAGTCCAACAAATCCTGTATTCATTGAGAAAATCGCGCGCAGAACCCGTCAGAAAACAGCTCAGCGCATCAGAAACGGCTGGCAGTCCGGCTGGCAGACGAAACCCAGTCGAGCTCAACGCAGGGCGGCGCGAACTGCCAACTACAAGTGATCTACGACCGAGTCGCTTTTAGCACCACAGTCTCGGTCTCACATACCACAGCACGTCCTTGGTCATAGGAGCGAGCGATACACACGTCAATCCCGGTGCGTTGAATACATGCTGTATTCTACGCATGGTGAGCGTATATTTTTCTTGGCCCCATGCGTGGAATAGGGGCATAATATACGCATAATTTGCGTATTATGGGTTATATCCATCAATTGCTCGAATGGCCCAATTTTCGATGGGATCAGAATGTTTTGGCTGCACCCCTAGCCGAGATCCGGCATCGGCAGGGACGGCTGCTGGGCCGGATGGAAGGACTTGGTTTCTCGCTCCAAAAAGAGGCTGAACTCGACACGCTGACGCTGGATGTCCTCAAATCCAGCGAGATCGAGGGCGAAAAGCTGCCGCGTGACCAGGTCCGCTCATCCATCGCCCGTCGTCTCGGTCTGGAAACCGCCGGGACCGTTGCCACGGAACGCGCTGTTGAGGGCGTCGTCGAGCTGATGCTCGATGCGACGCAACACTTCGACGAACCGCTTACCGACGAGCGTCTCTTTGGCTGGCATGCGGCCCTCTTCCCTACCGGGCGCAGTGGTATGCGCAAGGTCATCGTTGGCGCGTGGCGCGACGACGCCATCGGCCCGATGCTGGTTGTATCGGGTCCGGGAGGTAAGGAAAGGGTCCACTACGAGGCGCCAGCGGCGGGGTTGTTGCCCAAAGAGATGTCGGGCTTCTTTGCCTGGGCGAATGACACCATCGACAAGACGGATGCGGTTCTGCGTGCGGCACTGGCGCATTTGTGGTTCGCCACCATCCACCCGCTCGATGACGGCAATGGTCGCATCGCGCGCGCGATCGCTGACTGGCAACTCGCACGCTCAGAAAACAGCGCACAACGCTTCTACAGCATGTCGGCGCAGATCCTGCTTGAGCGTAACGACTACTACGACATCCTCGAGCACACGCAGAGGGGATCGCTCGACGTTACACCCTGGGTGGAATGGTTTCTCGGGTGTCTCGGGAGGGCGTTTGTCGGCACGGAGACGACACTTGCCGCCGTGCTGCGCAAGGCGCGGTTCTGGGAGGGCCATGCGCAAGTGCCACTCAACGCTCGGCAGAGAGCGATGCTGAACAAGCTGCTTGACGGATTCAAGGGCACACTGACCACGAAGAAGTGGGCGGCGATCACGAAGTGCTCACACGATACGGCCCTGCGAGACATTCAGGGCCTGATCGAGCAGGGCATCCTGAAGCAGGATGTCGGCGGCGGACGGAGCACGAGCTATTCGCTAGTGGAGAGCTGACGTTTCTAGGACTAGCGGAAGGACGTAACAGCTTACGGGTTGATGTGCACGCCGGGCACGTTCATGGTCGCCGAGGCCGCGACCGACAGACTCAGGCCGTTGGCCACCGCCACGGCCAGCAGGCCGCCGATGTCGAACGCCGCGTCGGCAACGACCGCCCCGGCCCAGAAGAAGACCGCAGGACGGTAGCGAGCGCCTCGGCGAAGCACTACGTCGGGAGGCCGGGGCACATCGGGGGGGGGGGCGATTATAGCTGCCTGATATAACGTGGCCCATGGCCTCGGCCGATAGGGGCATCACCCCGAAAGCGTTAACGGCTGGTCGAGTTGCGCGATCGCTGGCTCAACCCACCTGAGTGGGTCGAGTGGGTGGACGAACCGCTGCCGCGCTACCCGAAGCGGCCGGTCCCTCGAGACGAGGATGCGGCGAAGGCACTCAAGAAGCGCACGCTGACAAACCGATACAACGTCCGCCCGCAGTGGCTCGCCGATGCACACGACGCCCTTGACGCGGCTGTGGCTGCCGCCTATGGATGGCCGACGGACATCTCCGATGACGAGGTGCTGCGCGAGTTATTGGCACTGAATGGCAGCGTGGCCGTGAGCAACCCGTGATGCAATGCGGTCCGCAGACGGCTCA
>CAZHTD010000043.1:0-21834 GCA_964535675.1 uncultured Bifidobacteriaceae bacterium | reverse complement strand
GGTGATGAACGAGGGGCCCGGCCACGTGCCCATGCACTTGATCAAGGAGAACATGGAGAAGCAGCTTGAGTGGTGCGACGAGGCGCCGTTCTACACACTCGGGCCGCTCACCACTGACGTTGCGCCAGGCTACGATCACATCACGTCGGCCATTGGCGCGGCCATGATCGGCTGGTACGGTGTGGCGATGCTGTGCTACGTCACCCCGAAGGAGCACCTGGGGCTGCCCGACCGCGACGACGTGAAGACCGGCGTCATCGCCTACAAGATCGCTTCGCACGCTGCGGACTTGGCTAAGGGGCACCCGCAGGCGCAGGCCTGGGACGACGCGCTATCGAAGGCACGGTTCGACTTTCGTTGGAACGACCAGTTCAACTTGGCGATTGACCCGGTCACCGCGCGCGCGTACCACGACGAAACGCTGCCGGCCGACGGTGCCAAGGTGGCGCACTTCTGCTCGATGTGCGGCCCGAAGTTCTGCTCGATGGAGCTGACCCAGCAGGTGCGCGACTATGCGGCGGCGAATCACGTCACCGACGTCGAGGCGCTGCAGGCGGGGATGCGTGAGAAGTCGGCCGAGTTTCGCAAAGAAGGCGAGATCTTCGTCAAGCCCAGCGACTAACGCAACCCGCCCCGGGTGGTTTCGAGGCAGAGCTAACGCGTGATTTGGGCGACAGGTGGTGCAACCATGACGAACACGGTCGGGAAGCGCTCGGGCTGGCCAGCGTCCGGGTCTGCGTTCGGGTTGGGGTACCCGGGCGAGCTGCCCCACGTGTAGTCCTTCACCGTCACGCCGGGTGGAAACGCCATCCTGTCGTCGTCGAAGTCGCCGTACTCGAACATGTGCGTCGGTGGCTCGTCGAACACGCGGTCGCCGTTCTCATCGAGTGTGTTTCGATAGTAGGCGACGATCGAATTGAACGCTGCGGTGGTGCCGAATACGTAGTAGCGCTGGCCACGGCCGGCGGCGTACGACGCTAGGAACTGCGCCGCCGGATAGATCGGCATGCCGAGCGACTCGTCGGTGGGGGCGCCCGGCTCGGGAGGCAGTGTCGGCAACTCGGGGACGGGCGTTGGCACCAGCGGCGCCCCGGGTGCCTGGACGGGCTGATCGGGATTGGGAAACGGCTGCGGCCGCTGTGCAGAGGCCGCGGCCGCGATCCCAAGTACGCAGGCGCCGACTGCCAATACCGTGCGGGCCGAATTCACATCCTGAATTATACGAGGCACACCAAGTCGGGCTCGCGCCTGAAGTCCAGCACCCCTAAATTTATGGCCGGCGGCGCGGACGGCGTGGCCCCGACGCGCGGCGAACCCCCGCTCGCGGACTGCCCTCCGCCCGCTCAATGCCGAAACCACACACGACACCTTCCGGCGGCACGCGGTCGGAGCGTACTGCAAGGCGTAGAGCCGGTCGTAGTCCCGCGTAGGTGAGTATTCACCCTGTAGCTCGTACTCGCAAGTCATGCATAGCAAATTACTTACTGCCAATTACTCGGTTGTACTTCCCTCGTCAATTCCCCCATTTCGAGCGGCAATCCACGGGACCAGCGCAATCGTCGCCGGATCGCACGGCATCCGCTTGCTTGCTCACCGTCGGACACTGGCCAACGTCCCCAACTCGCTCGAGCCATCGTCATTGGAGGCCAGATGCTACATGAGGCCGCGGTCAGATGGCCGCGGAATCCGAGAGTGTGTTTCGTCCTCTGAGACCGGGCGCTTTCAATGAAGCTCCCCCTCGCTCATGGAAGCCAGCGAGCGGCCTGCTACGCTCACTTTGATTGAGGTGGGCCTGTTCATGTGCCTTAGGGCCGTCCGTCTGCTGGAACCGCAAATCGAGGGGGCGACGACAGCCGCTGTTGATCGAGCTGAAGCCCCACTCGCTACAGGAACGGCCGCGGTTCAACCGACCGAGCGCCAGTACTCCAGCAGGTCGTCGATCATCCGCTCCGGTGGCACCGTGGGCGCCCAGCCCGTGGCGGCACGCAGCCGCGATGCGTCGCCCACCAAGATCGGGACGTCGCTCGGGCGCAGGCGTGCAGGGTCGGTCTCGATTCGAAGTGGCACGCGTGAGCGTGCGACCAGCTCGTCGAGCACCCAGCGAATCGGACGGGCAGTTTCCGAGGCCACGTTGTAGACCGTGCCGCATGCGCCCGACTCCAACAGCAAGGCGTAGGCACGCACCACGTCCCGCACGTCGGTGAGGTCGCGCTGCGCGTCGAGGTTGCCCACGCGGATGACCGCCGGTTGCTCGCCGCGTTCGATGCGCGCGACCTGCCGGGCGAAGGCCGCCGCGGCGAAGGCCGCGCTCTGGCGGGGCCCGGTATGGTTGAACGAGCGGGCAACGATGACCTCTAGTCCGTCCTCGACGACGGCCCGAAGGCCGAGCGTCTCCTGCGCCACTTTGCTCAGTGCGTACGGGCTGGCCGGGGTGACGAGATCGTCCTCGGCGATAGGCTCTGGCGACGGGGCGTAGACGTGCGCCGATCCCGTGAGCAGCACGCGTGCGCCCGATCCGGCCCGTCTCAGGGCGTCCAACACGTGGTGGGTGATCCGCACGTTGGTCTCGAGCGGCACCACCCACGAGTCCCACGATCCGGCCACGTGCGGAGATCCTGCGCAGTGGAATACGTGCGATGGGCGCAGCGCATCGATGGCCGAGCAGACCCGCGCGTGATCACGCAGGTCGATCCGTTCCCAGCGCCCGAGCCTGGCGACCGATTCGGGCGGATCCGACCGCGTCCAGGCCACCACGTCGTGACAGCCCGCTAGGTGCTCGACCAAGTGGCTGCCCGCGAAGCCGCCCGCACCCGTCACTAGCACCGGACCCATCTGGAGAGAGTTGGCGGCCTATCCCCCGAAGGCGCCGAAGAAGTTACCAAAGGTGCCGATGCCGGCCAGCACCACGCCGATGTTGAAACGACGGTCGGATGGGACAGGAATCCCGCGGCGCCCTTCGAAGCTGTAGTTCTGGAATTCCACTTGGAGGCCGCAGCACTGCGCCATGTAGGTGGCCTCCACGGTCTGGCTCACCAAGTACCCGCGCTCGATATCCCAGTTGAACGAGTACGATCCGGTCAGCGCGCCGTCGCGGAGCCTGGTCGAGGTGGTCGCCGTCAGGTAGCTGGTCAGCTCGTCGTTCCCGCTGTACCGCCGTCGGCTGTACCGGATGTTGTTGCTGACCAAGTCCGAGTTGATTGTCCCGCCCGTGGTCATCACCATGAGTCCGGCGCCACTCACGTCGTACTCGAAGCGCGCGTTCGCGTTGAGCACGTTGCTCGGCGCCAGACGGGCGGTCAGGGCGATTGGCGACAGGTCGGTCGCATCGCGGCTGCGCGAGGCGCTCGAGTACGCCGTGTCGTACAGACTTGCCTCGGGGTTCGAATAGTAGGTCTGTTGCAGACCCACTGTGAGGAACTCGCGCGTCTGTCCCTGGGCGTTGCCGACGGCGGGCGCCCGGAGGAAGAACCGGTTCGTGACACCGTAGGTGAACTGCGTCGCGCCCCCGATGATGAAATCGGACGTGTTTGACAGGATCGGCGTCCGGTCCAAGTCGATGATCGTGGTCGTGTAGTCAACCGTGAACGTCGGCTCGATCACGTGCTTCATCCGCTCGGCGAAATCGTTCCGGGTGTCAAAAATCCGGTTGAACACGGGGCCGATGAACTCGCTCTGCAGGTTGAGGAACCGCCGGAGGTACGGCTCGTCCGCGTCCGCGTCTTCCGGGGCGGTGCTCTGCGAGTAGTACGTCGTCCGGAACGACGCGCTGGTGTTGATCGACAGGTACGAAAGCTGCGAGAGCGGCACGCGCACCGAGGGTGCCAGGTCGAACCGGGTCAGGCTGTCGTCGCGCGTGACATCCGTGTCCCGGAAGAAGCGGTAGGGTAGGTAGGCGAACTCGGTCGAAACCGAGGCGTACACGGGCGTGCCGAAGAGCTGGCTGGGTGCAATGCTCGCGTTGATACGCGGGGTGCTCCCGTAGAGCACCGACCGGTCGTCGTTGTCGAATGTCTGCGTGCGCTCGTACAGGAAGCCGGCCTGCAACGGGCCGCGGGTGCCGCTCACGCCGCCCTGGATCAAGCGGCGCCGCCGGGACGCTTGGTAGAGGTCCTGGTTGTAGAGCTGCTGCGTGGTGATATCCGAGAAGTAGTCGACGCGGGCCTGGGCCCTGAGCGGCCCGACCATCTGGGTCAGCGAGCCGGTGAACTCGTAGCTGACCTGTTCGGGCAGTGTGGTCGTGGCGCCGTCCTCGACGAACTGGGTCTCCTGCTGGCTGAAGCGGTAGAAGCGCAGATCTCCGCTCGACTGGGGCGAGGCGACGTACCGATACTCGGTGCCGGCGCCCTGACCCGCCCGCGTGAACCAGTCGTGGAAGAAGGTGGCGTCCTGACTGCGGCCGATGGCCCAGAAGAAGGCGTTGCTGATTGCCTGCCCGCGCAGTGTCGAGGTGCCGTAGGTCGGCATCAGGAAGCCGGTGGCACGGTTGCTGTCTCGGATCGGGTAGTACAAAACCGGTAGGTAGAACACCGGCACGCCCTTCACGCGGAGCAGTGTGTTCCGCGCGACGGCGTAGTCGTCAAGGTGCAGGGTGATGCTGCCCGAGGTGATCTCCCAGCGCGGCGTCGGCTGCACGCAGGTGGAGAAGCCGCCGTCGGTCAGCAGATACGATCGCGGCCCGGTCTTCTCGAGCTGTTCGGCGAAGAAGTAGACGTCGAGATCCATACCGCCGAACTGCGAACGGTCGACCGCTGGGCCCAGCGAGAGGATGCCCGCTGCCTCATAGAAGGTCCCGAGACCCGTAGCGGCGTCGAACTCCACGCGGTCGGCAGCGATGCTGCCTTCGAGGTTGGTGAACACTACGTTGCCACTGGCGACAATGCGGTTCGTGTCGGTGTAGTAGTCCACCATGTCCGCGAAGAACTTGACGCCGCTGCCCTCCATCTCCACCGAGTCAGTGAACCGGAGGTGAGTGGCGCTGAGGACCTCAAAGGTACCTTGCAACGACTCGCTGAACATGCCAAGGCCGATCGACGTTGGCTCTCCGTCCTGCAGAGGCGTGCCTACCGGCGCCTGGCCCCAGGCGGGCACCGCAGCAAGCAGCAGGCCGATCGCGAGTAAACGGTTCGCGCTCATGAGGATGCGGGCACGCCCAGCAGGATAGCATGCGGCCTCGCAGCCTCGCGCAGCGCCCCAGCCACGAAGATCGAGCCCGCCACGCACGCCAGCCGCCTCGTCGCCAGCGCGCGTCGCAGCGCGTCGGCCGGATCGGTCGCCATTTCGACCGCCCTGGACGGATCGAGGCGCCCCACCGCGCGCGCCACGTCTGCCGCGGCGACCGCATGCGGGATGGGCACCGCGGTGGCGACGATGGGCCCGGTGACCGGGAGCAGCCGGTGCAGCATGCCGTCGAGATCCTTGTCGTCCATGGCGCCCACGACAAGCGCCGGCCGTTCCGGGTGCCAGCGGCCGAGGTAGGCGGCGAGCACGGTGGCGCCGTCGACGTTGTGTGCAGCGTCGATCAAGACTCGCCGGCCGCCTGCGAGTGCAATCAGTTCTAGCCGAGCGGGCCAGCGGGCGCCGGCCAGTCCCTGTGCGATCGCGTGGGGCGGGATCGCGAGACTCGCCTCGCGCGCTGCCTCCAGCAGGCGCACCGCCACCAGGGCATTGCGCACCTGGTGGTCGCCGCGTAGCGCGAGCGGGACGGGGCCGTAGTGACCGTCGGGGGTCTCGATCTCGACGCGGCTCTGTCCGTCCAGGGCTTCGGCCGTCACGCGGGCGCCGGCGGTCGCCGGCACCACGTGCGCGTCGCGCGCGTGGGCGACTTGGTCGATCACGCCGGCGGCCTCGGCTGGCAGGTCGCCAGTGACGACCGTCATGCCCGGTGTGATGATGCCGGCCTTCTCGAACGCGATGGCTGCCAGCGTGTCGCCGAGGTACTCCTGGTGATCGAGCCCGACCGACGTGATGGCCCCCACGTGCGCACCGACGACGTTGGTGGCGTCGAAGCGGCCCCCGAGACCTACCTCGATCACGGCCACTTTCACCCCGGCGCGGCGGAACAGCTCGAAGGCGATGGCGGTGGTCGCCTCGAAGAAGGTTGGCAGCGCAGGTAGCCACCCGTCGGCGACCAGGTCGTCGGCGAGATCGAGCACCGTCGCGGTGGCGGCCTCCAGGTCGTTGACAGCGACCGGATCGCGCCCGATCACGAAGCGTTCCGAGAGGTGAGTAAGATGAGGAGAGGTGAAGCGTCCGGCACGAATACCGGCCGCAACCAGCGCCTCGTGGGCCATGGCCGTCACCGACCCCTTGCCATTGGTGCCGGCCACATGCAGCGCCGTGACGGCGTGCTCCGGATGCCCCAGCGCTTTGCACAGGCGGCTGATCCCGTCAAGGCCCAGCTTTACGCCCCGTGTTTGGAGCGCTAGGAGACGATCGATCACATCGGCGCGGCGGTCGGGGACGGGGGCTCGGGTGGTGGCTCTCCCGGCGACATGAAGGCAAGCACGCGCGCGAGGGTGACCTTCATGTCGCGCCGGTCCACCACGAGGTCGAGCATCCCATGCTCGACGAGGAACTCACTGCGCTGGAAGCCCTCGGGAAGTTTCTGCCGGATCGTTTGCTCGATGACACGCGGGCCGGCGAAGCCGATGAGTGCCTTTGGCTCGGCGATGTTCAGGTCCCCGAGCATAGCGAAGCTCGCGGTCACTCCGCCGGTCGTCGGGTCGGTGAGGATCGAGATGAAGGGCAGCCCGACCCGGTCGAGCCGTGCGAGGGCCGCCGAAACCTTGGCCATCTGCATCAGCGACAACGCGCCTTCCATCATCCGGGCGCCGCCCGAGCACGACACGATGATCAGCGGCTGCCGCTGGTTGAGCGCCATCTCGACCGCCCGCGTGATCTTCTCACCCACGACCACACCCATGCTGCCGCCGATGAACACGTACTCCATCGCGGCGATTACGACCTCGCGGCCGTCGAGCCGGCCCGTGCCGACGAGCACGGCGTCCTTGACACCGGTCGATTCCATCGTGGTCTTCAGGCGGTCACGGTACGGCTTCGTGTCAGAAAATTCCAGCGGGTCGGTGGACGTGATGTCGGGGAAGTGCTCCTCCCACCCGCCGTTATCGAAGAGGAGCGACAGGCGCATGGCGGCCCGGATGCGGAGGTGATGCGCGCAGTGCGGGCAGACGTGCTGGTTTTGCTCGAGTTCCTTGTTATAGATGACTTTTGCGCAACTAGGGCACTTGACCCAAAGCCCCTCAGGCACCCGGCTCGGCTTCTCGGCTGTCGAGGAGGTCCTCGGCCGACGGGGCTTCTGGAACCACGCCACGTGACAAGCTTATCGCAACGGCGACGCAACGGTTCGCGGGGCCGCGTTGCGCCTAGAGGCGACGGGCTGTTACCTTACTCGGGCCCCGGGGAGGCCGGGGCCCGGCACAATGATGGTAGACCCAGAACTGTTAAGGAGCTGGACAGTCATGAAGAGACTTACCCTCAGCCTAGTGATGGCGGTGGCTGTGTACGGTTGCGCGTCGTCCCCGCCCGAGGTGCAGGCGGTGCAGGACGCGGCCGAAGCTATGGGCGGCGCGGAGGCTATCCTGGCCGTGAACACCGGAGGGATGGACGGTAGCGGACGGAACTATGCTCTTGGCCAGAACGTCACCACCGACGGGCCATTGCCCGAGCGGGCAATCGAGTCGTACAGCATGCTGGCCGACTATACCAGCCACCGGTCCCGCGTTGAGATCGCCAGTGCCAACTTCCTGGGCAACATCGGCACCGTCGTCCAGGGCCTCGACGGCAACGTTGCCTACAACGTCGGCGGCAATGGCAACGCGCAGCAGCTTGGCGGGATGGCCGCCGAGGGGCGACAGGCCGAGTACTACCACCACCCGTTCACGCTGGTGCGGGCCGCGCTCGAGGAGGACGCCACGATGACGGCCATGGTGAGCAACCTGCGCGAGGAACTGGGTGAGACGGTAGTCGACTTGACCACCGCCGACGGCGTCCAGCTGTCTCTTCACATCGACCCGGCGACGAACCTGCCGTCGAAGATCACGTCGATGGGCACCAACACCAACCTTGGCGACGTGCTGCTCACCAGCGAGTTCAGCGACTATGCCGACAGTGGCAATGGCGTCATGCTGCCCGGCACGATCAGCCGGATGGTCGACGAGTACCCCGCGCAGGACCTGACCGTGAGCTATACGGTGAACCCCGACGTCGGGGATCTCAGCGCTCCGGCCGACATGGTGCCGCCAGCCGAGCCGGTGGCCAACGTCACCGTCGAGGAGCTGGCCGAGGGCGTGTGGTACCTGGCCGGCCAGTCGCACCACAGCGTCGTCGTGCAGTTCCCCGAGTTCGGCGCGCTGATCGAGTCGCCGCAGAACGACACCCGGGCACTGGCTGTCATCGAGCAGGCGCGCGAGCTACTTGATGACACGCCGCTGACGCACATGGTCAACACCCACCACCACTTCGACCACTCGGGCGGCCTGCGGGCGGCCGTGGGCGAGGGGCTGACCGTGGTCACCCACGAGGATAATGCGGCATTCTACGAGGAGTTGGTGGCGCGGCCGCACACGATCGAGCCCGACCACCTGGCGATGAACCCGCAGCCGCTCATGCTGGAGGCGGTGACCGGAGACGAGGTGTACGAGATCACCGGCGGCGACCGGACCCTGCAGGTGTTCCGCGTGACCGGCGACCCGCACAACGCGGCGATGCTGGCCGCGTACCTGCCGACCGAGCGGATTCTGATCGAGGCCGACGACTATACGCCCGGCCGAGGTGGCCCGTCGGCGGAGGCCCTGCTGCAGAACGTGCGCGATCGCGGTTTGACCCCGCAGCGCATCGCGCCGATCCACGGCCAGGTCGTGCCGTTTAGTGCGCTCGTCGAGCAGGTTGAGGGCGACGCCGGCAACTAAGGTGGAATCAGCGGAGTAGTGTAGACGGAGTGGGTCTGGCACCCCGCTTCGCCTTCTTCATGTACGCGTGACGCCGCTTGCCCAGCGTACGGGCTGAAGCTTCCGCACTCCGCGACGATAGATCTGTAGCGAGGGGCCTTCAGGCCGCTCGGCTATGGCTGTCGCCCGTCAGCCTTGGGTACGCGCCACGTAGTACTGCGTACCGTGATGCATCGCTTCGATCTGACGGACCAGGTCGTCGACTGCTTCGTCACACTCGAGGTTGAACTGCGAAATCTCCACCACCAGTAGCGGTGTGGCCGAGTAGTGGAAGAAGAAGTGCTGGTAGGCCTCGTTGAGTTCGCGCAGGTAATGGGCGCTCGGCTCGGGCACGTCGCTGTTGGGCTCGGGCGTCCGCTCCCGCACGCGGCGCAACAGCACGTCGGTGGGCGCTTGCAGCCAGATGACCAGATCGGGCAGCGGCACGTCCTTGACCAGCAGGTCGTAGAGCCGCTGGTAGATGAACAGCTCGTTGTCGTCGAGGTTCAGGTAGGCGAAGATCTTGTCCTTGTCGAACAGATAGTCGCAGACGGTCACGCGCGAGAACAGATCCGCCTGTCGCACCGAGCGCTGCTGGCGGTGCCGGTTGAGCAGATAGAAGAGCTGCGACTGCAGCGCCGCCCCGGGGCGGCCCGCGTAGAAGTCCGGCAGGAAGGGGTTGTCGCGATCATCGAGGATGGTCGACCCGTCGAGCCGCAGCGCCAGCCGCTCAGCCAGCGCCGTCTTGCCGGCGCCGATGGGTCCCTCGATCGCGATGTGCTGGAAGGACATCCGGTCCGCCGGCCGCATGCTATCATCACGCCTGATGGCCTCGTGCCCCGAGGTGAAACCGGATTCGCATCTCCCAGGCCGTCTATCGTCTCCTCCCGCGGGGCCTGCCACCCTCGTCGTTGTACTCGTCCTGACCGCGTGCGCGTCGGTGCCGCCTGTCGTGGTGCCGGTCGTCACTTGGGAAGAGAAGCTCAATTGGATCATCAGGCTCGAGGACCGGCGTTTGGTGCGCGATCCCAATCCGCCGGAGCCGGCCGTCCTTGTCCCCGCCACCAATGACACACCCGCAGTCGTCTCACCCCGCGCGCCGTCGGACCTGATCCGGCTGCTCGTCGACGACGAGGCGCGCGTACGCAGGCGTGCCTCGCTGGCCCTCGGCCGCGTGGGAGACCCAGAGGCTGTCGAGCCGCTGTCGTTATTGCTCGGCGACCCTGAACCGGTCGTCCGTCGCATGGCCGCGTTCGCTCTGGGCCTGATCGGCGACGAGGCGGCGAGGCCCGCGCTGGTGATGGCGCTCGACGATCCCGAGTCGCTGGTGCAGGCGCGTGCCGCCGAGGCGCTCGGCGCTATCGGCGAGGTTGAGGATGCACTGGCGGTGGCCGCGATGGTGCGCCGGCACGTGGACGCCGGGGCGCTGCAGGGTATCGCGCCCGACGAACTGAGATACCCGCTGTCGCCCGAGGCCGAGGCTGTCCGGTTCGGCGTCTTCGCGCTCGGACACCTCAGGGCCTACGGGCCGCTGGCCCGAGCAGTGCTCGACGAGTCGGGTAACCCGGTGTCGACTTGGTGGCCCATCGCGTACGCCTTCTCGGCCGTCGGCGACCAGCGGGCCGGGGCCGTGTTGCTGGTACTGCTGGAGTCGGAGGGCCGCTTCGCGCCCGCGTTCGCCGCGCGAGGAATCGGTGCCTTGGAGTCGGTGGCCGCCCAGCCTTGGCTTGAGCAGGTGCTCGAGGACCGCACGCGCCCGCCCGCCGTCATCGTGCAGGCGATCCGGGCCCTGACGGCACTCGGCGGCGAGGGCGTGTCGGCACACTTCGTGGACGTTGCCGCGAGCCCCGGACTCGACCCATACGTCCGGCTCGAGGCCGTGGCGGCGCTGGCCGTGCGCCCCGACCCGGCCGCAGGAGACCTGTTGCTCGACCTGCTGGCCCACGAGAACCCTGGCATGCGTGGTGGTGCGTTCGTGGCGCTGGCGCGTCTTGACCCGATCCTCTTCCTCGGCGTGCTCTCGGGCATGGACCCGGACCCGGACTGGTCGGTCCGCGCAATGGTGGCGCGTGCCCTGGGATCGTTGGTGGTGGAGCAGGCGCAGCCGCGCCTGCTGGAGATGCTTGAGAACGAGGACGGGCGCGTCATCCCGGCGGTGCTGGCAGCAATGCGGGCCATCGGCGCCACAGGCATGCGGGAGCGCTACGAGGCGCTGCTCGGTGCGACCGACACGGGCGTGCGCTTGGCCGCAATCGACGGGCTGGCCGAACTTGAGGATCGCGGCGCGGTGCCAGCGCTGATCGCGGCGCTCGAGGCTTCCCGCGCCGACGAGGACTACACGGTGCGCGCTGCCATCTTGGGGGCGCTCGATACCCTCTTTCCGGATCGGGCGCGGCCTTACCTGGAAGAGGCGCTGTCCGACCCGCTCTGGCCGGTGCGCCTGCGCGCCTCGGAGCTGCTCCGCGGGCGGGGTGTGGACGCGACGGCGACGGCCGGGGACCCCCCGCCCGCTTGGACGGGGCCCAAACTGACTGCCGCCGACCGCGAGGCGTTGCTCAGCCCACCGTTCTCGCCAGTGGCGTACCTCGAAACCCCACGCGGCAACATTGAGCTCGAACTGGCCATCCTCGACGCGCCCGTCACGGTGGCGAACTTTATGATGCTGGCACGCCAAGGTTTCTTCGACGGCCAGATCATCCACCGGGTGGTACCTGACTTCGTGGTGCAGGGCGGCGATCCACGCGGTGACGGGCTGGGCGGCCCTGGCTACGCCCTGCGTGACGAGATCAACCAGCGCCCCTACCTGCGGGGCACCGTCGGCATGGCGCGCGACTGGGCCGACACTGGTGGCAGCCAGTTCTTCATCACCCACGGGCCGCAGCCCCACCTGAACGGAGTCTACACGGTGTTCGGCACCGTAGTCGCCGGCATGGAGACGGTGGACCGCATCCAGCAAGGTGACCGGCTGATCTCGGTCCGCATCTGGGACGGCATTACCCCCCCGTAGCGCTTCACGCTCGACAACGGCTGCGGTGCGCAGTGCATGGAACGGGCTGTACTAAGGAGAAGGGGACGCTCACGCGTCCCCTTCATGGCTGTAGGCGACGATCTCTTACCGCTTCGTGGCAGCCTTCTTCTTGACGGCCTTCTTGACGGCCTTCTTCTTGACGGCCTTCTTGACGGCCTTCTTCTTGGTGGCCTTCTTCTTCGCCATGCCCTGATCCCCCCTCTCTATGGTGGATTTCACGAATCCGCGCGGCCGTCCGGCGCTGAGTCGATCAGGTGGACGGTCGAAGGGTGCCACGTGGTCGCGCACACCCCGGTGGGTTGGCTTAGGAGGAGCTACCGCTTCGTGGCAGCCTTACGCTAGGTAGCCTTCCGCTTCGTGGCAGCTTTCTTCTTCGCCTTAGTTGCCTCCCAAGGATGCCACGACTCAGCCTCAGACAACCAACTTGATCGTCACAATGGGTGGAATGAGTCACCCACCCTCATACCAGATGTAGATTATGGGTGAGAATCGCGAGATGTCAAGCACAAACCTGCTCATCTTGTCAAAGACGTCTCGCGCCACCCCTGGTTTACTCGCGATCCGGTTGGCAAGTCGGCGGCGCGTCGCGTGAAGGCAGTGTCGGCAGCAGATGCGAACTACAATTGACGCGCGTTCGCTGCGATCACGTTACGGCTAGTGCGTAGTTGCTGCTTCTCGTCGTGCCGTGCGATCGCCAGATCAATCAGCCGCGAGAGCAGCGCGGGATAAGAGAGGCCGCTGGCCTCCCACAGCTTCGGGTACATGCTGACGCTGGTGAAGCCGGGGATCGTGTTGACCTCGCTGACGACGACAGCGTTGCCGCCACGCGGCAGTAGGAAATCGACGCGCGCCATGCCGCAGGCCTCCACCGCGCGGAAGGCGGCCAACGCCAGCCGCTGGACTTCGGCGGTCAGGGCCTCGTCGAGCGGGGCGGGAATTCGCAGTTCGACGCTGTCGTCGAGGTACTTGGCCTCGTAGTCGTAGAAGCCGCGCGAGGTGACAATCTCGCCGGGCACCGACGCCGCAGGGTCGGTGTTGCCGAGCACCGCGCACTCGATCTCGCGTGCGTCTTGGACGGCGCCCTCCACCACCGCCTTCCGGTCGTAGGCCAGTGCCTCCTCCATCGCGCCAGCGAGGGCCGTCGGCGTTTGCACCTTCGAGACCCCGACGCTCGAGCCTAGGTTGGCAGGCTTGACGAAGACTGGATAGCCGAGCGCCGCCACACGCCGGCCGATGCCCTCGGCGTCGCTCCGCCACTCGGCCGCCGGCACCACGGTGTAGGGCGCCTGCAGGAGGCCCGCGGCGGCAAACAGGGTCTTCATGACGGCCTTGTCCATCGAGACCGCCGAGCCGAGCACGCCGGCGCCCACGTAGGCCACGTTGGTCAGCTCCAGCAGCCCCTGGACGGTTCCATCCTCGCCGTAGGGTCCGTGCAGCGCTGGGAAGATGACGTCGAGGTCGAGCCCGCTGACCGCCGCCGCGTGGGGCGCGAAGCCGCGATCAATGCGCAGCAGCGTTTCATCCGGGTGGGCCTCGTGGCTGGCCGTCCCGACCGTGGCGGCCAGATCGACGGCCTCGGCCGCCGAGAGCGTGCTCGGAAAAGCGCCATTGAGGCGCCAGTGCCCGTCCTTGCTGATGTAGATCGGGACCACCTCGAACCGATCCGGATCGAGGTGCTGCATGATCGACGAGGCCGACACCACCGAGATCTCGTGCTCCCCGGAGCGCCCGCCGTAGATCACGCCGACCCGCAGCTTCGGCACCGTCCTCAGTATACCTTTGCCGAGACGATGTCGACGACGTTCGGCTTCTCGGTCACGGCGACCGACGGCGCAGCGCGGTGCGGCGAGCTGCACACGCCGCACCGCATCGTGCAGACCCCAGCGTTTATGCCGGTCGGCACGCAGGGCGTGGTCAAGGCTGTCCGGCAGGACGACCTTGTGGCGCTTGGTGCCGAGATCGTGCTGGCTAACACGTATCACTTGCTGCTCCGGCCCGGCGACGAACTGATCGCTAGACGCGGTGGCTTGCACCGTTTCGTCGGCTGGGGGCGAGCACTGTTGACCGACAGCGGCGGGTTCCAGGTGTTCAGCCTGGCCGGGCGCCGGACAGTCACCGACGAAGGCGTGGAGTTCCGGTCGCACCTCGACGGCAGCGCCCACATGCTGACGCCCGAGCGTGCCACCGACGTGCAGGCGCGGCTGGGCGCTGACATCGCCATGGTGCTCGACGAGTGTGCGCCCAGCGACGCGGCACGCGACGAGGCGGCGCGGGCGTCGGAGCGCTCCGTCGCTTGGGCGCGACGGTGCCGCTCGCGGCTCGCGGCGCTCCGGGAGGGCCGCGTCACCGAAGTGCGGGTCACCAATGCCGGGCAGGCGCAGTTCGGCATCGTGCAGGGCGGACTGTTCGACGACCTCCGGCGCGAGAGTGTCGATCGCACGATGGATCTCGGCTTTGAGGGCTACGCCATCGGGGGGCTCAGCGTGGGCGAGCCGTCCGACGTGATGCGAGAGACGGCGGGACAGACCGCGGCACGGCTGCCGGCCGGCCAGCCCCGCTACCTGATGGGGGTTGGCACCCCAGAGGATCTGGTTGAGTGCGTGGCCCGCGGCGTCGACATGTTCGACTGCGTGCTGCCGACCCGCAACGCGCGCAACGGACAGCTGTTTACCAGCCGGGGACGTCTGAACATCAAGAACGCGCGGTACGCCGAGGACGACGGCCCCATCGATCCCGACTGCGGCTGCTACACGTGCCGGCACCACTCGCGGGCCTATTTGCGCCACCTGTACCTGGCGGGCGAGATGACCGCGGGTGCCCTTAACACATTGCATAACTTGAGCTTTTACCTTGACACTATGCGACGCATCAGGGACGCTATAATGTTGCAAGCCTTCGGACGCTTCAGGCAGACATTCGTGCAGTCAGCTGCCAGTCTGCCGCTCGAGTGATGACCCCAGACTCCATTCTCGCGATGACGACGCCAGGCCAAGGCGCCCCGAGTGGCTTCGTCCAGTTCCTGCCGTTCATTCTGGTCCTAGCCATTTTCTATTTCGTGATCCTGCTGCCCATGCGACGGCGGCAGAAGAAGGTGCAGGCGTTTCTGGCGGCGCTCAAGGTGGGCGACAAGGTGGTGACGACAGGTGGCATTCACGGCACCATCACCAGGGTCAACGAGGGGTCGCTGCAGCTGCAGATTGCCGAGCGCGTCCGGATCGAGATCTCGCGGGCGGCCGTGATCGGGTATCAGGGTGAAGAGCCGGTAGCGCCGGCTCCCGGTTCGAACGGATAGGCCAATGAAGAAGAACCTGCGGTGGAAGCTCCTGGTAATCCTCGGCGTGATCAGCTTCACGGTGTGGGGTTTCTATCCGCCCGACGAGAAGGTCAACCTGGGACTCGACCTGCGCGGCGGCGTGCACCTAGTGCTCCGGGTGAACACCGACGACGCCCTGCAAGTGGAGACCGAGACGACCACCGAGCGGCTGCGCGAGATCCTCAATGCCAACGGCGTGGTGGTGACGGAGATCACGGTGACGAGCCCCACAACGTTCACGGTCACCGGCGTCCAGAACGACGGAGCGTATCGGCAGTTCTCGGCCGAGGTTGACGCGGCGTTCAGCCGCGATAGCACCGCTGACGGGTACGCGTACGAGATGCTGGCGGCGCTTGCCGGCCAGTACCGCGACGAGGCCGTTGACCAGGCGATCCAGACCATCGGACGGCGCGTGGACGAGCTCGGCGTTGCCGAGCCCGTGATTGCCCGCCACAGCACCGCGGGCCAGATCCTCGTGCAGTTGCCGGGTATCGACGACGTCCAGCGCGCCAAGGACATCATCCTGTCGACCTCGCTGCTCGAGCTGAAGCTTGTCGAGTTCGGCCCGTTCGGCGACGAGGCCACGGCGCTGCAGGCGGTCGGCGGGACGCTGTCAACCGACATGGAGATCGTCTCGGGTCGCGACGACATCGGCGTTGCCGGCGGCGGCGAGCTCTACTACGTGGTGCGGCGGGTGGCCGCGGTCACCGGCCGCGACCTGCGCAACGCGCGCGTGTCGCTCGACATCAACAACCTGCCCGCGGTCTCCTTCACGCTCAACCAGGACGGCGCGCAGCGGTTCGGCCAGATCACGCAGGATAATATTGGGCGTCAGCTCGCGATCATCCTCGACAACGAGGTCTACTCGGCGCCGCGCATCGACGGCCGCATCACCACCGACGGCCAGATCACCGGCGCGTTCACCCAGCAGGAAGTCAGCGACCTCGCCCTCACGCTGCGCTCGGGCGCGTTGCCGGCGTCGATGGACTACCTCGAGGAGCGCACCGTCGGCCCCTCGCTCGGTGCTGACTCGATTCGCGCGGGCGTGACCGCCTCGCTCGGCGGCCTTGGGCTGGTGGTCATCTTCATGCTGTTCTACTACCGGCTCACCGGCATCAACGCCGTCGTGTCGGTGGTGTTGAACCTGATGATCCTGCTGGCGCTGATGGCCTACATCGGCGCAGCGATGACGCTGCCTGGGATTGCCGGGTTCGTCCTGACGATCGGTATCGGCGTCGACAGCAACGTCCTGATCTTCGAGCGAATCAAGGAGGAGCTGGCCACCGCCAAGAGCGTCCGGGCCGCGGTCTCGGCGGGCTTCGACCGCGTCTGGTGGACCATCGTCGACACCCACGTGGCGTCGCTCATCGCTGCGGCCTTCCTGTTCCAGTTCGGCACCGGGCCGATCCGAGGTTTCGCCACCACCCTGTTCATCGGCTTGGTGTCGAACGTGTTCACGGCGGTCTTCGTCTCGCGCACGGTGTTTGAGACCGTGCTGTCGCGTCGGCGCACCGTCCAAGCGCTGAGCATTTAGGCCATGCGCATTTTCGCGAACACTGACTTCAACTTTATCCGCTGGCGCTGGCACGCTGTCACCTTCTCCTGCCTTGTGATTCTGGCGGGCTTGGTGGCGGTGGTCCGCCTCGGCGGCCTGCCGCTCGGCGTGGACTTTTCGGGCGGCACGATCGTCGTCGTCCAGTTTGAGGACGCAGTGACAGCCGATGCCGTCCGCGGCGCCGTCGACTCCATCGAGGGAGACAAGGTCGTCCAGCAGTACGGTGTGGCGGCCGACAACGAATGGCTCATCCGGTTGCCGCAGGTGGATGTGGTCGAGGCGGGCGCTGCGCTCGAGGAGGGTGCCGTCCAGATCGTGGCGGCCCTTGAGGTGTCCGACATGCCGGCCTTCGAGGTCCGCTCCACCGAGGTGGTGGGCCCGGTGATTGGCGCCGACCTGCAGCGTCGAGGCCTCTACGCAACCGTGTTGGCGCTGCTGGGTATCGCCATCTACATCACGTTCCGCTTCCGGTTCTCGTTTGCCGTCGGCGCGCTGGTGGCGGTCACGCACGACATCCTGGTGGCGTTGACGTTCCTCACCTTGTTCGGCTATGAGCTGTCGCTCAACGTGGTGGCGGCGCTGCTGTTTACCACCGGCTACTCGGTCAACGACACGATCGTCGTCTACGACCGCGTGCGTGAGAACTTGCGGAAGAGGCGACGCGAGCCGCTGGAGAAGGTCGTCAACCTCAGCATCAACCACACGCTGGCCCGGACCGTGATCACGTCGGTGACTACGTTCGTGGCGGTGGGGTCGGTCTTCCTGTTCGGCGGCGAGGTGCTGCGCAGCCTCTCATTCACGCTGATGGTTGGCGTGCTGAGCGGCACCTACTCGACCATGTTCATTGCCGCCTCGGTGGCGATCATCATGAGCCAGCGGCAGGCACGGGCCAAGGCCCAGGCTGGCACGGGCCAGGCCGCTGGCGCGGTGACGCGGCCGGACCGGAAGGCGCGGCGCGCGCGAGCGTCCTGACGGCCTATCTGCTCGCGGCTGCACTCGGGCTCGTCCAGGGGCTCACCGAGTTCCTGCCGGTGTCGAGTTCCGCGCACCTGATCCTGGCCCGGGCCGCCTTCGGGTGGGACCCGGAGCAGTTCGGGCTGGCCTTCGACGTAGCCATGCACGTCGGCACGCTCGGGGCCGTTCTCTATTACTTCCGCGCTGACCTGCTGCCGCTGGCCGCCAGCGCCCCGGCGGCGCTGGTCGGGGGCGGTGGCGCGCGCGGGCGGACCGTACGCGCCGTGGTGGTGGGCACGGTTCCGACTATCATCTTCTGGCTGCTCGCCACCGAGGCGGTGGAGGCGCGCTGGCGCACACCGGCGGTGGCGGCGGGGATGCTGGCGCTCGGTGCCGCGGCCATGCTGCTGGCCGAGCGCGTGCACCGGGGCGTCGCCCGCGTGCACGCCGAGATTAGCGTGCTCGAGGCCTTGGCCATCGGCTGTGGGCAGGCGGCGGCCTTGGTGCCGGGCGTGTCGCGGTCGGGCGGGACGATCGTCATCGCGATGCTGTTTGGCGTGCGGCGTCCCGACGCGGCGCGGTTCTCGTTCCTGCTGGGCATTCCGGCCATGGCGGGCGCGGGGCTGCGCGAGGCTCTCGCGCTGGCGGGCGGAGACGGTAGCGACACCCAGGTAGGCGTGTTCGCAACCGGCATGGTGCTCGCGGGCGTGGTCGGGTACTTGGCGGTCAAGCACTTCATCCGGTATCTCGCGCGGCACTCGCTCGCGCCATTCGCGTACTACCGGTTCGCGTTGGCGGCGGCGGTGGCAGTTTGGCTGGTTCGCTCATGATGCAGTGGCTACGGCGCAGCTTCATCGCGGGTTTCTTCGTCACCGTCCCGCTGATCATCAGTGTGGCTGCGCTCGTCTGGGTGTTCCGGGTGATCGACGGTTTCGCGGCGCCGCTCCTGGCCGGCGTCGTGGGGCGGACGATCCCGGGGCTAGGCATCCTGCTGACGGTGCTCTTCGTGCTCGGCGTGGGGGCGGTGGCCACGAACGTCCTGGGCCAGCGCGTGCTCGACCGCGGTGAGGCGGTGCTGATGCGGGTGCCCGTGTTCAAGACGATCTACTCGCCGGTGAAGCAGCTGTTACTGGCCTTCTCGCCTGACAACGCCTACGGGTTCAAGCGGGTCGTGATGGTGCAGGATCCCCACCGCGGGATCGTCATGGGCTTTCTCACCAAGGAGTTCACGGTGGACCGGGGCGGCGGTGCCGAGGCGCTGCTCGCGATCTACGTGCCCACTAACCACCTCTATCTCGGAGACGTCATCGTGTGCCCACGGGAGGACGCGTTCTTTCCCGACCTGACGGTCGAGGAGGGCGTGCGGATGTTCCTCACCGGCGGCATGTCGCTGCCTGGCCAGATCCGCCCCGCGGCGGATTGCGGGCCGGCCGCGCCACAGTCGAGCTAGTACCGTAGGACGCTTGAGAACCTGACACAACCATGGACGCATCGCTCATCACCTATCTGATTCCCGTGGCCGGCCTGCTGGCGCTCGGCTACGCGTTCTTCACCGCGCAATGGGTTGGGCGGCAGTCGCCTGGCACCGAGCGCATGGCCGAGATCTCGGCCGCCATTGCCGAGGGCGCCCGTGCGTTCCTCGCCCGCGAGTACCGCGTGCTGGCCATCTTTGTGGCAGCCGTGGGGCTGCTGCTGGTGTTGGCCAACTTCTCCAACGCGCAGTCGTCACCGCTGGTGGCGCTCTCGTTCGTCACCGGAGCCCTGTGCTCGGCGGCGGCAGGTTTCATCGGCATGACAGTGGCCACGAAGGCCAACGTGCGCACCACCAACGCGGCTCGCACCGGGCTAGCCTCGGCGCTCAGCGTCGCCTTCTCGGGCGGCCTCGTGATGGGACTCAGCGTCGTGGGGCTCGGCGTCTTGGGCCTGAGCGTGCTCTTCATCGGCTACAGCGGGCTGGACTGGGACGCGCTCCGGGTCATCAACGTGATCTCGGGCTTCTCGCTGGGTGCCAGCTCGATTGCGCTGTTCGCCCGCGTGGGCGGCGGCATCTACACCAAGGCGGCCGATGTCGGTGCCGACCTAGCGGGCAAAGTCTACGAGGGCATTCCCGAGGACGACCCGCGCAATCCAGCCACGATCGCCGACAACGTGGGCGACAACGTGGGCGACGTGGCGGGCATGGGTGCCGACCTGTTCGAGAGCTACGTTGGCTCGATCATCGGTACCATGGTGCTCGGAGCGGCCTTCATCGACGTCTTCACCGGCCTGGACGGCGTGATGCCGTTAGCCGGTGTCCTGCTGCCGCTGGTGCTGGCAGCGGTCGGGATTGTCGTCTCGATTGTCGGGTCGTTCTTCGTGCGGGTGAAGGAGGGCGGCAACCCCCAGGCGGGCCTCAACACCGGCGAGTTTGGCGCCTCGGCCATCATGGCGGTGCTGGCGTTCTTCATCATCCGCGCCCTGCTGCCGGCCGAGTGGACCCTCGACGGCGCGACCTACACGTCGCTCGGCGTCTTCTGGGCGGTGCTGATCGGGCTGGCCGCCGGCCTGATGATTGGCCTGATCACCGAGTACTTCACCTCCACCCACACGAAGCCGGTGCTCGGCATCGCACGCCAGAGCGTGACCGGGTCGGCGACCAACATCATCGCGGGCCTCGGCGTCGGGATGTACTCGACGGGCATCCCGGCCCTCATCCTGGCACTCGGCATCATCGCCGCGTTCCAGACCGCAGGCCTCTACGGGATCGCCATCGCGGCGCTCGGCATGCTCTCGGTGACCGGCATCCAGCTTGCCGTCGACGCCTACGGGCCGATCTCGGATAACGCGGGGGGCATCGCTGAGATGGCGCAGCTCCCGCCGGAAGTGCGCGAGCGCACCGACAAGCTGGACGCAGTGGGCAACACAACGGCGGCCATCGGCAAGGGCTTCGCCATCGGCTCGGCCGCGCTGACCGCGCTGGCGCTGTTTGCGGCTTTCATGCAGCAGGCCGAGGTGGCGACCATCGACGTCTCCAATCCGGTGATCCTGGCGGGCGTCCTCCTCGGCGCCATGCTGCCCTACGTGTTCAGCGCCATGGCGATGAACGCAGTGGGGCGTGCTGCGGGCGACATGATCAAGGAGGTCGGCCGCCAGTTCAACGAGATCAAGGGCCTGCGCGAGGGCACGGCCAAGGCCGAGTACGCCCGCTGCGTCGACATTTCCACCCAGGCGGCCATCCGCGAGATGGTGTTGCCAGGGCTGCTGGCGCTCGCCGCGCCGGTGGTGATCGGCCTGATCGACAAGAACATGCTGGGCGGCATGCTGGTAGGCGTCACCGTGTCGGGCGTCCTGCTGGCGATCTTCCAGTCCAACGCGGGTGGTGCCTGGGACAACGCGAAGAAGCGGCTCGAGAGCGGGATCGACTTCGATGGCGTGTCCTACGGCAAGGGGAGCGACGCCCACAAGGCTGCGGTGGTGGGTGACACGGTGGGCGACCCCCTGAAGGACACCAGCGGGCCGAGCCTGAACATCCTGCTGAAGCTCATCGCGGTGGTGGCTCTGGTCCTGGCGCCGCTGATCGCCTGAGACTGGGCCTACAGGGGCGAAGACAGAGAACGCCAGTTTTTTGTCGAGTTAACAGAGGTTTTTCTTGTTTCAGGACCGGTAGATCGAGATAAAATGCCCACTCCTTTTGTGGCCGTGGCCACCAGCGGAGCACATCCGGACGGGCGGTGTCTAAGCATCACATCAGGCGTTCCAGCGTCCGGCCGGCCCGGCGATTGACAACGCGTTTCACGGCTGCGCTATAATCGGCCGCTCGTCAGGGTCGGCGGGGGACTTCGAAGGGGGGAACACCGGTGCCACGCGCAGAAAAGATGTTCGGGGATGTGGTCGACCCGTCGATCAAGGTCGGCAACAGCCAGTGGTACACCGTGCCGCTCTCGATCGCTGTGCACACGGTGGTCATCGCGGCTGTGGTCATTATCCCCCTGATGGCGACCGACATCCTGCCGACACCGCCGTCGATGATGGCGTTCATCGCGGCGCCGCCGCCGCCACC
>CAZHTD010000042.1:242-25126 GCA_964535675.1 uncultured Bifidobacteriaceae bacterium | reverse complement strand
CAGCTCCGAAAGCCGCCTGCGGGTATCTCCACCACCGAACGATGGCGTGTGGCGTCGAGATCGACCGCGCCGCTGCCGCTTCCTCGCGGAGCGCGCGCTGGCGGCGAATTGAGAAGGGGCCGTCTGTTCCCGGACGGCCCCTCGCCTGTCCCGTCCCGCCCGCGGCGGCGTCAATGCACTGGCGCTACCTCCGTGCGCCGAACCCGCCCACGTAGCTCCTGGTCACGGCGTTGTCGCCTGCGCCCATTGTGCCGGTCACGCCGAACGTGCCGGCCGCCGCGGGCGGAAGCGCGGCCACGCCCTTCGCACCGTCAGCCGCCGCCGGGCCGTAGAACCGACCGCTCCAGGAGCCGTTGTAGGGATAGGTCGCCACATCCTCCCTCACCGTGGCAGCGCCCATGCGTGCGCTGCCCGCAAAGCTGCCGGTAGCGGTGATGGCGCCAGCAGTCAGATGGATGACGTCTGACATGGACACGCCGTCCGCCACGATGCCGTCGATCCTCCCGGTGATGGTCCCCAGCGCATCGTCATCTCCGGTCTCGGGCTGAGTGCCGAAGTCCGCCGTCAGTGTGGCATCTGCCTGGAAGTGACCTTCCCTGGCTCCCTCGGTGTACATGCCCGCCGCGGCGCCGTTGTAGGTCGCCTTTCCGGTGAGGGGTGCAGGCGTGGCGAACTCCGTGCCGCCGTTCGCAAAGGCCGCGAAGGCAGGCTGGTTGCCGTTCTCGTCCGCAAAGTAGTCTTCGATCATCCACACGCCGAACGCCAGATAGTCGGCGTTCTCCGCCGGCTCGGCGGCTTCGACGGCCGGCGCGGCGGCTCGGCCGCCAGTGAAGACGTAGCCGGTTACCTCGATAACCCCGTCGTCGCCGTCGGTCGTCACCGAGCAGGATGTGTTAGCAGGACAGGTGAGGGATCCCGTCATCGCGCCCTGGCCCGGCGGGGTGACCTGCGCACCCAGGTAAGTGTTGCCGAACCTGGCCCCCAACCTGGTCAACGTCTCGGCTGTCACCTGAAAGTTCACAACACTCCGTTCCGTCACTGCCGCGACCGCTTCCACCCTCGGCGTGCCCTGCTTCTTGTCAGTGAATACGATGGCATGGGTGCCGCTGTCCGAAATCACGAAGCCGTGCTCGAAGCCCGGTAACCCGCCGATCGTGGTCGCCGTCTTCTTCAGGGTCTCGCTCTCGTTATCCGGATTCGGCATGTCCTTCGTCCTGAACGCCAGCGGGTCTTGTCCGTCGGCGGTGACAACGGCAATCGACAGGCCCATCGCTGAATCGTCGGTATCCACAGTATCCGGATCGTCCGGCGTGTCCGCGGGCCAGCTGGCCGTCGCGGTGGCTGTACCCGAGCCGTCGTCCGTAGTGCTGTCATTGTCGGCGTCCGTCCCGGATGTTCCCGCCGCACCACGGATCGCCATCGCCACTGTCTCGATCGCGGCCTTCCGGGCGTCCATGTCGGGCTGGGCCAGCGGGGTTGTGCCGGTGTCGGGAGGCGGGCCGGTTTCCTGCTTGGGAGTGCCGTCGGTGGGAGTTCCACTGGTGTCTGGGGGCGTGCCCGTGTCCGGGGGCGGGTCGTCCTGCTGCTGCTTGGGAGTGCCGTCGGTGGGAGTTCCACTGGTATCTTGGGGCGTGTCCTTGTCCGGCGGCGGGTCGTCCCCGCCGAAGAAGCGGTCGTAGGCTTGCTTCCATTGGTCAGTCGTCAAGGGCAAAAATAGCAAATCCCCCGCTGGACAGTCATGGCCGGGTGGCGCCTCGCAATCCGTTTCTGCCCTTGTCGTACGGTCCGGTATCAGAGCCAGCGAAAAAAGCAGGGCGATGGCAACGCCGAAGCGAATCATACGAGTCATGGCGTTCTCCCCTGAACTGTCCGGGCGGGCGCGACACCACCGGCGCGCGGGCGCCGGTGCCCGTCAGGGCCGAAATTTGCCAGAGAGCGCCGCCAAATGCACTCTCTGTGCAACAGGATTGCATATGATTAGCGGATTTTGCCATCGCATCAACATAAAGAAATCAGGTCGATACATAAGCTCCCATCGCCGGGCGGCGCGACCGCCGCCCGGCGCTCAAGAGACGCGCTAGCGGGACGCGCCCCGCGCCATCGCCTCGGCGATGGCGGTCCCGACCCTCTCCGCCGCCGCGACCAGATGCGCATCGCCGACATGGGCGTAGGCGGCGGTCCGGTGCCGTTTGAGGCCGAGCAGCTTGCCGACCAGGGGCAGATTCTCACCTGCCGACGGCTTGGCTGGCTGCGGTGTGGCGCAGGTCGTGGAGGCGCAGCCGGCCAAGTCCCGCGTCTTCGCGGGCCGCGCGCCAGCACGCGTTGAGAGTGTGTCGATTCTGACGCCCGGCGGGCCTCGGAAACAGGAACGCGTCCGGGTCGCGGGGGTCGGGCAGCGCGGCGATTTACGCCCGCGCGGCTTCGCCGAGCGGCGCCGCGCGCGGGCCAGTGTTCGAATCTTCCAGGTTCAGCGCATCGGCCCCCACGTCGCGCCAGCGCAGATTGAGCACTTCGCTTCGGCGGCATCCGGTAAGCGCCAGCAACCGGATCGCGGCGACGGCCTCGGGCCATTCCGCCTCGCGGGCGTCGAGCGCGCGCCCGAGCCGGGCCAGCTCGTCCGCGTCGAGGAACCGCGCGACATGGTTGCGCGGGTTCTTCGCGATGCCGAGGCAGGGTTGGAGCCGCGCGCGCGCAATCCCCACTCCTCGGCCCGGAACATCATCGCGCGCAGTATCTCCAGGGCGCGGTTGGCCGCGCCGGGCTTGTCCCTGCTCGCCGTGTCGAACCACGCGGCCACGTCCTCCGGGCCGATGCGGTCGAGCGGCATCTTGCCGAACGCAGGCAGGATGCGGGCGTTCAAGTAGATGCGCGCGGCCTACGACGTCGCCCGTCGCCGGTCTGGCTGCGCGGTGTTCGGGTCGATCGACCGGCAGTGCCGCTCCACGGCCTCTGCAGCACGGTGCGTGGCTGGAGCCCCCCGTGACCTGCGGTTCCGGCGATTTGCGGACTGTCAGCCTGCCACGATCTACAATCGACGGGCATGGGTGTCCACGGTGCGGCGCACGCAGTAGACGCGGCGCGGCTGGCGGCCCTGCTCGAGCACACCCGCGACGGGCTCCTGCTGATCGACGCGGGTCACCGCATCCTGTACGTCAGTCCGTGGACCGAGAAACTCCTTGGCTACCGGGCCGGTACGATGACCGCGCGGCGGCCTGCGGAGTTCGTGCACCCGGAGGACCGCGACGTGTTCAGCCGGGCCGTCGACGGCGCGGGGCCGCTCATCGAGGCCACGCCGCTGGTGCAGATCCGCATGCGCCACAACGACGGTCGCTGGCAGTTGTTCGACGTCGCCTCGCGCAACCTGCTCGAGGATCCGCAGGTTCGTGGCGTTGCGATCTTCCTGCGTGACGTCACCGATCACCCCCGGACCGCGCTCGAGCTGCGGGCTAGCGAGCAGCGGTACCGCCATCTGGCGGACGAGGTCACCGAGATCGTTTTCCGCGCCGATCCGGACGGGTGTTTCACGTTCGTGAACCCGAGCGGATTACGCATGATGCAGTACGCCGAGGACGAGCTGATTGGACGGCCCTTCACCGAGTTGGTGCGCGGCGACTACCGCGCCCGGATGGTGGCGCTGTACGCGCAGCAGCGGGACGAGCGCATCCCGACCAGCTACTTCGAGATCCCCTGCCTGAAGAAGGACGGCAGTGAGATCTGGCTCGGCCAGCACGTCCAGCTGTTCATCGAGGAGGGGGTCTGCAGGGGCGTGCAGGCCGTGGCGCGCGACGTGACCGCGCGCCTCCGGCTCGACAAGCAGGCCCACCAGGCTCAGGGCCTCGAGGCCATCGGGTCGCTCGCTGGCGGCATTGCCCATGACTTCAACAACCTGCTCGCCACCATCCAGGGCAACGCCGGCCTCGCGATGATGCAGTGCGACGAGTCGCACCCGGCGATGGCCGAGCTGGACCAGATCGTGAAGGCCTCCGAGCGCGCGGCAGTGCTGGTGCGGCAACTCCTGACCTTCGGCCGACGCCCGCCGCAGCCAGTAGCGCTCAACGTCGCTGACGTGGTCAACAGCGCGGCGCGGATGTGCCGCTCGACCCTGGCCGACGACATCAAGGTGATGACGATCTGCGAGCCTGGGCTCTCATGCGTGCGCGCCGATCCCGTGCAGGTGGAGCAGGTGCTCGTCAATCTGCTCATCAACGCGCGTGACGCCATGCCTGAGGGCGGCCGGGTCACTATCTCGGCCGGCGACGTCGAGATCACTGCGCAGGCGCGCAGCGCGCAACGGCTGCCGCTTGAGGACGGGCGGTTCGTGCGGCTCTCGGTCCGCGACACCGGCGTCGGGATGTCGCCCGACGTGCAGGCGCAGATCTTCGAACCCTTCTTCAGTACCAAGCAGTTCGGCAAGGGCTCTGGCCTCGGGCTTGCCAGCGTCTATGGGATCGTGAAGCAGACCGGCGGGCACGTGGCCGTCAGCAGTACGGTCGGCGAGGGTACTACCTTTGACATCTACCTGCCCGCCATGGCCGGTCCGGCAGTGACCCCGGTGCCGGCGTCCGCGTGATTGGCGTCGAGATCACGGCGCCGGGCGGCCCCGAGGTCCTGCGGGCAGTCGAGTTCCCCGACCCTCGGCCCGGCCCCGGTGAGGTCCTGATTGATGTGGCCGCGGTCGGCGTCAACCGGCCAGACACCATGCAGCGGCGGGGTGCGTACCCGCCGCCCCCGGGGGCCAGCGATCTGCCGGGCCTCGAGGTCGCCGGTACCGTGGCGGCGCTCGGCGACGGCGTCACGGAGTGGTCGGCGGGGGATCGTGTGTGCGCGTTGGTGGCTGGCGGCGGCTACGCGACCAAGTGCGTGGCACCGGCGCCGCAGTGCCTGCCCGTGCCCGGGCCGTTGGACTGGATCGAGGCGGCGGCCCTGCCCGAGACCTACTTCACCGTCTGGACCAACGTGTTCGAGCGCGGGCGGCTGCAGGCTGGCGAGACGGCGCTCGTCCATGGCGGCAGCAGTGGCATCGGCACCACCGCGATCCAGCTGGCGGTGGCGCGGGGGGCGCGTGTGCTCGTGACCGCTGGCTCCGACGCAAAGTGCCGGGCGTGCAAGGAGCTCGGCGCCGCGGTGGCCATCAACTACCGCACGGCCGACTTCGTCGAGGCCGTGCGGGCAGCCACTGACAACCAGGGCGTGGATCTGGTCCTCGACATGGTGGGCGGCGACTACTTCCCGCGCAACCTGTCGGTGCTGGCACGCGAGGGGCGGCTCGTGCAGATTGCGTTGCTTGGGGGCAGCACGTCATCGATCGACTTGCGCCAGGTGATGCTGCGGCGGCTCACAATCACCGGCTCCACGCTCCGCCCCCGGTCGGTGGCGCAAAAAAGTGCCATTGCTGACGCCCTGCGCCGCGAAGTGTGGCCCCTGCTCGAGGCCGGGACGGTCAAGCCGGTGATCTACCAGACGTTCCCACTTGCCCAGGCGGCCGAAGCCCACCGGCTCCTCGAGTCCAGCCGGCACATCGGGAAGCTTGTGCTGACGGTCTGAGCCGGCGAGGGTCTTAGTCCGGATGGCCGTGTATGCACGGCGAGCCCGCCGATGCTGACGATCGGCTGGGCTCGCGCGCGTCTTCCGTGCTACCGACGAGCGGGCGGAGGCGTGGCGATAGCCGAGCCATCACGGCCCGAGCCGTCGAGCGAGCCCGGCTGGACCAGCCCGTCCGATGCGATCGCCCGGTTGTAGTCGGTGCAGGCGTACTCCATGATTTCCCAGTCGTCCGACGCCAAGGGAATCACCCACCCAGTGGTCCATGGCTCCGTGTAGAACTTCGGGTCGTCGATCGTCGCCTCGTACCACAGCTCGTTGGCGCTGATACGACGCCAACGCTCGATCACGTGCAGGGCGTCGCTGTGGCGGTTGCCGTGGTCGTCGAGCCAAGTGCGGTCCGTGAGCCCCACAGTGTCGATGACCAGCGTATCGCCCTCCCACCGACCCACGGAGTCCCCCATCAATGACGGCTCCCAGTTCGGCCGATGCCCACGCCCGTCGGTGTAAATGACGCGGAAGTTGTGCATGTACTCATAGACGAACACCACCACATCGTCCATCTGGAAGATTTGCATGGGATATGGAGAGTTGTTCACCCGCGGCACGCCCGGCAGGATGCACTGGCTCGTGGGGTCGATACGGTTCGGCACGTCGTTGAACGCCGCCAAGCCCTCGGGCGTGAAGGGCAGTGGCTCGACGGGCGCCGACGAGTTCTGATGGATAGCCTTGTTCCAGACACCCGACAGGTCGGCGCGGCCGTCGGCCCGGCGTGGGACCGGGGTGCCGTCGGGGTCGGGCTGTTCGGTGAGCACTGGTGAGCGCTGCGCCTCCGCGGTGGGCGGCACCAGCAACGCTGCAGCGACGATCATCGCTGCCACGACGAGCCAGCCGGCAAGCTGCTTCATGGGGCAGTCCTCCTTGAACTCGGATCAGCGGTTGGGTTGGGCGTCCGGTCCGCCGTCGTCGGCGGCGCCCGCAAACACCGTACGTCCGTCGTAGGTCCACTCTCGGGCATTGCAGACGTGCTCTGCGGCCCGCGCCTGGTATCCGTAGATCGTCAGCTGTCCGCCGATGGCCAGCGTCTCACGGGTCCATCCCCGCCGGATGAGGGCGTTCGGTGCGCCGCCCTCGCACTGCCACGTCGTCACGGTGCCGTCGGCCTCGGCGACGTCGAGGAAGACCCAGATGTGCGGATTCCGCCATTCCACGCGGCTGACGGTGCCCTCGATGGTCACCGGTTGTTCGGGGTCGTACTGGGCGAAGAACGAGTGGTGGCCGGCGGCCGGCGGGGCCAGGGTGAGCACTGTGAACAGGGCCGCCGCAAGGCATCGGGTAATACGCATGACTCCTCCTTGGCTGAACACGGCCGACGGCGATTCAGCCATGATCCTGCACAGATGGCCCACCCGCTGCAAGCACTAACCGGTGGGCCGCGATCCGGCTAGGCTTGGACGACGGTGCGGGTGCTGGTGTGCCCGCGCAGCACGTCGGAGGTCAACTGCTTGCTCAGGTAGACTTTGGACTCGCGGTTGTCCTCGGGGAGGACCTCGTATTTGATGACGTCGAACTGGAGCTGGTCCAGCGTGCCGCGCATGTCGTAGAAGCGATTCTTGGTCTTGACCACCACCTCGTGGAAGCCGGCGGTGTGGGCCCAGGCTTCCGACTCCTCGGTCAGTGCACGGAAGTGCCCCTGCCCGCGCCAGTCGCGCCGTGTGCCCCCGATCCAGCTGTAGAGGATCCGTCGGCCGTCGAAGCGAACGCAGTTGCGCAGGCGGCCCACCAGGTCGCGGAGCTTCGGGTCGGTCTCGTCGGCCCTGACCTCGTGCACGATCTTGAAGGCGACGGGCACGACGGAGCCGGTCGCGTCGTCGATGCCGGCTTCGGCCATCAGGATCAGGAAGTCACGGCCGCTGAGCCGATCGATGATCTCGCGCGCAGTCTTCTTGCGCGGGAATTCGCCGAAGTATTCCTCGATGTACTGAATCTCGAGCGCGCCGGATTCGAGCGGGTACTGCTTGATCAGGTACTCCAACCGCAGACTCCACCAGTGGGGGCCGGAGACGGCGGCAGGCCGGGAGCCTGCCGCCGCGTGTCGTGGGGTGCCGCCTGGGCCCGGGGCGGCGGGGTTCTGCTCTAGTTGTCGTAGTAGAGCTGGAACTCGTACGGATGCGGACGCAGGCGGAGCGGATCGAGTTCGATCTCGCGCTTGTAGGTGATCCAACTCTCGATCAGGTCCTCGGTGAACACGCCGCCCTTGGTGAGGAACTTGTGGTCTGCCTCCAGGGCGTCAATAGCCTCCTCGAGCGAGCCGGGCGTCGTCTGGATCTTCGCCTTCTTCATCTCGACAGCAGACATCTCGTAGATGTCACGGTCGAGCGGCTTGCCGGGATCGATCTTGTTCTGGATCCCGTCGAGCATCGCCATGAGCATGGCCGACCATGCGAGGTAGGCGTTGCCACTCGGATCAGGGCACCGGAATTCGAGGCGCTTGGTCTTCGGGTTGTTCGAGTACATCGGGATGCGGATGGCCGCCGATCGGTTCCGCGCCGACATGGCGAGGTTGACGGGAGCCTCGAAGCCCGGCACCAGGCGCCGGTACGAATTGGTGGTCGGGGCTGCGAAGGCCAGGATGGCGCGTGCGTGCTTGAGCAGCCCGCCTGCGGCGTAGAGGCCGATCTGACTGAGGCCCGCGTAGCCCTTGCCCGCAAACAAGGGCTTGCCGCGCTTCCACAGCGACGAGTGCGTGTGCATGCCGCTGCCGTTGTCCTCGAAGATCGGCTTCGGCATGAACGTTACGGTCTTGCCGTTGCGCTTCGCAACGTTCTTGCAGATGTACTTGTACCACATGAACTGATCGGCCATCTTCGACAGCGGCTGGAACTTCATGTCGATCTCGGCCTGGCCGGCGGTGCCGACCTCGTGGTGGTGCGCCTCGACCACGATGTCCACGTTGCGCATCTCGTAGACCATCTCGCTGCGCAGGTCGTGGTAAGTGTCGGTGGGGCTGACGGGGAAGTAGCCGCCCTTGAACCGCGGATGGTGGCCGAGGTTTTTCTGGCCGATGTTGGCCTGCTCGATCCGCGCGGTGTTCCAAGCGCCCTCCACCGAGTCGACCTGGTAGAACCCGCGGTGCTGGTTCTGCTCGAAGAGGACTTCGTCGAAGATGAAGAACTCCGGCTCGGGCCCGATGAAGCACGTGTCGGCGATGCCCGTGCTCTTCATGTGCGCCTCGGCCTTTCTGGCCACGTTGCGTGGGTCGCGCGAGAAGGTCGTCTTGCTCACCGGATCGACGATGTCGGCGATCAGGCTGATCGTCGGCTCGGCGAAGAACGGGTCGAGACGTGCCGAGTCGGCATCGGGCACCGCCAGCATGTCCGACTCGTTGATGGCCATCCAGCCGCGGATCGACGAGCCGTCGAAGCCGAGCCCGTCCTTGAACGTGTCCTTGTCGAGGTGTTCGATCGGATACGAGCAATGCTGCCAGCTGCCGAGCATGTCGACGAACTTGAGGTCGACCATCTGGGCACGATGCTTCTTGGCGAATTGAAAGAATTCGGCGGGCGTCATGTGTGCTCCTTAAGTTTCTCCTGCAGCGGCCCCCCCCGTCCGGCCGGACGAGAGGGATCTCCACGTGGCCTCGACACCCGCGTGTGGGGGACACTTGGGCGCCGCCAGAAGCAATTAGCATAGCGGATCGCCGGGCCGAATTGCGAACAATACGGGCCGTCAGGAGGCGGGCGCCGGTTCGTACGCCAGGTTGGGGACGAGCCACCGCTCGGCCTCGTCGACCGTCACACCGCGGCGCTTGGCGTAGTCCTCGACCTGGTCGCGCCCGATGCGACCGACAGTGAAATAGCGTGCCTCTGGGTGGGCGAGGTAGAGGCCGCTGACCGAGGCCGCCGGCAGCATTGCGCACGTGTCGGTCAGCGAGAGCCCGGCGCGGCTGGCGCCGAGCAGATCGAACAGCGTCCGCTTGACTGAGTGGTCGGGACAAGCCGGGTAGCCGAACGCCGGTCGGATGCCGCGATAGCGTCCGGTGAGCAGGGCCTCGAGCCCGAGCTGCTCGTCCGCGCCGTACCCCCAGTCGGCGCGCGCCCGCGCGTGGAGGTACTCGGCAAAGGCCTCGGCCAGCCGGTCAGCCAGGGCCTTGGTGAGGATGGCCTGGTAGTCGTCGTGGGCGCGCTCGAACCCGGCAGCCAGATCGTGCGCCCCCAAGCCTGCCGTCACGGCGAAGGCGCCGACATAGTCGCGGAGTCCGCGCCTGCGCGGTGCCACGAAGTCGGCCAGCGACTGGTTGGGGCGGCCGTCCGGCTGGGCCTCCTGCTGGCGCAGCATGGGGAACGTCGCCGCTACCGGGCCGTCGGGGCCGCCCTCGTACAGAACCATGTCGTCGCCCGTGCACGCGGCCGGCCAGAAGCCGTAGACGCCCTTCGGCGTCAGCAGGCGCTCGGCGACGATGCGGTCCAGCAGCGCCCGCCCGTGGTCGTACAGCTCGCGCGCCGCCGCGCCGTAGGTCGGGTGGTCGAGGATCGCCGGGAAGCGGCCTTTCAGCTCCCAGGTCGAGAAGAAGAGCGTCCAGTCGATGTAGGAGACGAGGTCCTCAAGCCGCACGTCGTCGAGCACCCGCGTGCCGGTAAACGTAGGTTCGGGTTGCGCCCCGACGCGCCACTCGATGGGCGTCGGGTTGGCCCGCGCCTCGGCCCAGGGCAGTAAGCGCTTCTGTTTCCGGGCGCCGTGCCGGTCGCGCAGCCGCTGCTGCGCCTCGCGGTTGGCCACCTCGAAGGGCTCGCGCTGCGCGGGGCTGAGGAGGCTCGCCACCACGTCGACCACACGCGAGGCGTCGAGCACGTGCACGACCGGCCGTTCGAGTTCGGGCGCGATCTTCACGGCCGTATGCTGGGGGCTGGTCGTGGCGCCGCCGATCAACAGCGGGGTCAAGATCTCGCGCCGCTGCATCTCGCGCGCCACGCCCACCATCTCGTCGAGCGACGGCGTGATCAGGCCGCTCAACCCGATCAGGTCGGTGCCCTCGTCGGCCGCCGCCCGCAGGATTCGCTCGGGTGGGACCATCACGCCAAGGTCCACGACCCGGTAGTTGTTGCATCCGAGCACGACGCCCACGATGTTCTTGCCAATGTCGTGGACGTCGCCCTTCACCGTGGCGAGCACCACCGTGCCCTGCGCGCGGCTGGTGTCGCCCAACGCGGTCTTTTCGGCGTCCATGTACGGCAGCAGGTAGGCAACCGCCCGTTTCATCGCCCGGGCGCTTTTGACCACCTGCGGCAGGAACATCTTGCCGGCGCCGAACAAGTCGCCGACCTGCTTCATCCCCGCCATCAACGGGCCCTCGATCACGTCGAGCGGGCGGGCCATCTGCTGCCGTGCCTCCTCCACGTCGTCCTCGATGAAGTCGACCACACCGTGGACCAGCGCGTGTGCGAGGCGGGCGTCCACCGGCTGTTCGCGCCACGACAGGTCGACGGCACGCTTCGTGCCCCTGCCGCGCACCGACTCGGCCAGGTCGACGAGGCGCTCGGTCGCGTCGGTCCGCCGGTTGAAGAGCACGTCCTCCACGTGCTCGAGGAGGTCGGCGGGGATGTCCTCGTAGGCGACCAGCTGCCCCGCGTTCACGATGCCCATGTCGAGGCCCGCCCGGATGGCGTGGAAGAGAAAGGCTGCGTGGATGGCCTCGCGCACCACGTCGTTGCCGCGAAACGAGAACGATAGGTTGGAGATGCCGCCGCTGACCTTGACGCCCGGGCATTGGGCCTTGATCTGCCGTGTGGCCTCGATGAAATTCACGCCGTAGTTGGCGTGCTCCTCAAGGCCGGTGGCGATGGCCAACACATTCGGGTCAATGACGATGTCCAGCGGGTCGAAGCCGACGCGTTCAACCAGCAGCCGGTAGGCGCGCGTGGCGATCGCGACCTTGCGCTCCACGGTGTCGGCCTGCCCCTGCTCGTCAAAGGCCATCACCACCACGCCCGCGCCGTAGCGGCGGACGAGTGCGGCCTTGGCCAGGAAGTCGTCCTCGCCCTCCTTGAGGCTGATCGAGTTGACGATGCCCTTGCCCTGGACACACTTGAGCCCCGCCTCGATCACCGACCACTGGGAGCTGTCGATCATGATTGGGACCCGGGCAATCTCGGGCTCCGTGGCGACGAGGTTGAGAAAGGTCGTCATCGCGGCCTCCCCGTCGAGCATGCCCTCGTCCATATTCACGTCGATCAGGTTGGCGCCCCCGCGCACCTGCTCGAGCGCCACCTCGACCCCCTCGTCGAAGTGCCCTTCGGTGATCAGCCGCGCGAAGCGCCGCGAGCCGGTGACGTTAGTGCGCTCGCCGACCATGATGAAGTTGCTGTCGGGGCGGATCGTGAGCGTCTCGAGCCCCGAGAGCCGGCTGAACGCCGGTCCTGCCGTCGCGTCCGGCCGCGGCCGGGGCGCCACGCCCCGCACGGCCTCGCCGATTGCCCGGATATGGTCTGGAGTGGTGCCGCAGCATCCGCCGAGGATGTTCACGAAGCCCGCCTCGGCGAACTCGCGCAGCAGCGCGCTGGTGGTGGCCGGCAGCTCGTCGTAGTCGCCGAAGGCGTTGGGCAGCCCGGCGTTGGGGTAGCAGGTGACGTAGCTCTCGGCCAGCCCGGCCACTTCGGCCAGGTACGGGCGCATCTCGCGGGCGCCGAGTGCGCAGTTGAGGCCGACACTGAACGGCCGGGCATGGCGGATCGACGTGTAGAAGGCGTCGAGCGTCTGGCCCGAGAGCGTGCGGCCGCTGCGGTCGGTGATCGTCACCGACACCATCACCGGCACCTCGAGGCCGCGCTCCGCGAGGCTTTCGTCGATAGCGACGAGGGCCGCCTTGGCGTTGAGCGTATCGAAGATGGTCTCGAGCAGCAGCAGGTCGACGCCGCCGTCGAGCAGCCCCCGTACCTGCTCGCGGTAGGCGTCGCGCACTTGGTCGAAGGTAACCGTGCGGTAGGCCGGGGCGTTGACGTCGGGCGAGATCGACAGCGTGCGGTTGGTCGGGCCGATGGCTCCGGCCACGAGTCGCGGGCGGTCGGGGGTCTTCGCCGTCCACTCGTCGGCGGCCTCGCGCGCTACCCGCGTGGCCTCGACGTTCAGTTCGTAGGTCAGGGCCTCAAGGCCGTAGTCGGCCTGGGCGATGGCCGTGCTGGTGAACGTGTTGGTCTCGATGATGTCGGCCCCGGCCTCGAGGTACGCGCGGTGAATCCCGCTGAGCACGTCCGGGCGTGTCAGGGCCAGCAGGTCCGCATTGCCCTTGAGGTCGGTCGGGTGATTCCGGAAGCGCTCGCCGCGATAGTCGGCCTCCTCAAGGCCGTGGCGCTGGATCAGCGTGCCGATGGCCCCGTCGAGCAGCAAAATACGGGTGGCGAGCGCGGCGTGCAGGGTGTCGAGGGTGGTCACGAATCCTCCGGGACGGGCGTCGCTGGGGCCGTCAGGCGGCAGGCTTGACGCCGCTGGCGATCAGCACGGTAAACGGGTCGCCGGCTTGGCGCGCACCGGTGGCCACCCGCACGTGGTCCACGCCGGCCTCCTGCAGGAGGCGATCGAGCACGGCGGGTGCGAAGCCCAGGTGGCGGTCACCCAGGCGCGTCGTCACCCACGCTTGGGAGTGTTCCCGCAGGTCCAGCACGAGCAGCCGGCCGTCGGGGCGCAGCACGCGGGCGGCCTCGGCCAGCGCCGCGGCCGGCTCCTCGGCATGGTGCAGCGTCTGCGAAAGCAACGCGACGTCGACGCTGGCGTCCCGCAGCGGGAGCCGTGTAATGTCGCCGACCTTCCACCGCACGTTGGTCACGCGCCGCCGGGCCGCCAGCGCTTCCGCCCGCGCAAGCACCTTGCGCGAGCGGTCGATGCCGACGACGCTGCGTGCCCACCGGCCAGCCTCGAGGGCGAGGTAGCCGTCGCCGCACCCGATGTCGACCACGTCGAGCGGGGGTAGCAGGTGGCCGAGCGCGCGGGCCCATGCGGCCCAGCTCCGGCCGGGCACAAGCTGCCGCACGTCACCGTGCGTGTCGAAGTTCTCCTTGCGCAGCCGCAGCACCTCCTGCACCCGCGCCTCGTCCTCACGGACCAGCGGGTCGGCGGCGGCTGCGGCAAAGTGCGTCTCGAGCAACGGCCAGAGGGCCGGAGCCTCGTCACGGGCAAGCCGGTAGTAGGTATAGCCGCCTTCCCGCTCCTCGGCCACCAAGCCGGCCTCGCGCAGCAGGCCCAAGTGCCGCGACACGCCCGACTGTGCGATCCCCAACACCGCGGTCAGCTCGCTGACGTTGAAACGGTCGCGGGTCAGCACGCGCAGCAGGCGCAGGCGCGTGGCGTCGCCGAGCAACCGGAATAGCGTGGAGGTGGCCTGCACTGCATCTACAAATCTACATCTATCGATTCCTATTCGGCAAGACCGGCGAGTCGTTGAGACGAGCGGCCAAGGCCGATCTAGGGCTGCCTGCTGCGGGGCGGGTGGCTGAGACAGTGCTGTGACCGCAGACTCTAGCCCGGTGGCGACGCCGAACACCCGATCCCACAACGCGTCGTCCCCGCAACCAGCGGCCTGCGCCGGGCGGCACTGCAGCGCGTTGCGGCCGTGCCTGCCAGCACGCCCAGTTCCGCGCCGTCGATGTCGAGCGTGAGGTGTCAGTGGTACACTAAGGGACCGCGCAGGGGGTGCCGCGGGCACACCGAGTCATCAGGGCGTCGCAATGGGTATCCTTGAACGGCTTCGTGCTCCCGACTGGAAGCATGCGGATCCGGCGGTCCGCCTGGCGTCGCTGTACGCCCTCGCGCCCGAGGACGCCGCGGCACTTCGGAGCCTCGCGCGCGAGGACGCCGAGGCGCGGGTGCGGCGCGCGGCCGTCGCCCGGCTCGACGACGCGGAGGTGCTGGCCGAGGCGGCCGCGTCGGATCCCGACGACCAAGTGCGGGCCGAGGCGGTGCGCGGCCTGAGTGGCTTGGCCGTCGAGACCGACGATCCCGCGCGCGCGACCCTCTTGGTTCAGCTCCTGTTGCACCTCGAGCGCACGAAGGAGGCTGTGGCGGTGGCCCGCGACAACGCCCACGCCGCAGTGCGCGCGGCCGTCGTGGACCTGCTTGAGGAGCCAAAGGCGCTCGGCGCGATCAGCCGTCACGCCCGCGACGGCGCCACGCGCCTGCGGGCGCTCGCGCGCCTGTCTGACCCGGCGGAGCTGCGCAACGTCGCCGCCAAATGCAAGCACACTGACGCGGCTGTCGGCGCGCTGGAGCAGCTCGATGATCGCGAGGCACTCACCGAGGTGGCCGAGCATGCCCGCAGCAAGGTCGCCGTCCGGCGCGCGCGGTTGCGCCTGCGGGCGCTGGACGCGCCGGGCGATGCGCCGGCCGGGCATCCGATGTTGCCCGAGACCCGGGTGCGCACCGAGGCGCTGGTGGCCCGGGTCGACGGGCTGGTCGTTACCACGGATCCGGGTGAGGCGGAGGCGGCGCTGGCCGCCGCCCGCTTGGCGTGGGCTGAGCTGCAGGCCGAGCTCGTCGAGATCGAGCCGGCCGTGACCGCGCGGTTCGAGGCTGCGTGCGAGGCGGTACGGGAGGCCATTGCCGAGCGACAGCAGGAGCGCGCGGCCGAGCGGGCGCGCGCCGAGGCGGCGGCGCAGGAGCAGGTCGACCGCGTGGCAATCTGCCGGGCGATCGAGGGACTGTCTGGTGCAGGCGCCGAGGAGCGCATCGCCGAACTGAAGGTGGCGTGGGACGCGCTCGATCCGATGCCGTCGGAGTACGCCGCGTCGCTCACCCGACGGTTCCAGGATGCGTGCCGCGTCTTCGGCGAGCGCGAGCGCCGCCGGACGTTGGCCGAGGCGGCCGGGGCGCGGCTGGCGACGCTTGCCGACGAGCTCGAGCATCTGGCAGACGGAGCGCAGCCCGTCGAGGAAACAGTGGCCCGCTGGCGCGGTCTGCGCCGTGACGCCGAGGTGTTGCTTGAGCACGTGGCCGCGAACCCGGAGGCCGGCGAGCGGCTGACCCGCGCCGTTGAGACGCTGGAGACCCGGGAGCAGGAACTCCAAGCGCACGCGGCAAAGCAGGAGGAGCACCACCTCAAGCGTCTACATCAGCTCTGCAAGCACGTCGAAGGGCTCGCCGAGGCCGAGACGTTCACGCTGAAGGCCGGCGAGAAGGCGCTCAAGGCAATCAAGGCTGCGCTCAGCAGCCGTGTCGACTTAGCGTCGCACCGCGACCGACAGGCGGTACGGACGCGTCTCGAGCGTGCCCGGACTGTGCTTGGCCCGCGCGTGCAGGAGCTGCGCGACGCGGACGAGTGGCAGCGGTGGGCCAACCTGCAAGTGCAGGAGGAGTTGTGCCGCGAGATGGAGGCGCTCACCGAGGAGACGGCCCTCGATGTGGCCGCCCGGAAGATGAAGGCGCTGCAGGCGCGCTGGAAGCCAGTGGCGCTCACGCCCCGTGCGCAGGGCGCCGCGATGTGGCGGCGCTTCAAGGCGGCGCAGGATGCGGTCTATGCGCGCACGGCCGCATACTTCGCCGAGCAGCGCGAAGCGCGGGCGGCCAACTTGGCGAAGAAGACGGCGCTGTGCGAGCAGGCCGAGGCGCTGGCCGACTCGACCGACTGGGTGAAGACGGCCGCGGCGCTGCAGAAGTTGCAGGCGGAGTGGAAGGTGATCGGCGCCGTGCCGCGCGGTCGGGAGCAGGCCACCTGGGAACGATTCCGCACCGCGTGCGACCGGTTCTTCAGGCGCCGGCAGGAGGACCTCAAGGGCCGCAAGGAGGAGTGGGCGGCCAACTTGGCGAAGAAGACGGCGCTGTGCGAGCAGGCCGAGGCGCTGGCCGAGTCCACCGACTGGGACGCGGCCACGGCCGAGATCAAGCGCTTGCAGGCGGCCTGGAAGGCGAGTGGGCCCGTGCGCCGGTCGAAGTCCGAGGCGATCTGGAAGCGCTTCCGTGCGGCGTGCGACACGCACTTCGCCCGCTCCCGGCACCGCCACCAAGGCACCCTGCAGGCGCGGGTGCAGGCGCGGGAGGCCGTGATCCGCGAGATCGAAGCGCTGGTGCCCGATGGCGAGGCCGGCGACACGCCCGAGGGACTCTACGACATCGTGAAGGACGCGCGTGCACGCTGGCAGCAGGCGCCTGATCTGCCGCGCATCGTCAGACAGGACCTCGCCGCGCGCTTCCACGACGCGATCGGGCGGCTGGTCTCGGTGTGGCCGGCCGCCTTCGTGGGCACGGATCTGGACCCCAAGGTGACGTGGCGGCGCATGGAGCAGCTCATCGAGCGCGTTGAGGATCTCGTGTCGTCCGAGGCACCGGTCGAGCTGTCTCCAGCCGAGCGGCTCGCCCGGCAGCTCCGCGAGCGTCTGGCGGTCAACACCATGAAGGGCGCCTCGGCCGGGGTCGTGTCGGAGGAGCGCCGCCAGCGCGGGATCGAGCAGGAGCTGCGCACTGCCCAGACGCAGTGGGCGCGCCTCGGCCCCGTGCCGCCGGAGATGGCCGCGAAGCTGCATGAACGGTTCCTGAAGGCGTGTCGCCGCGCGCAGGGCCGGCGGCGCCACGCGTCCTGACGCGCCGGCGGCTTGACGCGCCCGTGGCCGGGCGGTGATTCTGTAGCGGCCGCGTCGGGCGGCCGCCCTGCGGTGTCTTGGAGGAGTGCTATGAACCGTGTGCAGAAGACGTTCTTGATGGCCCTGGTCCTCCCGCTGCTCCAGGTGGCGCCGGCTGGGGCCCAGACCGCTGATGATCTCGAAGAGAACAGGCGGATCGCGATGGAGTTCTTCCGCGAGGGGATCACCGCCCAGGAGCGGTACGACCTGATCCACCCGGACTACATCCAGCACAACCCCGCGTTCAAGAAGTACGCCGACGAGCGGGGCCTCTCCTACAAGGAGGGCTTCCTGGCGCGGATGACCGAGTTGATGGCTGGTGGCAGTGGCGGCGCCGATGCGGACGCCGACGTGCCCCCGCCTCCGCCGAACAACCCATACGAGCTGGTGATTGCCGAAGGCGACATCGTGACGGTGATCCAGAAGCGCTACGTGCAGGATCCCAACGAGGCGCCCGGCACCTACTACGAGAGCTTCTGGTTCGACACGTTCCGGATCCAGGACGGCCTGCTCTACGAGCACTGGGACGGTGCGCTGATCACTCCGGAGCAGTAGCTCCGGAACGTTGCAACGGCGTCAGGCCGTCACCACCAAGGGCGTGGCGGTGTGGCTTGGCGTCGGTCCATCGATCGTGGGGCCGCCAGGTGCGCCGAGGGGGCCAGCCTGCAGGCTGGCCGTCAGAGAGGCTGGTGGCCCTCCAGGTACGTGTACCCGTTGAGGCCATCCTCGTAGAAGCGCAGCAGCCGGGCCGCGCCCGCGCGGTCCACCCGGCCCGCGCGGACGGCGGCCTCCACGTCGGTGCACATGCGGCCGAGGAGCGCGTCGGCATCGAACTCCACGTAGTCGAGAACCTCTCGGACCGTGTCGCCCTTGACCACCGTGTCGAGGCACACGCCGCCCTTTGCGTCGAGGCTGACGTGCACCGCGTGGGTGTCGCCGAACAGGTTGTGGAGGTCGCCGAGGATCTCCTGGTAGGCCCCGATCAGGAACACGCCCAGGTAGTAGGGGCTGCCATCGAACCCGTGGAGCGGCAGCGTCCGCTTCACGTCACGGCGGTCGACGAACCGATCCAGCTTGCCGTCCGAATCGCACGTCATGTCGCCGAGCACGGCGTGCGCCTGCGGCTCCTCGGTCAGGCGGTGAATCGGCATGATTGGGAACAGCTGGTTGATCGCCCAGCTGTCGGGAATCGACTGGAAGAGCGAGAAGTTGCAGAAGTAGGTGTCTGAGAGAGCCTCGTCGAGGTCCTGCAGGTCCTCGGGCACGTCGCTCATCGTCCGGGTCAGCCGACGCAGCTTCGTCAGGATGGCCCAGTAGATGTTTTCGGCCATGCTGCGTTGTTCGAGCGGCAGGTAGCCGCCCCCGAACAGGCTCAGTGCCATGTCGAGCGCTGTCTGGGCGTCGTGGAACGCCTCGAGCGCGTTGCGCGCGGTCAGCGAATTGTGGGTCTCGATCAGGTCAGCGACCGGCTGCTCCCAGTCGAGGTCGGCGGCCGCAGGAATCCGCTCATCCCCGAATCCCGACACGCCGAGCACGTTGAACACCAGGACGCTGTGGTACGCGGCCACCGCGCGCCCGCTCTCCGAGAGGATTGTCGGATGCGGCACCTCGGCCTCGTCGCACACGCTCTGGATGTGGTACACGACGTCGGCGGCGTACTCTTCAAGCGAGTAGTTCATGCTCGACTCGAAGTTCGTGCGCGAGCCGTCGTAGTCCACGCCGAGCCCGCCGCCCACGTCGAGGTACCGGAGGCCTGCCCCCATCCGTGCCAGCTCCGCGTACACCCGTGCCGCCTCATTGAGCGCGCCCTTGACGATCCGGATGTTGGTGATCTGGCTTCCGAGGTGGAAGTGCACCAGCTGAAGGCAGTCCTCCATCCCGCGCGCTTTCAGCTCGTCCAGCCCCCGCATGATCTCGGTCATCGTCAGGCCGAACTTCGAGCGGAAGCCGCCTGACCCTTGCCAGCGACCGCTGCCGCGCGAGGCCAGCTTCACCCGCATCCCGATGCACGGACGGACCCCGATGCGCGCGGCCGCCTCCAGAATCAGCGCGAGCTCGGTGTACTTCTCGACGACCGGGATGATCGTGCGCCCGATCTTCTGGGCGAGCATGGCCGTTTCGATGAACTCCCCGTCCTTGAACCCGTTGCAGATGATCGGCGTGTCATTGTCAGCCATGGCCACCACGGCCAGCAGCTCGGGCTTGGAGCCCGCCTCGAGGCCGACCTTGAAGGGGCGGCCGAAGGTGAGCACCTCCTCGACGACTTGCCGCTGCTGGTTGACCTTGATCGGGTACACGCAGCAGTAGCGCCCCTGGTACTGGTGCTGCTCGATGGCGGTGTTGAAGGCGGCGTGGATATCGGCGAGCCGGTGGCGGATCAGATCGGTGAAACGGATCAACACCGGCAGCCCGATGTCCCGCACCTGCAGCCGGTCGACGAGCTCCTTGAGGTCGATCGCCCGGCCCGGCTCGCGCGTGGGCTGTACCTGCACGTGGCCCGCGTCGTTGATCGCGAAGTAGTCGTTGCCCCAGCGCGACACCTCGTACAGTTCGTTGGCGTCGTGCACGCTCCACGCGCGTGACGTGCTGGTGAGGGCGGCGGATGCACGCCCCTGGCTGGCCGTCGACATCGACAGCCTCCATGGTACACGCGACGGCACGCGCCGGGGCCCGAAAACCTGGAGCCTTGGAGGATGCTGACTCCGTGAACCACAATGAAGGGCTGTCGCGCGGCAGCGGTGCCGTGCCATCGAAGTGGACGCGTCGGCCATGAATTGGATCAGCACGCGCGGGGCGTCGCCGCCAGTGTCGTTCAGGGAGGCGCTCGTCGCGGGACAGGCCCCCGACGGGGGGCTCTACCTTCCCGAGCGGCTCGATCCGCTGCCGGTGGCCGAGGTCCGCGCGCTGCCGGGCCGCTCCGTCGCGGCGCTCGCGGCCCGCGTTGGCGGCCACGTGTTGGCGGGGGACCTGCCGCCCGGCGACCTGGCCTCGCTGCTATCCGCGGCGCTCGACTTCCCGCTCCCGCTGGTCCAGCTCGACGAGCGGACGTGGGTCCTCGAGCTCTTCCACGGCCCGACGCTGGCGTTCAAGGACGTGGGGGCACGGGTGCAGGCCCGCCTGCTGCGGTACTGCGCCGCCCACGCGCCACTGACGGTGCTGGTTGCCACCTCCGGGGACACCGGGGGTGCGGTGGCGCAGGCGTTCGCGGGCGCGCCGCAGACGCGCGTCGTGGTCCTCTATCCCAAGGGGCAGGTCAGCGACGTCCAGGAAGCGCAGTTCGCGACCGTGGGCGGCAACGTCCAGGCGGTGGCGGTCGCTGGCACGTTCGACGACTGCCAGGCCCTCGTCAAGCAGGCGTTTGCCGACGCCGCGCTGCGGCGCGACGTCCGCCTGACACCGGCCAACTCGATCAACGTGGGCCGGCTGCTGCCGCAGTCCTTTTACTACTTCCTGACGGCCGGGCTCGACCGTCCGATCATCTCCGTGCCGAGCGGCAACTTCGGCAACCTGACCGCCGGCCTGCTGGCGGCCCGGCTCGGCCTCGACGTCGGACGGTTCGTGGCCGCGACCAACAGCAACGACGTGGTGCCGCGCTATCTCGAGACTGGCCAGTACGAGTCACGCGCGTCGCGGCGCACGGTCGCCAACGCCATGGACGTCGGCGCGCCGAGCAACCTCGAGCGCATGCGGGCGCTCTACGGTGACGACGTCACCCGCCTGCGGGCCGACGTGACTGGCGTTGCCTTCGACGACGGGTCGGTGTTCCAGGCGATCGCCGACGTGCACCGGCAGCATGGCTACGTGCTCGATCCCCACAGCGCCATCGCGTGGCTCGGCCTGCAGCACGCGCTGGCCGCGGCGCCGTCCGGCACCACGGGTGTGCTGCTGGCCACGGCCCACCCGGCGAAGTTTCCCGCGGTGGTGTCGCGGGCGCTGGGGACGGCTGTTGACGTGCCACCGGCGCTCGCCGACGCCTTGGCACGCCCGCGGATGCGCACCGACATGCCCGCCAACTACGCGGCCCTGGCCTCACTGCTCCGAGGCTGAGCCGGGAGGTAAGATTTGCCATGCCCTTGCGCAACACCTTTCGCCCCGAGGCCGGCCGTTTGCCCGCCCGTGCGGCGGTGCCCGAACGCTACACCTGGGACCTGACGGCCATCTGTCGCGACTGGGACGAATGGCAAGACCTCTACACTCAGCTCGACGCGGCGATTGAGGCCTTCAGCGCCTTGCGGGGCACGCTGGCCTTGGGCGCCGATCGGCTCCTGGCGGCTGTCAAGGCCATGGACGAGATCGGCGCCCTCGGCTACCGCGTGTGGTATTTCGCGGCGCTCCACTACGACCAGGACCAGCGCGACAACGCGATCAGCGCCCGGCGACAGCAGGCGCAGATCCTGTTTGCCCGCCAGCAGCAGGCCAGCGCCTGGTTCAATCCCGAGGTGCTGGCGATCCCGCGCGCGACCATCGACGGCTGGCTCGACGGTGACCCGGACTTGGCGGTCTACCGCTTCGCGATCGACAACCTCTTCCACGAGCAGGAGCACGTGCTCGACGAGGCGGGCGAGCGGTTGATGTCGCTGGCAGCACGGCCCGGCAGCGTGCCGCCCGACACCTACGGTGCGCTGACGACCGCCGACATGAAGTTCCCGTCAATCACCCTGGCCGACGGCGAGCGCGTCACGCTCAGCTACGGGCAGTACCGGGCGCTGCTCGAGACCAACCGGCGGCAGGAGGACCGCGCGGCCGCCTACCGGGCGTTTCACGGAATCTACGCCGAGCACCAGAACACCTACGCAGCGCTCTACAATGGCGTGCTCCAGCGCGACTGGTTCCACGCACGGGCGCGCGGCTATGACAGCACGCTTGAGGCGGCGCTGCACGGCAACAACATCCCGACGGCCGTGGTGGAGAACCTGATCGAGTCGGCGCGGGCCGGCGTTGCGCCGCTGCGCCGCTACCACCAGCTGCGGCGGAAAGCCCTCGGGCTCGACACGTACCGCCTCTACGACTTGGCGATCCCGCTGGTCGACCGCGAGGCGCGCTACGAGTACGACCAGGTGGGCGACTGGATCGTCGACTCGGTGGCGGTGCTGGGCACAACCTACCAGCGCGCGGTCCGCGACGCGTTCAAGGGCCGGTGGATCGACGTCTACGAGAACGAGGGGAAACGGAGCGGGGCGTACTCGGCACCGGTCTACGGCGCCCACCCGTACATGCTGCTCAACTTCAACGAGACGCTCGATGCCGTGTTCACGCTGGCGCACGAGATGGGCCACTCGATGCACACGCTGCTGTCGCACCGGGCGCAGCCGTTCGTCTACGCCGGCTACACTATCTTCGTCGCCGAGGTGCCGTCGACGCTGAGCGAGGCGCTGTTCCTCGACCTGATGCTTGAGCGCAGTCAGAGTCGCGAGGAGCGCGCGGTGCTGCTGCAGCACGCCATCGACAGCATCACGGGCACCTTCTTCACGCAGGTCCTGTTCGCCGACTTCGAGCTGCAGGCGCACCGGTTGGTCGAGCAGGACCAGCCAGTGACGGCCGACGTGCTCAATGACCTGTACGCCTCGCTGCTGCACGAGTACTACGGCGACGTCATCGACACCGAAGAGGTCGCGCGTGTCACGTGGGCGCGAATCCCCCACTTCTTCAACTCGCCGTATTACGTCTACCAGTACGCGACCTGCTTCGCGTCGAGCGCCCGGCTGGTCCAGCAGATCCGCGCAGAGGGGGCCGGCGGCGAGGCCGTCGAGCGCTATGTGGATCTGCTGCGCGCCGGGGGCAGCGACTATCCGATGGCGTTGCTGCAGCGCGCCGGGGTGGACCTCAGCGCACCCGACACCGTACGGGCGGTCTCCACCGAGCTCGACGGCCTAGTGGCGAGGCTCGAGGCGGAGCTCTAGAGCAAGACTCCGGTTGTGGCGGGGCGGTCCTTGAGGTAATCTTATATCCGGATTGACGGATAGATGACGGCCATCTTGGATCATCTGTCGGCGCTGGCTGACCAGACCCGGTGCCGCGTGCTCCTGCTGCTTGAGACGCGGGAGATGACCGTCTCCGAGCTGTGTGCCGTCCTGCAGATGCCGCAGTCAAGCGTCAGCCGGCATCTGAAGACGCTGGCTGACGACGGGTGGGTCAGCTCGCGCCGCGACGGCACCCACCGCTTCTATAGCATGCTGCGGGAACTCGACGAGGCGGCGGGGGCCCTATGGCCGCTGATTCGCGACGAGGTCGCCGCGACGCCGGCGGTGCACCACGATTGTCAGCGCCTGGGCCGCGTGCTGGCGCGTCGCCGCGCCAAGTCCCAGGAGTTCTTCACCTCCGCTGCCCCACAGTGGGACGCGCTGCGTTCCGAGCTGTTCGGCGACACCTTCGGCGCGTGGGCGCTGCTCGGGTTGCTCGACCCGGCGCTCGCGGTGGGGGATCTTGGCTGCGGCACGGGCCGGCTCTCGGAGATCCTGGCGCCGCTGGTGCGTACCGTGGTGGCGGTGGACGGGTCGGCCGACATGCTCGAGGCTGCGCGGACACGACTCTCGGCGTACCCCAACGTCGACGTGCGCGAGGGCGAGATCGAGGCGCTTCCGCTCGAGCCCAACGAGCTCGACGCCGCGGTGCTGTCGCTGGTGCTGCACCACGTCCCCGATCCGGTGCGGGCGCTGACGGACGTGGCGCGGGTAGTGCGCCCGGGTGGCCGCGTGCTGGTGGCGGACATGCTGCCGCACGACCGCGTCGAGTACCAGCGGCAGATGGGCCACGTCTGGCTCGGCTTTTCCGAGACGCAGGTCTCGCGCCTGCTGGAGCAGGCCGGGCTCAGCGACGTGCGGGTCTGCACGCTGCCGGCCGACCTGGAGGCGCGCGGGCCGGTGCTGTTTGCTGCCACGGGAGTGCACGGCTGATCGTGTCGTGCGCCGGACCACCGCCTGGCGGCGCGGTACACGCCACCCTGCCGGGGGGGGGGCGCGACGGGTGGCTGTGTGGTTGGCACCACGAGTGAAGGAGAGTGTGATGGCGACAGGGGTGCGCGAAGCAACGAGTCACGCGTTTGAGGCCGCCGCGGCGGCCGGGCGGGTCCCCTACAAGGTGGCGGACCTGGCGCTGGCCGAGTGGGGCCGCAAGGAGATCCGGCTGGCCGAGCACGAGATGCCCGGCCTGATGGCGCTGCGCGAGCGCTACGCCGCCAGCCGCCTGCTGGAGGGCGCGCGGATCATGGGCAGCCTGCACATGACCGTGCAGACGGCGGTCCTCATTGAGACGCTGGTCGCGCTCGGCGCCGACGTCCGCTGGGTGTCGTGCAACATCTTCTCGACGCAGGACCACGCCGCTGCGGCCGTGGTGGCAGGCCGGCCCGAATCCGGCGGTACGCCGGAGGACCCGAAGGGCGTGCCTGTGTTCGCCTGGAAGGGCGAGACGCTCGAGGAGTACTGGTGGTGCACCACCGAGGCGCTGATCTGGCCAGACGGCCAGGGGCCCACGCTGATCGTCGACGATGGCGGCGACGCCACGCTCTTCGTCCACAAAGCCGTGGAGTTCGAGCAGGCGGGTGGCATTCCCTCGTTCAACCCAGACCGGGAGCCTGAGGAGTGGGGTGTGATCCTTGAGACCGCCCGCAAGGAGCTCGGGGCACACCCGGGCCGATGGACGGCAGTGGGCCAGGGCATCCGCGGCGTCAGCGAGGAGACGACCACGGGGGTCAACCGGCTCTATCAGATGCAGGAGGCCGGCACGCTCCTGTTTCCAGCCATCAAC
>CAZHTD010000042.1:0-232 GCA_964535675.1 uncultured Bifidobacteriaceae bacterium | reverse complement strand
CGGCGAGGTCGGCAAGGGGTGTGCCCAAGCGCTCCGTGGCCAGGGCTGCCGTGTCAACGTCACCGAGATCGATCCCATCTGTGCCCTGCAGGCGTCGATGGAGGGGTTCGAGGTCAAGACGCTCGAGGACGTGGTCGAGCGGGCCGACGTCTTCATCACCACCACCGGCAACTTCAACATCATCCGCGTCGAGCACATGCGGCGGATGAAGGACAAGGCAATCGTTGGCAAC
>CAZHTD010000041.1:0-25264 GCA_964535675.1 uncultured Bifidobacteriaceae bacterium | reverse complement strand
GGCGGGGGCGCCAGCTGGTAGCCCCGGTTGTCCAGATCGGCAGAGAAGCGAGGACAGCAATGACGTGCATGGCTCTGAGAGGAGTGACGGCGACGGTACTGGCGGTGTTGGTGTCTGGCTGCTCCTACAACACGTTCGTAAGCCAGCAGGAGGCCATCGATGCGCAGTGGGCGCAGGTGGAGAACCAGCTACAGCGGCGCAACGACCTGATCCCCAACCTCGTCGGCACGGTCCAGGGGATCACGCAGCAGGAGCAGGACGTCTTTACCGCGATCGCCGACTCGCGCGCGCGGATGGCGGGCGCCACGACGCCGCAGGAGACGATCGAGGCAGCCAACCAGCAGACCACCGCGCTCGGCCGGCTGCTTCTCGTTGTGGAGAACTACCCGCAGCTGCGCTCAAGCGAGGCGTTCAACCGTCTGATGGACGAGTTGGCTGGCACCGAGAACCGGATCGCGGTCGAGCGGATGCGCTACAACGAGCGCGTCCAGGCCTACAACACGCTAAGGCGCCAGTTCCCGTCAAACATCACGGCCGCCCTGTTCAACTTCGAGGAAGACTGGGAGCTGTTCGACGCGCCCGACGCGGCCGAACTGGTTCCGCAGGTGGACTTCACCCCTGGAGCCTGAGGCGCACGGCATGCCACTGGTCGACTCGCTGATACCGGAATTCGACCACGAGACCAACACCACGCGCCGCGCGCTGGAGCGCGTGCCCAACGACAGGTTGCGCTGGACACCGCACGCCAAATCGATGTCGCTCGGCGCGCTGGCGGGCCACCTGGCGGGCGTCGTCGGCTGGGGCCAGGCCACGCTGACCAGGTCAGAGTTCGACCTGGCCGGCTCGACCAACCAATCGGCAGCGGCCTCGACGGCGGCGGTGCTGGCCGAGTTCGACGACATCGTAGCGAAGACGCGCGCCGCGCTCGTCGCCATCTCCGACGCCCAGCTGATGGAACCCTGGGCGCTCAAGCAGGGGCCCCAGACGATTTTCACGATGCCAAGGGTGGCCGTCTGGCGATCGTTCGTGCTGAACCACCTGATTCACCACCGAGGCCAGCTGAGCGTGTACCTGCGCCTGCTGGACGTGGCAGTGCCGGCGATCTACGGACCCAGCGCGGACGAGCGGCCGGAATAGACGGTCCTGACCTTCACGCCCCCCACGTTCCGCCCCTGGTTCCCCGGCGGGCACCGGCAGACGCTGGTCGCCTGGGCGCGGCGGCGCCATTTCCCTGCCCTGCCCGCGCCCCAGGCCCGCTACTTCGACGTCTCCCCCGACGCACGGGTGCTCACGCACTGCCACTGGCAGCCTGAGCGCAGCGGCCGTCCGCTGTTGCTACTGCTGCACGGGCTTGAGGGTTCAAGCCACGCCCACTACATGCGGGGCATCGCCGACAAGGCCTGGGCGGCCGGCTGGAGCGTCGTGCGGGTCAACCAGCGCAACTGCGGCGGGACTGAACACCTCTCACGCGGGCTGTATCACTCAGGGCTCAGCCACGACGCCCGCTTCGTCCTCGACGAGATCGGCAACACCGAAGGGATCACGCACGCGGCGGTCGCCGGCTACTCGCTCGGCGGCAATCTGGCACTCAAGCTGGCAGCCGAAACCGACCCGGCCGGCCGGCCAGCGCTCGTCGCGGCTTGTGCGGTCTCGCCGACGATCGACCTCGAGCGGTGCGTGCGATCGCTCGAGCGGTGGCCGTGCATGGTCTATCAGTGGAACTTCGTGCGGCAGCTCAAGGCGCGGATGCGGCGCAAGGCGGCGGCGTTCCCTGACGAGTGGGACCTCGGTCCGCTGCGGCACATCCGCACCGTCCGCCAGTTCGACGAGGCGTACACTGCCCCGTATCACGGATTCGATGACGCCAACGACTACTACCACCGCGCCAGCGCGCTGCGCGTGGTCGACGCCATCCGCGTGCCCACGCTCATTCTCACGGCCGCTGACGATCCGTTTGTGCCGACCGAGTCGTTCCGCGACCCGGCGGTCACCAACAACCCGGCCATCACCACGGTAGTGACTGCCGGCGGCGGTCACTGTGCCTTTCTTGAGCACGCCGAAGCCGGCTACGACGGCTATTGGGCCGAGCGTGAGATCGTCCGCTTCATCGGGGCCCACACCGACGCCGACTGACCGCCCCGCACTCCAGCCGGCGGACTAGACGCCGAGCTGATCCATTAACTGCCTGGCGAGCGCTGGTCCCTTGCCTGACGCCTCGTGCTTCAAGTAGACGAACACGTCCTCGCACCCGCCCGCCTTCTCCCGGATGACGCCAGCCCAGCGCGCGATGTCATGCGGGCCGTAGCCCTCGTCGCGCAGCCGGAAGTATCCGTAGTCGGCGGTGACCTCGACAGGTGTGGAGAGCTTCTCGCTGTCGGCCACGCACAGCGCGAGGTTCCGGTCGCGCAGGCGGGCGAACACCTTCGCGTCGAACCACGACGCGTGCCGGAACTCGAAGGCCGCCCGTGTCCCCACCGGCACCTCGGCCAGAAAGCCGTCGAACAGCGCGAGACTGTACCGCAGAGAGGGCGGCAGCTGGAACAGCAACACGCCGAGCTTGCCGCCCAAGGTGGCCGCGACATCGGTGAACCGTGTGACCGCCTCGCCGCAATCGCGCAGCCGGGCAGTGTGCGTGATGCGTCGTGAGGCCTTGAGCGTGAACCGGAACCGTTCCGGTGTGGCTCGGCGCCAGCTGTCGAGGGTCTGCTCGGCGGGCAGGCGGTAGAACGTGTAGTTGATCTCGACCGTCGGGAACCGCTCCGCGTAGTACGGCAGCATCTTCGAGGCCGCGAAGCGCTCCGGATAGAACGAGCCGCGCCACTCGGGATAGTTGTAGCCGGACGTGCCAATCCAGGGCGTCATGGGAAGTGCTACAGTACAGGAGATGCGGATGCACCTGCGATATCTTGCGCTTGTGCTGGCCGCCGCCGGCTTGGCGACCGCGTGTGACGGCCGCGACCTGCCCGCGCCCCGCGTCTTCGAACTGCGCGGCCAGGTGCTCGACGTGCGGCCCGAGCGCAGCGAGGTCATGATCCGCCACGAAGACATCCCGGACTTCATGCCGGCGATGACCATGCCCTTCACGGTCGAGGACGACGCCTTGCTTGAGCGCACGAGCCCAGGGGACCTCATCACAGCAACGCTGGTCGTCGAGGACGTTCGCGCCTACCTGTCGACGCTGGAGGTCACCGGCCACGCCGACCTTCTCGATCAACCCGAGACGCCGGCGATCACCTTCGCCAACCTGCTCGCACCCGGCGACGAGGTGCCCGGTGATCCTCTGATCGACACCGACGGCAACACGATGACGCTGGCGGCGCTTCGCGGGAGCCGCGTGGCCCTCACCTTCATCTACACGCGCTGTCCGTTGCCGGATTTCTGCCCGCTGATGGACCGGAACTTCGGTGTCATGCAGGAGGCGATCGCCGCCGATCCCAGCCTCGCGGACATCCAACTGGTCTCGGTGAGCATCGACCCCGGCTACGACACCCCTGCGGTGCTCAGCGCTCATGCGGAGCGCCTCGGCGCCGATCGGGCCATCTGGCACTTCGTGACCACGCCGGCGATTGCCGATTTCGCCGCGCAGTTCGGCATCACGGCCTCAGAGGATCCCGCTGACGCGCTGCAGATCGTCCACAACCTGCGCACGGCGGTGATCGATGCGGAGAGCCGGCTCGTCTCCGTGCGCAACGGGAATTCCTGGACACCGGCCGACCTCCTTGCCGAACTCCGCGCCGTCCCCGCTCCCAGCTACTGACCACGTCGACCCGCCGCGCCTGCCGCTGACACCGGCCGAGCGGCGGCTGGTGGCCCGCCTGCGGACGCCGCTGGCTGTCCAGCGCTGGTTGAACGCGCTGCCCTACACGTGGAGACCGGCGGCGCTACACTGCGCAGCTTCCGCGGCGTGGTGCAGCACCAGTCGGCCCACTGCCTTGAAGTCGCGCTGGCCGCCGCAGTCCTGCTCGAGCAGCACGGTTACCCGCCGCTGGCGATGAGCCTGGAATCGGTGGACCTGCTGGACCACGTGGTGTTCGTGTACCGCCGTGGGGGACACTGGGGGGCGGTGTCCCGTTCGCGCGATCCCGGTCTCCACGGGCGACGGGCTGTCTTCCGGACGCCCCGCGCGCTAGCGCTCAGCTACTTCGAGGGGTACATCGATTACACAGGACGGATCATCGGGTACGGGGTGGCGGACCTGCGCACCCTCGACCCGTACAACTGGCGGCTGACGAACCGCAGGGTCTGGAAAGTCGAGCGGTTCCTGCAGGACCTGCCGCACCGTGCCCTCCTGTCGTCCGACGAGCGCACCGACCGTCTGCGGCGCCGCTACCGGGCATTCCGCGAGGCCCACAGCTACAAGCCTTGGCGGTATTACCGGGGCCGCGAGCGCTGGACCGAGCTGCCCGCGGAGTTCAGGCACCGGGGCTAGTCGAGATCGAAGTCGCGGGTCGGCTTCGAGACCGGTTCGTCACGGGCCTGCTCTAGCGCCTCGTCAAAGTGCCTTGACAGTATGTCGTCCCGGCTCTTCTCCGCCTCGACCGACTGGCGGAAGAGTGCCTCCCGCTTCTTGGCCTCGGCCGCTAGGATGCGGGCGGCGTCGTCGAGCTCGGGCTTGTCGCCTCGATCGGGCTCCTCGTGGGCCACCACCCGCCCGAGGGTAGTATCCACCACGAGCTCGGCCCGGCAGCACGGGCACGTCACCTCGATCTGGCGCTCGGGCTTCGCCATGGCAGTCTCCCCTCGCGCCGGCACCCGCCAGCGCGGAGCAGCCATTATGTCAGGCCATCGCCGATTCGCGACATAATCCCCCACGGAATCTCATGCGCCAATCGCGTACGGACCCCTCGTGAGCAGGGGCCGCTGGGAAACGCTCCGGGTCGCCACCTACAACATCCACCGATGCCGCGGTCTCGACGGGCGCACCAACCTCGCGCGGGTCGCCGACGTCATCGACGCCACGGGGGCCGATGTGGTGGCGTTGCAGGAAGTGATCGGCACCGGGCCCCGCTCCGCCGGGCAGGCCGAGGAGCTTGGCGCACGCCTGGGCATGGGCTGGGTGATGGCCCCGACACGGCACCTGCGCGGCAACTTGTTCGGCAACGTGGTGCTCAGCCGGTTTCCCGTCCGCCACCACGTCCAGTACGACCTGACCTGGAAGACCTGCGAGCCGCGCTGCTGCCAGCGCGCCGAGATCACGGTCGGCGCGGGGACGTTGCAGGTCTACAACGTCCATCTCGGCACTGCGCTCCGCGAGCGCCGCTACCAGGCGGGCCGGCTCCGCACCATCGTCCACGACCAGCGCGTCGCCGAGCCGAAGATCGTGCTCGGCGACTTCAACGAGTGGATGCGGGGCCTGACGACCGAAGTGCTCTCCGAGCGCCTCCGGAGCATCGACCTCGGCCAGCACCTGAGGCAGCGACGCACCTATCCCGGCGTGTTCCCGGTGCTGCATCTGGACCACATCTACTACGAGGGCGACGTACACGTGCTGAGGGTGGACCTGCCGCGGACACGGCTATCGCTGATGGCCTCCGACCACCTGCCTCTGGTGGCCGAACTGCGCATCCGAATGGGCCAAGCGGGCGCCTAGCCCTCTTCTTCGTATTCCTCTTCTTCGACGGGCACGAAGCGCGTGGGTGGCCGCAGCGCTTCGCGGTGATCGTAGAGCGGAACGCCCGCAATGTGCAGCGGGCTCACGCACCGGGGAGCCTTGGTGTTGACGACAACCACCACCGGGCTGCCCGCGACACCTTCTCGAAACGCCAAGCTGCAGCCGCAGGCGAGACGCGCGTGCATGAACCCATTCATCACAGGCGGATGATACTACAGCACCTCGAGGATCTCCTGTTCGAACTGCTCGAAGGTGCCGAGCCCCGCGTGCCGCACGTGAACTTGGCCTTCGCGATCGACAATCACCGAGACGGGAATCCCCCACAGCGGGCCGTACGCATCCTTGAAGTCGTCGCGGCCGTTCCCCACGAGCACCGGGTAGTTCATCCCGTACTCCTCGGCGTACGGCCGCATCTGCGCAGGCGTGTCGTCAACCGAGACGCCGAGTACCACCAGGTCGTCGGCGTACTTGGCCTGCAGCTCGACCAAGTCGGGAATCTCCGCCTTGCAGGGGCCGCACCACGTCGCCCAGAAGTTGATCAGGATCACCTTGCCGCGGAACGACTCAAGCGAGACGTCGAAGCCGTCCATGTCCTGCAGCGTGTAGTCGAGCGGCGCCATCATACCGGCGCCCAGTACGGCGCCGGGCTCCTCGACCGCCGACGCGACCACGGCCGTCGGTTCCGGCGCGGACACGGCCTCGGCGGGCGGCTCAAGCACAACGGCCGGCTCCGGGTCGGACGACGACAGCATCACCAGCACCAGCACAGCGCCCACAGCCAGCGCCGCCACCCACGCGGCAGCTTGCCCCCGGCTCATCCCCGACGCACCCTTCATGTCCTCATGCTCCATGGTATCCCGCACCTCGAATTCAGCAGCCTGCCACCTAGCCCGGCGGCCCCGGCGTGCAGTCGTATAGTAACCGCCCGGCCCCGACGTCGTCGAGGTCCCCGCTCCTGGAACTCGCGCCGCACACAGACAGCCACACAGGCCCGTTGCGCCACCTCCAGGTCATCGCCGCTGGCGGGCAAGGCCAGCACGAACGCGTGGCGGGTTGTTCCACCAGATGTCGGACCGGTGGCCGCGCCCTGCGATCGTCGCCTCGGGGGCGATCGCGAGGCGTCATGCACGAAGAGCGACACGTTCTGGCCGTCGACCCGCTACATGCAGGTACGACTCGTGGCCCCCGCATACAGGCACCGCCGCGCCCTCACGACCTCGACACCCGGCTCGCAACCGTCCCGCACAGCGCCACCGCCTCGGCCAAGGCACGTCCGACGGGACCACCACGCCGTGGGCGGGACCCGATGACGTTTTTCCGTCCCGCGCAGCCTCCCCCCACCCCCGATCCTGTGGAGCCCGATGGGGCCGACTGTCTTCCCACGCTCGGGCCGCGCGCCACGACGGCCGGCCGACCGTCGCCGGAGGGCGACAGCGCCGTCTCGCTCGGATGACAGGTCGGCCCATCTGCACCCACTGGTACAGAGGCCCCAGTACACGGCACGTCGCTTGCTGCACTACAGGTGTGCCTAGGATTGCGGGCGCCAAAGGGTCGGCGGTAAGATGCCCTTCCGCGCCCGCACTAAGTTGCGAGCGAGAGGAGAGACCTCATGATGATCCGCACCCAGTGCGGCGCCCTGGTCCAGGCGGCAGCGATCGCCTTCGCAGCGGTGTGGTCCTTCACACCGCAGGCCGCTGAGGCCCAAACCCCCTTCGTGCCCTACTTCGGCAAGAACCAAGTCCGGTACGACAACTTCGAGTGGTTCATCTACGAGACGGAGCACTTCGAAATCTTCTACTACCCGGAGATCGAGGAGCACCTCGAGCGAATGGCCGGGTACGCCGAGAGCGCCTACGATGAGGTCAGTGCGACGCTCCGGCACGATTTGGTCAATCGGATCCCGCTCATCCTGTTCAAGACCAGCGCCGAGTTCCAGCAGCAGAACGTGATCCCGGGCGCGGCCCAAGAGGGCGTCGGCGCCTTCGCCGAGCCCTCCCGCTACCGCATCGTAATGCCGCTCGACGAGCCGCCGGATCTGCTCTACCGGCTGATGGTGCACGAGCTGACGCACCAGTTCGAGTTCGACATCATTCCCACGTCGCTGATCCGCCGCAACGTGCCCCTGTGGATCAACGAGGGCCTCTCCGACTACATGACCAGGATCTGGCAGCCGCTCGACCTGATGATGGTCCGCGACGCCGCCATTGCCGACATCATCCCGGAGATGAGCGGCCTCCAGGGCTACGGGCAGTTCAGCAGCCCCCGGATGATCTACAACCTCGGCCACGCGGTCTTCGAGTTCATCGTCGACAACTGGGGCGAGGAGGGTCTGCGAACCTACCTCTTCTCGCTGCGCCGGCAGGTCATCGGCGGCGGGGCCGTGGATGACAACGCGTACCAGAATGCCTTCCAGATCTCGCCCGCCGAGTTCGATCGGCAATTCGACCTGTACCTGAAGGCGCGCTTCCGGCCGTTCCGCGACAAGGAGCGGCCCGCCGACTACGGCGTCAACCTCGCACCCGATCCGCAGGAGAGCCGCTTCAACAGCGCGATCTCGGTCGAGCCGTCGCCCTCGGGTGACCTGCTGGCGGTCGTGACCGGGAACCTGGGCGACTTCGAGAATGACATCGTGCTGATATCGGCCCAAGACGGCGCGATCGTCCGCAATCTCACCGAAGGGTTCGACAAGGACTTGGGCTTCCAATTCATCACCCAACCGGGCGGGCGCTTCAACACGGTGCCCTTCCTGTCGTGGTCGCCGCAGGGCGACCTGATCGCGTACTTCGCCCGGGACGAGCGCTACCGCAGCCTGATCATGCAGGATGTGCTCACCCGCCGCATCGTGCGCCGAATCGAGATGGACACGGTGGACGATCCTGAATCGCCTGACATCTCGCCCGACGGCCGCCGGGTGGTGTTTTCGGCGCTCCGGGACGGCGTCGGCGACATCTTCATGCTGGACCTGCAAACCGGCGAGGTGAGCAACGTCACCAACGACAGCTTCGGGGACTACGGGCCGACCTGGTCGCCCGATGGCGCGTCGATCTTCTACATGGCGCGGCTCTCGGGCTACGAAAAGCTGTTCCGGGTAGATGTGGCCACAGGCGAGAAGACACAGATCACCTTCGGCACCCACGATGATGCGGCGCCGCAGTTCATCGACGCCAACACGCTGGTCTTTGCGTCGACGGCCACCGATCCAGCACAGATCCTCGATCCCGAGGTGGCGGCCAACGGCAACGTCTACAACATCTGGACGCTCAATTTGGAAACGGGCGAGCTGCGCCAGTACACCGACACCATCGGGGGCAACACTTCGCCTGTAGTGGTGCGCAGCGAGGACCAGCACCGGATCGCGTTCATCTCGTACTACCGGTCCGACTGGGAACTCCACACGATCGAACTCGACGAGCCCATCGTGGCCGCCGTCTCCGAGGACTTCGGGAGCCCGGGTCCCGTCACGGATGCGTTCGTGGTGTCGAACCCACACACGCTGATCCCGGAAAATAACCGCCGCAAGGGCGCGTTCGAGAAGATGTTCATCGACGGACGCCCGCCCGTGAACCTCGGGGTCACCAGCGGCGGAGACTTCTTTGGCGGATCGGGCGTGGTGTTCAGCGACCTGCTGGGCGACAAGCAGGTCAGCATGTACGTCGAGTCGGTCTCGCGGTACCGGAGCATGTCGTTCGCGTACCTGAACCTAGCCAGTCGGTTCAACTACGCGGTCCAGGCCTACTCGACCACACAGTTCTTCTACGGCGGGCTGTCGAACGTCTTCTTCGACCCACGCTTCTCGGGTGTCGTGGACCGCGACCTGTCGATTGCCACGCGCACGGTGCGTGGCGGCACGGCGTACGGCATCTGGCCGCTGGATACCTACCGCCGGATCGAGCTCTTCGGCGGCTTCCTGCATTACAACGAGAACTTCAACGACCCGAGCTTCGACGAGTTCTCACGCGAGTACCAGGTGAATACGTTCGGCCGGGAGTTGTTCACCTCGGGCAACATGATTCCGCTCGGGGTGTCGTTCGTCCAAGAAACCACCGTCTTCCGCAATTTCGGCCCGCTGGCGGGCAACACGGTGTCGCTGACCTACGAGGTGGCGCCGGGGATCAGTAATTTCCTCTCGCGGCAAACGGTGGACGCGGACGCACGGTACTACCTGCGACTCGGCACTAACGGCGTGCTCGCGCTGCGGGCGCGCGCGTTCCGGAGCTGGGGCAACACCCCGGACTTCACCTATTTCGGCGGCAACTCCGAGATGCGGGGCTACGAGTACCTCGAGTTCCTCGGCGAACAGGCGGCCTTCTTCAACGCCGAGCTGCGCTTCCCCGTCATTGAGGCCATGCTGACGCCGCTCGGCGTGTTCGGCGGCGTGCGCGGCGTGTTCTTCGCGAACCTCGGCGGCGCGTCGTTCGCCGACCAAGACTTCACGTGGTTCACCGGTGACGCGCGGCAGTACACACCCACCCTCGGCTTCGAAATCGACCCGTTCACCCTAGTGCCGGGCACCACGCCGATCCTCGGCGAGCCGGTGACGATCGACGGCTTCCGCTTGGTCGACGCCCGGGCGTCGTACGGGCTGGGGCTTGAGACCTTCGCGCTTGGGTTCCCCATCCACTTCGACTGGTCGTGGCGGACCCTGTTCAACAAGGATTGGGAGGACGCCTTGTTCGCCGCCACAGGTGGCAGCGAGGAGTTCCGCAAGCTTCGGTTCGCCATCTGGATCGGGTACGACTTCTGACGCCCGACCGCACTCGGCCGCCCGCCGACTCGGCCACCGAGCTGGTCGAGGTCGCCCTGCCGAACGACGCCAATCCTTTGGGCTTCGTCCTCGGCGGGCGGGTCATGCACCTGATCGACATTGCGGGGGCGATCGCCTGCCACCGCCACGCCCGCAGCCGCGTCGTCACGGTGGCGGTCGACGGGCTCGAGTTCCTCCACCCGATCCGGGTGGGCGACACCATCGTGCTCCAGAGCCGCGTGACGGCAGCGTTCCGCACCTCGATGGAAGTGGAGGTGGGAGTCTTGTGCGAGGAGGTGCTGAGCGGCGAGCGCCGGACAACCGGCCATGCCTACCTCACCTACGTGGCGGTCGACGACGATGGCCGCCCGCACACCGTACCTGGGCTGCGGCTCGACACCGACGAGGACCGAGCGCGCGCCGAGGCGGCAGCAGTGCGACGCGCCGAGCGTCTCGCCAGGCGCTTCTAGAACTGCTCCAACCGGAGCTCAGCGAGCTCCATGTCGAACGACACGCGATAGGGCGACAGGAACGTGTGCCCCAAGATGCCGCCGAGCTGGAACCCCAGCAACGCGCTCGGTGTCCGCAAGTTCAGCACGACCGTCGGGTAGTTCTCGTAGACGATCTCGCCGAAGTCCAGCTGCACGCCTGGCAGCAGGAACGCATCCGGGTCCCAGCCAGAACTGCCCCATACCTGCAGTGGAATGCGCCGCACGGGCGGCATCTCCAGCGCGCTCGCCGTGTGCTGGCTGATCGAGATCACCTCTCCGCCGGTGTCGACCACGAAGTAGGCCGGATACGACTCGTTGAGCACGCCACGGATCAGCGCCAAGCGATTAACACGCATCGGCAACCGGAAATCCGGGGTCCCCTCGGGCAACCTGCGCCCGATCGTCAGGGTGTTGGTCTGGTAGTCGATCGTCATCGACATCCCGAGCGACAGCGGTGAGAAGCTGTCGCCCTCGCGCCGCGGGACGCCCTCGAGGCCCGGATTCTTGATGAGCACCGGGAGATTCCGCACCTGCAGCGTGTCGATCTCAAACGAGTCGAGCTTGGCAAGCTGCAGGCCGCGCAGGCCGACTTCGCCGACGCCCGCGCTGAGCGTGCGGGTAATACCCTGCACGCCCCGGATGGCCGCCGTCTCCTCCGACAGGATCGTCTCCTCCGATCCGGTATCGAGGACGAAGTCCTGCGCCGGGCCGCCATTGATGCGCGCCCGCACCACCACCTTGTCATTCACGAGGCGGAACGGCACGGTGTGGAGCATTCGCTCGTCCTCGGAGTCGATCTCGACCGGCTGCTGCCCCTCGAAGGCCTCAAGGAAGCGAATCTTGGCACGGGCCCACGCCGCCTTCTCGCTGACATCGCTGTTGGGCAGCAGGTCTGCGTACTGCGTGTAGTACTGGGCCGCGTCGTTGAACCGGTGCTGCCGTTCGTAGATCTCGGCGATGATCTCGTGGATCTCACCGTCGTCCGGGGCCAGCGCCAGCGCCCGCCCGGCCTCGGCCATCGCCTCATCGAGCCGCCCCTGCGACGCGAGCGACCGGGCTAGACCGAACAGCGCCCGCGGGTGCTGGGCGTCCTGCGCAACGGCGGCCCGATACCATTCATCAGACTCGTCGAACCACCCGGCCGACCACAGGGTGTCGCCGTAGAGGGCCAGGGCCTCGGCATCCTCGGGGGTCTCTTGCCGCAGGAGGTCGGCTTCGAGCCGTGCCATCGTGAACTCGGCGATGCGCAGGGCCGAGCGGACCTTGCCCTTCCGCGCGCTCACGATCAGGTCACCGTCTTCGCCCCGCGTCGCACGGTCGAACGCCACCAGCGATTCGCGGTATCGGGCCTCCTCGAAGAGGAGCGTGCCCAGCTCGAACTGCAACTCGGCGTCACCGCTGGCCACCTGCGCCCGCACCGCGATCGTCGCACCCGCCGCCACCACCGCCGCCGCCAGTACCAGACGCATCGTTGTTTGCATGTCTCGCCTCAGCCCTGCGACTCGTAGTACGCGGCGTTGACCCCGATGAACCGAGTCCACTGTTCCGGGGTCTCGTCGAGCGTGCAGATGGCTTCCACCGGGCAGGCCGGTACGCAGGCACCGCAGTCGATGCACTCGTCGGGGTGGATGTAGAGCATCTCGGCGTCCTGGAAGCCCGGCTCGTCCTTGCGAGGGTGAATGCAGTCCACGGGACAGACATCCACGCAGGCTGTGTCCTTGGTGCCGATGCACGGCTCGCAGATGATGTACGCCACGTCGGTCTCCAAAGGGTCGCGAAGGCAGCAGTATACTCCCCCTTGGCCGGTCCGGGAGCCCCGCTCGCGGACCGCACGGCAGCGGGTCCACTACAATGGTGCTTGTGTCGACCGACCCACTGATGCTGGTGCGGCCGCGGGAGCCCAAGCCCCCATGGCTCAAGGTCCGGGCGCCCGGCTCGCCCGGCTACACTCGGTTGAAGGCACTGATGCGCGATCAGCGTCTCCACACTGTGTGCGAGGAAGCGCACTGCCCGAACATCGGTGAGTGCTGGCACCACGGCACCGCCACATTCATGATCCTGGGCGACGTGTGCACCCGGGCCTGCGCCTACTGTGCGGTGTCACACGGCCGGCCCGACACGCTCGACACGGCCGAGCCCGCCCGGGTGGTCGACGCCATCGCCACCATGGGGCTCCGGCACGCGGTTATCACGTCGGTGGACCGCGACGACCTGCCCGATGGCGGGGCCGGCGCGTTCGCGGAAACCATCTGCCTGTCGAAGGCGCGCGTGCCCGAGTGCCGCGTGGAGGTGCTCATCCCGGATTTCCAGGGCCGCGAGGCGCCGCTTTGCGCGGTGCTCGACGCGGGCCCGGACGTCCTCAACCACAACATCGAGACCGTCCCGCGGCTCTACCGGATGGCCCGCTCTGGCGGCCGGTACGCCCGGTCGCTGGACCTGCTGGACCGCTCACGCCGCTATCGGCCAGACATCCCCACCAAGACGGGACTCATGGTGGGCCTCGGCGAAGAACCGGCCGAGCTCCTCGCCGTCCTCGATGACCTGCGCGAGGTCGGCGTGGCGATCCTGACGATCGGACAGTACCTGCGGCCCACCCCACGCCACGCCCCGATGGCGCGCTACTACCATCCCGACGAGTTTGCCACCCTGAGAGCCGAAGCGCTCGACCGGGGCTTCGTGCACGTGGAGTCGGGCCCGCTGGTCCGGAGCTCATACCACGCCCACGAACAGGCCGACGCCTGGATGGCCAACGGCGGGGCCAGCCGCTAGGCTGGCCGCCAAGCGGCCCATCGCCCCTCTGAAGAGTGGCCACTGCCGTGCCCACGGAGCTTGACCAAAGATCTTATATCATGTAAGATGCTTTCCGTGGGCACTACCGAGCGTCGTCTCTCGATCTCCCGGACCGAGTCGCTGATCCTCGAGCTGCTTGAGCACCAGGAGCGCTACGGCCTCGAGCTGGTCGACGCCTCCGGCGGCCGCCTGAAGCGTGGCTCCGTGTACGTGATCCTCGGGCGCATGGAAGCCAAGGGCTTTGTCCGCTCGCGGCAGGAGCCGCGCGCCGAGGGTGCCATCGGGCTGCCGCGCCGCCTGTACCAGGTCACCGACTACGGGCTGAGGGTGCACGACGCGTACCAACGCCTGCGCGACGCGCTGGCGCTGAAACCCGCGGAGGCCGGGTCGTGACCGGCGACCGGGTCGTTGGCCGGGTCGACGCACGCGGTGCCCGACGGGCCGTCGCCGGTGATCGGTACGTCTGCGGTCAACGCACGATAAAGCAGTGAACACGCACTGTCTTCTGACGTACTCCAACACTGGGGTCGCCCGCAGTGCTTCCTGCTTCTGACACGGCTTGCGGCAGACCAGCACCGCGTCCACGGGCTCACTGGACTTGCGGAGACCGATCGAGACTGGGTCGACCGGGCGTGGCTGCTTGCTGTACCGGTCGGGTGAGCCGGGCGAGGATCATTCCGCATACATGAGACTGGGAACCGCCTTGGGGCTTACCTCTCGCAGCCGCGCAGGAACACATCGTAGCCCGCGCCCGTGTCCCGGCGACGATGCTCCGCCGGGCTGCCTTCGCTACCAGCGTCGTCGTGTCGAGGCCCGCGGTCTGTGCCTTGAGCACGCCGGCCTTGACCGCGCGCTGCAGCCCCCCGTGAGGACTGCTTCGTGCGTGTCGCCATCGCTCCGGCACCGCGTCCGCGACACCGTCGAGGGGTCGACGCGTCGTGCCGCGCGACGGTGAGGCACTGCCGCAGGCGCAGCGACTCGGCCGCGGGCCGCGCGGCCAGCATCTGGTCCGACTCCGGGCCCTCGACGGAGCCGAGCCCCGGCAGCCGGAGGAGCGGCCCGGCGGCAGAGCCGGCCGGATGATGCCGTCGGCGGCGACGTTCGCGTCCTGCGCCTCGCCGAAGGCCTCGATGAGCACACGGTTCAAGCGGTCGCAGAACGGATGGCCTGCGGGCCGCGGCCAGCTTGCGTTGGCTACCCGCATCGACGGCCGTACCCCATTACCATAGGCCCGAGTGTTGAAGGTGGGATCGCGCGTGTCGATTCCGACTGGGCCGTTTCGCCACGGACTGCTAGCAGGAGAGAGAAGGCATGCAGAGTCTGCAAAGTTGCGCCACGACCACATTGGCCCTTGCCCTCCTCGCCACGCTTGCCGCGTGCGGCGGCGAGCCGGAACAGGTCGAGCCCACGCCGGGCCTGACCGCCTTCACCGGCGCATACCTAATCATCGGCGACGGTGAAACCATCGAGAGCGGCACGATCGTGGTCCGGGACGGCGTCATCGAAGCGGTCGGGGCAAGCGACGCGGTAGCGGTGCCCGAGGACGCTTCCACGGTGGATCTGCGCGGCAAGACAGTGACCCCAGGGCTGATCAACGCCCACGGGCACGTCAACAACGTCGTCGGGCTCGAGGCCGACGCGTCCTTCTACACGGAGGAGCACGTGGTGAACCAGCTCGCGCTGTATGCGCGCTACGGGGTCACCACGGTCGCCAGCCTCGGCGGCGACGGACCGGAAGCCGTCGCCGTGCGCGACCGCGAAGGTCCCGACCTGAACCACGCGCGCCTTCGCGTGGCCGGTCCGGTCATCGTCGCCGACACGCCGGAGCAGGCGGCCGAGCAGGTGAACGCGACGGCCGACATGAACGTCGACTTCATCAAGATCCGCGTCGATGACAACCTCGGCGCCACCCAGAAGATGACTCCCGAGGTCTATCAGACGGTCATCGACACGGCACACGCGCGCGGCCTCATGCTCGCCGCGCACCTCTACTACCTGGACGACGCCAAGGGACTACTCAACGCCGGTGCGGATTTCCTCGCCCACAGCGTCCGTGACCTCGATGTCGACCAGGAGCTCATCGATCTGCTGACCACCAACGACCTGTGCTACTGCCCGACGCTGATGCGCGAGGTTTCGACCTACGTGTACGAGGAGCGGCCGGAGTGGTTCGATGATCCCTTTTTCCTGAAGGACGCCGACCCGGAGGTAATCTCAGCGCTGGAGGATCCGGAACGGCAGGCGGGCATCCGCACCAGCAACAGCGCGCAGGCGTACAAGGCACAGCTCGCAGTGGCGATGACGAACCTGAAGGTGCTCTCCGATGCCGGCGTCCGCATCGCGATGGGGACCGACTCCGGTCCCGCCGCCCGCTTCCAGGGCTACTTCGAGCATGGCGAACTCGCTCTGATGGTCGAATCAGGCATGACACCGATGCAAACCCTCGTCGCCTCGACCGGTGACGCTGCGGCCTGTCTCGGGCTGGACGGCGTCGGCACGCTAGAGCCCGGCAACTTTGCCGACTTTGTCGTCTACACCGCGAACCCGGCCGAAGACATCGGCAACAGCCGCACCATCGAATCGGTCTGGATCGCGGGCAACGCCGTCCCCGGCGTGACGGGCGACTGACGCGTTACCTGGCGGGGCCTGCGCGGTCGCCGTGGAACGGCGCCGGCCCCGGATGAACGCTAGCAGTCCGTTGGTGAAGCCCCGCGTCGCACCGAGCGCGGCGAGGCTCCCGCGTGGCTAGGGCGCGACGAGGGAGCCGATCGGGTGGACTGTGGTGCGCCTCGGTCGAATATGCATCGCCGCTCGCTTGCAGCGGGGTCTGGCCACAGGCTGCTAGCAGCTGATCCCCAGAGCCGATACCGACGCCGTCGACACGCTAGCGTGCGCCCTCGCCGGTGTCGCGGCCGTCCTAGCCACTGCACCCGCCGACGCTTGATGCGAAGCGTCCCCCTGGACTATCATCGTGCGCTGATTGCTCCTCACCGCGTCGAGAACCTGCCTCGTACTCCTTCATGGCTAGCTATTCCTGCGATCTCCTCATCGTAGGCGGCGGTGGTGCCGGCCTCCGCGCCAGCATCGCGGCCGCCGACGCTCGGCCCGATCTCGATGTCGCCGTCGTGTCGAAGGTGTACCCCATGCGGAGCCACACGGTGGCAGCCGAGGGAGGGGCGGCGGCCGTGATCAAGGCAACAGACAGCCTGGAAGCGCACGCTTACGACACGGTGTCCGGCGCCGACTGGTTGTGTGACCAAGATGTCGTGGAGGCGTTCGTCAATGAGGCGCCCCGCGAGATGGTGCAGTTGGAGCATTGGGGCTGTCCGTGGAGTCGTGAGCCGGACGGCAGCGTGGCCGTGCGACCGTTCGGGGGCATGAAGATTAGCCGCACCTGGTTCGCCGCCGACAAGACCGGCTTCCACATGCTGCATTCGTTGTTCCAGACGTCGCTCAAGTACAAGAGCGTCAAGCGCTACGACGAGTGGTTCGTCTCGTGCCTGCTGGTGGATGACGGGCGGTGCGTCGGTGTTGTCGCCATCGAGATCGCCACTGGCGAGATCCACAGCCTCCTAGCGAAGGCCGTGATCCTGTGCACCGGCGGCTGCGGCAAGATTTTTCCCTTCACCACAAACGCCAACATCAAGAATGGCGACGGAATGGCCCTGGCGTACCGGGCGGGTGCGCCGCTCAAGGACATGGAGTTCATCCAGTACCATCCGACAGGACTCCCGGCGACCGGCATCCTCATTACCGAGGCGACCCGCGCGGAAGGCGGCTGGCTGGTGAACAAGGACGGCTACCGCTACCTGCAGGACTACGCCCTCGGCAAGCCGGCGCCGAGGCCAGTACTGCGGTCGATGGAGCTCGGCCCGCGCGATAGGCTGTCGCAGGCGTTCATCAAGGAGCAGGAGCGGGGCCGCACGCTGGAAGGGCCCTATGGCCACTATGTCAACCTGGACATTCGCCACGTCGGCGAGCAGGTGATCGACCAGAAGCTACCGTTCGTGCGCGAACTCTGCCTGAAGTACGCCAATTTGGACCCGGTGTACGAGATGATCCCGGTGCGGCCGGTAGTGCACTACATCATGGGCGGCGTGCACACTGACATCAACGGGGCGACCCCGATCGCAGGGCTGTACGCGGCGGGCGAGGTGGCCTGCGTGAGTCTCAACGGCGCCAACCGCCTCGGCTCCAATTCGTTGACCGAGTGTCTGGTATTCGGCGCCCGGGCCGGACGCGCGGCCGCCGAGTACGTCGACGGCGCTTCAACCGCCAGCCCGGCGGTCGACGCGCAGGTACGCGACGAGGAGGGGCGGTTGCGGGCGCTGATGGCCAAAACCGACGGCACCAAACGGATCGCCGACCTGCGCGCCGAGATGCAGTCGACCATGGAAGAGAGCGCGGGCATCTACCGCTCCGGCAAGGCGCTGGCCGCGGGTGCCGAGACGATTGGCCAGCTGCGGCAGCACGCGCGTCACCTCAAGCTGGAGGATCGCAGCAGGACGTTCAATACCGAGTTCATCTCGGCGCTGGAGCTTGAGTACATGCTGGAGCTGGCCGAGGTCATCCTGCGCTCGGGCGCCCGGCGCACTGAGTCGCGCGGCGCCCATCAGCGCACGGATTTCCCCGCGCGGGACGACGACAAGTTCCTGGCCCACACGCTCGCGTACCGTGAGGACGACGGAGCGGCGCGCGTCGAGTACGTGCCGGTCACCATCACCAAGTGGCCGCCCGGCGCGCGCGTTTACGGACAGTAAGGACATGGCGGAAACACTCAGGCTCGAGGTTTCGCGGTACCGTCCGGAAGAAGAGTCGGAGCCGACTCTGCAGTCGTACGAGGTCCCATACAACAAGGACTGGGTGATTCTCGACGCCCTGAACTATGTCAAGGACCAGCTCGACGGCTCGGTAACGTTCCGCTGGTCATGCCGCATGGGCGTCTGCGGCAGTTGCGGCATGATGGCGAACGGCGAGCCGAAGTTGACCTGCGCTGTGCCACTGACTGACTACGACCCCACGCGACCGCTCCGGATCGAACCGTTGCAGTTCTTCCCTGTCGTGCGCGACCTCGTGGTCGATATCACGAGCTTCTTGCAGAAGCTGTCGAACGTAAAGCCCTGGATCATCCGCGACGACGTGGAGGCGACCGAGACGGTGGAGTTCCGGCAGACGCCGGCCGAGCTGGACGCCTACAAGCAGTTCAGTATGTGCATCAACTGCATGCTGTGCTATTCCGCCTGTCCCGTCGTCGGCCTGGAGCCGGAATTCACCGGGCCGGCTGCCATTGCTCTGGCCCAGCGCTACAATCTCGACTCGCGCGACAAGGGGGCGCAAGTTCGCATGGAGGCCCTGGATGCGCACGAAGGCCTCTGGGGCTGTACGTTCGTCGGCGAGTGCACCAAGGTGTGCCCGAAGAACGTCGATCCGGCCGGCGCAATCCAACTCTACAAGATGGCCAGCGCGACGGACTGGCTCAAGTCCGTACTGCTGCCGTGGGGCACCAAATGAGCGGCGCGGCACCTGAGCCGACGGCCGGCCTGAAGCTGTACCACCGGCCGATGTCGTTCTGGTGGTGGCTGGAGCGGCGTGCGTACTTCAAGTTCATCGTCCGCGAGCTGACGTGCCTCTTCGTGGGTACGTTCGCCCTGCTGACCCTGATGCAGGTGCGTGCGATCGGCGACGGACCGGAGACACACGCGGCGTTTACCGCGATGCTGTCCTCGCCCGCGTGCATTGCGTTCAGCGTGGTGGCGTTCCTGTTCGTACTGTTCCACGCGGTCACATGGTTCCAACTGGTGCCGACGACGATTGTGCTGCGCCTGGGCGAGCAGCGCGTGCCGGGCAGCGTCATCGCCGGCGCACATTTCGCGGGGTGGCTGATCGTCTCGGTCGTTGTGGCCTACATCGTGCTGCGAGGATAGATGGCCAAGCGAAGCCTGACGCCGCTGTTGTGGTTCCTGTTCGGGGCTGGCGGCATGGTGTCGGCCATGCTCTTTCCCGTGCACGTCCTGCTCTTTGGTCTCGCTTTCCCGCTGGGCTGGCTCGAGGCCCCCGGGTACGAGTCGCTGCATGCGCTCGTCGTGCACCCGATCACACGCCTGTACCTATTCGTGTTCGTTTTCTTGCCGCTCCTCCACGCGGCGCACCGGTTGCGCTACACGGTTTACGACCTGTTCCAAGTGCAGCCCCGCATGCACCAGCCGATTGCCGTCATCTGCTACGGTGCAGCACTGGCGGGGACACTCACGGCCGGGTACATCCTGCTGACCCTGTCGTAGGACTTCGGGACAGCGCCTGCCCAGTGGCGGCCGGACGGCTGACGCAGGTGTGCGCTGAAAGCCGCCGCCGCCCCGCGCCCCATGATCAGGGGACTGACCCACCCGTAGCCGCAACGGGCCGTGGCGCCGAACCTGTGCGACACGCCGGTCAGCGCGATCATCGACATCCCGACGCCTCTGCACAGATCAGAAACCACCCGAGCGCCCCACCGCTGTCGCACCCGGTCCCTGCGGCCTGCTCACGGCCTCCGCCGCCGGGGCCGGAACACGTGGGTCGCCTGCCCAAAGAAGACCTCGGCACTCTCCATCAGGGTCTCGGACAGCGTCGGATGCGCATGGATGACGTGCGCAAGATCCTCGGCCGAGGCTCCCATCTCGACGGCGAGCGTTCCCTCCGCAATCATCTCGCCCGCCCCCGCCCCCACGATGCCCACGCCAAGCACCCGCCCGCTCGCCGGATCCAGCACCAGTTTCGTCAACCCGTCGGCCCGGTCAATGGCCATCGCGCGCCCCGACGCCCCCCACGGGAACTTGGCGATTTCGACTGCGATCCCGTCCCGCTTCGCTTGCGTCTCGGTGACCCCGCACCAAGCGATCTCGGGATCTGTGAAGACCACCGCCGGGATCGCCTGCGGTGCGAATACGCGCCGCTTGCCCGCCATGGCGTCCACCGCCACGCGCGCCTCATGCGACGCCTTGTGCGCCAGCATCGGCTCGCCGGCCACGTCGCCGATCGCAAACAGCGTCGGCTCGTCAGTGCGGCGCTGGGCGTCGGTCCTAATGAAGCCTCTGTCGGTGACCTGCACCTTCGTCACGTCGAGGCCAGGGATCGCCGAGTTCGGCCGCCGCCCGACCGCCACCAGCACACGGTCGTAAGTGCGCTCGGCCTCGGGGGCCTCACCCTCGAAGCGCACGCGGACGGCCGCGCCAGCCTCCTCGACCTGCACCACCTTCGTGTTCAGCATGATGGTGTCGAACAGCGCCTCCAGGCGCTGCGCCAGCACCTTCACCAAGTCCCGGTCGGCGCCCGGCAGCAACCCGCCGGTCATTTCGACAACCGAAACCTTGCTCCCCAACGTCGCGTAGACGCTGCCCAGTTCCAAGCCGATATAGCCGCCGCCCACCACCAGCAGCGAGCCCGGTACGTCGGGCAACTCGAGCGCAGTGGTCGAGTCCAGCATCCGCGGGCTGTCGAGCGCGAGCACCGGGACGCGCATCGGCTGCGACCCGGTGGCCAGGATGCCGTGATCAAACGTGATCTCGGTGTCGCCGTCTGCGCCGGCCACGATCATCGAGCGAGATCCGGTCAGCGTCGCGCGGCCCTGCACATACTGGACCTTTCGCATCCGCCCCACCTGGCCGGCCCCCGCGGTGAGCTTGTCGACGACGCCCTGCTTGAACGCCCGCAACCGGTCGAGGTCGATCGCGGGCTTGCCGAAGGCCACGCCCCACGCCTCGGCGTGCCGGGCCTCGTCGATGACCTTCGCTACGTGCAACAGTGCCTTGGAGGGAATGCAGCCCCGATAGACGCAGGCACCGCCGGGGTTGGGCTCCTCGTCGACCAGCGCGACAGTCATGCCGCGGTCGGCCGCGTAGAACGCGCTGGCGTAGCCTCCCGGGCCGGCGCCGAGCACGGCGAGCTGTACGGACAGGCCCGTCATCAGCCGAGCAGCGACAGGAGAAAGGGCTCCTCGATCGCCTCGACGACCCAGCGCAGGAAACGCACTGCGTCGGCCCCGTCGAGCACGCGGTGATCGTAGGACAGCGAGAGCGGCAGGCGTTGGCGTGGCTGGAACGCGCCGTCGCGCCAGACCGGCTCGATGCTGCCTCGCGAGACACCCAGGATGGCCACCTCGGGCCACTTGACGATCGGGGTGAAGTACGTGCCCCCGAGCCCCCCGAGGTTCGTAATGGTAATGCTGCCTCCGCTCATCTCCTCGAGACTGAGCTTGCGATTCCGCGCCTTTTCCGCGGCTTGGTGCATCTCGACGGCGATCTGCGTGATGTTCTTCTGGTCGACGTTCCGGATCACGGGGACCAGCAGGCCGTGCTCCGTGTCGACGGCCACGCCCACATTGACGTACTGCTTGTAGATGATCTCGTTGGCCTCGGGGTCGAGCGAGGTGTTGAACTGCGGGAACTGCTTGACGGCCATGGCCAGCACCTTCACGAGTATCGCCGTCACGGTGAGGTTGCCGCCGGCGTCGGCCACCTGCTGGCGGTACTTCCGTCGCAGCTTCTCCATCGCCGTGATGTCAGCCTTGTCGAACTGCGTGACGTGCGCGACCGTGTTCCAGGCGTAGCTGAGGTTCTCGGAGATCTTGCGGCGGATGTTGGTCATCGGCGTGCGCTCGATCTCGCCCCACCGCGCGAAGTCGGGCAGCGGCATCGTTGAACGCGGCCCGGCGCCGACTGGGGCGGCCACGAGCCGTCCGCTGAGGAGCTGCTTCGCATGGACCTTGACATCGTCAAGGGAAATCCGGCCGTCGGGGCCAGTACCTTGGACCTCGGCGATGTCAACGCCGACCTCGCGCGCGAGCCGGCGCACAGACGGCGCCGCCGGAGCCAGCCAGGCGTCGCCGCGGCGGGCCGGCATGCCGGCGGGGGCCGAGGGCGTCCCCTCGGCTGGCGGGCGCGGCATCGACACCACCTTTGTCGGCGCCCCTGCTTCCCCAGCCCCCCCGGACTCCGGCACGGACGCGGCGGCAGCGCTGCCCCCAGCCGTCGACGCCCCCTCCCCGTCGACGGTGAGCACCACAGCGCCGACGCCGACCTTCTTGCCAGCCTCGACGCGGATCTCCTGCACCACGCCGGCCACTGCCGAGGGCACCTCGATGGTGGCCTTGTCGGTTTCGAGCTCAAGCACGGGCTGCTCGAGCGCGATGGTGTCACCCACCTTCACCAGCACCTGGGTGACATCGCCGGAGTCGACGTTCTCGCCCAGCTCAGGAAGCTTGAATTCGGTCACGCGTGTTCCTTGCCGGCCCGGGCCTCGCCCGGGCGTCGGCGGCTAGGAGACAGCCGGGTTTGGCTTCTCCGGGTCGATGTCGAGATCGATGATGGCCTGCTGCACGACCGACAGCTCCAAGTCGCCGCTGCGTGCCAGCGCGCCGAGCGCCGAGAGGACGATGAATCGCGCATCGTTCTCGAAGAAGTCGCGCAGGGAGGCCCGGTCCTCGCTCCGACCGAACCCGTCGGTACCGAGCGAGATCAGGCGCCGCGGCAGCCATCGGTCGATGGCGTCGGGCAGCGCCTTTACATAATCGGACGCCGCCACGATCACGCCGTCGGTCTCGCCCAAGCACTCAGTCACGTAGGGTATGCGCGGTGGCTGCGTGGGATGCAACCGATTCCATCGCTCGGCCGCATGGCCGTCGCGATAGAGCTCCTGGTAGCTGGTGACACTCCACACGTCGGCAGCCACGTCGTACTGCTCGCGTAGGATCTGCTGCGCCTTGAGCACCTCGAGCAGGATGGCGCCGCTGCCGAGCAGCTGCGCGCGCAGCCGCGGCTTGCCGCCGTGCGTCTCGGCCGCCCGCAGCCGGTAGAGGCCCCGGAGGATGCCGTCGCGGGCACCCTCGGGCATCGGCAGCATCTCGTACTGCTCGTTCATCACCGTGAAATAGTAGAAAACGGCCTCGCCCTCGCCGTACATCCGGCGGATGCCCTCCTCCACGATGACGGCGATCTCATAGGCGAAGGCGGGATCGTAGGACTTCAGGTTCGGCACGGCGAGGGAGAAGAGATGGCTGTGACCGTCGCAGTGCTGCAGTCCCTCTCCGGCCAGGGTCGTGCGGCCCGCAGTGCCGCCGACCAGGAACCCGCGCGAGCGCGAGTCGGCCGCTGCCCACACGAGGTCGCCCACGCGCTGCATGCCGAACATCGAGTAGTAGATGAAGAACGGGATGGTGTTGATGGCGTGGGTGGCGTAGGCGGTGCCGGCCGCCACGAACGAGGAGATCGAGCCGGCCTCGCTGATCCCCTCCTCGAGGATCTGGCCCTCGCGCGCCTCCTTGTAATAGAGCAGCGTGGCACGGTCGACAGGCTCGTAGAGCTGGCCCACGTGCGAGTAAATGCCCACCTGCCGGAACAGCGCCTCCATGCCGAAGGTCCTGGCCTCGTCGGGCACGATCGGCACCACCAGCGGACCGACCGTCTTGTCGCGCAGGAGCTTGGCCAGCATCCGGACAAAGGCCATCGTCGTCGACGCCGTCCGGCCCTCGCTGCCCTTGTGGAACTCAGCGAACACCTCGGGCAGCGAGTCGACCGCGAGCGGCACCACCTTGACACTGCGGCTCGGCACAAACCCGCCGAGCTGCCGGCGCCGCTCAAGCATGTACTCGAGCTCGGGACTGTTGTCGGGCGGGCGATAAAAGGGCGCGTCGGCAATTGCGTCGTCGCCGATCGGGATGCCGAAGCGAGCCCGGAACGCGCGGAGCTCTTCTTCGTTGAGCTTCTTCTGCTGGTGCGTGATGTTCTTGCCCTCGCCCGCCTCGCCGATGCCGTAGCCCTTGATGGTGCGGGCGAGGATCACTGTCGGCTGGCCCTTGTGCTCGACCGCCGCCTTGTAGGCCGCGTACACCTTGATGGGATCGTGGCCACCGAGGGTCAGCTTCTTCAGTTGTTCGTCCGAGAGGTGCTCCACCATCTCGAGCAGCTTCGGATGGGCGCCCCAGAAGTGGCGGCGGACGTAGGCCCCCGACTCGACGGCGTACTTCTGGTACTCACCGTCCACGACCTCGCCCATCCGCGTGACCAGCAGGCCTTCTTGGTCCTTATCCAGTAACGCATCCCACTCGCAGCCCCAGATCACCTTGATGACGTTCCAGCCCGCGCCGCGAAAGATGGCCTCAAGCTCCTGGATGATCTGGCCGTTGCCCCGCACGGGGCCGTCCAGGCGCTGCAGGTTGCAATTGATGACGAAGAGCAGGTTGTCGAGCCGCTCGCGCGAGGCCAGCGTGATTGCGCCGAGCGTCTCGGGCTCGTCGGTCTCGCCATCCCCGACAAACGCCCACACCTTGGAGTCGGACGAACGCTTGTGCCCGCGGTCCTCCAGGTACCGCATGAAGCGCGCCTGGTAGATCGCATTGATCGGCCCAATGCCCATCGACACCGTCGGGAACTCCCAGAAGTCGGGCATCAGCCATGGGTGCGGGTACGACGAGAGCCCCCCGCCGGGCTTCAGCTCGCGTCGGAAGTTGAGCAGCTGCTGCTCGCTGAGCCGCCCCTCGACGAACGCCCGCGCGTACATCCCCGGGGCCGCGTGCCCCTGGAAGTAGATGAGGTCGCCGTCCTGGTTGATCGGGTGTATGGCGACCTCGGCCGCATCGATGTGCTGGTCAACAAC
>CAZHTD010000040.1:0-25519 GCA_964535675.1 uncultured Bifidobacteriaceae bacterium | reverse complement strand
TGCAAGGCCTGTGGTGTCTCCTGGAGGTCACGGCGGGCGTCCCGCATGGTCGTCCGAGACGACGCACTCGACCCCGTGCACCCCGCGGGCCGTCAAGCCGGTGACATAGGACGACCCGCGCGATCGCGACTCCCCGTTCGACAGTGCCACTGCCGGCGGCCGTCCCAGGCGTGAGGCCCCCTCGCCACCACGACCACCTGGGGCTGGCTCACCCCGTCGAGGCGCGCGCTGATGCGGCTGATGGTACTACTGGCCGAGCTCGGGTGCCCGCACAGCACCTCGGTGCTCGCCGTGACCGTGCACGTCGACATGCCCTGCACGTCTAGCTCCGCCCGCGCGCTCACCAGCGCCTGCTCCGGGCACTCAGAGCGGGCCCACAGCTCGGTCGACCACCGGCCCTTCCGGGTCCTGCGGCACCCGCCACGCGAGCGGCCCGATGCGGGTCACCAGGCCACGGCTGTCGTTGCCGAGCCGGCGCCCCGTCCACTTGCCGTCGCGCTTCGCGTGCCTTAAGTGAGCAGGGCTTCGGCTCCGTGCAGAGAGGGTTGATGGGGCCATCAACCTCTGGCCATGACCGCTCGCTGCATTCAAGCGGTTCTGCACGCAGATCGCGACACTCCCCCGCTGGGCTGCCAAAGCATGGCGCCGAACTCCCGGCGATGCATCCAGCAGATGCGTTGCTTCCAACCTTACATTGCATCAAACGGGTAACATCAGAACCCGAGCGGCGGCCGTTGCGGCGTGGCCTGAAGGCCCCTCGGTACGGGGGCTCGGACACACGCAGTCGCGAGGGGTTGTAACCCCCTCGTCAGGTTCAGAATTGGTCGGTAGGCCGGACGACAGGCTCACCGAGGCCGAGGACGGCCAGCGATGGTGCGAGGGCATCGATGTCGCCCACCACGAGCGTCAATAGCCGGTCGGGGTTGAGGTACTTCATGGCGGCGCATGCCACGTCGTCGCACGTCACACCACGGACGGCCGGTACGAAGTCCTCGAAGTACGAGTCGGGCAGCCCGTAGAGCGTGAGGCGGCCGACCGCATGCGCCACCTGCTCAATGGTCTCGAACTGGCGGGGAAACCCGCGGGTCAGCGCGGCCTTCGCCATCCGCATCTCATCCTCGGTCGGCGGGCGGTGGCTGCCGATGGCCTCCATCTCCTCATGCGCGTCGGCGATTGTCTCGGCGGTGGCGCCAGTTTGCACGCGCGTCTGTAGCAGGAACTGCGACGGCCCCACGCGCCAGCCGAAGCCGGTCCGCGCCACATAGGTCACAGCCTTCTGCTCGCGGAGCTTGAGGTTCAAACGGCTGACAAACTCACCGCCGAGGATCGCGTTCATTACCAGCAGCGCCGGGTAGTCGGGCGTGGAACGCGGCGCGGTGACCAACCCCACCCACACCTCGGACTGCGCGGCCCCGGGACGCGGCACCACCACCAGCCGGTCGCCCGAAGGCTCCGGTGCCCGATCCATCACCGACGCGGGTGGATGCTCCGCGGCTGGCCATTCCCCGAACGTCCGCTCGGCCACGCTCAGCAGCTCCTCGTGGCTCATCGAGCCAGCCGCGATCAGCGTGGACCTCAAGGGGTCGTACGCCGTCCGGTGGAAGCCAACGATGTCGGCGCCGGTCACCGCTGCGAGTGACTCGGGCCGCCCGATCGCCTGGTGCCCGTAGGGGTGCGTCCCATAGAGCATCCGCAAGAACTCGCGCTCAGCTGCTGCGTGGGGCACATTGCGGAGTTGGCGCAGCCGGTCGATTCGGTGCTGTCGCACGCGGTCGGTGTCCTCACCGCGCAGGCTGGGCCGGACCACGAGGTTGGCCAGCAGGTCCGCCCCGCGGTCGGCGAAGCGTGACAGGGTCGAGAGCGCGAACACCGCCGAGTCGGCACCAGCACGCCCGCTGAAGGACGCGCCGATGCACGACAGCGCATCGGACACGCCAATCGCGTCGAGGCTGCCTGTGCCCTCGTCGACCATGTCGGCCGTGAACGCGGCCAGCCCCTCGCGACCCGCCGGGTCGGCCGCCGCCCCCCCCTGCCGCACCTGCAGCACGAAGCCGATCAACGGTACCGCCCGGTGTTCCACTGTGCGAACCTCGAGGCCGTTGGCCAGGTGGCACTTCTGCACGATCGGGAGCGTGAACACTGGGTCGGGCCCGGTCGCCGGCAGCTGCGAGCGATCGACGCCCATCAGGACACCGCGACCGGCACGGATCTCGGCAGCGCCGCCTCTGGGTGGCCGCGGGGCACGACGCTCAGCAGCACGCGAAACGCGCGCTGCAGGTACTGCGCCGCAGCATCGCGAACGGCCTCTGCCGACGCGTGGCGATAGCGGTCCAGATCGCGGGCAAACCAGCCGGGGTCCCCGCACAGCACGTTGTAGGCGTTGAGCTGGTCGGACTTGCCGCCGAAGCCGCCCACGGTCTGCAGCCGAGACAGGAAGGCCGCTTCCGCGCGCGCCACGCCCCGCTCCATCTCGGCGACGGTGGGCCCGTTGGCCGCAAGGTCGTCGATGGCCTCGTCAACCAGCGGCAGCAGGTCGGCCAAGCTGCCCCCCGGCACGGCCGTGACCATCAACTGAAAGAAGCTGGCCACCTCGCGTGAGTGCTGCAGCGCCCCCACTTCGAACGCCACCCGGTGGTCGTAGACCAGTGACTTGTACAGCCGTGACGTCTTGCCGTTGGCCAGCAGATCGCCGGCCAGGTCAAGCTCCGCATCGCCGGTCTCGAACATCGCCGGCGAATGCCACCCCATGTAGAGCCGTGGCAGCTCCACGCGATCCTCGAGTACCAGCTTGGCCTCGCCCAGCAACGCGACCGGCTCGGGTTGCACCCGCTCGGGCGGATCGGCCGCCTCAAGGTCGCCGAAGTAGTGGTCCGCGAGCTCGATCGCCAGCTCCGGCCTAATGTCCCCAGCGATCGTTAGCGACGCGTTAGCCGGGTGGTAGTACGTGCGGAAGAACGCTTGCACCTCATCGAGCCGGGCGGCGCGAATGTCGTCGGCCATGCCGATCGTCGGCCAGCTGTAAGGATGGTCTGGCGGATAGAGCGCACCCATCAGCGCTACCAGGGCCAAGCCGTAGGGTCGGTTCTCGTAGTTCTCGCGCCGCTCGTTCAGCACGACGCCCCGCTGCGTCTCGAACCGCCCCGGCGTGAGCGTGGGTAGCAGGTAGCCCATGCGATCGGACTCGAGCCAGAGCGCCAGGTCGATGGCGCTGGTCGGCACGACCTCCCAGTAGTTGGTGCGGTCGGGGTTGGTCGACCCGTTGACCAACGCGCCCGCGCGCTCGAGCGGCTGGAAAAAGCTGGCATTGTGGTGCGCCGAGCCCTCGAACATCAGGTGCTCGAACAAGTGCGCGAAACCCGTCCGCCCCGGCTGCTCGTTCTTCGAGCCAACGTGGTACCAGACGTTAACGGCGACCACGGGCACGTTGGGCTCTTGGTGGACGACCACGTCGAGGCCGTTGCCGAGCGTGTGCTTGCTGTAAGGGATCTCGATCGAAGTCACGGAGGCGCTAGTGTCTCGCGCGGGCAACGCCCAGCACAAGGGTGGAATCGGCCCGGTTTCCGGGCCGGGTTGGACAGCGCCTAAAGATGAGAGCTCTAGTCTCATCTTGTGAACGTGAGAATCCGTCTCACTCTTCGATCTAGTATGCGGAGGTTCTGCCCCATGTAGCCGTTCGTTCAGCGCGCCCCTCGCCCCTCGCACGCTGTCGCCGCACCGGCCACCGCCCAGGATGCCATGCCATCCGGTGCCGTCGACGAGGCCGCCGCGACCGCGCAGCAACCCGACGAGATCGAGGCCCTGCGCCGGTAGATCGACATCCTCGCCGATCAGATCGAGTAGCTCCGCAGCGGCTGGGCCGAAACGCTCGAGGTTACCGAAGAGCGTCAGCGCACGGGGGGCTCGCCCTATCAGCGGCGGCACTTACGAGCACGCCACTACCGGTGTCTCGCTGGCCGGCTCCGGTGACAGGCTGCCGCAGAACAACGCATTCGAGAACGAGTCGGGCCCCGGCGGCGGATCGACCATGCGGCTCCCCTCGTGGATCGACCTCGGCGGGCAGGTCGCAGTAGTGACGACATCATCAGACGGCGAGCGGTGGCCCGTGGTGCTGGGCACCCACTGGACCGCGATGCGAGGTCAGCGTCTTCGCAGGCTCGGTGTCGGCGTGGCACATCCGCAGGCTGTACGCCGCCGCACTCTACGTGATGGTGCCCGATGACAGGCCGGCCTGGGCGACTGGGCATGGCCTCGCGGCGGTCTAGCTGCTTCCGGAGGGTGACACCGTCCGCGTCGAAGCCACCCCCCGGGTGCGAGCCGTTCATCGTCGGCTTGTAACCAACGACAGCCACTGCCGAGCGGCTAGGGACGAGAGGGCTGAAGCCCCCTCGCGGCAACGTGGTCGTCAGCGGACGGGGGTGAGCGGGATCTTACCCTTGTTGGCCTCGGCAACGCGGTGCGCCGCGATCGACACGCGCGAGGCCAAGCGCTCGGCCAGTTTCATGACGGCGCGGGTTGCCTCGGCCTGCGGCTCGGCCACCACCACCGGTCGACCGGCGTCGCCGCCTTCGCGAATGGGCTGGTAGAGCGGCAGCCGCCCCAAGAAGGGCACGTCCATGTCTTTCGCCAGCCCCTCGCCGCCGCCGTGGCCGAAGATGTCGGTCTCGTAGTGACAATTGGTACACGTGTAGTAGCTCATGTTCTCAACGATCCCCAAGGGGTCAATGTTGAGCTTCTGGTACATCCGTACCGCGCGCCGGCTGTCAGCCAGCGAGACCTGCTGCGGCGTGGTAACCACCACCGCGCCAACAACGGGCACTGTCTGGCTGAGGCTGAGCGCCACGTCACCTGTACCCGGCGGCATGTCAACGATGAGGTAGTCGAGGTCGTGCCAAGCCACGTCCTGGAAGAACTGCCGCACGGCCCCGTGCAGCATGGGGCCGCGCCAGACGATCGGCGAGTCGTCATCGGTGAGGAACCCGATCGACACCACCTGCAACCCGTGGATCTGCGCTGGCACGATCTGCTTGCCGTCGGTCTCAAGCTGCGTGTCTCGCAGGCCCAGCATCATCGGGATGTTCGGCCCATAGACGTCGCCGTCAAGAATGCCGATCTGGCTACCGGTGCGGGCGAGCGCAAGCGCAAGATTCACAGACACAGTGGTCTTGCCGACCCCGCCCTTCCCCGCGCCAACCGCGATCACGTTCTTGACGCCGGGCAGCGGCGGTTGTCCGGTCTCGGGCTGGCTCGCCGACAGGACGCGGGCCGTCATCCGCACGGTCACATCCTCGACGCCCGACAGCGCGCGGACGGCCTCAGCGGCCTGCTCACGCAGCTGATCGCGTACCGGGCAGGCCGGCGTGGTCAGCTCCAGCGTGAACGACACCGTGCCGCCGTCAATGGCTAGGTCCTTGACGAAGCCGAGGGCCACGATGTCGCGGTGCAGGTCAGGGTCCTGAACCGCGCCCAAGGCGTTCAGGACGGCGTCGCGAGTAGGCATGCAGGAAGATGGGGTTTAATTGACGATGACGCGGAGCTCGACGCGCGTCGGCGGCTGGTGCCTCGGCAACACGGTGAAGTGAAACCGCGCGCCGTCGAGCAAGCACGCCGGCAAAACCACCTGCACGCGATGCCGGCGGATCTCCAGGCCGGTGCCCTGGCAGCGACTGCAGACCTCGGGCCACGACTCGCCACGCCCGCCGCACTTCGGACACACGCAGCGGACTGGCGCATTGACCGGTACCACAGTGCCGTCGACGGCCTCGCGCGGGGTCAGCCGCACAGCGGTTGCGATCGTTTCGTCCATGTCCATGAATGAGCGTCGCATCTGCTCGACCGCGCGCGCCACCGACGGAAAGTCGATCACGACCTCGTCGGCGAAGTAGTCGCCCTCGCGATGGGCGGCCGGGAGACCGTGCAGCGGCCTTGCAAGGGCCCGCAGCGATCCGAAGATGTTTCCGTTCATGGCCCGCTTGGGTGCCCGGGGCTACCGCGCACCGAGGGTCAGCAGGAGCTCCTTGCGAAGCTCCTCGTCCATCTCGTCGATGTTGAGCTCGTTCTCGCACTCGTCGCAGAGCAACTCCAACACGGCCGGGCGGCCCTCGTCGGCAGCATCGATGTGCTCACCATCGATGTGCACCACGTGCATCTGCAGCGTCTTGACCAAGAACTTCGAGTCGTTGCCGCAGCTGGGGCACGTGAGCGCCACGAGCGTATCTTCGTTTGTAGCCACCTATCCCTCGCTCCTCAAACTCCCATCTTAGGCACGGATTCTGCGCCGACGCAACGGACAAGTCCATGCCGCTCAATATTTTTCACAGGTTTCGGGCTCTTGGAGCAAGCAGAGGGTGTCAGGCCAACCCATCAGCGTACACCACCCTCCCGTCCACGGGGATCCCCGGAAACAGGCGCTCGACGGCCCTCTGGTAGCACGCGAGCTGGGCAGCATGCCAAGGCCGGTAGCGGCCGGTCTTGAACTCCAAGATGGTGACCTGGCCCCCGGTCCTGACCAAGCAATCGATGGTACCCCGGACCGTCCGGCCCCCCTCGGTGGTGGAAAACGGCACCTCGTGAAGCCGCTCGCCCTCCCCGTAGAACCGGCGCACGTAAGGATGGCGGCGAAGCTGCCCGTAGAGCAAGGCACTCTCGACGGCCAGCGCCTCGAGTTCGACCGGGTCGTCAGCCTCCCCAGTGGACAGCAGGCGTCTGGCGGCCTCGAGGATCACGGCCGGGTCGTCAGGCCCGTCGAGGCCGAGGCGCTCAAGGAGCCGGTGAACCAAAGTGCCGACCTTCTGGCTGGTGGCAGTAGCGGAGGGCGGACCTCCCCCGGTAGTGACCGGAGCCACCAGCGCGGTGACCGTGGTCGGCGCGGGGGTGACGGGTAGCGTAGTGCGGTCGAGCTCCCCGGCGGTCTCACCTGAACCCGGCGGGAGGGCTAAAGTCCCCTTGCGGCACACGATTTCGTCAAGACGAACTACCTGAAACCGATGTTCGGTGCCAGAGGCTGCAATCCACACGTCGCGTTCCTCGGCCATCGTGCCCACCAGCGCCGCGGGCAGCACCTCGCCCAAGCTGCCGCGCCCGATCTTCAACTGGCCGTCGCGGCGCACCGCCGCCAGATACAACCGGTCGCGCGCGCGCGTCAGCGCCACGTAGACCAGCCGCTTGGTCTCCTCACGCTCGCGGTCAGCACGATCCTCGTCAGCCTCGGACGGAAAGCCCTGGATCGCGACGGCTGGCGCCTTCGCGTCAGCCGAGAGGCGAACCGGCGTCAGCGGCCCACCGGTCCCCTTGTTGATGTTCACGACAAAGACCACCGGAAACTCGAGGCCCTTGGCAGCGTGCACCGTCATCAGATTCACGGCGTCGAGCGAATCAATGACGGCGTTGGGCTCCTCGGCCACCGACAGGCGGTCCAGGTACGACGCGATCCGGTCGAGCGTCCCATAGCCGCGGTTCTCGACACGCCGCACCAAGCTGCGGATCTTCTTCAGATTCTCGCGCGCCTGCCGAAAGCCGGGGCCCCGTAACTCGAGGCCGTAGGCCGACTCGGCCAGCACGCGGTCCAATAGGTCGGCCGGCGGCACGCGGTCCACCATGCCCCGCCACCGCGCCAGGGCAGTCCGGGCCTGCGCCAAAGCCCGGGCATCGTCATCGCTAAGCCCCTCGATCGGTCCCGTGTGGCGCAACGCCTGCGCGAAGTGGGGCGCCATCCGCCGAAGCCCCTCGTCGGAGAGACGTACGAGGCGTGTGCGCGCGAGCGCCGCTGCACGCAGGTTGGAGAACGGGTCGGCTAGGTAGCGCAGGACAGCCAGCACGTCCTTCACCTCGTCGGCGTCGTAGAAGCCGAGCCCCTTGTAGACGTAGACCGGCAGGCCGCGCCGTTCGAGCGCCTGCTCAAACTCACGGTGCGCCTCGCGCGTCCGGAACAGCACTGCCAAGTCTCTCGGCCGCACCCGCCGGTGCACCCCGGACTCCCTGTCGCGAATCAGTGTGCCGGCTTCGATCAGCCGTGCGATCTCGGCAGCCACCACATCGGCGGACGCCTCCGGCTCATCGGCCACTACCAGCCCCAAGGGTGCGTCGCCGGTGTGCTCGCCCGCGCCGGTCCCTTCCACTGGAAAGCGGTCCTGCTCTTCGTACTCGAAGCGGTCGTCGCCGGCGGGCGCCTTCTGCATGTCAGTACACACGTCGTTGACGAAGGCCAGCAGCGGGGGCACCGAGCGGAAGCTGCGGGAGATCGAGTGTCGCACGTCGCCGCCCGGACGCAGGGTGCCGAGATACCGGCCGGCCTCTCGCAGGATCGACACATCAGCCTCACGAAACCCGTAGATCGACTGCTTGCGGTCACCGACGATGAAGATCGAAGGTAGCAGTGGCCCCTCGGCGCTGAGGCCCGCACCCGCGCCCCACGACTGGACCAGCAACGAGACCAGCTCCCACTGCGCACGGCTGGTGTCCTGGAACTCGTCCACCAGCAAGTGCTGGTAGCGCGACTCGAGTCGGTAGCGGCTCTGCGCAAATTCCCCCATCTGGCGCAGCAGTGCCAGCGCGCGTAGCAGGACGTCCGAGAAGTCGAGCGCCGCGTGCGCGTCGAGCGTCCGGCGGTACTCGGTGGAGGCCACGGCGAACATGCAGCGCAGTCCGCGGGCGACCAGCAGGTTCAGTTCGCGATGGTGCGCAGCGCGCAGCGCCGCAAAGCCCTCGCCCGCCCGTGCGACGAGCGTCTTGTGTGTTTGGTACTCGTGCTCGGACGCAAACGCCGCCTTGGTGTGTGACGGGCGCTGGCGTGGCGTGCCCGCCTGCGTCAGCAGGTAATCGCCGGCCCGGACAAGCGCGGCCTGCAGCACCGCGGGCTCGACCGTCTCGCCCTCGGTCACTGCACCGGCGACGTGGCGCAGGTCGCGGGCCAGCAGCAAGAACGGCGCCGCGGGCGGGCCTGACTCCAGAAACGCGTCGAGGCCGCCGGGTAGATTGGCGAACACCTCGGCGAGGGCTCGTGCCCCACGTGCCGTCACCGAGGCTGCATCGAGGCCGGGCGGTGCTGCCTCCAGGTAGCGCGCCAGCACCTGCGGCGCCACGATGCGGCGGTCAAGGAGCATCGTAAGCCCGCGCCGAACGCGCCGCTCACCCAGATGCGCGAACACCAGCGCCACGTCCTCGTCCTCGCGGGTCAGATGCCGGCAGACCTGCAGCGCGCGGTCGAGCGACTCGTTCACCAGCCGCGATATCTCGGTCTCGTCAGCCATCGAGAACCCCGGGTCGAGATCGGCCTCAAGGGGAAACTCACGCAGCAGCGACAGGCAGAAGGCATCGATCGTCGAGATCGCCACGTCGCCGAGCTGGTCGCGTAACTCCCGCCACTGGGCCAGCGGGATCTCGCCACGCTCGGTCTTCTCGTGCAAAAGCTTCACGATCCGCTCGCGCATCTCGGCCGCGGCCTTGCGTGTGAAGGTCATCGCCAGGATGTTGCGCGGCTTGACGCCCGCATCGAGCAGGTTCACATAGCGGTCGACCAGCACCTTGGTCTTGCCCGTGCCGGCCGAGGCCTCGAGCACCACGTTGTAACGGGGATCGACGGCGCGCATGCGCCCGGCCCGGTCGCGCGCGTCAAGACGTGAGTCGAGCCCCGAGGACCCACCGTCGAACGGCAAGCGCGAGTCACGCATCGTCCATGTCGTCCTTGCGGCAAACGGTCGGGTAGGCGCACCAGGTGCACATGCGCGTCTCGTGGGGCTTGGCCGGGAACTCCCCACGCCCGATGCGATCGATCAGGTCGAGCACGGTGGTGCGCGCGCGCGCGAGCGCGGCCTCGCCCTTTTTCCCAGGGCGGACCACGGGCACCAGTGCACGTCTGGCCGCAAACGCTACGTACGCGGCCTCATCGACCGTCCAAGGCGCACCGTCGCGTGCCTCGAGCCGCTCGGCCGCGCACAGCGCATAAACCGGCGCCTGCAGCGCGCGCTGCGGACTGGGCGCCGAGCCCGACTTGTAGTCGATTACCTGCAGCCGGCGGCCCTCGAGCAGGTCGATGCGGTCGGCCACGCCGCGCAGCGCCACCGGCCGCGCGCCACCGAGCGCGAAGGTGCCTTTCAGCTCGTACTCAAGCTGGCGCTCCACCACCGGTGCCTCGCGCGCCACCTCGAGCCCCAAGACGGTGTCGATGATCCCGACGCCAATGGCCGAACCGAAAAACCGGGCGCGCTCGAGTATCGCGTCGGCCGGCGGCAGCTCGTCGAGGAAGGGTCTAACCACCTCGGCGAACAGTGTGCGGGCCTGATCGACCGTGTCGGAGGTGATGCGCCCATGGCCGGACCGATCCCACGTCTCGAAGAAACGCTGGAAGACCTTGTGCAGCAACTTGCCGCGCTCCCTCGGCGAAAGGCCAGGGTCGTCCTCGGGGGGCTCGTCGAGCTGGAGGACGTGGGCCGCGAAGAACTGGAACGGGCAGTCCTGGTACCGCTCGAGCGCACTCACCGACCAGGACCGCTCGACCACGGGGCCCGTATAGCCCTTGTAGCGCTTATCGTCTGGCGCCGGCACCTCGAGACGGCGTGCCCCCCACGCGCGAGCGTCGGCATCGAGCACATCGAGGTGTACCGGATCGAACCCAAGCGCCTCGTAGTCGAACACCAGCGACTGGTCGAGCACTTCCTCCACGGCTTCGAGCCCCGCGTGCCTTGCATCCTGCAGGAAGGGCGACTCGGCCACGAGCACGTCATCTTCGAGCGTGAACCGAGACACCGACACCTCACGCACAGGCAGGCGCAGCAGATCGAGGAAGGTGTTGCGCGCGCCCTCGAACTGGTCGGTCTCGGCGGGCCAGCCGAGATCGCGTAACAGCGCCGATGAGTAGAAGATGTTGCGGCGCAGGCGGCGGGGCCACTCCCCCTCCACCAGGCCAGCCAGCCGCACCACGTCGAAGTCACCGAAACGGGCGCTGTCGGCGTCCACTAGGTGGAGGCCATCCTCACCCGAGCGCAGCGAGAACGTCTGGCCTTCGAGCCAGCGGCGAACCGTGCCCACCACCTCGTCGAACGACATGGGCCTGGCATCGAAACGGGCCGAGGCAGCGCGTAGTGACTCGAGCGTCGTGAGCACCGCCGCGCGGGCGCGAAGCTGGCGGGTGCGCGCGGGATCGTCGGGACCGGGCAACCGTTCGTGGCAATGCAGGAACGCCAGCAGGCATGCCAAGTGGTCGGCGCGGGGGGCGGGCTCGGCGAGCGGCGCCAGCTCGGAGGCAACGGCCACCAGCGCCTCGCCGCCCTTCTGCGCCAACCCCGCGCTGCCCTTTGGATGCTCGCGCCACGCCAAGACGGTCCGGTCGAGCGCCTCGCGACCGCCGAGATAGCCTGCCTCGCTGAGCGCGCGGTCGAGCGCGGCGCAGTCGAAGCCGCTGATCACATGGTCGCCCACCACAAACCGGAAGTGTGGCGAGCGCAGCAGTGCCACCGCCGGCTCGCGCGCGAACCTGGCGGCCACGGCCGAGACCAGCAGGTCAAGTGCCGCCGCATAGGGCTCGGCGGCCAGCGGCACCGCGTCGAGCGTCTGGGCCGGAATCGCTGCCGCCCGCAGCGTCTCGCGCGCGACGTACACGTAGGGTAGCGGCTGCTGCACGACCAGCGCCGCCCGGTCGAGCGAGGCCAAGTCGCCTTCGCGCACGAGCTGTCGCACGCGTCGCGCGAACGCGCCGACCTCCTCTTCCCGGTCGCGGGCCAAGTGCACCACGTCGCCGCCGGACGGCACGGCCAGCATCGGACCGTGGGCAACACTGAGCACCTCTGGCATGGAGGCCACCTCATCCAAGCCGGGCAACTGTGCGTGGATGGCCTCGTGGAACCCCCCGGCGAGCGCCGTCTCGGTGACCACCACATCGAGGCGTTCGATCCCGGGCATCTGAGCCAGCAGCTGCCAGTGGACCGGGGCCAGCCCGTGCCGCTCGCGCGCGCGGTCGGCCAGCGCCACTACCGCGTGGCGCCAGGGCCGCGCCGGCTCGGCGGCCAGCACCCGCTCGCGCAGCCCGTGCTCGTCAAGCGCGCCAGTGTCGGCCATGCGCCGCTCCAGTTCGCGAAACGCTGCCACCAGGAAACGCGTCTGCTTCAACAGACGGTCGGCCCCCCGATCAAACTCGGCTGCCGGCTCCAGCTCGCCTACCGCTAGGCGCTCAAACGCCGCCGTGTCCTTGCCATTGGCGCGCAGCTCGTCATAGAAGTGCAGGATCTCAGCCACCAGCCCGGGTCGCAGGCGGAACGGCGGCGCGATGCCCGACTCTTCCACGGCCGCGCACGCCACACCCAGCAGCACCTCCCGCTCGGACTCGTTCAACGTGTCGGCGGTGCCCGCGTCGCAGCGCGACGCCAGGCACTCCACTAGGTCGCGCGGGATGATCAACTCGGGCAGTATGACGGCCGCGTCACCGCCGGCCAGCGCATGCGACTCTAGGCTGCGCCGGAAGTGCTCGGCGGCCGCCCTCGTCGGCACGACGACGAGGCGGTCGCGCGCATTGAGCGGGTCGCCGTCGAGCGACAGGTCGATGAGAGTGTGGCGGAAGGCGCGCAGGTCAGGCGCCCGAAGCAGCCGGGTCTGTCTGGCCGTGATCACTGACGTCGAGGCGGGTCGAGGACGATCTGGAGCTGCGGCTGCGCGAACTCGAGCATCGAGAGCGCGCCGGCGACAGCCGAGCTAGCCGGCCGGGCCGTCTCGACGTTGGCGCTGCTGGAGACGGCGTGGCCTGTGACGATAGCGCTCTCGGCGAGCCACCACGCCGCGATGAAGAACTGATGAGTCTGCCACGGCTCGGTGGCTGGCTGCATCCGGTCGAGTCGCTTGGTCTCGGCCCGCCGATCACACCGCAGAATCAGCAGCTCATCGGGCGAGGGGCCCTTGAGACGGCGGATAGCATCGAGCGACTCGGTGACACCTCCCAATACGACCACTATCGAGCCAGCCCGGCGCTGGTAGCCCGCGTGCAACCCGCGACGGATCTCCCATTGGTCCAGATGCAGTCGCTCGCGCTGGGCGTACTCGAGCCACCCGCGCACCGAAGCCTGCAGCGCGCGCTCGGACCTTGTCGAGACGGCAATCTCGCTGAGCACGGCCGCCACCTCAAACTCGAGCTCCTCGAACTCGGCCGAGCCGCCCGGAGCCGTGTAACGCAACAGCCATGCTGAGGCGTTGTAGTGCTCGGTACCAAGCCAATCGATAGCCGCATCGGGCAGGCTCACCGCATGGAAGGGCGGATCGTCGAGGTTGCCGCCGAACGGCGTGGAGAAGATGACGCGCCCGTCCTCGCCGTAGACGAGCAACCGGCCGCAGGCTAGGAACAGGCGCAGCAACAGTGCATCTGGCGTGGCCGTGGATGCTACCGGCAGCGCGATCGGTAGGCTTCGCAGCACCCTGCACGCACCGTCTGTGGAAAACCTGTGCATCAACCGTGCATTTCTTGTGGAGAACCTGTCACGTGAAAAACTCGTTCGTTCCCGTTACGGCTGCGCGCTAAATTCTGGCAGCGGAGTGCGCGTCTTCGCGATCCCCTTCGCTTGAACGCATGTGACAACCGCGTAACGATTTCAGCCCTCAACCTTGCGGTCTCTCGAGTTTCCAAACGTGAGGATTCATCGCTTCGAAGAAACAATCGGTGGTCGCACCTACCACGTGGAGGTCGTGCTCGCGAGCGGGCGCTGGCGTGCCCGACTGCGTCGCAGCACCGGCGTGCCCACCGCGATGATGCCCTTCTACGGCCAGACCCCCGACGAGGCCGCAACCCACCTGATTCGCTGGCTGTCGCTTGCCCACTGCTCCACCGCCGCCACCGTACGGTATAGTCCCGGCCCGTGACAAGGCAGGTCATCGGGCGCATCGAGCAGCTTGCCGCCGTGCTGCTCCTGCTGGCCCTCGCCATTCCGGCCGCCGCGCAGCCCCCGCCGCGCGTACATCTGGTGGCCACCGGGGGCACGATCGCCGATCGCCCCGATCGACGCCTCTCTGACCGCGATCTCTTAGGCTCTGTGCCCGAACTGGGGCGCCACGCGCGCGCAACCAGCGAGCAGTTCACCAACGTGCCGAGTGGCACGTTGACGCTCGATCAGTGGCTGGCGCTATCGCGCCGGCTCAACAACTTGTTCGCGCGTGACCGCGGCCTGGCTGGCATCGTCGTCTCCACCGGCACCGACACCCTAGAGGAGCTGGCCTACTTTCTCCACCTGACGGTGCACGAGGCGCGTCCCGTGGTGCTGGTCGGCGCCATGCGGAGCCCGGGCGACAGGGATTATGACGGCGCGGCGAACCTGTTGGCCGGATTTAGAGTGGCGGCCGACCCGGCCGCCCGGGGGCGCGGCGCACTGGTGGTGCTGGACGCAGTGGTCCACGGTGCCCGCGACGTGACCAAGACCGATGCCCGGCGGCTCGATGCCTTCCGGTCGCCTGCGCGCGGGCCGGTGGCGCGCGTGCTGGAAGATCGCGTCGGGTGGCTGCGCTCTCCCGGCCTGCTGCATACGTCACGCAGCGAGTTTGACATTGCGGCACTTGAGGCACTGCCACGGGTGGATGTAATCCTCACCTACCAAGGGGCACCTGGTGACTTGGTGCGCGCGGCCGTGAACCTGGGCGCCCGGGGGGTGGTCGTGGCAGCGCTCGGCGCGGGTGCCACGACGCCCACGCAAGCCAAGGCGATCGAGTACGCGCGCGGGCAGGGTGTGGTCGTGGTGCGTAGTACGCGAACGGGCGCGGGATCGGTGCGCTCAGGGACGCGCAATGCCGGCCCGTCGCTGGCCGCGGGTGACCTGACACCGGTCAAGGCGCGCGTCCTGCTGATGCTGGCGCTGACCGTCAGCGATGACCCCGTCGCTATCCAGCGCATCTTCGAGCGGTACTGATTCCCCATGCGCTTGGCGAAGGGGCTTTGACCTTCTCGCAGGATCGGAGGAAACGGGGCCACCTTGCGCCCCGTTTTCGCCGTGCGCTACGATTGTATGCTCGGGTGTTTCTCGACGAGTGGGCCAGTGGCGCAGCTGGGAGCGCGCGTGAATGGCATTCACGAGGTCACGGGTTCGATCCCCGTCTGGTCCACCACTGCTTCTCTGTAAGTTATCGAAATAAAGCGATTTAACTGGATAACTATGGCATGGATTGCCAGTTTCAATTTTGATTGCCCGTGTCCCGTTGCGCCCCACAGTGCTCGTTGGCTTGCAGAGAACGCTAGGGGTAGAGGCACAGTGGGCTCGGTACGTTCTACAAGCACACTGATTATCTGTTCGCGTTGCCGCAATTCTTGAGCGGGGTCGCCCGCCTGCTCGACACTTTCAGCCCATGTGGTCAGGAATTGGCGTCGACTCGGATCGGCTTCGGAAACCGAGACTCGGCCATCAGTGCCTAGACGGCCGGGGCGTGTCCTCGCCCCGACTACATCCCGAGTGCCCAACGGCCACGCTGCGTCAGGATCTGGAGGTGCAAGTCAGAGCAGTGACATGAGCAACGTCGCAATACCGAGGAAACTGAAGAAACCGACGATATCGGTCACCGTGGTGAGGAGGATGTTGGACGATTGCGCCGGATCCTGATGGGCTGCGGTGAGCAGCATGGGGATCAGCGCTCCCGCAAGGCCTGCAATCACCATCGAGGCCACCATGGAGAGGGCAATGACCCCAGCTAGGCCTGGCGATTGACTCCAGACGACGACACCCAGCGCGGTAGTGGCGGCAACCGCCAGGCTGTTGATCAACCCAACCATCCCTTCCTTCAGGGCAACCACCCGCCAATGGCGTAGGCGGATCTCGCGCAGCGCCAGACCGCGGATTGTGACGGCAAGCGCCTGCGAGCCAGCATTGCCCGACTGTCCCGCCACCACGGGCAGCAAAATGGCCAGGGCTGTGACTTGGGCGATCGTGGCTTCGAAGATCCCCACCACGGCCGCCGCGAGGAACGCTGTGGCCAGGTTGATCTGTAGCCACGGCAACCGCTTGCGCACTGCCAAGCCGATGGGTGACAGTGCTTGCTCCTCTTCGCCAGCGCCCATCATCGTCTGCAGGTCGGCGGTGGCGTCTTCCTCGATCGCGTGGGCGAATTGCCGCTGCCGTACCACCCCGAGCAGGCACCCTGTGGTGTCGACCACCGGCAAGGCGGCAACACCGGCCTGCGTCATCAGCCGGACGACCTCCTCACGCGGTGTCATTGCCGGCACGGCGACCCCCGCACGGCGCGCGAGTTGCGCCGCGGGTGTCGACGGGTGCGCTGCTGCGAGCGCGGCCACCTCCACGAGACCGACGAAACGCCCATCGGCTTCAACGAGTGCGACGTTGGTATCGGTCTCACCTGCCGACGTGGCCCGGTGTGCTCGCAGTCGGGTGATGATCGTGTCCGCCGTGGTGTCCGGGCGGAAGGTTTCAAGCCGGACGCTCATCAAGGCGCCCGCGGTGGCGGATGGATAGTTCATTAACGCGCGCCATTCGCGGGCATCCGCAACTGGCAGCATGGCCAACAGTTTGGTGCGCCGGGCCGGATTGAGCATCGCGCAGTACGCGGCGGCGCGTGCTGGATCGAGGGCCTGCAACAGAGCGATTGCTCGCACGAGGGGCAGGCGTGCGAGCATCCGTACAGCGGCCACCGGTGTCAAGGCCGCGAAGACCGGGGCGATCCAGGCAATCGCATGCTGATCGACCCACTCCACTGCCGCCTCCGCGGGCTGATTCTCAAGCACCGCGGCCGCCTCGCCGGGATACAGACGGGTGTAATCCGCTGCCAGTACCGCTAGCAGCGTGGTGGACGAATCCATCATGTCGCTCCTGCATCAGCAAGGGAAGTTTGGCGGGTCACTTGTGACAACGCGCCGATCAGGTCACCCACGAAGGCCACCCCTTCTGACCACGCCAGCTCGCCGATCTCGAGGGCAAGGCCAGCCACCGCCGGGTCCAACGCGCGCCCGGCCGCTCCGGACTCCAAGGCATACCGGGTCTCGTGCCGGACAATGCCGAGGAACCGGCCCGTTCGGTCCACCACGGGCAACGCCTGCACAGTTCGCCACGCAGGGTGGGTCACGATAGCGGCGTGCCCCGCTGTAGCCGGCAACGTGGCAATCTGACGCGTCGCGATGGCGCCGAGCAGCGCTTCAGGGGGCGCGCTGATCAATGCCCCAAGTGTGACGACTCCGAGCAGCAAGCCGCGTCGGTCGATGACATAGAGGTTGGAGTCCACCGTGCCTGTAGCTCGATGAAGACGCTCAAGTGTCGCCTGCACGGTCACGTCGGGTGGGGCCGTCTCGACCGCCGCATCGAGCAAGGCGCCGGCGCTCCCGGCTGGGTACCGCAACAACACCTCGAAGCGCGACGCCGTGCGTGCCGGCAATTGCTGCAAGATGACGGCTTGGGTCGTCGGTCCGGTGCGGCGCAGCAGGACGCTTGCCGTACGTGGCGGCAGGGCTGTTACGAGGCGTGTGGCCACCGGTGGATCCATCGCATGTAGCGCCGCAGCCGCGACCGTCGGATCCATGGCCGCAACGACTGGCGCCACGCGAGCGCTGTCCATGTCTGCCACCATTGCAGCGATCTCGACCGGCGTCGCTACCTCGAGCGCCCGTGCTGCCTCCGCTGGATGATGACGAAAGAAGGCGTCCGTCAATGCCCGGTTGACTGCCATGCGGCTGGTTTGCTCCGGCACTGGTCTTACTGATCGGTCTCTGTCTGGGCCGCTGGCACCTGCGCCACCTGATCGCTGAAGAGCCGTCCGGGGAGGTGTGCCTCGCCGCTCTCCATGGCCACAATCACCGTCGTCTTGGTGAAGTCCCGGATTCGCCCCCGTACTCCGCCGAGGAGAATGAGCTGACCGGGGTGATACACCTGGCGGACGTAATGCATGGCGACCAAGTTGCTCACCTCGGTCCTGGCGCCGAAGGCGAAGGCCAAAGCCGTGCCGCCCAGCATGCTCCCGAGCACAATGGCGACCATAGCGGTCAGAAACCGGCTGTCGACCCCGACTTGATCGAGACCGGTCACGACTGCTGACGTCACCACGACAAACTGCGCTGCGCGGCCCAGCAGGTCGGCCTGGCTGAGGCGACCCGCCCGGGCGCCGACGGTCACTGCGTTCCGGGCGAGCCGGCCCGCGACCAGCCCTACGACAACGATCAGGATTGCGACCAGCACGCGCGGGAGTAACGCCCAGACTTGCACCAGCCACGCCGTGAGCAACGACCGTGCCGTGCCGTCTGCTGACGCGACCAGCGATTCGAACAGTGTGTCCAGTCCCATAGCGACGGATGCCTCCACCAGTGGTGGCCGAGATTCGTATCAGTCAGACAGGCATAGATCGATCATCCGACGGGCCAACGTCCAGTGCTTCCAGGTGCGTCGCGGATCAGCCCTGTCCGCGCGTCCGCGTCCGCCCCTTTCTTGCCGCCCCTTCGATGAAGGTGACAATCTTACCGGCCACGTCGGTACCAGTGGCCTTCTCGATGCCTTTGAGTCCGGGAGATGAATTCACTTCCATGACGACCGGCCCGTGGTGCGAGCGCAGGATGTCAACACCGGCGACGTTGAGCCCCATGATGCGGGCGGACCGTACGGCTGTCGATCGCTCCTCGGGTGTCAGTCGGACCGGTTCGACCGACCCCCCTTGGTGCAGGTTGGAGCGGAATTCTCCTGCTTCAGCTCGGCGCATCATCGCGGCGACAACGCGTTCACCGACGACGAGACAGCGCAGGTCCGCGCCACCCGCTTCCTTGATGAATTCCTGCACCACGAACTGGGCCTTCATGCCCCGGAACGCTTCGATCACGCTTTCGGCCGCCTTTTGCGTTTCACACAGGACGACACCGATGCCCTGCGTGCCTTCCAACAGCTTCACAACAAGCGGCGGACCACCGACGAGCCGAATGAGATCCTCGGTGTAGCGGGTGGAATGCGCAAAACCGGTCACTGGCAGACCCACACCCCGCCGTGCCAGTAGCTGCAGGGATCGCAGCTTGTCACGTGATCGGGTGATGGCCACGGATTCGTTGAGCGTGTACACGCCCGCCATTTCGAATTGCCTCACCACCGCCGTGCCGTAGAAGGTAATCGACACGCCGATGCGGGGGATCACCGCGTCGATTGCCTTGAGTTCACGTCCCTTGTAGTGGATGGCGGGATCGTGTGACGTAATGTCCACGTAGCATCGGAGCGGATCAATGACCTCGACTTCGTGACCGCGTGCCACGGCGGCTTCCTGCAGCCGCTGCGTCGAGTACAGGTTCGGCCCTCGTGAGAGGATGACGAGTCGCATGTGTCAACAAGCCTATTTGATTGGTGGCTCCCCGGAGGGCGAGTCGGCCACCTGTGGATCGAGCTGATCGTGCACTGCAGCGATTGCTGCGGCCGCCCGCCGAGGCTTGCCGAATGTTGCGATATTGAACAATGCGTCTCCACCGTTGACAAGCGGCAAACCAGTGCGACCGATCACTACGCCCGTCACCGGAGCCAACACGTCGACCTCGTGATCGTCCACGGGGTCGCCAATAATGCCAAGCACGTCACGTTTCCTAACGTGTGCACCCAGCTGGACCGCCGTTCGCAAGATGCCGCTCTCGGATGCGCGCACCCACTGACTCGAACGGGCGAACATGGGCCGGGTCTGTGCCCGGTGAGCACCGACCTTGTCGACCATGCCGAGGGTGCGCATCGTGTTCAGAATCCCACGGACCCCGATGCGGATGGCCATTTCATCGAAGCGATGCGGCTCGCTGGCTTCGTAGACGAGCATGGGTATGCCCCTCGCTAGTGCCGCTTGACGGAGCGAGCCGTCGAGCAGGGGCGTATTGAGGACCACCGGGGCTCCGAAACTTCGGCTCAGTCGTGCCGTTTCCGAGTCGCTCATCTCCGCCCGCAAGTACGGCAGGTTCTGTCGGTGTGCCGCGGCAGTATGCAGATCGACGCCGTGTGTACAGCGGTCCAAGATCTCGCGGGTGAAAACGTACGCGAGCCGGGCCGCGAGCGAGCCCGAAGGTGAGCCCGGAAACGATCGATTGAGATCGCGGCGGTCTGGAAGATACCGGCTGTGAGTGAGAAACCCGTACACATTCACGATGGGGACGGCCACCAACGTTCCCCGTAGATGCCGCAAGAGGGACATCCGCAGCAGGCGACGGATGATTTCCACGCCTAGGATCTCATCGCCATGAACTGCAGCAGTCACGAACAGCCGCGGCCCAGAGCGCCGTCCGTGCACAACAACCACGGGCATGTTGACCTGCGCTTGGCCGTAGGGATTCGCGATGTCCAGATCAACTCGCTGGCGTGAGCCCGGATCGATCGACTCGCCGCCGATGGGAAAGCTCTCTCGGCGCGGCCCTCGAACGGGACGCGATCGTTTACTCCCCACGTGGCCTATTCCCCAGCACCTGAATGTGGGTCGGATCGACTAGCACACCCGCCATCGCTGTCCGGCCTAAGAGGATACGAAACCGCATCGCGGAGCGATCGACGAGACTGAACTCAACCGCACGCTCGAGTGGGCCGAGGCAGACCTTGGTCCTGACGAAGAATCGCGTGTCCCCGTGACCGGTGCTGGACCGTACGTGCGCGGTACGCACTACGCGCGTCTGGATGCGTCGTCGCCGGCCGGACTGAGAGGTCACAAGATCGAATTTGACCCGACGGCCTGGCAGGGCAACCACGTTGTCGACGTGAAGCGCGCTACTGCGCGCGCCGGTGTCGATCTTGGCTCTGATGGCTGCGATCCCCCACTCGGGGAGCGCGATGAACTCGTGCCAGCCGACGACGAGTTTAGAGAATGGGTGTGCGCGCACGGGTGAGCCGAAATCTCCTGCTGATCATCGCTGCCAGACCGGGGGCGGTCAATGACGATCGACCCCGGGGGATTTGAGCTAGCGGTGTTGGACGTCAAGCAATTGCGCGAACTGGAAGGCGAGTATACCCAGTTGATGGCCACCGTCCTCTGTCCGGGCGTGGCCACGAACGACCGCCAGTGGCTCAAGGCACTCAAGCGTGAGAATCGCGAGCTGAAGCGCGCAAACGAGGTCCTACGGAAGGCATCGCCATGTTTCTGCTGACCGAACTCGACCGCCGACCGAAGTGGTAGTGAAACTCCGGCGCGCGGCGGTGAAGTTGATCTCGGAGAGGTGAACGCTCTCCGCTCGGGTCGTTACCGGCGCAGACGAGCAACCTACCCGCGTTCCGTTTCGAGATAGGATGCCCAGTCGTCCATGAGGCGACGGCGGCGCTCGAACAGGTCCGGCCGCGCGTAGGCGACCTTGACCTTGTTCTGGACGACGTGCGCAAGCGCCGGTTCGACGACCTCCCGCGGGTGATTGGTCCGTTCCCCGGCCCAGTCCCGGAACGAGGAGCGGAAGCCGTGCGGCACCGCGTCAATGTCTTGTTCCTTGACGAGCTTCGACAGGGTCATGTCCGCAAGCGCCTTCCCGCGCTCGGGAACACGAGGTCCGTTCCGTCGTAGAGCGTCGTCGCCTCGTCCAGGATCTCCAGCGCGTGCCCGCACAGTGGCACGCGGTGCTCGCGCATGGCCTTCATCCGGACGGCGGGAACCGTCCAGATTGCCGCGTCAAAGTCAATCTCCGCCCATGTAGCGAGTCGCACTTCTCTCGACCGAACGGCGGTTAACACCAGGAACTCGAACGCCAGCTTGGTCCCGCTCCACGCCTGCGACGCGCGTATGGCCGCCACCGCTGCGGCGACGTCACCATGCGGAAGCAAACGTCGGAATGCAGCCCGGCCGAACTGCTTCCGTTCGAGGATCTGCCCCGCTCGTTGGCTACTGCCACCTCGAACACACTCTTTGCAAGGTCAACTGCGACTGTCGTACGATCCATGTTGGTTTCTTCCTGGTTCGTCCTGAACCGTTCACCTACTCATCAGGATGCTGCACCGCAGCACCAGGAGGAGTCCATGTAATCCAGGATGGTGATGGATCTCTCCCCCATCTGGCTCGTCGTAGCGGGCCTCGCACTGCTGCTCGGTGGTGGTGAGTTGCTCGTCCGCGGCGCCGTGCGCCTGGCGAACTCGCTTGGCGTCTCCCCCCTCGTGATCGGGCTGACGGTTGTCTCCTTTGGCACCAGCGCGCCGGAGTTGGCCGTCGGCGTGGCCGCCGCGCGCGCCGGCAACGGCGCCTTGGCCCTGGGCAACGTGCTCGGCAGTAACATCTGCAACGTCCTGCTGGTGCTCGGCATGTCGGCGGTGGTGGCACCATTGCTCGTCGCGCGTCGCGTGGTCCGGTTTGAGGTACCGCTGGTCGTCGCCGTGTCGGCGCTCACGCTGCTGATGGCCGCTAACGGCCAGCTCAGCCCCATCGAAGGGGCCGTGCTGGTGCTGATCGTCATCGCCTATACAGGGTGGCTGTGGCGAAGCGCCACCACCGAAGGGCAGGGTGAAGTGGTGCCCGAAGCGGCCCGTGGCGGTCGTTGGCTCGCCACGATCGCCATCCTCGCTGGGCTGGTGCTCCTGGTGGCCGGCGCGCGGCAGCTGGTGGCTGGCGCCTCGGCCTTAGCAGCGGCGCTCGGCGTGGCCGACGAGGTGATTGGCCTGACGATCGTCGCCGTCGGCACGTCGCTGCCGGAAGTGGTTGCGTCGCTGGTAGCCACCGCGCGCGGGCAGCGCGATATCGCGGTCGGCAACGTGCTCGGCAGCAACATCTTCAACCTGACCGCCATCCTGGGGCCGACAGTGGTGGCCGGCGGCGGCATCGCGGTGCCATCGGGCCTGCTGACCTTCGACTTCGTCGTGGCGCTGGCCGTAGCGGCTGCCTGCCTGCCCGTCTTCTACACGGGTCACCGCATCGACCGCTGGGAGGGCCTGCTGTTCCTAGTGTATTACGTGGTGTACGTGGTCTACTTGGTGTTCGACGCGACCGGGCACGCGGCGCTACAGGGCCTGCGCGACGCGCTGGTGTATTTCGCTCTGCCGCTGACAGCCGTAACGCTGCTGTTGGCAGCTAGCCGGGCCTTCGGTCGCGCTCGGTATCGGACGTATAATCGGTGAGCATTTCGAGAGTCGTGAGGGCGGAGGGCCGCTCGCGTGGCGCTAGGCTTCAGCTTGGCGAACAGATTGAGGGGACTGACATGAAGCGCTTCGTCACCATCACCGCCGGGCTGACGGCGGCAGTTGCGGCCATCATCGTGCTGGGCACCAACGAGACCGCCGTCCATGCGCAGGACCGCAACTTAACGCCCGTCACCGACGCGATGCTGCAGGACCCGCCGGCCGAGGACTGGCTAATGTGGCGCGGTACGCTGGCCGCTTGGGGCTTCAGCGCGCTCGACCAGATCAATCGCAACAACGTCGGCTCGTTGACGCTGGTCTGGGGCCGCGAGATGGCCGAGGGTCTGCAGGAGGGAACGCCGCTCGTGCACGACGGAATTCTCTACATGCCCAACCCGCTTGACGTCATCCAAGCGATGGACGCTGTCACCGGCGACCTGATCTGGGAGTACCGGCGTGAGCTGCCCGACGACCTGACCGACTACTTCCCGGTGCCGGCCATTAATCGGAACCTGGCAATCTACGAGAACCTGATCATCGACACCACGGCCGACGACTACGTGATCGCGCTCGACGCGGCCACCGGTGAGCTGGCGTGGGAGACACTGATCATGGATTACACGCGGGGTGCACAGCAGACATCAGGACCGATCATCGCCGACGGCAAGGTGATCTCAGGCCGAGGCTGCGAGCCGGAAGGCGGCCCCGACGCGTGTGTGATCATGGCGCACGACGCGCGCACCGGCGAGGAGCTGTGGCGCACGCGGACCATCCCGGCACCCGGCGAGCCCGGAGACGAGTCGTGGGGCGATGTGGCCTTCGAGGATCGCTGGCACGTGGGCTCGTGGATGGTGCCAAGCTACGACCCCGAACTGGAGCTGATCTTCACGGGCACGTCGGTCACCTCGCCGGCACCCAAGTTCATGTTGGGCGGCAACGACCTACAGCACCTGTACCACAACTCCACGCTGGCGCTGAACCCCGACACCGGCGAGATCGTCTGGTACTACCAGCACGTCGTGGACCACTGGGACCAAGACTTCCCCTTCCAGCGGATCGTGGTCGAGACGGCCGTGGCACCGAACCCCGACGCGGTGGAGTGGATCAACCCAGGGATCACACCGGGTGAAACGCGGAAGGTGATCACAGGCATCCCAGGCAAGCTCGGTGTGATCTTCACGCTGGATGCCGCCACAGGCGAGTTCCTGTGGGCTCGGCCTACCGTCTACCAGAACATCATCGCCGACATCGACGGCACGACCGGGCAGAGCACTGTGAACCCCGACACGCTCATGGGCGCGGCGGGCGACACCGTGTTCGTGTGTCCCGGAATCGGTACGGCCAAGAACTGGGAGTCCGGTGCCTACAGTCCCATCACCGGTTTGATGTACTATGCGCTTCGGCAGAACACGTGCGCCAGTGTCACCGCCACGGCGGAAGAGCCGAGCCTAGATTCACTCTACGCCATCCGCACTGAGACCGCGCTGCCACCCGGGGTGGACGAGGTCGGCAACCTCGGCACCGTGCAGGCGTTCTCGGTGGAAACCGGGCGTACCGAGTGGGTATACGAGCAGCGCGCCGGCACGATGTCGCAACTCGCCACTGGCGGGCGGCTCGTGTTCAGCGGTGACGTGAACGGCCGCTTCCGGGCCCTGAACGACGAGACCGGTGAGCTGCTGTGGGAGATCAACTTGGGCCGCCCAGTGACCGGCTTCCCAGTCACCTACGCGGTGGGCGGTCGACAGTACATTGCCGTGAGCACCGGCAGCTCACTGACCATGGGCGGCATGCTGCGCCTGACGCCCGAGCTTCGGCCCAGCTCCGGCAACAGCTTGTTCGTCTTCGCCTTGCCCCAGCCACGGTAGTAGATTCTGTAGCGAGGGTGGATTGAATCGACTCGGTACCAGTCGCCGTTCGACCAGTATACTGCTGCTATGAAATTGCTTCGCCTCCCCGCTGCTGCCCTCGTTCTGACGTCCGGCCTCGCCACCGCCCAGGGCCAGAACTTCACCTCCAACACTTGGGACGGCGTCTACACGGTCGAACAGGCCGAGCGCGGCATGGCCTTGGCCGAGGAGCACTGCGTAATGTGCCATGCTACGAACCTACTCGGCGGCCCTGGCGCGCCCCCCATCGCTGGCAGCGAGTTCTTGTTCATCTGGAGCACCCAGTCCGCGGGCTCCCTGTTCGACTACCTCAAGACGAACATGCCGCCGCTCGATCCCGGCACTCTGAGCGATCAGGAGTACACCGACATCGTGGCTGCGATCTTCCAGGGCAGCGAGTTCCCGGCAGGGAATGGGGAACTGAGCGCCGATCGCGATACCTTGGGCGCACTCCAGATCCTCCGCACACAGCCGTAATCTCTCCTTTCCTCCAACGGACGGGGTCAAGCCGAACATTACCGAATCTGGTCGTCTTGCACGGGATCCCGGCCTTTATCCACTCCGCGTGCTATCAGTAAGTTTGTCAAGGCTCCGTAAGCTTTCCCGTCAAGTAGACACTGCGTAGGTAGACTCTCGAGCCGTGGTGGGCCTCGGCAG
>CAZHTD010000039.1:0-26015 GCA_964535675.1 uncultured Bifidobacteriaceae bacterium | reverse complement strand
CCACACGGGATCGTCGTCCACGACGCCATCGAGTGCGGGCGCCTGCGCCAGCCGCACCGCCCGCGTCGTGGGGCGTTCGGTGGTCTGGGCAGAAACCACCGGCGGCGCCCCCACGAGGCAGGCCGCCGCACAGACGAGGCCTGTCAGACGTGGTGGCATTCCGGTCATGCGTGTGAAGCGCGTGCGCACGGTGACGGCAGTGCCCACGGACTGCGATCGCCAGGTGGAGCCGACAGTGCCGATGGGGCCGCTCACGCTCGACGACATCATACCCCGGCCACCGGTGCCGGGGACGCCCTCGCTCTCGTCCGGGTCGGCGGTAAAGCCTCCACCGCCACGCCGTGCGCCGGCCCCCAGGAGACAGCACGTGTCTCGACGCTCGCGCACCCCGGCCCCGCGCTGCCCGCCCACCTGGACCCTCGGCCTCACCTAGCAGCGTCCCCCACGGCGTGGACCGCCCCCCCGGTCCCACCCATCCATGCACTACCATGCTACCTGGGCCAGGCAGCCGGGGCGGGCCAGCTGACAGCGTGGCATGAAGCCCCCTGAGGTGTGGGACGCAGGGGATCGCGCCGCCGTCGGCGCCGTCGGGGCGTCCCCCGCGTCGGCGGCGTGCTGGTGGTGTCGTGGAAGCCGCGGGCGAATGGACACCACCCCGGGACTCGTTCTCGTGGATGAGCGTGTGCGGCATGGAAACCATCCAACAAGTGTCAGTCGAGACGCCGGCAGGACGTAGGGCGCGCCACGAGACCCCCGCACTGTCCCCGTTCCCGGAGGGGTGGTACTTCGTGGCCAGCCGTGCGTCCATCCACACGGCGGGGCTGCTGCAAAAGACCTGGATGGGTGAAGACATCGTTGCCTGGTGCACCGAGGACGGGCGCGTCTGCGTCGCCGAGGCGGTCTGTCCGCACCTCGGGTCCAACCTCGGGCCTGCGGCCGGTGGCCGGGTGCGGGACGGCTGTCTCGTGTGTCCGTTTCACGGCTTTACCTTCGATATCACCGGCCAGTGCGTGGCCACGCCGTTCGCCCCCGCCCCCAAGGCCACACGACTGAAGGTGTTCGAGACGCGGGAAGTCCTTGGGATGGTCTTCGCGTGGTGGGGACTCGACGGCCGGCCGCCCCAATGGCGCCTGCCCGACGCCCCGCCGACCAGCGCCGACTGGTGCGACCTGGGGTATCGGATTCTCCGATTTGCGGGACACCCCCAAGAAACCACCGAGAACGCCGTCGACATGGCGCACCTGTTGCACGTCCACGGCTACGGGAACGTACGCCGGGTCCAACCAGTCACCGTGGATGGCCCCTGTCTCACGAGTTGCTTCGATTTCAGACGCACCCGGACGATTGCCGGACTCACGAACGTCACCTTCGAGGTCTCCGCGATCACGTCGGTCATTGGCCTGGGCTACTCGTTCGTCGAGATTCGGGAACACTCCATCGGCATGGACGCACGGTTGTGGGTGCTCGCCACACCTGTCGACGGCCGGCTGATTGACTTGGCGCTGGTCGGGCAAATCCGGGAACTCCGGCACCCTCGACGCGCGATCGTGGGGTTGCGGTTCCTGCCGGTGAGTCTTCGCGCCCGTCTCATGAACCAGATCATCCTCTCCGTGCAAAAACAGGACGTCCTGCAGGATGTCCTGATCTGGCAACGGAAACGCTACCGGCCCATCCCGAGACTGTGCCGGTCCGACGGCGAGATCGGGATGTATCGGCGCTATTGCCGACAGTTCTATCCCCCCCAGCCGGGGGCTGGTCGAGACGGGGCGTCCGACCGCCAGGGCTAGCCGTCCGCTGTCGGGGTGTGCGGAGAAGACGTCACGGCGGGCGGGTGGGGCGTGGCAGATACGCCCCGCGCCGCGTCCTACCCTTCGACGGGGCGCTCGCGCAGCTCGACGGGCAGGCTGAAGCGCACGTGCTCGATAATGCCGTCCATCGTCGAGATCTGCAGGTCGGTGTACTCCCGCAGCGTGTTGATCAGATCCTGCACGAGCTCCTCCGGCGTGGAGGCGCTGGCGGTGATGCCGAGGCTCTTCTTGTCGCGCAGCCACTCGGGATCGAGCTCCGACGGATCCTCGATCAAGTAGCTCGGGACGCCGCTGTCGTTGCTGACTTCGCACAGGCGGTTGGCATTGGAGCTGTTCTGGGCGCCAACCACCAGCACGAGGTCCACGACGGAGGACAGCTGGCGCACGGCGGCCTGCCGATTCTGGGTCGCGTAGCAGATGTCCTTGACATCCGGTCCGACAATCTTGGGAAAGCGCCGCCGCAGGGCGTCAATGACGTCCCTGGTATCGTCGACCGATAAGGTCGTCTGCGTGATATAGGCGACCTTGGCCGGGTCGCGGACCTGCAGGGTCGCCACGTCCGCCACGTCACTCACCAGCCGCACGGGCCCCGGGATCTGGCCCAAGGTGCCTTCGACCTCCGGGTGGTTCTCGTGGCCGATCAGGATGATGTCGAATCCCCTCGCGGCGTACCGCCGCCCCTCCATGTGCACCTTCGACACCAGCGGGCAGGTGGCGTCCAGCGAGCGCAGGCCGCGCGTCGTCGCGTCCTGCTCGACCTTCTCCGACACCCCGTGGGCGCTGAAGACCGTGATGGCCCCGTTGGGGATCTGGTCGATCTGCTCGACGAAACGTACGCCCTTCGCCTTCAGATTCTCCACGACCCGCGGGTTGTGGACGATTTCGTGGCGGACATAAATCGGAGGGCCGTAGTGCTGCAGGGCGGTTTCGACGATTTCGATGGCGCGCTCCACGCCAGCACAGAACCCGCGCGGTTGCGCCAAGATGACTCGCATCGTGCCTTTCCTAGACAGCCGCACACGCACTGGTCGGGGCGGCCTGAGACTGCCCACGCTGCACGCAGCATGCCCGCCCCGCCCGGCCGCTGTCAAGGCGCTGGCGGCCCCGGAACCCGCCGCACGGGGAGTCAGAAATTGTATGTCAGGCCGACGTCGACGAAGCTGTCGGTGCGCAGCGGGTAGTGGAGATCCGCCGGGTCGACGCTGAGCAGGCCGATCACCTCCGCGTGAATGGACCAGTCGTCGGCCAGGCGCCGGTCGAACTCGACCACCAGCGTGCGCGTCGCGCGGCCCAGGTCCATGAACACGCCCGCGGTGAGCGCGGCGCCCTGGACATCATTGAACGCGAGCCGCGTGGCGAGGAACACGTCGTTGTCGAGCGTGTTGGGCGAGCGGCTCGGCGTGGCCTGGCGGCCTCGCCCATCGTAGTTCCATTCGCCGAGCACGATCAGATCGATCGCCGAGCCGCCGACCGCGTAGAAGGCGTATTCGCCGCCCAGCACGGCCGCCAGGTAGGCGTGCTCGACCGCGGACAGGTTGAGGGCCCCCGTGCGGTGAATGGCCTCCAGCTTCCACAGCCACGCCCCGACGGTCGCCTGGGCGTCCACGCCGACCTGGCGGATCTGCGTGTAGCGCTGCGTCAGGACCGGGCCACCGCCCGCGGCGAGGTCCGGCACCAGGAACGGCTCGCGGTTGGCGCCGGCAAAGACGCTCAGGCCCAGGTCAAACAGGCCGACGCTGTGGCTGTACCGGGAGGCCACGTCCAGCCGCCACGGGCCGCCGCCGCCGGTATATTCGATACGCTCGTCGTCGACGAGGAGCGGCAGCCGCAGCCGGCCCGCGCGCCCCGGAAACGTGCGCGCGCGGTGGTACGGCATCGCAAACACCTCGACGGCGCCCCAGTCGCCGAACCAGGTGGCGTGCGCCATCGGCTGCCCCAGCTTGGCTTCGCCGTTCGGGTGCTCAACGCTGTCGATCTGGTTGACGATATCCACCAAGCGCTGCGATTCGGTGACCCCCCAGAACACCTGGCCGACGCCGAGCCGCAACTCCCAGCCGCTGTCGCCGATGTCGCCAAACAGCAACAGATACGCCTCGCGCAGGTCGAGGTGGGTGCGGCGCGAGTCCGCGTGGTCGTAGCGGACAAACGGCGCGGCCGTAAAGCTCTGGCCAGCTGGGGCGGCGATGTAGACGCGCGGCTCGGCGACGAAGCCGGTCGCGAGCGCGCGCTGCGCAGAGTCGGCGGCGGCGCGGGGAAACCAGCGGCCCGCGGCGGTCACTCGACCGGACACCTCGTACTCGACCGGCGCCGCGGCGGTGGTGGTCTCGTCGGTCTGCCCACCGCCGGCGCGGGCGTCGACGGCGAACACGCCGACCAGCGCCCACGCGGCGCCCAGGCAGCGACCCGCGCGGCGGCGGCTCACCGCGCGCGTCTCAGGCTCGTCTGGGTGAAATCGCCGTCGTCCAGATCGGTCTGGAACTGATAGTCGCTCCAGGTCAGCAGCGTGCTCTTGCCGGTCAGATGATTCACCATCTCCATCTGGCTGGCCCGCCAGTACCGATCCAGGTACTGCGCGTACTCGCTCAGGGTGAGCGTCTTCAAGTGCTCGTCCTTGCGGTCGTAGTATTCCATCTTCCAGACACGCAACTCGCCCGTGTCCCGCCAGACCACTTGCCGGCTGTAGCCCGACTTGCCGTCCACAGCCGTGCGCTCGGTGACCGCGCACGTGAAGTCGCCGCAGGGCTCCTCGCGCAGATACCGGTAGGTGAACTTCTCCACTTCCTGGGCGGTCAGGTCTTCGTACGCGAACTCGCTGCCCATGAAGGAGCCGGAGCGATTCGCGGAGCTGATGCGCTTGACGCGCTGCAGGGCCGGCAGGTAGAGCCACTGGTCGTCGTCGGCGTCGCGGTGGGCGTGCACCAGAAACGCGGTCCCCTGCACGTCGCGCGGCTCGTCGAAGATGAACAGGCTCTTGTCGCCGTCATCGGCCACTTCGAGCACCTGCACCCGGAGTTGTCGCCGACTCTCCTGGCCCTGCCGGTTGCGCAGCACCATCACCTGCGCGGCCGTGAAGTTGCCGAACTCGGCCTCGCGCGCCCGCGCCTGCGTCGCAATCGCCAGCCCGATGGCTTCCGGCGAGTCCCCCTGGGCCTGAGCCGGCGCCGGGGCGCCGCCCCCAAGGGCGAGGACCAGGGCCAGCGCCGGCAGCCGGCGTGCGTGTCGCGCGACAATTGCGGTGGGCATGGGTGACGTTCTCCTTGGGTGATGACCGGCAGCACGTGCGCCCCAGTGGCGACAGCCTCCCGGCCTCCGGGTAGAGCATGCCCGTCTGGCCTTCCCCTTGTCAAAGATCTGGGACCGGTGGCCGACGGCGTGGGAAACGGCTACCACTTGCTCGACATGTCCGAGCGGACATGGTCCGGCAGGTTGTAGGTGATGCCCGCGGCGCCGAGATCGGTGAGACTGAGGATATGCGTAAACGACCGTCGGCGCTGGAGCCTGTCCACACCCGGCAGGAACCGTCCTACACAGCGCTTCAGGGATGCCTGCATGCGCAACCACGGCAGGATCGGAATCGGATTCTTGGGCGGAAAGTGCAGGCGTTCGGCTCTGGCGTCGCCGACCAGTTCACGGGCGATGCGGTAGGCGTACCGCGCGAAGTCGGCGCGGGCCTTCGGTTCGGTGACGCCGATCACCACCGGCGCGCTGTTGACGATGCAGTTCGCCAGGGCGATCGCGTCTTCATCCGGCGGCGGCTCGCAGAGGTTGCCGAGCGTGAACAACCGCAGTCCGTCCGCCTGGCTGTGAAACAGGAGGGGGTCCGGCACGCCCATGATCCAGGCGTCGTAGGACCAGACCGCCATGAACGCCTCGCGATCGTCCTTGTCCTTGAGCGCGGCGCCGAGCTTCTGTGCCAGCTCGAGCAGGCGGGCTGAAAAGGCGGCCGACGCCAAGGCCAGATGCGCCGCGCTGAGGGGCAGGCCCCAGTTCGCATACTCCCATTCCTCGGAGTCCTTGAGCAGCGTCCGGACCCTCGCATGCACCATACGGATGCGCAGCGTCAGCTTCCAGCCGTCACCGGACGGCTCGACGCCGCGCGGCAAGAAGATGTCCAGCAGGTGTCGGAGATTCTGCCTCAATCGGCGGACACCGTCGTCGATCATCCTGCCCGTGATCGCGAACGACTTGCTGATCATCGTGCTGAACCCCTCCACGATGGCGCCGGCGGCGAAGGCCGCCAGGAACTGGTCGGGGTTGTGGAGGAACACACGGCATCCGTGCTGGGCCACGGCGCGGTCGTACCACGGCGGGATGGTGGCCACCTCGTGGACGAAACGCTGGAGGCTCGGGGGCGCGTCGCGCAGGACGGCGTCCTGCAGTTGGAAGGCCGCTTGCAGCAACCGTCCGCTTTCCGCCGGGTCCATACGCGTCAGATCGCGCATGGCCGCGTCGGCCAGGGGATCGCCGACGTGCATGTGGGCGATGTAGGTCGGCGCAAGCGTCGGATCAAACAGCTTGGCCTGTTCGTAGCCGGGAGCAAAGATGGTGGGAACCTGCATGCGGCTCAGCGTGTCCGGCATTGTCTCATCACGCTGCCTCGCAGCTGCGACGGGTGTCGCCGGACCCGGGTCGACGGGTTCCGGGCACGATTAGACCACGGCGTGGGGCGGTGTGACCGGTGCGGCAGAAGCGCCCTCCTGTCCACGGTGTGGGTGCTCCGATGGTACTCCATACCGCGCGCGCGGCCACGGGACACGGCACGCGGTCGCGGCGCACCGTCAACCACTCGCGGGCGTCGCCCTCGCGGCCAGGCTCGCGTGACGCCCTGTCTCCGAACGGGACCCGCGTCAGTCGCACGCGGTTGGACGGACCGGGTCGCGCGTCGCGTGGGGGCGCCGCGCCTCGTCGAACCGCTCGGGCTCGTGGAGCAGCGCCCTCGGGGTGTCGCGGCAGGGCGTGCAGTGGTCGCCGCGTTCGTGCGTACCGGGTGAGCCCCACCGCTCCATGGCGGCGGGCGCAGCGGACTCGCCAAGGCGTGGGCCGCCACGGGGCCAGCGTGTCCGGCGCGTCTCGCCGAGATCTCCGGCACGGGGGGCCGTGCGCCCACACCGACGGCAACCCGGCGGCACGCGCGCCGACGCCCGTCCCGGGTCCGGCAGCAGGTCGTGGACGCCGCTGTGGCCGACCCCACGCGCGCGCCCTGGGGAGCGCCTCAATGCGTCGCATCGCGTGTCGCATGGTAACGTCACCCCGAGGGCTGGCGCGGGCCGATAGCGACACAGACCAAGACGGCGGCCTCCAGACCGGCCTCGAGGAGATCGCGGCCGGCGCATGCCGTCCTGAAGAACGACCGGCATCGATCCGGGACGGCGACAGTGGGGCTCTCGGCGTATGTCATATCTCCCTATTGAGAACTACGGGATCATCGGCGATCTGCACACAGTCGCGCTCGTCGGCACCAACGGGTCGATCGACTGGTTCTGCTACCCGCGCTTCGATTCGCCAAGCGTGTTCGCGGCCATTCTCGACGACCGGCGCGGCGGTCGGTTTGAGATCGCGCCCTGCCGGTCTGATGTGCGCCACAAGCAATTCTACCGGCCGGCCACGAACGTGCTCATTACGCGGTTTTTGTCAGCCGGGGGCATCGGCCAAATCACAGACTTTATGCCCGTCGGGCTTCGCGAGGGCGACTCACGACGCCATCAGTTGATCCGGCTCGTCCAGGCCATGCGCGGGCCTGTGCAATTTCGTGCCCGATGCCAACCGGCCTTCAACTACGGCCGAGATGCCCATCGTACTACCCTGCTCACCGCCGGGGTGCGCTTCGACACCGCCACCCTGTCGATGGGGTGCGCGACGCGCGTCCCGTTGAAGCTCGACGGCGACGGGGTGGTCGGCGAATTTACCGTCCAGGACGGAGAAGCCGTCAGTTTCGTCTTCGGGCAAGTCGACGAAGCCTCCACCTGCGCCGAGTTGACTTCTGAGCGCGACGCGATCGACCTCGTGGCCAAAACCGAGGAGTACTGGCGGCAGTGGTTGTCGCAGTGCACCTACAACGGCCGATGGCTGGAAATGGTGCACCGCTCCGCGCTGGCGCTCAAGCTCATGACCTATGAGCCAACGGGGGCGATCGTCGCCGCGCCCACCTGCAGCCTGCCAGAACAGATCGGCGGGCCGCGCAATTGGGATTATCGCTACACATGGCTTCGCGATGCGGCCTTCACGTTGTATGGCTTGATGCGCATTGGCTTCAACGACGCGGCGCATCAGTTCATGCAATGGCTGAACGCACGCTGTCACGAGTTGGGACCGGACGGGTCGCTGCAAGCGATCTATGGCATTGACGGGCGTCACGAACTGACGGAGGCGACGCTCGATCATTTCGAAGGCTATCGTGGGTCCCGGCCAGTACGGATTGGCAACGGCGCACATGACCAGCTCCAACTCGACATCACCGGGGAACTCATGGACTCCGTGTACTTGTTCAACAAGTACGGCATGCCGATTTCCTATGATCTGTGGCGCCATCTCCGCACCTTGGTCAACTGGGTCTGCCGGAACTGGCAGCGGCAAGACGAAGGCATCTGGGAGGTCCGCGGCGGCCGGCAGCATTTCGTATATTCGAAACTGATGTGCTGGGTCGCGGTCGATCGCGCCCTTCGCTTGGCCAACAAACGCTCGTTTCCGGCGGACTGGGAACGCTGGATCAAGGTCCGCGACAACATCTACGAGCAGATCATGAGTCGCGGGTGGAACGCGCAGCGGCAGGCGTTTGTGCAAGCCTACGATTCCACCTCACTCGACGCCGCCAATCTGATGATGCCGCTCGTGTTCTTCTTGTCACCCAATGACCCGCGGAACCTGCAAACCCTGCGCGCCACGCTGGAGCCTCCGAGGCGAGGCGGCCTCGTCTCCAACAATCTCGTCTACCGCTACAATGTGCAGGATACCGATGATGGCTTGAGCGGCGATGAGGGCACGTTCAATCTGTGCACTTTCTGGCTCGTCGAAGCCCTCGCACGTGCCGGGAGTGCCGATCACCGTCTGCTCGATCGCGCCCACCTCATCTTTGAAGAGATGCTCGGCTATGCCAACCACCTCGGGCTCTACGCCGAGGAGATCGGACCCAGCGGCGAAGCCCTCGGAAATTTCCCCCAGGCATTTACCCATCTGGCGCTCATCAGCGCTGCGTTCAATCTGGACCGTCGGCTGAAAGGCAGCCCCTAGCTGCCCGAGCGCTGTCGGTTCAGGCCATCCGTGAGGGCCCGCGCGCCAGAGCGCCGGTTCGTCGTCCGAGCCCCGAGCCGCTCGCCGCGGGCAGCCAGGCCGATCAGTGCCGCGATCACCTGCGCGGCCTCAAGCGCGCAGGGCTGGGTCGCGGCGGATCGTCTGCGCCAGTATCGCGACGAACGCGCGCGGCGTCACGACGGGCACGAGGCTCCTGATGCCGTGACGCGGCGGCCGACGAGCCGCCGACTCCCGCCGCACGGCTACGCGCGCCGCCAGAGTCCGAGGGCGACGCCGAGCCACGCAACCGTCAGGCACCCGAAGCCAACGAACAGCGGCACCAGCGCTTCCGCCAGGCCGATCGGCGACACCCGCGAGAGCTCCGCCGGGCCGAAGTCGAAGCCGCCCCCGCTCCCCATCCCGCGAAGCACGTTGAGCAGTCCCAACATCGAGCCACAGAGCGCCGCGAAGATCGTGGCGAGCGAGAGCGGCCGCATCAGGGCGAGGCGCTGTTCACTGGGCCAGATCGCATAGGCCAGCCCCATGCCCAGCGGAAGCATGCCCATCATCGTGCTCATCAGCAAAATGAGACTGGCCTGTGTGAGAATTGACAGCATCGGGTGCCTCCACGTGCTTGTAGTACCTGAGAGAACGCGCGAGCCTCTCACGCGTGACCCGGTCACGCGGGCGCCACGTCGGCGTTAGGTACTCTGATGGACCGGGATCTGGAGCTTCAACTCGTCGCCCGCTTGCGGGAGGGCGACGCCGGAGCATTCGACGCCGTGTACGACGCGTTTCATGCGCGCCTGTATAGCTTTCTGGCTCGGCTGTCGAACTCCCGCGATGTGGCAGACGACCTGGCCGAGGAGACCTGGCTCCGACTCGTCGCCCATGCCCATCGCCTGCGTCCGGACACGCGACTGGGGCCGTGGCTGTTCACGGTGGCTCGGCGCATCCACGTCAGCTACTGCCGTTCGCGAGCGGTCGAAACCGCACACACCGCCGACCTGATCGGGCTCTGGCCGTACGGCACACCACCGCCGTCCCCCCTGGAGCGGACCGCGGCGCACGAAACCCGCCAGCGCCTTGCCCAGGCGCTGGCCGCGCTCCCGGTGCGCTACCGCGAAGCGGTGCTGCTGGTTGCCGTCGAGGGGCTTGGCCCATCGGCAGCGGCTGAGATCTGCGAGATCACGCCAGCCGCGATGCGCCAGCGTCTTTGCCGAGGGCGGGCGCTGCTCGCGCGGCGTCTGTCAGAGACCGAGGCACCCGGCCTGGAGTGCCTGCGGGAGGTCCATCCATGAGCGCTGCGCACGATCCGGCACTCCAGGACCGGTATCCGCTCCAGCCGCTGACGCCCGACCGGGCACGGGCGGCACGCCTTCGCGCGCGGTGCCACCAGCGACTGGTACGGCGCGAGCAGTGGCGGCGGTGTGGCCTGACGCACCGTACGCTGACGACCCCGGTGCTCGCCTCGGCGCTGACCGGTGCGTTGTGCCTGCTGTACGCCGCGACACTCCTCGGCAACACCTTGCGGCTCGTCGGCGTACTCTAGCGCCGGTCGAGCCTGCGTGCGCCGTCTCTGCTCGCCGAGCAACCGGGACACGATCCGCCCCGGGCAGCAACGTCTGCAGCCGGGGGGATCAGGAACCCGGTGACGCGCAAGCCCGCATCGCGCCCTGAGGTGCAGCGATGTTCCGCGCACGGCAGGCAGCATCCAGTCCACGCCTCGCGCGGCCACGCCCCCGCCCGACCCGGGCCGCTGGCCCGGCCTATCGCGACACCGGCGGCGGACCGAGCGGCGTCCCGCCGGGGCCATCGGCGAACGACAGCCACGCCATAGCCGGCTGCGCGCCCACACTGGGCTGGCTCCAGTCACACACGCCGTCGGGGAAGACCTCCTGCAGCCGTGCCCACTGCGCGTCGGAGAACTCGACGCCGTAGTCGTCCCGTTGCAGCCGAGTCAGCTGGCATTTCAGCACGTCGTCCTCGATCGTCTGGCCCGCGCCGAGATGCGCGTTGCCCCAGTGCGGGTTCGCCGCGCGGCACTGACTCATGTCGGTGACGCGCGCGCCATCGATCCAGCAGGTGTCGACACCATCAGGCGGGCGCGCGGACGCGACCTTGTCCGCCAGCGGCAGTTCAGAGGTGTCGGCCTCCACGGCTGCCACCCAGCGATCGAGCGTCTCGAACGCGGTCGTCCCCGGCGCGCTGAAGAACGTCACGTGGTTGGTCGCCCCGGGGCGCGACTCGAGAATCCGGGCCCGCGTCACGTACGAGTGGTAGCAGCTGTGCACCTCGGTGTTCCGGCACCCGCGGTTGTCGAGGACGGGGATGTCCACGTTGTTGAGGAGGTTGAGCTGCCCGGTCCGGTAGACGATGTCCAGCGCCGCCGCGTCGGCAACGGTCCGCTCGGGCACGAAGTTCAGATCAATGTCGCGCCCGCCGATCCGCGCGTTCAAGTCGACGAACTGCTCGGGCGAGATGATGTCCGCCTCGAGCGCGCGCAACCCGTACTGCACCCCGACGTTGTCGTACGGTCGGTGGGCGAAGCCGTCGGACCGGCGGCCGAAGATGGCCACCTGATAGTCCTGCAGCGTGCACCGCGTGCCGACGGGATTCATCGTCGGGTGGTAGACCCACGCCGGCGTCGGCATCGCCGGCGCGCCGCCACGGCCGCCGGCAGGGACGCACCGCACGGTCGGGTCGCCCCAGGTGAGGCCCGTGATGCCCCAGGCCTCGCAGGTGCCCGGCAGTTCGTTGGCATTGTCCATCACGGCGTTCCGCACTTCCACGTCCTGCCACAGCTCGGGCGCCGTTTCCTTCATGTAGCGGAGCAGCAGCGAGCAGTCCATGATCTCGCGGAAGTTCTTCCAGATGTCCGGGAAGCTGGCGCTTGGCTCGATGCCGTCGAGCAGGCCGGGATAGGCGTTGGCGAGCAGTTGCTGCTGCATGGCACCGCCCGAGCCGCCGGTCGAGATCGTGTAGCGCACCTCGCCGAGCGTTTCGATGATGTGCTCTTTCAGCATCATCACCGTCTCGGCGGTCACCACGGAGTTGAAGCTGTTCCCGAAGGTATTCAGCGACGAGGTGGCCACCGCGAAACCGCGCGACAGCTGCGTGTCGCGCAAGACGTTGCCCGGCGCGGCCTGGCGATGCCCAGGCGCCGCACCGCCCCCGAACGTCCAGTACAGCTTGCGATTCCAGGCCGCCGGCGGGTCGAAGGGCGTCGGCGCGGGCGCCGCCGGATCCGCCAGGACGGCAAAGGCGTAGATCGCCCGGTCGAGGGTCCCCATCTCGCGTCGAACGATGTAGGGGACCGTCTCGCCTTCGTCGGTGGTCGTGATCGCGATATCGGGGGGCGGCGCCGACGGATCGTACGGCAGCAACGGATTCGGCGCCGGCTCGCCCTCGGCTGCCAGTGGCGGCGTCGTCGACTTGTAGAACCACTCCACCTTCGACGGGGCGTTGCACTGCTCGTCCAGGGCCGGGCCGAGCCCGGCCTCTTCGGTCATGCACACCCACGGCTGTACCTGGGGACCGGCGAAGATGGGGCCGCCGATCGGGTAGTTCGTCAGCGGCAACCGCACGGTGCGTCCGTCGATCGATGCCGCCAGCGTGCTGTCCCCCTCCGGCAATCCGGTGACGAGGCCCTGCACCCGGCCGTCGGCGTGGGGCGCGAAGGCCGCGGTGACGTCCTGCGCTCCCTCGCCGTGCTCAAGGGACACCGCCAGCGCGGACGGCTCGGCGCCGTCGGGCAACGTCACCGCCACCAGGGCGTCGCCGCCCGACAGCAGGTCGGCACGGTTCGACAGCGTGGTAATCTCGAACACGCCGTCACCGCTCGAACCAACGCACGCCGCAGTCGCGGTCGCCACCGCCGTCAGCACCAACACCCGAACGCTCATCACCAGCCTCCTCGTCCCCACACGCCCGTGACGCTGCCCGTCAGTCTAGGTCCGCGCTCGACGCGGCGCAAGGCAGTCCCCGCTGGCAGAGGACGCCGACGGAGCGGCCAGGCCCGCGACGCGCGTCTCCCGGCGGGGCGGCCCTCGCACGGGTCACACAAAAACGGGGTTCTCGAGCTTCCATCGGCTCTGCTGATCGTGCGGCGTGTCGCTGTTGCCCATCACCGCCATGACGCGGGCCGTCCTCGTCTGGCTGCAGCGCCGCGTCTCTGGGGCGTATAATTCGGTCCGTCTTCTCGACCAAAGGTTCAACCGATATGGCTGACGTCACGCTGACCGTCAACGGACGGGCGCACACGGTGGACATCGAGCCGTCCACGCCCCTGCTCTACGTCCTGCGCAACGACTTGGCCCTGCGCGGCCCGCGATTCGGGTGCGGCCTCGGGCAGTGCGGGGCCTGCACGGTGCTCGTCGACGGGCAGGCGACCCGCTCCTGCATCACGCCAACCTCGCGCGTGCAAGGCGAGATCGTGACGCTGGAAGGGCTGTCGCAGGGCGGCGCGCTGCACCCCTTGCAGCAGGCCTGGATCGACGAGCAGGTCCCGCAGTGCGGCTTCTGCCAGAACGGGCAGATTCTGACGGCCAAGGCGCTGCTCGACCGCACGCCCAACCCCACCGACGCCGAGATCCGCGAGGGCATGAACGGCGCGCTCTGCCGCTGCATGACCTACTACCGCATCCAGGCGGCCATCCGGCGGGCGGCCGACACGATGGCGAGCCGCCGGCCTGTTCGTCGCGGCGAGGGGCGGGCATGACCAGCGTCACGCGCGTGCCGCGCCAGGTCGAGGCGCTGCTCGAGCGCGAGAGCGCGCCGTCGCGGCGCGACTTCCTCAAGACGTCGGGCCTGTTCGTCGTCAGCGTGAGCGCGGCCCTGACCGGACCGCTGCGCGGGGTGGCGGCCGCCCAGGATGGTGGCCCGTTTCCCGACCCCGACTATCTGCAGCTCGATGCCTGGATCGTCATCCACGAGGACGGCACCGCCACCTTCTACGTCGGCAAGACGGATCTTGGCCAGGGCACGGGCACGGCCTTCCGCCAGCTCATGTCCGACGAACTCGACATCGCCTACGACCGCACCACGCTGATCATGGGATCCACCGACGTCACCGTCGACCAAGGTGGCTCGGGGGGCTCCGACGCCCTGGAGCGAGACGGCTGGCCAATGCGTCGCGTGGCGGCCGAGGCCCGGCGCGTGCTGCTGGCCATGGGCGCCGAACGGCTCGGCGTCCAGGTCGAGCAGCTGACCGTCCGCGACGGTGTGATCGCCCTCGTCGCGGATCCATCCCGGCAGGTCACCTACGGCGAGCTGATCGGCGGCCGGCGGTTCAACGTCACGCTGTCGGGCGACAGCGTCAATACCGTGACCGGGGCCGCGGCGATCAAGGCCGTGCAGGATCTCCGCGTCACCGGGCAGTCGATTCCCCGCTACGACATTCCCGCCAAGGTCGACGGATCGCTCGAGTGGGCCGTCGACGTGCGCGTGCCGGGCATGGTCCACGCCCGCAACGTGAAGCCCCCGGTGGTGGGCGCGCAAGTCGTGCGCGTCGACGAATCGTCAGTGCGCGACCTGCCCGGCTTCGTGCAGGTCGTGCGCGAGCGCAACTACGTTGCCGTGGTCTGCGAGCGGGAGGAACAGGCCATCGCGGCCGCCCGGCAACTGCAGATCGAGTGGGCGCCCCCGGCCACCGCCCCCTTCCCCGCCTCCGAGGACCTGTTCGACTACATGCGCACGGTCACGCCGGAATCGAGCCGGGTGATCACGGATCGCGGCGACGTCGATGGCGCGCTCCAGACTGCGGCGCGCGTGGTGGAGGCCGAGTACGAATTCCCGTTCCAAGGGCACACGGCACTCGGGCCGGCACACGCCACCGCCGACCCCTCGGACGGGATGATGACCATCTACTCAAACGACATGAAGTCGTACGGCCTGCGCAATGGCGTGGCCGAGTTCCTGGGCATGCCGCGCGACCATGTGCGAGTGGTCTGGATGGAGGGCCCCCAGGCGTTCGGTCGCACGGCGGCCGACGACGCCGGATTCGAAGCGGCCTTCCTCGCGCGCGAGCTTGGCCGACCGGTGCGCCTGCAGTGGATGCGCCACGAGGAAACGGCCTGGGACACCAAAGGTCCCGCGTACGTGGTCCGGCTGCGTGCAGGCGTTGATGCCTCCGGCGCGCTGACAGCGCTCGACTACGACGGGCGCGCGGCCGTCTACAACCACCTCGGCTACAACGAGCCCGACTCGGTGCTGATCGCCCAGCTCACCGGCCGCCAGCGGGCTGTCCCGGCTTCGGGGCGCGCCGATGGCCCCACCGACCTGTATGCGATCCCCAACCGGCGGGCGACGGGGCACGTCGTCAGCCTGCCGCTCGTGTGGGAGACCGCTTTGCGCACAGGCAATCTGCGCGATCCGAACGGGCCCCAGGTCACGTTCGCCTCCGAGTCGTTCATCGACGAGCTGGCTGCCGACGAGGGCAGCGACCCGGTGGCGTTCCGGCTGCGTCTGCTCCGTGCCGGCGTGGGCGATGACGCGCAGTTCAAACGCGCGCGGTCAATCGCGACCGTGGAGGCAGCGGCGCGGGCGTACGGCTGGGAGACGCGGCCGTCGCCCCGGGGCGTCGGCGCCGATACGGTGCTGACAGGGCGGGGAATCGCCTATACGTACCGCGCGCAGACGATTGCCGTTGCGATTGCCGAGGTCGAGGTCAATCGCGAGACGGGCCGCGTCTGGGTGAAACGGCTCGTCGCAGCCCACGACTGCGGGCTGGTGGTCAATCCCGAGACCTTGCGACGGACGGTCGAATGCGGCGCGCTGCACTCAGTGAGCCGGGCGCTGCACGAAGAGGTGCAGTTCGACACCGAGAAGGTCACCAGCGTGGACTGGGTGTCGCATCCGACGTTGCGCCACGTGGACGCGCCCGCACGCATGGACGTCGTGATCGTCAACGGCGACCCCAACCCGGACCGGCCCGACCTGCCCCACTACGGCGCGGGCGAGGCGGTGTGCAAGCCCACGGTGGCCGCTATCGCGAACGCCATCCATGATGCGACCGGCGTCCGCCTGCGCCGCGCGCCGTTCCGCGCCGACCGCGTGCTGGCGGCCCTGCGCGCGGCAGGGGTGTCGGCCATCGCCCGGTCCTGATCGCACGCTGCGGCCGCTGCGCCGGGGACGACCACGCGAGTTCCCCTTGCGACACGCTGGGTCCGTCGGCGCCGCCGCAGCCACTCGGCGACGTACGCACACCGTGACGGCGGTGGCGCTCCAGACAGTTACGCCATCTCTTCTGCAAACCAATTCGGCGTAACGCCAAAAGCTGCAATGTAGAGTTTGAGGCCAATGAGGGTGACCATAATATCTTGTCTCCATGAGACAGCGTCGGTGCCACCATCAGACTTCGAGACTCGAGTGGCGCATCCCAAAATAACAAGTTTCTCGAGCGACAAGTGAACTGACGTGTTCGGATAGGCGTGTGAGATTACGTCCGGATCGATACTCTCTATCCCGTCTTTTGCCAGGTACGCAAGAATCTCACAGTCCAACTGGGAGAATTGATGCAGTAATTCAACATAGGTCATGTCAAGGCTGAAGCCGTGTTCGGATCGATTGTCTGCATGCACGAGACTCGCAATCAAATGCGCCCATTTCTCCTGAAGAAACGCGTTGTCCTGATAAGACGCCTTCTCAATCAGCGGTAACCCTACCGACCACGCCAACGGGACACGCTTCGCAGGGTCGAGGGTCCGGTCCCGCACAATACGATCATAGTGGTCCTTGATCGCCAGTAAGTTCTGCTCGCGCCAGACTCGTGCCCAGCCGCCCCCGATCGGTCCACACTGCTCAGCACGTGGCCCAAGCAGCGTCACAAGAAATTCCCTGATGGCCGCTGTCATAGGTGAGGCAACCGGGTCTGGCCCATCTGCGTCGTTCATTGGACATCTCCATGCCCGCAGTAGCACTCCGACGGCAGGGTCGGCTCGACAGTGCTGCTTAGGACACGTACGCGAGTGCGGCAGCCTGCGCATAGTACTACCGCCGATGGGACGTCGCCAGTCAGCCATGCACGCACCGAACGTGACGCACTCCGTGCCTCGATCGTTGGACACGTCTTGGATCGCAGCACCTGTCGTCCGCTGTATCAGCGGACCCGACCGGATGAGTCACGCGCCGATCTGGCGCTCGGCCTGGACGCCGATAACGCACCGTTGCGTCTGTCGTCGTACACGGTCGCCGAACGGAAGGTCGCCCAGGGCACCGCGGCCAGCTTCCTGTACTACTTCTGCTGGCGCGCGCCCGTCCTGGACGACTAGCGCCGCGCGATGCACGGCATGGAGATCCCGTTCATCTTCGACCACGTCGACGATCAGGCGATGCTGACCGGGACGGGGGAGGATCGGGACGCACTCGCGACACAGCAGAGCGCGGCCGGGGTGTCGTGCGCACGATCAGGCAACCCGAACCATCCGGGCCTGCCCACCTGGCCGGCATGCGACATGCCCCATCGGGCGACGATGGTGTTCGAAACCGCGCGCCGCGGAGTCAACGACCCCTACGGCGAGGAGCGGCGGGCGATAACCGCCATCCGCGAACGGAACCAGCCGGTGGTGACCCGCCGGCGGAGTCGGGCCGATCACGGTCGGCCCGGCAGCGGATCGTCGCGCAAGAGGCAAGGGAGGGCGGGCCATCTGGCCCGCCCTTCTTGGGTGTGGCTAGTACGACTGGAAGCCCGCCGGCAGATCCTCGCCCTGGAGCCAGGCCAGGGTCGGCACGAGGATGTTGACCGCGATTTCGCCGTTCACCGTTTCACTCATCGCGAAGTGGCCGCTGCCCTCGCCGCCTTCGTGGTCGGGCATGTAGACCCCGATGGCGTCGACACCGGCCTCGCGCGCCTGCGTGGCTGCGCACTCGGCAAGGTTACGGCTGTCCGGGGCCGTAAACCGTGCGCTGTTCAGGAACGCCATGCGGACGTCGGCGAGCGTCGTGTTGTGCGACTTCTGCGAGGCAGTCTGCAGCTCGCATGTGCCGGTCGGGATCGACTGCTCCGACAGGGCGTCCTCACCCGGCGCGCCGTTGCTCCACTCGCCGTTCTCGACCGACTGGTTGGAGTAGACGTGGGCCCCGCCCGACTCGAACGAGAGCACCCCCATCACGTTGCCGCCCGCAGCGGCCTTCAGCGTCGAGCCCATCGCCGTGGTGCCCCCGGCCGAGTGGGTGAAGACGACGGCCGGCCCGATCCGCTCGAGCAGCGCCGCCTGCGCCTCGATCGACACCTCGTTGCTGGCAAACGGCGTGCGCGGCGACGTAGCCGCCCAGGCGATGATCGTCGGGTTGAGGCGGTTCGCCTCCTGCCAGGCCTCGATGTTCGGCGAGCCGTCGTCGTGCCAGGTCATCGGCGCGTCGGGCCAGTTCGCCGAGGTGGCCAGGTTCAGCACACCGCCGGTCGTGGCGGGTCCGCCCAGCTCGCCGTTCCGATACGTGTTGTTGCCGATCGAGCGCGCAGAGCCCGGCCGGTCGATGATGTAGACCGCGAAGCCGGCATTGACCAGGTAGTTGGCCCACCCGTCGCGGCCGTCGACGGTCGACTTCCAGTCGGTGCCCTGTCCGCCCCCGCCGTGCACGAGCACGACCGGGTAGGGATAGACCTGATTCTCGGGAATCATGAACTCGACGTACATCTGATCGGTGATGCCACCGTCCTCGGTGACCTGCGCGTTGATCATGAAGTTGCCGACCTGCGCCAGGCGCAGCGGGCCGGCCTCGCCGAACGCATAGGTGGTGGGCGCGGCGCCCGGCGCGGCGATCCAGATGGCGGCACACAGGGCCAGCACGGCCATGGCGCTCCCACAGTGCTTCCTCATTGCTCGTTCCCCCTGATTCGTGCAGATGTCCAACCCGGCTCCCCCGGGGCTGCCGGTCGAGTGTATGCGCGCCGGGGAGGCGGTGCAACCACGGGCGGGAGCGGGGCGAGGTGTGACTGTCAAGGAGGGTGTGCCTCCATGAGCCAGCCGCGCTTGTCACGGGTGAGGACTACGCGCCCGGCGCGATAGGCGTCGCCAGGGTCAGCCGGCCAGTCGGCGACTCGTTCAACCTCGTGCCCGGCCGCTGCAGCGCCGTCCCCACCGAGCGAGCCATGCCCCCGTCCAGCAGCACCTGCACGCACGCGAGCCCTGGACGGCCAGTTCCACGCGCGCATGCCCCACCAGGCGCCGTGCAGAGCCGAGGCATGCCTGCCCATCGTCGCGGCCACGCCCAGGGGACTCCCGGAGGAGTCCGCCCACAGCGTCGCCAGCCCCCTGCATGTCGAGAACATGCTCGACCGCCTTCGGGCATCGGCGAAGCCCGCGCCTCACCGCCGATGGCCAGGATGCGCGCGCGGTCGGCGCCGAGCTGGACCACGACGTCACCGTACGGCTGGACGCCAGGTCCCATCTGGGTGCCGTAATCGGGTTTCGAACGGAAGGCGCAGCCACCGCGCGCTGCCCCGCAGATCACCCGGGGGAAGTCGCCCTGCGGGGGAAGGCTAGAATGGGAGCAGGACGCTCATGTGAAGGAGCCCAGCTACCGCGCGCATCTGACCCGGATCCGAGACACGTTCCCCGCGCCGATCTCGGATCGTAAGCACGACGCGTACTTCGTCTTTTCGATCCTGCGCGCGCTCGACGCCGTGGACGACCTCAAGTCGGAGGTTCCGCTACTCGGCCATCCCCGCACGCTGGACTACGGGGCTGCCGCACAGGCCGACCTGGCCGAGGACGGCCGTAGCGTCGAGGATGTGGCGCGCCTGCTGGTTCGCCAGCTGGAGGGGATGCCGATCTGGGGCCATCCCCGCACCCAGATCAACGTCGTGCCGCCCCCGTCGATCCCGAGTGTCATCGGCTCCTTGCTGCCCGCCATCTACAACCCGAACCTGGTGTCCGACGACACCGCGTTCGGCCTCATGCTCACGGAAGCCACGGTTGCCGCGATGGTGGCGCGGCTCGTTGGCTACGACCCGGACCAGGCGACCGGCATCTTCACGTTCGGCGGGACGGGGACGGTGCTCTATGGGGCCAAGCTCGGCATCGAGAAGGCGTTTCCGGACGCGATGGACACCGGCCTGCCGCAGGGGGGCGTGATCCTGGCGTCGGGCCAGAGCCACTACTGCCGCCTGAACGTGGCGGGGTGGCTGGGTCTGGGGGAACAGAACGTAGTCCAGGTACCGACGCACCTGACGAACGACATTCGGATCGACTTGCTGGAACAGACCGCCCGTGACCTGCTCAATCAGGGGCGTCGCATCGTGGCCCTGGTGGCAACGATGGGCACGACGGATGCCTTCGGCATCGACGATCTCGAAGCGATCGCCGATCTGCGTGACCGGCTTGTCGAAGACTACCGGCTCGACTACACCCCGCACGTCCATGCCGACGCCGTGATCGGCTGGGCCTGGTCGGTCTTCAACGACTACGACTTCGAGAAGAACCCGCTCGGGTTCCGTCCCCGCACGGTGCGGGCGCTCGCGTCCGCTCGCCGGCACATCTCGAAGCTGTCCCGGGCGGACTCGATCGGCCTCGACTTCCACAAGACGGGCTTCGCGCCGTACACCTCGAGCCTGTTCCTGGTTCGCAACCGCGACGACATGCAGCTCCTGGTGCGCGGCCGGGAACAGATGCCCTATCTGTTTCAGAGCGGGGAGCGGCATCCCGGCGTCTACACGCTGGAAACGTCGCGCGGCGGCTCGGGGGTGCTGGCCGCCTACGCCAATCTGCAGCTCTTCGGACTCTCCGGCCTCCGCGTCCTTGTCGGCCATCTCGTCGAGATGGCCGAGGCGCTCCGCGAACACCTGGAGGGCCACGTGTCCACCACCGTGCTCAACGACGCCGGCGTCGGGACGGTCACCGTCTTCCGGGTGTATCCGGACGGCGTCGATACGTGGGCAATCAAGGACCGCGAGCGCACCGATCCCGCCGCGCGCGACGAACTGCTCCGCCACAACGAGTACAACCGGCAGCTTTACCGCTACCTCTACGACCGCGCAATGCGGGGTGAGGGCGTCCACATCTCGATGACCGGCAACTACCGGCAGACCGACTACGGCGAACCTACGGTGGGCCTGAAGAGCTTTATCCTGTCGCCGTTCATCGATGAGCAGGACGTCGAGCAGCTCGTCCGGGACGTGCTCGACGCGCGAGAGGCGATCCGCGGGACCGGATGACGTCGAGACGACGAGCGTGAGCGGAGGGGCTGCCGCAATACCCACGCCCTGCCAGCCTGCAACCAAGCAACGCGAGCGCGTCACTCGACGCGCGTCCCCCGCGGTCCCTCCACCCTGTGACGCGGATGCCACGGACCACGCACAGCCCTCGCGGACGGAGCGGGAGCGTCACCGTCCTGCAGGCCACCCCTGCCGACGTGCATCTGCACCACCGTGGCGGCACCGTCGCGCGGATGCTTGGTGGTAGCCTACCCCCAGCCCGGCACTGGCCACTGGTATCCCGGGCTGAGGATCCGCGCCGCTCCACGCCCTGGGCGGCGGTCGCCACAGCGAGTCGCTGGCCTGTGCACCGAGCCCGGGCGTTCGTCCGGCCGCGGTCCCAGGATGTAGACCGGCCCGTTAGCCTCGACGTGACCCAGGCAGGTCTCCGCTTGGGCTCGTCGCCTGGGAAGGAAGGCACAGCATGAACAGCAGGCGCATCTGCGGCGCGATCCTCGTCGTAATGGCGGTCGTCGTTGCCGGTCACGCGGTCGTCGAGCCGCTGTACTACACGTCCACCGAGGAGAGCCCTTACAGTCCGGTGTGGGCCGTCCTGGGCTGGTTGATGCTGCTGCCACTGGCGCTGGGCGTATGGTTCGGCCACGTCCGCAAGCAAGCCGCCAAGCGCGGCGGAGCCGGGGCGGTCACGCAGGAGTTCGTCGCCGCCAACGTGCACTTCTACGGCGGCCTGTTCTTTGGCATCATGTTCCTCGTGAACTGGTTTGCCGTGATCGCGCCCGACTTCACTGCGATAGGCGCCGACACCGTCTCCCTCGTGTGGCTCATCCTCGACGCCGGCCTGCCGCTGCTGTGGGGCGCGATGGGCGTGTTCTTGCTGCGCAGCGGCGGCCGGGAGTAGCGGCGCCGCGTGCGGAGTCGGGTACCGGATCGGCGGCCTGGCCGATGCGCGGGTCCGGCGAGTGCCGTGCGCATGGTGCGCGCGTGGTCGACCGCGGCGACGGCAAGCAAGCCCCCGGTCGCCGAAACGCAGCCATCGTCCAGGCGGTCCGTGTCGCGCTGGCCGCTTCCGCGGTCCGCACGCCTCATTGCGCTGTTGACAGGCGAGGTGGTACCCCGGCGGCGGAAGCACGTGACCGCGCGACGGCAGCAAGACACCCGGACGGACCGGCGTGCGCGGGCGGTCCTCGTCACGTTGACCGGCTTGATCTGGATTGCGCCGCGGTGGTCACCGTGGCCCAACGCGGTGGACGTGGTGCCGGGGGGCGCGCGGAGCCTGTGGCTCCTGCCCCCGTGGGCGATGTGGCTCGAGCACCATCGCGGTCTGGGGGCGTGGGCCTCGCGTACGTGACGGTTCACGTGTTCCAGCACGTCCCGTTCGAAGGGCTTGGCTGGATCGAAACCTGGCTAGCCCGTCGCGGAGCGGACGTCCACTACACGCGGTTCTTCCAGTCCGATCCGCTGCCGGACCTCCGCGTCCTGGACCTGCTCGTGATCATGGGCGGGCCGATGAGCGTCAACGACGAAGGAGCATGGCCGTGGCTGCGGGACGAGAAGGCCGCCGCGCGCACGGCGATCGAGGCGGGCATACCGACACTCGGCGTCTGCCTCGGCGCGCAGATCATGGCCAGCGCGCTCGGCGCACCCGTGTATCCCGGCCCCCACAAGGAAATCGGCTGGTATCCGGTACAGGGCCTGTGCCACGCCGGGACGGCCTTCCGGTTTCCCGCCGAGACGACCGTCTTTCACTGGCACGGAGAAACCTTCGAGTTACCCGCCGGTGCCGTGCGACTGGCCTCGAGCGCCGCGTGCCAGAACCAGGCGTTTCAGTGGGGACGGCACGCTATCGGCCTGCAGTTCCATCTGGAAATGACGGATCCCACAGTCTGCACCCTGGTCGACGCCTGCCGGGCTGAACTCATTCCGGGGCCATACGTACAGGGGGAGGCCAAGCTGCTCGACGCACCCTCCAGCCGGTACGAGGCGACGCACGCCTTGCTGAGCGACGTGCTGACCTTCCTGGTCGACCGCCCGCACGACGCGAGCGCGGATGTGGGCTGAAGGATGCGCTGGCTATGACGATTGCCCGTGCCGAGAGGACACGACCGATCCCGGACTCTCCACTGGTTCCGAGAGCAATGGCCCCCCTGTGGGCGCGTACCCATCTGGCGCAATCCACTGGGGACAGGCAACACCCGGAGGCATGCTGAACTTGACGCGACACCACGCATACAGTACACAGGACAGAGTCGATCAGTCCGTGGGCTCACTCCGTCTTCGACGGCCCGTCTGGCATCGAATCCCGGAGGGTTGCGTCGCCGGGGCTCGGATGAGCGGTGCCCCTTATGGCCGGCTTCCGGCAAGCCCCGCACCCCTGAACCGTCCGACCCGAGATTGGTAAATCAATGACTGTCGCTGTCCAGTCCCCGATACGCTTGGCCGAAGAACTGATTCTGCTAATGCTCGACGAGCGGAGCGGTTATCTGGAAATGGTGCCGGGGTGGGACTTCTCCTGCGTCATGGCGGGGGCGGTACTCGCCGATCTTGCGCTGGAGGATCGCATCGACACCGACTTGAACACGTTGTATCTGGTCAATGCCAGTCCAACGGGGGACGAGCTGCTTGACCCGACGCTCAAGGAAATCGCCGAAGCCGAGGAATCCTCGGACGCGCAGTACTGGATTGAACGCAACACGAGTCGCTCCGACGCAATCGTGTCCGCCACGCTCGACCGTCTCGTGGAGCGGAAGATCCTGGACTACCAAGCCGGCGGCTTCTGGGGCCTCTCGCGCTCCGTGTCACGTACAGGAACCTACCCCACCTCCGACGTGCAGACCCGCCGCGAAGCCAAGCAACGGATCTTGAACGTGATCCTCAACGACGTCATCCCCGACCCGCGCGATGCCATTCTCATCGCGCTGATGCACACGTGCGGCGGCTTCAAGCTCATCCTGGAGCCGGAGGATTACGAGGAGAAGCTTGAGCGGATCGAGATGCTTGCCAAGCTCGATCTGATAGGACGGACAGTGGCCGCCGCGGTGAAGGACAGCACCGCGAAACTCAAGTCCCGTCGCGTTCTTCGCACCAAGCCCATCCCCAAGCTGCGCATCGTCGACATCCTGCGACAACCCGACTTTCGCACCGGCAACATCCCAAAGGCGATGTACGGCATCTTCCGGCAGCACGGACCAGTCGTCCGGCTGCCTTTCAAGATGCGCAAGGAGCCGTTTGTCGCCCTGATGGGCGCCGAGACCAATCAGTGGCTGAACCGGCACGGACGGTTCTACGTGCGCTCCAAGGACTACATCCAGGATCTCGAACGCGCGTTCGGCGCCACCCGCACCATGCCGGGCCTGGATGGGAATGAACACTACAAGATGCGCAAGTCCCTGCAGAGCGCCTATTCCCGCGCCGCACTGGCGCGCCGGTTGCCGGAGTTGACCCGCATCTGTCGAGAGTCGTTGCGCCGATGGAATGCGGGTGACGTCTTTGTCGCATCCCCGGCCTTCAAGAACCACATCAGCAGTCAGATTTCTCACCTGATGATCGGCGTAGACTGCAGCGACTACGTCGATGAACTGCTGGCGTATGAACATCGTGCGCTGACAACGCAGGTGACGGGCTTTCTTCCAAAGTTCATGCTGAAGACACCCAGGATGAGACGCTACCGGAAGCGTGTCCGTGAACTGCAGGAGGCGATCACGTCATCACACACGCCCGCCCAGCGACGGGGCAAGCCCCCGGATCTTGCCGACGCAATCCTCGAACTCCATAAGAGCGATCCCTTGTTCCTGCCGGAAACGGACATTACCTTCCCGTTTGTGGCGTCCATGGTCGCCAGCATTTATCTTGGGAGTGGACTCGCGTTCGCGGTCTATTGGATGGCCCGGCGCCAGGATCTCTACGAGCGGATCCGTCACGAGGCGGAGCAGCTCTTCGGGGACGGACGGCAACCGGCGGCGGATGACTTCGACCTAGACAGGATCGACGTCACCCACCGCCTCTGCCTTGAGTCTGCGCGCTTGTACCCAGTCATTCCCTGGCAGTTGCGAACCGTCATGAACGAATGCGTTGTCAACGGCTTCGCGATCCCGCCCAAGACGCACCTGTTGGTGTGCCAGACCGCTACCCATTACGACGGCACGCTGTTCAAGGATCCCCTCGAATTCGACATCGACCGCTATCTGCCGGACCGCGCCGAGCATACGATCCCCGGCGCCTACGCCCCCTATGGCCTGGGGACGCACACCTGCCTGGGGAACCGGTGGGTGGCGCTTCAGATGGCGGTCAATGTTCTACTCATCGCCTACCACATGAAGCTGGAAGTGACGCCGGCGAGCTACAAGATGCGCATGAACCCGTTCCCGACGTCATCCCCCGATGTCAAGTTGAAGTTCCGCGTCGCCGAAATCATGAATCCGGTCTGACCCCCGGTCCGCTCTCAGGCCTTTCTGAACCGCCACCCGTACATCGTGCGGCCGTAGAAATTGAACCACTGCCTCGCGGTGGCATCCGAGAACGGATAGTCTGCACCGAGTTGCCGCGCCGTGACGAGGCCGGTCACGAAACAGGTTTCCTGGCTGTTGACCAGCGTGTGAGCGCCGCAGTGCCACGTTCGCCGTCTGCCCTGAATAAACCGAAACAGGTGGATGAGCACCGCCACGTGGCGCACGTCGTGCACGATGTGCTGAAACCACCACCGCTTGACGATCTTGTCTGCGTCGATAGGACTGATCGGGTTGTAGGTCACCAAACAGGGCTTGTCCGATCCGTTCGCCCAAGGCTGCTGGTTGTGCATGATGTAGGTGATTTCGTAGTTGTCGGGCCGC
>CAZHTD010000038.1:0-28362 GCA_964535675.1 uncultured Bifidobacteriaceae bacterium | reverse complement strand
CGCTGGCCACCAGAACACGGAAGACGTTTTGCCGGCGTATCATCGATTCCCTCCCCTCTGCAGCTCGGTGTAGACCGCTTCGAGGAACATGCGTGTGGTCCACGGCCCGGTCGCTGCGCCGTAGAGTCCGTCGTACTCCAGCGACGGCCGCGCCGCAATCACGTCCTCCAGCGTCAGCCCCGTCTCGATCATCCTGCGTACGCGGTCGCGGATGATCGTGAGCATGTCGCGGACCTCCACCACGTCGGACTCGGTGGCCAGGCGCCCGTGCCCGGGAATCACCATGGTCCCTCCCTGCTGGTTGAACTCCGGAACCGTGATGTCGATGACTCGGTTCAGCGCGTCGATCGTGCCCTGCAGCGATCCGCCCAACTCGGGCCGGAAGTGGGGATAGGTGACGGTGTTGAAGATGGCTCCGGTCACCACGACGTCGGAACGGCGGAAGTAGACCATCACGTCGCCGTCGGTAATCGCCGCCGGCACATGCAGGATCTCGAGCGACTCCCCGTTGACATAGAGCGTCTTCTTACTCCCGAAGAACGTGTTGAAGGGCCAGAGGGCCGCATCGACATCGCCCAGATCGCCTGCAAGGAGCCGGTCGACGCCATTCTGGTGCCCCACGATCGTCATGCCCAGCGCCTGCGTCGTGCCAGGCATGGCGGCCCCGATGTCGAAGAGGCGCCCGTTGTTGCCAAGATGCCCCGGCAGGGGCGTCGTGTTGATCACGCCGCGCGGCGGCATCGGGCTCAATGCGCGCACCGCCTCCACCACCGCCTCGCCCGCCTCGGGATTGCCCGAGTCGACCAGCAGCGGCCCGACCTCCCCGACCTGCACGGCGATGTTACTGCCGCCGGTCGCGATCAAGTAGATACTGCCCTGCACGGGCAGCACCTCGATCTCGGCGCTGTCCGCCGCGAGCGGCTCCGGCTTCTGCGCCGACACGGCCGCCGAGGCCCACCAGCCAGCGGCGGCCACGATCCCCAACACAAGCGCGCGTGGCATCAGTCCTCACCCGCCGCGCGGCGTGCATCGAACTCCTCCCGCATCCGCCGCAGCGTGTCGCGGTACTCGGGGTACAGCGTGATGGCACCCCCACCCGTACCCTCGACCGTGATGCCAACCTGATCGGCCAGATCGGTGTGCTGTGTCCCGAGGGGCCAATGCGGCACCCAGCCAAGCGCGTGCTCACCCTCCTCGACCGACTCGAAGGGGCCTGGCGGGCCGACCGTCTGCGGTGGATTCCAGACCCACGTCTGGCTGCGCACGAACGGCTCCTCGAGGTAGATCGCGTCCTCGATATGGCTCACCATCGTCAAGTACTCGCCGTTGCGGAACCAGTACTCCGTCATCCGCGCATAGGGGCTGGCCGGCACGCCGTTGCGCTGGTAGACCCCGAACTTCATGTGCGTGGTGGTCACCACCAGCACGCCATCGGCCCACTGGCCGGTCGAGAAGCCGTCCCACTCGTGCAGACCGTGGCGCTCGGAGGGATGCGGGCGGCCGTCAAGCCAGATCGTGCGGTCGGCACGCCCGAAGGTGCCATTGGTCCGATATCCGATCAGGCGATCAGTGACCGGCTCGAGGATCGGCTCTATCCGCAGGTTCGGACCCGGGCCCCGGAACGAGTACTGCGCCGGGTGCGGCTGGGCCTGACGCTCCTGCTGGGAGAGCACCTGCGCGTCCCAAGCGTCGGCCTTTTGCCGGGCAGCCTCGTTGATGGGAATGCCGGTGTAGTCGCCCAGGGTGGCCCCAGGAATCCGGTGGAACCAGTCCTCGTGCAGGAGCGCCCGCCACACGCCGGTCATGTCGAAACCGATTGGCTCGTCGTCTTGCGCCATCGCCACCGCTCCCCCGACGCCGACCGCCAGGGCCACGGCCAGAATCCAACGCTGCATGGGAACCTCCGTCACGGCTGTAACACCGGAGAGAATATCACCAGTCGCCCTTGGGACCGACCCCGACGTCGAGGTCGTGGGGCTCAACCCGTGTGGGCGTCGACTGGCGCCGCGTCGAGGGCCTCGACCGCGCGCCGGAGCCGGGCCAGCAACAGCAGCGCCGGCAGCGCCGCCAAGAAGGTCACGATCCAGAAAGCCTCCCAGCCCGCGCGCTCGGCCAGGATCCCGGCCGGCGGGCCGGCTAGCACGCGGCCCTGCGCCGACAGCGCCGACAGGAGCGCGTATTGCGTCGCGCTGAACCGGCGGGCACACAGCGCCGTGAGGAACGCCACGAACGCGGCCGTGCCCATCCCGCCGACCAGCTGTTCGAAGCCCACGACGGCGGCCAGCAGCGAGTAGCTCGGCCCAGCCGAGAGCAAGGAGAGGAAGAACAGATTGGAGACGGCCTGGAGCACGCCGAACACGAGCAACCCACGGAACAGGCTCCAGCGTGATAGTAGGATGCCGCCCAGGGCCGCGCCGATCAGGCTGAGCGCAAGGCCCCACCCAGCATTGAATGCGCCCACCGTCGCCAGCGAGTAGCCGACACCGCGCAGCAGAAACGTGGTGGTAAGCGCGTTGGCCGAGGTGTCGCCGAGCTTGTAGAGCACGACCACCGCCAGCAGGCCCCAGACGGCCCGGTTGCCGAGCAGATCGCGGAACGGTCCAACAACGGCCGCAGCCAAGCTCGGGGGCTGGCTGGCCTGAGGCTCGCGGGCCCACAGCGTCGTGCCGATCCCCACGAGCATCAAGAGCGCCATCAGCCCGTAGGCCGGCGTCCAACCCGCAAGATCGGCCACCACCAGCGCCACGCCGCCCGAGGTGATCATTGCGGCCCGATACCCGATCACGATGGCGGCGGCGCCCGCCGCGCGTTCGCGGGCGCCGAGCGCGTCCACACGGTAGGCGTCGATCACGATGTCCTGCGAGGCCGAGACGAACGCGAACGCGAGGGCGATCAGGCCGAGCGTGGCGGGCGCCGCGAACACGGCGGGCAGGGCCATGACGGCGATCAGGCCCATCAGCAGGACCTGGGCGATGAGCGCCCACCCCCGGCGGCGGCCGAGAAACGGCGGGACGTACCGGTCCATGAGGGGCGCCCAGAGGAACTTGAACGTGTAGGGCACCCCGACCAGAGTGAACAGCCCGATGGTGCTGACCGCCGCCCCCTCGTCGGCCAGCCTGGCCTGCAGGGTGTTGTCGGTCAGCATCAGGGGCAGCCCTGACGAGAAGCCGAACAGGAGCACGACGGCGACCCGCCGGCTCCGGAAGATGTCGAGGTAGGTGGTCAGTGACACGAGCCCCGGGCAAGCATAGCCCGCCGGGGCGCCCGCGTCCGCTGCGTGGGGTTACTCGCAGGCGTCGGCGATCGGCTCAACCGTCGACACGTTGAGGCCGTCGCTGCCGCCCTCGCCAATCAACAGGCCGGTGGCGCCCATGCGCCAGCCGACGTACTCATCCAAGGGCGTCAGGACGAACAGCAGCGGGTACACACGCTCACCCAGCGGCTGGTCCCTGTCGACATCCGAGAGACTCTCGGCGCGGATGGCACGGCTGCCGCTCGTGAGCTGCCACCCGTCCGGCCCCTCTTCGAGGCAGCCCACCACGTAGGCCAGCGTGGAGTTGGGCAACTCGCCAGGGCCGTCCTCCGCGATGATCTGGATGTCGACCACGCTTTCGGCGGTCAGCTCGGCGTCACCAGACGGCAACTCATTGGCATTCAGCATGAGCGCCACCAAGTCGAGGTATTGGCTCGTCGACAGCGTGCCGGCGAGCAGGCCGAGGCAGTCGAACGGCATGTTCGTGCTGATGAAGTCGAACAGGCGGCCGACCGTCGACTCGCGCCAGCTGTCCCACCACTCGTCACCGGCCAGGGCACTGCCTTCGCCCCCCTCGAGGTTGGAGCCGTGGCACTCGGCACAGTTGCCGATGAAGGTCACCCGGCCGCGCTCGGCCTGTTCCTCGGTGTACACACCGTCCCAGACGGAGGGCAGCGCCGCTGCGGGCTCCTGCCCGGCGCGCAGGGCCGTCGAGGCGGACACGACGACGAATACCCCGGCCGCCAGCAGACTCAGCGACCGCACGAACGAACTCCGCACGTCATGAAGAAGTCGCATGGATATCCCCATGATAGGTAAGGCCGTTGGCTGGCCGTCGAGCAGCCCACCCGGAGCGGCAGGGCCGCCCCGGGCCGGAGTGTCAGGCCGCCACTACTGCTCCGGTTACTGACAGGACTCAGCGACCGACTCGACGATCGTGACGTTGATGCCCTCTTCGGCGTCGTTGCCCGACGAGAGCCCGCTCACCGAGACGCGATGCCCGACGTACTCGTCGAGCGGCAGCAGCACGAACAGCAAGTCGAACGACCGGTCGCCCAGCGCGACCGCGGCGTCGTTCGGACCGACACCGGCCGCCGTGATGCGGCTGGGCGCCGTGGCGTTGTTCACCACCCAGCCGTTGTCACCTTCGGCCAGACAGCCCACCACCCGCACCAGCGTCGAGTCCTGCAGCGGGAGAAGCAACCCGTCCTCAGCGATGATCGTCACGCCCTCACCGGAGTCGGCCGTCAGCTCGGCGTCACCGGCAGGCATGCCGTTGCTCCGCAGGATGAACGCGGCCAGATCGAGGTACTCAGAACCGCTGAGGCTGCCTGGAGTGTTGTTCGGCATCCGGGTGCTGATGAAGTCGACGAGGTCCGAGACATCCTGCGTCTGGAAGTTACCCATCCAAGGGTCCCCGATCAGCGCCGCGAACCGTCCGCCACCGCTGAGGTCCTCAGCGTGGCAGTTCGAGCAGTTCGCCGCGTAGGTGCCGGCACCACGGTCTGCCTGTGCATCGGTAAACGCGGGGCTGCTCCATACCGTCGGCCCGTCACCGGGCCCCTGCGCCGACGTGGTGAACAAGCTGCCAGCCACAACCAGCAACGCGACCGAGCAGAAGATCAGGAGACGGCTCGAGGAAACACGATCTCTATAGCTCATGACGTCTGACACCCCTTGCCCTCAATGCGCGACGAGGACGTGAGCATTTTAAAGGAGGCGCGTGCGGATCGCCACAGGAAACGTGGCGTCGACGCCGAAAGCCCGGGGCGCCACACCAAGCGTTAACCCCTTCCCAAACAGGGAATTGCACCGCCATCGAACCATCACTTCTCGCGGACCGGCTGCCCCGCCTACCCTCTGTCAAGGCGGGTGCCGGCCTCAGCGGGCGCCATCCTCCGGGCGGGCCAGTTCAACGCGGCCCCCTGGCGGGGGCGTGGCCGCGTCGGGCGCGCTCAAGCTTCCCGGCACTGCGCCGGTCCGCCCTCCAGCGCTTCCTGGTCACGCCCGAGCGCGCCCCGGACATCAGCAGCGCGATGAGCAGCTTCTACCAGGCGCTGTCCGATGAGCTGTGCGCGGGCCATGAAGCCCGCTGCTCGACGCTGTGGTTCGCCGAGCGCCACAACCACATGTCCGTGGTCTTCTCGCCCGGCCCCGACGACACGAGCGTGGCCGGTCCCATCCTCGAGTGGATGCAGGGCATCGAGTAGCGGAGGGGGGAGGCGTCAGCGCACCGGCAATGTCACCCGGCACGGCCGCGGGTCCCATCCGCCGCCGTCTGCCTCTCTTTTGAAGTGGCTGCTCACCATCATCGGTTCGTCGAAGTAGATCGGGTCGTCGAGGCGCGTCAGCACCACGAGATACGGTCCGCCGGGCCCCTCGACCACGTCGAAGTACTCCAGCATCGTCGACTGGTCACTGTACGGGGCACCGTTGCGACGCACGTACCCCTCGCGCATGGCCGTCGTCGTGACCCTCAGCGACCCGCTGGGCCGGGGGCCACCACCGCCTCGGCCGCCTCCTCCCACCTGGCCTTGCCCGCGGCGGAAGTCCTCCCACTCGGCCACCGAGTAGCCCTGCCAGCCGTCGGCCGTGCCCGGCGGCGGCGTGCCACCGAAGTGCAGCCGCCGCGCCTGCATGCCGGCGTCGGTCTCGATCAGCAGGGTATTGGGATCCTCCCAGCTGACGCGCAGCCGCGTTGGCATCCGCATGATGCCACCTGCGCCGTAGGCCTTGCATTCCAGGCCAGCCTCGACATCGGTAGCCGGATCCCAGGCCGCCGCCACGGCCTCGCCCTCGTCGTTGAGGGGCAGGCTGGCCGTGTCGCCAACCGGCGGGGTCATCATCCGGAAGCGCCAGTCCTCGGTCACAAACGCCACCCAGTACCCCGTCAGGTCCACAGGCGCCACCGCCTGCGCCGAGCCCTCCGGTGTCTGTGGCGCCGCCGGCGGCACCACCATCAGGGCTGCACCGGCCACTCCCGCAAACGCGACGTGCCGTACCCAGGTCCACATCGTCGCGCCGCGGTGTTCGGAGCGCCTGGTCATCACATCCCACCCACGCCGCGGTACACGGCCTCGAGGAACATCTCGCGCGTCCACTCCGGATCGGCACCGTAGAGCCCGTCGTACTCGAGCGACACGTTGCTGGCCTGGATGTCGGCCAGCGACATCCCCTCCTCGACCATGACCTGCACGCGATCGCGGATGATCGTGACCATGTCGCGATACTCCACGACGTCGGATTCGTTGCTCAGCCGTCCGTCACCCGGCACCACACGCGTGCCGCCCATCTGGTTCCGCTCCGGGATGGCCAGATCGACGATCAGGTTGAGGGCATCGAGAATGCCCTGGATGGAGCCCCCACGGGCTTGGTCGATCTCCGGGTAGCGGGTCGTGTTGTAGACATCGCCAGCGCTGATCACGTCCGACGAGCGAAAGAACACCATCACGTCGCCGCTGGTGTGTGCCTGCGGGACGTGGAACACCTGCACGGCCTCGCCGTTGACGAAGAACTCCTTCTTCGCGCCGAAGAAGACCGAGCCGGGCAGCGCGACACCGCTCATCACCGGCACGCCCGTGCCCTGGATCATGTGCAGCAGGGCGTTCTCATGGGCAATGACCTGGACCCCCGCATTCTGGTTGCCCTGCGTGCCGCCGAGCTGTCTGGGTCGCGGGCCGCGCGTGCCGCCCGCCGCCTCGATGATGGCGCCGTTGCCGGAGACCACATCGACGTCGGCATGGGTGTTGACGATCACCCGGACGGGCAGCGGCGTCAGCGCCGCCACCGCCTCCAGCAAACGGTCGGTCTCGCCGGGGCCGCCCGAGTCGACGAGCGTGACGCCCTCCCAGCCCACCTGTACGGTGACGTTCCGGTTCAGCCCGGCCAGCATATGCACCTGACCCTGCACCGGGAGGATATCGAGGCCGGCGACGTTGAGATAGGTCGGGGCCTCCAGCGGCACGGACCCCACCGGCTGCTGGCCGGCCACGCGGGGCGCCGTGCCCAGCGTCACCGCACTCAGCGCTGCCACCAGCGCAAGGCCCTTAAGCAACGTGCGTCTCATGACCATCTCCTCACCGGCCCTCAGGGCGTGGTACGGGGGTTTCCCGCATCAGCCGCTCAAGCGCGTCCTGATACTCGGGGTACAAGGTGGCGGCGCCGCCAAGCGTCGCCTCGTACGGAATGCCGTGACTGCGAGCGAAGCCGTCCTGGCGCACGCCCAGCGGCCAGTGCGGCACGTCGCCCAGCACGTGGCCGGGATTCTCCTCGACGATTTCGAAGATCCACCGCTGGTCGGGGTTGACGTTCGACGAGCGCTCCCACTGCTGCGTGCGAATGAACGGCTCCTCGAGGTAGATGGGGTCGTCGATGATCGTGGTCGATACCAGCAGGTCATCATGCCGGACGAAGTGCTCGACCATCACGGCCTTGTAACTTGCCGGGACACCGTTGCGCTGGAGCACTCCGTACTTCATGTGCGTCGTGGTGACGACCAGCTGATTCCCGACGATCTCGCCAGTCGAGAAGCCGGTCCACAGGTGCTCAGCGTCCTCCGGCGGGTGCGGGCGACCATCCATCCAGATGATGCGGTCGTCGCGCCCGAACGGTCCTTCGAGCGTGAAGGCTACCAACTCGCCGGTCACCGGGTGGATGCGCTTGGTGACGCGCATGTTGGGCCCCGGGCCGCGCATGAAGTACTGCGGGGGGTGAGGCTGCGCCATGCGCTCGGGCAGCGACAGGACCGAGGCGTCCCAGACGGTCGCCTTCTGCTGGGCCGCCGCATTGATTGACAGGCCCGTGTAGTCGCCGAGTTCGGCGCCGGGGCCGCGGTGCGGCTGATCCTCGTGGACCTGCGAGTCCCAGTCGCCAGAGATATCGATCTGGGCCGATGCCGGGGCGCCCGCAAGCACCATGATCGCGGGCACTGCCGCGGCCAAGCCCAGTGGGCCGACGTGTCGACGGGGCGAGCGGTCTGACGTCATTAGCTCTTTGCCTCCCAAGAGTGTAGAGACGGGTCCCGGTCGGGTGCCCTCGAAACCCCGCCGGATAGCTGAGATCCTAACACCAAGCTCCGGGTCTTGCTGACCGGGCCATAATTCGGCTCCCGGTCATGCTGGCTATCCTCCTCAACGACATCGTCCCGATTCTCATCGTGGCCGGCGTCGGATACCTGCTCGCGGGAGTTACCCGCATCGACGTCAAGCCGGTCGCCCGCGTGGCGTTCCACGTCTTCGCGCCGTGCCTGATCTTCATGCTGCTAGTCACCTCCACCGCGCGCGGCTCAGATCTGGCGCAAATGGCAGTGTTCTGCGTGCTCGTGCTCGCGGCCAGCGGCGTGGTGGCGCGTCTGGCCGCGATCCCGTTCGGCCTCAACCGCGCGGCGCTCGCGGGGTTCGTGCTGGCGTCGCTTTTTGCCAACAACGGCAACTTCGGTCTCGCGCTCGTCGAGTTCGCCTTCGGTCGGGAAGCACTCGTGCTGGCCTCGGTCTACTTCGTCACCGCGGCGGCGCTCTCGTACACCGTCGGCGTGCTGATCGCATCCAGCGGTACTCGATCGGTCGGCGCGGCCCTGCGAGGGGTCGCGAGAGTCCCGGCCGTTTACGGGCTGGCCACCGCGCTCGTCGTGATGGGGCTCGACGTCCAGGTGCCCGTGTGGCTCATGCGCCCGGTGACTCTGCTGGGCAGTGCGTCGATCCCCGTGATGCTGCTGGTGCTCGGGATGCAACTGGAACGGACCGGCCGGCCCGCACGGCCCGGGGTGATCGCAGTGCTGGTCGCCATCGCGCTACTCGTGAAGCCCCTGCTGGCCATTGGGCTCGCCGAAGCCCTGCAACTCGAGGGCCCGGCCCGGCAGGCTGCCATCGTGCAGTCGTCGATGCCGACGGCGGTGGTGGCCACGGTGCTTGCCATCGAGTTCGATGCAGCGGCCGACCTGGTTACCGCAGCTGTGTTCTACTCGATGCTGCTGAGCCCGTTCACGCTGACGGTTCTCGTGGCGTGGCTGCAGTAGCCAGCCTGGAACGCCAAGGCTGAAGCCCGCGACACTGGGAGGTTGGAACCCCAATGAAGACGACAATCACGGTGACCGCGCCGGGCGGCGACCACTATACGGTGACGGTGGAGGACGACGACGGCTCGTCGGTCTTCGAGGTAACAGCGACCGCCGACGATCTCGCGCGCTACGCCCCAGACGCCCGGACCGAGGCGCTGGTTGAAGCGTCGCTCCGCTTTCTGCTCGATCGCGAGCCGCGCCACGCGATCCTCGGGCGGTTCGCACTGCCCGTCATCGCCCGGTACTTCCCGGAGTACCCGGATCGCATCGGCGAGTACCTGACACCGGGAACAGACCACGCCCCCGTCTAGGCCACGCTGGCCTGCACGCGCTCCACCGCGCGGACGAGCGCCGCCGTCACGTCGTCGACCAGCTGGGCCCCGTCGACGCTGATGAAACCCGGCCGCCTACCGTAGTACTCGAGCAGAGGCGCCGTCTGCCGCCAGTAGACCTCCATCCGTGCGCGGACCACCTCCTCGGCGTCGTCGGCCCGAGGCACAAGCGGACCGCCGCAGTCGTGGCACGTCGGATAGTCCTCGTCATCCTGCGCGTTGGCGCCGCACTCGGCGCAGACCATGCGGGCGGCCAGCCGCCGTAGCACCTCGGCCTCCTCGACGGCCACCTCGACGACGACCAGCGGCCCACGCCCTTCGAGGAGGCCATCGAGCGCCACCGCCTGCGGCACCGTCCTGGGGAACCCGTCCAGCAGGAACCCGCTCGCCACATCGGACCGGGCCAGACGCTCGGCGACGACCCGCGTCATCAGCGTGTCGTCGATCAGGTTGCCACACTCGATGATGGCCTGCACATGGCGACCCAGCGGCGAGCCGGCGCGTACGGCCTCGCGCAGCATCGCACCGGTCGAGACGTGAGGGATGGCCCAGCGACGTGCCAGCCGGGCGGCCTGCGTGCCCTTGCCGGCGCCTGGCGCACCGAGCATGACCATGTTGAAGCCGGCGCGGCCCTGGGTGTCACTCACGAGTCGGGATCGGAGTCGGTCGTCGGTGGCTGCTAGGACTCCGGCGGGCCGGACGGCATGGTCCGCAGCGTTTCCAGCACCTCCGCGTGACGCTGACGCGGCCCGTGGACGGGTACGTGCTCGGCGACGTCGAGCCCACGCAGCTCGAGGTTCTCGAGGAACCCGTCTCCCCACGGGTGCCAGAACCAGCCGTTATCGAACAGGTCCGCCTGAACGAGCAGCCGGTCGCGCGGAACCCAGGCAAACAGCGCCAACTCCATATGGCTAATGTTCTGCGCGTGGTAGAGATGCACCTCGAGCGTGTCGTCGGCAAGCGTCAGGGAGTCCCCGACCAGCACGAACATTGGATCCTGGGGGTTCCGCGCGAGGGCGTCCTGCTCGAGCGTGTGCGGCCGGCTGGCGAGGTCGCGGAAGAAGGCCTCGTTGCCCTGATGGGTCACGATCGTCAGGCCCTCGGACACGGCAGCACGAAACCCGCCCGCGTGGTCCAGGTGGTGGTGCGACACGACGGCGTGCGTCAGGGGCTTGTCGCTAAGCGACCGCGCCGTTTCGATGACCGCGAGCGCACGCGCCTCGTTGAGCGGTACCTCGAACAGCATCAGGTAGTCGTCGAACTCGAACACCACGCTGCGGTGGCTCGAGCCGGTGAGCCACCAGATCCCGTCGGCCACCTCTTCGACCGGAACCTCGGGCGAGGCCGGCGCGGGCAGGATCACCGTGCGCACCTCGGCCGGCGCCTCGAGCCCCGCAGCATCGCCGTCCACCGTGGTCGTGACCTGCCGCTCCGTCGTGACCCACCCGTCCTGGCGCGTGACGATCGAGGCCGGCACCATCAGCCCGTCGACCGTCTGGTAGGCGGCGAAGCTCGCCGACAGGCGGATGTCGCCCCAGTTGGGGTCATAGCCCATGTGTTCGACCCGCGACGGCAGATCCGTTTCCGGGTCGATGGCCAGCGAGACCGTGTCGCCAGCCGCCGTGGTCACGTCGACCACCGGCAGGCCGTCCTCCGTGCGGAAGTTGGCCACGGTGGCCGCCGGATCGAGCGCCGCGCGGACCACGGCCACCGGGTGGTACAGCATCTGGAGCCGCCGGTTGCGCGCGGTCTCGGCGTTGGACCGGGTGGCACGCGCCGGCGCGTCGGCGGACTCGCCGAATCCGACGCCAATGTTGTACGCAATGTCGCCATCGAGCCGCTGGTCCTGCCGCGCGACCACCGCCAGCGCGAACGGAAACTGCGCCGTCCGCACCTGCTGCAGGCGCATGCGACCGTTCTCCAGATCCAGCGTGAGCCGATAGTCGTCCACCCGGTACGTGTTGGGGGGCGCCTCGGGGGTCACGCCGCCGCCGACGGCCGAGTCCGTCCCGGCGCCCTCGAGCACCAGCGTTCGCACGGCGCTCACGCGATCGGCACCCCCGAGCGCGTCGGCCGCATCCTCGATCAGCGCCTGCGCGGGCGGCGTCTGCGCACACGCCGCCACTAGGGTCGCCACCAGGAACATGCACAGTCCTCGTCTCATCACCTGAGTCTCCTAAAGTCCGGCCTCGCACCCACGGCTACAAGCAGGCGAGGATATCACTCGCTTGAGACGCCCGCGCTCGGCCCCGCCATCGTCTGGTGCTCGAGTACCGCCGTGCGAACGTCCCCAGCCAAGGCGCGCCCCTCCTCGACGGCCTCGCCCGCGCGGCGTAGCGTCCCGCGGAAGCGGCCAAGCGCCGCGGTCAGCTTGTCGAGCGCGTCGTCGAGGCGCACCAAGGAGTCCTGTCCCCGCTCGGTGAGGCACACGGCAGTCACCACCGCCCCGGCCAGCGCGCCGACGGCCATGCCCACGAATACCCTGGTCTGGTCGTTCACCCTGCCCTCCCCACAGGTACCAGCTTACGACAAGGCGTCCGGTAGAGTCAGGCACCGGAGGACGCGTGACCAGAACCGCTTCGACCTAGCGCTTGGCCCGCCGCACCTGCGTTCTCGCTGCCCGACGCGCGGCGCTCGACGCGATACTCGACGGCCGACCGGCAAGCCCGGATCAGCCGCCGAGCCTGGGGGCGCCATCAAGTGGCCCGACGTACGCGAGTTGCTCAGTTCATGCTGGCGCAGGACTTCTGGCGATAAGTCCTTGTCGGTCATCACGTTCCACCTGTGCGGACGTGCCCTCCAGTCCCGAGAGTCCCCCCGAATCGACCCCGGTCGTGGCAACGTTGTGGCAACGCACCTGGCGGCCAGCTGGGCCGTGAAGCCGTCACGTCCAACGGGATCACAGGCCGTGGGGCCGGTCAGGCCCAGAGCCGACAATTCGTGGCCGGGGAAACTGGCACGTTCTTGCCCAAGCGCTCGATCACCGGCGCGGGCGCCGGCTCGCAGGCTGCACTGGAACGGCGCTGCCGCTCATCTCAGCGACTGCTCGGCTGTGATCTGGTCCAGGTACAGCTGCTCAAGGCGCTCCACCTCGGCGAGAAACCCTTCGGGATCGACGAAGGTGTCGGGGTTGTACGGTTGCCCGGGCCGATACTTGTCGCGCAGTCCGTACTGGGACCCGTGCGCGGCGACCCAGACATCCACGTCCAGCGCCTTCTGCTTCCGGAACGTCTCGGCAAAGTCGTCGGCCACGCCGGGGTAGGTCGGCTCCACCACCAGGCGCTTGCCCGCGTTGATTGTCGCCATGTTCGCGATGGCCACGCGGTAGTCACGACCGCCTTCGCGCACCACCATCCTGTAGCTCGCGCTGCCCACCGTATGCCCTGGCGTCTCGAGAACCGTCAGCCGAATGTCGCCGAGCGCAATCACCTCGCCATCGGCGATGATCTTGTCTACGCTGACCGGTCTGAACAACTGCCGGCCCCCGAAATGCGGGTCGCTGAAGCCCCCGTCTTCCAGTACCGGCGCATCGCCGGCGGTTGCCCACAGCTCGGCTCCCGTGATCGCCTTGATCTCGGCCAGCGCAGCCGTGTGATCCCAGTGCGCCTGCATCGTCAGGAGAATGTGGATGTCCTCGAACGCGAAGCCCAGCGACGCGATGTTCCGCCGAATCAGCGCAGTCGAGTCCTCGAGCCCCGTGTTGATCAGGATGTGCCCGTCCTCGGAGGTAATCAGGAAGACAGCCAGCTCTTGGGTGCCCACCGCGTAGAGGTTCCCGACGACGCGGTGCGCGGGGAACGGCCGCCTCCAGTCGTCGGGTTGAGCGGCAACCGGCACAGCCACTAGGAGGACACTCGCCACAACAGCAAGGCAGCGCATGTGGTCGATCATGGTTGGCCCCACTTCCGTTCTCAGCGTGCGATGAGTACCGACAGCCCGTGCGACCCGCCCGCCACTGTCGGCTCTCGTTCGCGTTGGACCGGACTCCGGTTGCCCGGGAAGGCCTTGTGTCGACGCCCCGTGGCACGCTGCGGCCGGCGGCCCGTGAGGGTCCACTTCAGCACACGGCCGGACAGCAGGCACGAAGGGCGTCTTTTCCAGGCGGTGTTCCGGTGTCCCGAGCTCGACTGACGGCGCGGACGTGTTGCTGGACACATCGGACCCACTCTCCTGGCCAACGACGACGCAAGGCGTGAAGCACTGTTCGGAGGGCGAGACCAGCACGATCGTTGTGCAGCGCACCGCCTTGCCCAGTACGTTTTCCTCCGCTCTCTCATAGCCCTGCGCTGAGCTGCACGCATCGCCCGCTGCGTGCGTTTCCTCGCTTGCTTGGCCCGTCGTAGCGCCGCGACTCGCACGCCTTCCCAGTCCTGCCAGCGCGCGCTCCACAGCTGCAAGCGGCCTGTCTTCCTGCCCTCATCTGCGGCTTGAGTGCCGACAGGGCCGTCCTAAGGACCGAGCCTGGACCGCGCCTGCACCAACGGCTTCCGTACGTCGCGGCCGCAGCCGACGAGGGCGCCGATCCCGCTAGACGTCGCGCTACGCGTGCCTTGAGTGGTCATGGCGTCTACCCCAGTGGGTTGAGTGGGCACCCTCTGGCCATGACCGCTCGCTTCACTCAAGCGGGGCTCTACAGGTCGAGAGACTCCCGGTGGTCATCGCGCCCCAGCAGTGTCGGCCAGCGTCAGGAGGCGCGCCGCGTGAGGCGTGTCACCACGTCCTCGTCAAGCCGCCGCCCGGTGATCGTCACCATGGGCTCAGCGCACGGTCCGGTCTGCAGACCGCCGGCCACCGCAAGCACAGCCCCAAGCCGGACCGCGCCGCCCCCCGCTAGTTACCGGCCACGTCCCCGACGAGCGCACGAACGGCCTCGCGCAATGCGCCCTCGTCCAGATTGCCGGGGTTGTACAGCTGCACGATCCCGTCGCGGTCGATGAGCGCGAGCGTCGGCGTCGAGCTGATGCCATAGTTGCGAAAGTTCGCCTCGCTCAGGGGCATCGGCACGTCGGCCAGGAACGGGTAGAACTCGCGCCGGACCTCGGCGATGTATGCCCGCTCCTCATCACGGCCAGCGTCCACGTCGCGCTGCACAGTGTAGCCATACCGCTGGGTCGGCGCGACCACGCGGAGGCCCTGCTCGCTGAACTCGTCCATCATGGCCGCGATCGCCGGTGCCTGCGCCTTGCAGTCTGGGCACCAGTGCGCCCAGAAGAACAACAGCAACGGGCTGCCGCGCAGCTCGTCGAGCGAGGCCTCGGTCCGGCCGAGGAACTCGGCAGTGTCCAGCGGCACTGCCTCGGTGCCCACGAGGCTCAACAGGTGCGCGTTCTTCTGCAGCCGCGCATGCACGGCCGTGCCGTTGTACTGCTCGATTGCCCGTTCCAGCAGGTAGACGGCGTCGGTACGACTCCCTCGCCGCGCCATTACCTGCGACTGCACCTCGATGGCGGCGCCCAGCGCGATCTCGAGGTTCTGGTCGACGTTGGGCGAACGGCCCGCCAAGGCCTCCTCGGTCAGGCGACGGGTGTCGCGGGCGATCGTCAGCGCGAGGTTCAGGTTGTCGGCCGCCAAGGCGCCGCGGGCGACCCACGACAGGGCCTCGAGCGATCGCGGGTCGCCGGAAGCCGCCGCCAACCCTGCCCGGGCGATGGCCTCGGCTTGGGCGAAGTCGCCCTCGGCCACGGCGGTACGGGTCTCCAGGATGATGTCGGTCTGGGCCGCCACCGGGGCGGCCAGCAGCAGTACGAGCGCCAGCGATGTCAGCTTCTGTCGTGCCACAGGAACCTCCTTGCCCGGATGTGATGTGGTTCACTCTAGCAGACGCCGCCCGCGCCGCCGACGGTTCGCCCCGTGGGGACCACGCCTACGGCGCGGCCGCAAGCCGCCCCTGAGCCAGCGCCTCGTTGCTCACGAACAGAGTCAACGCCACCCCCGACCAGGTGCCGTCGCCGCTCGGGCTGCCCGGCGCCTGGTCGCTCATCGGCATGATGCCGGTCAGCGTCGACTGCAGGCGGAACCGGCCCAGTAGATAGTCGCGCACGGTCTGGGCGCGGTCGGCCGAGCGGAGGAATGCAGCCTCGCCCGCCTGGCTGATCGCGTAGCCCTCCACCACGAGCGGGCTGTCGCGCGGGTAGCGCAGCAGGTCGGCCATTGCCGAGTCGAGCCGGCGGCGGCCGTCATCGGTGAGCTGCTCGATGTCGCCCGTGTCATCGGGAAGGAACAACCCGCCGGCGCCGATCCAGATCCGCAGCGCCGTGCGATCGTCGCCTTCCAGAAGGCCCGCGGTATACGCCTCGCGCGACACGGTATCGAGATCGAAGAAGCCCCGGTCGCGGAAGAATCCGCGGAACAGGAAGTTGCGCTTGAGCGCCTCGGTGCCCTCGGCCAGGTCCGAGGACACCTCCTGGACCTCGGCCAGCGTGTTGCGCAGCATCTGGGCGATCTGCTGCGCCGTGCCGTCGCGGCCCATGAACACCTCGATCGCCAGGTTGGCCTGCTCGGTGGCCGCGCGGACGTTGGCCACGCTGCGCTCGGCCTCCTGCCCGACCGCCAGGAGTTGCTCAAACAGGGCCTCGTCGGTGAGCAGACGCCCCACGGTGCCGCGCCCCTCGCGCAGGCTGGTGAGCACCTCTCCGGTCTCGGCCGTGATGAACTCGACGTTCTCAAGCACCCGGGCGCTAACACCGGTCATCTGCGAGACGCCGCGCCCCACGTCGGCAATCAGCTGGTTGGCGGCCTCCACCGTACGGGTCATGGTCTGAATGGCGGTCGCCACCTCAGCCTGCAGGGCCACGAACTCGGTGCTCGCGGTGCGAAGCGTCTCGCGCCCTTCCTCGAGCAGGTCGGCGAACTCCGTCGGATCGCGCCCCGTAATGGTCGCGCCGTCGGTGACGACCGGCGCCTCGTCGGTACCCACGCTGATCTGGATGAATGCGTTGCCCACGATGCCGTCGGTCTGCACCGCCGCGATCGAGTCCGTGCGAATCAGGCTCCGGAGATCCTCGCGCAGCCGCATCCGCACCACGAAGCGGTCGGACGGGCGCGTGGGTATCGTAATCTCGAGCACCTCCCCGGCGTTGAGTCCAGCGAGCCGAACGCCCGTGCCGACTTCAAGGCCGGTGACCCGCCCGAAGGTCGCCGACAACTGGAACTGCTCGGCGAAGAGCAGGCGCCGGTCGCCAATCATGAACAGCCCGCCCGCGAAGAGCACGAGCCCCACGAGCACGAACACGCCGACCACCACGCTCCGTCTGGTCTCCATTTCCCGCTCCTTCAGCCTCTGACGCGCTACCCCGCGCCCTCAGCCCGCATGAATCGACGGACGAGCGGCTCGTCGCTGAGGTCGAGCTCGGCCGCCGTGCCTCGTGCCAGCACTCGGCCCTGGTGGAGAAAGGCCAGTTGGTCGCCGATGGTCCGGGCGCTGGGGATGTTGTGCGTGACCACGATCACCGGCGTGGGCTCGCGCTGCTTGAGCTGCACGAGCAGATCGTCGATTTCCGACGCCGTCACCGGGTCGAGCCCCGCGCTGGGCTCATCGGCCAGCAGGATCGACGGCTCAAGGGCCAGGGCACGCGCCAGCCCCGTACGCTTCCGCATGCCGCCCGACAGCTCTGACGGCATCTTGTCGTACTCGTCCTCAAGCCCGACCTGCCCCAGGAGGCTGTGCGCCCGCTCGCGAATCTCGTCCCGGCTGAGCCGCGTGTGCCGCCGCAGCGGAAACGCGACATTCTCGCCCACCGAGATCGAGTCGAAGAGCGCGGCGCTCTGGAAGAGCAGGCCGATGCGCTTGCGTACCCGCGTGAGCTCGTGAGACCGCAGCCCGGCAATGGCCTCGCCCTCCACCAGGACTTCGCCGGCGTCGGGGGCCATCAGCCCCACGATATGCTTCAGCGTCACGCTCTTGCCGGTGCCGCTGCGGCCGAGGATGCAGAACGCGCAGCCGGCCGGCACCTGCAGCGAGACGTTGTCGAGGACGCGCCTCGTGCCGAACGCCTTGGTGACGTGCCGCAACTCGACCGCCGGCACTTCGTCGTCCATCGTCGTCAGGCCGGATAGAAGAAGAAGATCAGCCGTACGAGCAGGACATTGGCCACGATGAGGAAGATCGACGAGTAGACGACGCTCTTCGTGGAGGCGTGCCCCACTCCCGCGGTGCCACGTGTCGTATTCACCCCGAGGTAGGACGCAACGGTCGCAATGATGAACCCGAATACCATGGTCTTCACCGTGGCGGGAATCAGGTCCGAAAACGCGATCGGGGCGAACGCCTGGGACAAATACGTGCGCAGCGGCATCCCGGTGATTGCGGTCTCGGCGGCGAAGCCACCCAGGATGCCGGTGAGGTTCATCAGCGTGGTGAGCAGGGGCAGCGCGATCACACAGGCGATCACGCGCGTCACCACCAGGTAGCGGAACGAGTCGACCGCGACGGCTTCCAGCGCGTCGATCTGCTCGGTCACCTTCATCGCCCCGAGCTCGGCGCCGATGCCGGCGCCGATGCGGCCCGAGAGGAGCAGGCCGGCGGTCAGCGGCCCGGTCTCGCGCACCAGCGCGATCGCCAACCCGGCCGGGATCAGCGACTCCGCGCCGAAGCGCGCCAGTGACGCGCGGGTGTGCATCGACAGCACGACGCCGACCGCGAACCCGCTGGCGGCGATCAAGGGGATCGACCGCACGCCGAGCTCGTACAGTTGCCGGACGACCTCGGCGCCTTCCCACGGTGCTCGCACGGACTCGCGCACCGCCCGCCCGGCAAATGCCGCGCCGTCACCGACGATCGCGAAGAGGCGTGTCAGGAAGCCAGGCAGGACGGTACCTCAGAAGATCGTGTACGCGAGTCCGGCCTGCAGGATGGCCGTGTTGCCCGAGACGTCCCGCTGCTGCAGCTGTCCCGCGTCGAGATACGTCACACCGATCTCGGTGAGCAGGAAGTCCACCGAGACGTTCAGCGCCACACGCCGGCCCAGGTCGCGCCACACCGAGACGCCGGGCCGCAGGACGAAGCCGTTGTCCACGGCCACGGCGACGGGCCCAACCACCGACCCGCGCTTCGGCAGCACTAGGCTGTTGAAGGCGTAGCCACCAACGAGCGAGGTGCTGACCGACAACCGGTCCCGCTGCACCGTGTAGCCGACGCCAGCCATCACCGGGCGCACGCGTACCACGGTGCGGGTATCCGGCTCCAGCGTGGCCCGGTACCAGCTGAAGCCGATGGCCAAACCCACGCCCTGGCCCGCGCCCACGCGCACCAGCGGGCCCACCGCCCAGCGCGGAGTCAGCGCGTCCGCCGTGGGCCGGCTGGTGGAGAGCGACACGCCCAGCGCGAGGAGGCTAGGGGCATCCTGCAGTTCCAGGCGCTCGACCGTCGGATCGATGGGATCCGCGTCGTCCTCGGCCGGCACCACCAGGATGTCGCCTACCTGCAGGCCACCCGTGCGCACCTCGACCACCCCGGTGACGCCGCGCACGATGCGCACGGCGCGCTGCAGTTCGTCGTCGGAGGCCACGCGACCCGACAGCGCGGCCACGCCGGCCGTGACGCGCACCTCGATCGTGCGCGCCCCCAGCTGCGGATCATTGACAAGCGCGGTCTTCACCCGCGCGACGGTCTGCGCATCCGCTACCGCTCCGGGATCGAGCACCGGGGCACACGCGGCCCCGACGAGCAGGCCCAGCGCGGCGACGAGGAGAACCGGACCACGCCCAGTGGCGATACGCGGACGCATCGCCCGAGTGTACGACGGATCCCACCCGGCTGCGCCGGTGGCCCATGCGCCGGGAGCTTGCGGCGCAACGATGGCACCCGGTCCCAGACGATTAGCCCCCGGCCGACCCACCCGAGGCAGCGGGCTAGAGCAGCAGCGCCTCCACACGATGCGCCTGGACCTGCTGGGTGACAGTCGACCACCCAAAGATCGTGAAGCGTCCGTCCTGCGACGCCACCAACGCCAGCGCGTCGCGCTGGTCGTGCACGAACTGCGCGGCCGAGAGATGGCGCGTGCCGCCCAGCCGTGAGGTGTCCACCACCTCGGCGGGGTGCCCGTGGATCGGCTCGGTCAGCAGGACGCGCTCGACCGCCTCCTGACCGTGGCGCTTGGTGATCTTCGCCCCGAAAGCCACCAGCTCGTACTCGGGCGTGACGATGGTCGCACCGTCAACGGCGGTCACACCTGCCACGGCCTCCACGGTGCGGCGCACCTCGGTCCGCCACGCCGCGCGGGCCGCCGCGCCAGGCTCGACGCCAATGAGCGTGGCCAGGTGCACGAAGGGCGGCGACACGGCGTACGAGACCGGGGGCACGATCGACTCCAGCCACGCACCGTCGCCCACCGGCACCACGAGCAGCGCCCCGCCGCGCCCATGGGCACGCATCGAGACGGCCAGCTCCACGAGCACGTCGACACCGGGAAGGGCACCCGGCCCAGCGGCCCCGAGCAGCGAGGACACCACGGTCGAACCGGTCCGCAGGCCAGCGGCGCGCTCGTCGATCACCTTCACCTGATCGCCTTCGAGCGTGGCGACGTTGAAGAACTTGCCCGACTCGTCGGCGCGGTGGTGCTTCACCACCAGCACGCCGGGCGCGGCGATCTCGAGGACGAAGCACAGGCTCGGCACGCGACGGGTCGCGCCCCACGCCACCAAGCCGTCACCGGCATCCCAGATCCCGAGGTGGATGCCCGCCCGCTCGACGGCTGGCGCCACTCTGGCCAATCGGTCGGCGGCCAAGGGCATCGGCCGCTCGAAGCACATAGGGTGCTCGGCCTGTTCGGGCGGCAAGTAGGCAAGCGACACGCGCGGTTCGTACCCTTCCTCGCGCCGCAGGCTGGCCCAGAAGGCCGCACTCACGATGGTTTCGACGACGGCCTGCGAGGGCAGCGCTGCCACAGGCGGGGCGCCTCGCGCTCGCGAGGCCTCCTGGTGTCGCTCGAAGCACGCCAGCACCCCAGGGACCGCCTCGCGCGCCGCCGGATACGTTGGTTCCTGCATGTGTCCCGGGATTATCTCCCGCCGTCTGGGTCGCCCTCGTTCGGGTAAGATCCTCCGGCAGGGCGCCAACAGGCCGGACGCCCGGAGGATGCTGTCGATGGCCCGAGCCGCCCTACTCGTCACCGTGCTGCTGCTGGTGCCCGCACACGCAGACGCTCAGCTGGCCGAACCGGTCGGCGAGCTCGGCGTCGTGATGGGGCACCTCCACGTCGCGGCGCCCGACGCCGACGCCGCGCGCCAGTTCTGGCTGGCACTGGGCGGCGAGACGGCGACCAATCCCCCGCTTGACTTCGTCTCGTTTCCCGGCGTGCTCGTGATGATCCGCGAGACTGCGGTGTCGGGCGGCACCGTGGGATCGGTGATCAACCACGTCGGCTTCCAGGTACGCGACATCGTCGCAGCATCGGAGCGCTGGACTGCCGCCGGCCTCGACGTCGAGGAGGGCGGGTTTCCCGGCCAGCGGTGGCTGATGGCGCCCGGTGGCGTGCGGGTGGAGATTCTTGAGAACGCAGACATCGCCACGCCGATCCGCATGCATCACCTCCACTGGAACACCACCGAGATCCCGGAGATGCAGGGGTGGTACGAGCGGGCGTTCGGCGCCGTCCCGGGCATGCGCGGAGACTTCGTGGCCGCCGACCTGCCGGGCGTCAACCTCACGTTCGGCGAGGCCGACGCAGTGCTGGCCCCGACCGAGGGCCGCGCGTTCGATCATGTCGGCTTTGAGACCGCCGACCTCCAGGGCCTGATCGCGCACCTGGAGTCCGAGGGCATCGCGCTCGACTCCGGGTACCGCGAGATCGGCGACTCAGGCGTCGCGATCGCGTTTCTGACCGACCCTTGGGGCACCTACATCGAGCTGACACAGAACCTCGCGCCATGACCCGGGGACCCGTGCTCGCCGCCGTCCTCACGGCCGTACTGGCCACCCCGCTCGCAGGCCAGGAGGCCGAGCCGCGGCCCTTCGACACCTGGCTGGCCGAGCTGGTGGACGAGGCTCGGGCGCGCGGCTTCAGCGATGCGCTGCTCACCGCAGCGCTCGCCGACGTGGCGCCGCGCGAGACGGTGATCGCGGAGGACCGCAATCAGGCCGAGATCGTCCAGACACTCGAGCAGTACTACGCCAACCGAGTACGGCCGACGATGGTCGACTACGGCCGCGAGATGGCAGCTGAGCACGCCGGGCTACTGGCCGAGCTCGAGCGCGACTACGGGATCCCCCGCCAGTTTCTGCTGGCCATCTGGGGGATGGAATCGAGCTTCGGGCGTTTCATGGGCGACGTGCCCATTTTCGATGCACTGGTCACCTTGGCCTGGGACCCGCGCCGGTCCGAACTGTTCCGAGGCGAGCTCTTCGATGCCCTGCAGATCGTCACCAACGGCGACGTCGCGCTCGAGGCGATGACCGGCTCGTGGGCGGGCGCGATGGGGCAGCCCCAGTTCTTGCCGTCGAGCTATCTCGCGCTCGCTGTGGACCGTGACGGCGACGGCTGGCGCGACATCTGGAACTCGACGGCCGACGCACTGGCCTCGATGGCCAACTACCTCTCGCAGGACGCGGGATGGCGCAGAGGCTACATCTGGGGTCGCGAAGTGACGACACCGGACGGCCTCGCCGCGACGATTCCAGGCCGCGCGACCGGTTCGTGTCCCGGCATGCGTCGCATGACCGAACGCAGGTCGCTGGCTGACTGGCAGCGCCTGGGAGTACGGCGCGTCTCGGGTGCGGACCTGCCACAGGTCGACATCACGGGCTCGTTGGTGTCGATCGATGGCCGCACGTTTCTGGTGTATGACAACTACGACGCGCTGATGCGCTACAACTGTGTCCACCGCTACGCGCTCACGGTGGCGATGTTCGCCGCGCAGTTGCGCTAGTGCCGTCGTCGCGACGGCGAGGAGCTGACGATGACCGAGACAGCAACACTGCTCAACGAGCCCGCGTGGCACGGCAAGGTCTTTCTCGATGGCTGGAAGCCAGCGGGAGGCGGCACCTCCGACGTGGTGGCGAAAGCGACCGGCGAGGTGCTGTCCAGCATCGGCCTCGCCACAGCCGAGGACGTGGCCACGGCCTCGGTCAGTGCACGCGCGGCCCAGCCCGTGTGGCACGCGATGCCCTACGAGGACCGCGCGGCGATCTTCCGCCGGGCGGCGCGCTTCGTCGAGGACCACACCGACGAGCTGGCCGCCTGGATCATGCAGGAGACCGGGGGCATCCGGCCCAAGGCCGATGTCGAGCTGCACATGGCCGCCGGCATCCTCCATGCCTCGGCGGCGATGTTGACAGAGCCGCAGGGCCTGATGCTGCCGAGCAACCAAGGCCGGACGAGCTTTGCGCGGCGGGTGCCCCACGGCGTGGTGGGCGTCATCGCCCCGTTTAACTTCCCACTGATCCTGGCCATCCGCGCGGTGTCGCCGGCGCTGGCCACCGGCAACGGCGTCCTGCTCAAGCCCGACCCGCAAACCGCCGTGGCGGGCGGCGTGTTGATCGCACGGATCTTCGAGGAGGCCGGGCTCCCGTCGGGACTGCTCCACCTGCTGCCCGGCGGGGCTGCGGTGGGCGAAGCGATCTGCACCAACCCAAACATCGCGATGGTGGCCTTCACCGGCGCCAGCGCCACAGGGCGCCGCGTGGGCGAGCTGTGCGGCAAACATCTCAAGAAGGTGTCGCTGGAACTCGGCGGCAAGAACTCGCTCATCGTGCTCGACGACGCCGACCTCGACGTCGCGGCCTCGACGGTGGCCTTCGGGGCGTGGCTGCACCAAGGGCAGATCTGCATGGCCACCGGGCGCGTACTCGCCCACGAGTCGATCGCCGAGGGCCTCACCGAACGGCTGGTCACCAAGGCCACGCACCTGCCGGTCGGCGACCCGATGACCGGCAAGGTGGCACTCGGCCCGCTCATCAACGAGCGACAGGTCGCGCGCGTCGACGAGATCGTGCAGGACACGGTCAAGGCCGGTGCCCGGCTCCTGGCCGGGGGGCCCGGCGAGGGGCGCTTCTACAACCCGGCGGTACTAACGGGGGTCGTGCCCGGCATGCGGGCGTTCGATGAGGAGATCTTCGGCCCCGTGGCTTCGATCGTCACCTTCAAGACCGACGACGAGGCGGTGGAGTTGGCCAACCGCACCGAGTACGGTCTGTCGGCGGGCGTGATCTCGAAGTCCATCAGCCGCGCGCTGGCAGTCGGCAACTGTTTACACACCGGGCTGCTGCACATCAACGACCACACGGTGGCCGACGAGCCGCACATCCCGTTCGGCGGACGCGGCGCGTCGGGCAACGGCGGGCGCATCGGCGGCCCGGCCAACTGGGACGAGTTCACTCAGTGGCAGTGGGTGACGCTCAAGGACCAGCCGCCGCCGTACCCGTTCTAGCCTGGAGCGCGCAACCAGATGGTGCCGGCGCGCTGGGGGTAGGGGGCCGCCCCGGGCAACCGGGCCTGCATGGTGTCACCCACCAGCTGACCCGATCAGCCTGCAGGCGCTCGATGATGCCAGGCGTCAGCACACGGCGGCGCCGTGCAGCAGGCAGCCGCTCGAGGATACGCCAGGTACCATCGGCCTTGCGCCCCCGCCAGCGGGCCGGGGCTGGCGGGCGGACACGCCAAGTGTGTCACCATGCCGCAGCCAGTCGCCGGCACGAACAAGGGGGTGGCGTCCACCGGATACCACCCCCTTGCGTCTCGCACGATCCGTGCTGCGCTACGGTGCAACGATCGTCACGTCCGCGTTGGCGGCCGCGTCGACGTCGAACTCGGCGTCACCCGCACTGAACCCACTGGCCTGCAGGACGTAGGCGATGATGTCATTGTACTCGGCCGCGTCGAGCTGACCCGGCCGGTCCAGCGGCATCGTCTGCGTGATCTTCGTCACCAGCACGTCGAGCGTTTCGCCATCCCAGCGCCCGACGAAATCGGCGCCAAGCATCCCCGGCGCAAAGTCGCCGCCCATCAAGTCTCCACCGTGGCACGCGCCGCACGCCTGCTGGGCCGCGGTCTCACCGCGTGTGGCCTGCTCGGCCGTGAACGTGCCGCTCTGGGCCGACACGGTCTGCTCGACGGTGACGCCGAGTGCGGCCACCAGCCCCATCACTCCGAACACGAGAATCGCACGCTTCATGATCAACACCTCGCCGTCTGGCGCCGGCCGTCGGACGGCGCATCCTGAGGGAGCCCAGTGTACACCACGGGTCTGGCCAGCCCGTTCAGCGAGCTGGTACAATCCCGCCGTGCATGTGCTCGGCCTCTCCGGCAGCCTCCGCCGACACTCGCTGAACACCGCGCTGCTCCGGGCGGCCGCCGAACTGGCACCCGACGGAGTGCGCATCGACAGCGCCGACCTGTCGGCCATCCCGCTCTTCAACGACGACCTCCGCCTTGAGGGTTACCCGCCACAGGTCGCGACCCTGCGGGCGTCGATTGCCGCGGCCGACGCCGTGCTGGTGGCCACCCCCGAGTACAACTACTCGGTGCCCGGGGTGTTGAAGAACGCCATCGACTGGGTCTCGCGGCCTCCCGATCCGCCGCTGGCCGGCAAGCCGCTGGCGATCATGGGGGCCAGCCTCGGGCTCAGCGGCACCATGCGCGCCCAGTACCACCTGCGGCAGATGGCGGTCTTCCTCGACGTGCTGGTGCTCAACCGTCCCGAGGTGTTCGTCCCGCAGGCCAAGGACAAGTTCGATGCGCAGGGTCGGCTGGTGGACGAGGACACCCGCGCGCACGTGCGGCGCTTGGTCGAGGCGCTGGTGGCCTGGGCGCGCCGCCTCAATCCGTAGCTGCGCCCTGCGGTTTTGTGTAAGATTCTTGGGCGATGCCATTCATCATCACCGACCCCTGTATCGACGAGAAGGACACCGCGTGCGTTGACGTCTGCCCGGTGGACTGCATTCACCCGCGGAAGGACGAGCCGGAGTTCGAGCAGGCCACGATGCTCTACATCCATCCGGAGGAGTGCATCGACTGCGGCGCCTGCGTGCCGGCCTGCCCCACGGCGGCCATCTACGACAGCCCCGAGTCGACGCCCGACAGCCAGAAGGCCCTGATCGAGGCCAACGAAGTCTACCGGGCTGGCGAAGCCGACACGGTGGCTGCGGCCGAGGCCATTGTCAAGGCCCACGTCGAGGCGCACCCGGACATCATGAAGCTGCCGGCGAGCGACCGCGCCGCCCAGCACGGCTAACCCAGGCTACACCTGCAAGAGGACGGCCCGGACCGGGCCGTCCGACACCTTTGCCACCGCCGCCCCGTAGAGCCCGACTTGGCGGCGGTACGCGGCCAGGTCCGCGCCCTCGGCGCGGTCTGTCTTGAAGTCAACGACCGTGGCCCGCCCGCCGATGGAGAACGCCAGGTCGATCACGCCCTCCACCAGCGTCGTACCGACCGTCACCGTCACCGACGTCTCGCGGCGGCACCAGCCCTCGACGGCCGCTCGCCGGGCCTCGTCGAGCAGCGGGTGCGCGAGCGCGGCCGCGACCGCAACGCCGGCGAGCCGTGTCTCCTGCTCGGTCGCGCCGAGCACGCGGGCTCGCATCGCCACCAGCCGTGCCACCGCGTCGGCGCCAGCATCAAGCGGCACCAGAGCCAGGGTCTCGTGCACCAGTGTGCCGAAGCGCGCCCCGCCCGGCCGGGCCTCCTCTGCCGGCAGCGTCAGCGTCTCGATCGGCACGTCGGCGGGCAGGGGCTCGTCACCGGCCGCCCATTCGGTGACGGTCCGCACGGCCAGTGAGGGCCGGGCGCCCGTCTGCTGCGCTCGGGCGCGAGCCTGCTGCCACTCGAGGTACGCGCGCTGCCCCTCGGCCACGACCTCGGGCGCCACGTCCTTGGTGATCAGCTCCTCGCGCCGCAGCCCGAACGGGGCCTCGGCGTCGAGGGCGAGCGCGGCCGGGTCCCACCACGTCACGTCGAAGCCAGCCTCAAAGCGATGCTGGCCGGGCGCGACCGTCTCGGCGCGCGCGATCTCGTCGCCGGGCCGCTCAAGCACGGAATCCTGCCGGAACGGCGGGCAGCCGGGGGCGGGAGTCGGCGTGCGTCGCGCCGGGGTTGCCGGGTAGATCGCCGCGTCGAGCGGGCTGGTCCACCCCCCCTCAAACCGCTGGTCGCCTACGGCCGGCACAACGAGCAGATCGCGCGCGCGTGTGGCGGCCACGTAGGCCAGGCGCACACCCTCCGCCTCCTCGCGCGCCAGCTCGGCCGGCTGATGGAGGACCAGATCCCGTGGTGACCACCCGCCGATCCGCATCGCGCACAGGCCGCGCGCCGTGTCGAGGTACCGTGTGGCGGCCAGCGGCGCGAGCTTGGCGGTGAGGTCCGCGAGGACCACCACCGGGAACTCGAGCCCCTTGACTTTGTGCACGGTCATCAGCCGCACACCGTCGCTGCCGTCCTCGACCACCGGCGCTGCCGCCAACTGGCCGTCGAGTGAGGCTGCCTGCAACTCATCGACGAAGCCGCGGAACGAGATCCCACCGCCCTGCTCGTACTGCCGACCCAGCTCGGCGACGTGCAGCACATTGGCAAGCACCTGCTCCCCGGCATTCCGTAGTGCGAACCCGACGTGCGCGCGCGTCTCGGTGATCAGGCGGGTGACGGTCTCGGACACCGACCGGCTGTTGCGCCCGCGGTGGAGCGTGCCAAGCAGCGCCAACGCGTCGCGCACCGGCGCCAGGTGATCGGGCAGCGCGTCGGGCAGGCCGAATGGCCAGAACCCCTTCACGCCGGGCAGGTGCCGGTACTCGAGCAGCGCCTCGTCGCCCAGGGCAAATAACGCGCCCCGCAGGGCGGCGAAGACCGACAGTTCGTCGTCCGGCCATTCGATGGCCGTGAGCGCAGCACGCAGCGTCTCGATCTCCTCGCGGTCATGGAACGCTCGCCCGCCCACCAGCAGGTGCCCGATGCCGCGCGCCTCGAGGGCATCCATGTAGGCCCGGGTCACGTCGGTCCGCCACGACACGAACCGACGGAACAGGATGCACACGTGGCGCGGTGCGATCGGGACCGGCACACCCGGATCCCGGCGCTCGGTCACGGTCCAGCCTGAACGGTCGATCAACCAGTGGACAAACGCGCCCACCGCATCCGGGAGCGACGCCTCCATGGCCATCGCCGACAGCCGGCGCGTGCCGTAGGGGCGTGGCACCGGCAGCGCGACGACGGTTGGCTGTCCCACGGGATCCGTCCGCCGCGGCGGTGCGGTCAGCGGAACGTAGTCGGCCTGGAGTGCGTCGGCGTCGCCGGTCATACGCGGCGCGAACGCCGCGTTGATCGCCCGCTGGAGATTGGGCGCGCCGCGGAAGCTCGTGGTCAACTGCAGGACGCGAGCCCCGTGTGCCTCCAGCCGCCGGCAGACGTCGTGGTACACCTGCACGTCGGCGCGCCGGAAGCGATAGATCGACTGCTTGGGGTCTCCCACGATGAACAGCTTCCCGGGCACGGGCCTCGCGGTGGTCCAGTCCCGTGCGGCTGGCTCGTCGGCGGCCAGCAGCAGCAGAAGCTCAGCCTGCAACGGATCGGTGTCCTGGAACTCGTCGACGAACAGGCAGCGGAACCGGTCCTGGCAGGCGCGCCGCACCCACTCGTGGTCGCGAACCAAGTCGCGGGCCGCGAGCAGCAGGTCCAGGTAGTCGAGCGCCCCGGCGGCCCGCTTCGACGCCTCGTAGGCCGCCAGCGGCTCGCGGAGCTCCTCGCGCAACAGCGCGGCCAGATCGGCATCCGCATCGGCCGCGCACGCGGCGAGCG
>CAZHTD010000037.1:0-28453 GCA_964535675.1 uncultured Bifidobacteriaceae bacterium | reverse complement strand
TTTCGAGCGGGAATCCACGGGACCGTCTGACCCGTCTACGGACTTAACTGTTCGGTCAGGCCGTGGATGGCCTGGACCCGGACGAGATAGGAGGTGCCTGCAATCACACGCGATCTGCCAGCCCTGCTCGCCGCTCACCAGAGCATCGTCGGCTTTCGACTCACTCACCATCGCCCGTCAGCTGACCGAGGCCGGCATCGAACGCTCCCAGGTCGATGTGCTGGCGGACGCCATCCGCCAAGCTGCTGAGCACGGTGAGCACGTGACGCCGGAGACGCTACGCGCCGAAGTCACCACGCTGCACGGTGCGCTCAGTTCACTCCGTGCCGATATGTTCCGTGCGATGCTCCTGCAAGCAGGTGCCATCGTGGGGGCTGTCGTCGCCATCCTCCGGCTGCTCGGCTGACTCCCGATATGAGCACGGGCCGATACGGAATTCCCGTTGCCGCCGTGCGGTGTCGGCAGTCAGCTAGTCTGAATTCATGGTCGGGCGCATGAGTTCAACGACCGAAGCCTTCTCTCGTGCCTCGCGCAACCTTCTCGGGGGGCCACCTCCTGTGGTTCGTGTTCCAGGTTCCGTCCCTGCCCGCCGTTCAGGCGCACCGGCCAGTGAAGTTCGGGTCGTACTCCCGGTCGTGGGCCAGCAATGCCCAAGCCGTGCGCGCGGCCTTGTTGGCGAGCGCCACGCTGGCGACATTCGCCGGGCGACGCTTGGCTAGCCGCACCTGCCACTCCGCCGGCGTCTTCAAGCGGGTAAGCGCCGTTCGGGCACCATGGATCAGCTGGGTCCGCAGATAGGTGTCCCCGCGCTTCGAGATGCCCAGCATGCGCACCCGCCCGCCCGTGCCGCTGTGGCGAGGCACCAGGCCCAGCCAGGCGGCGAACTCGCGGCCGGACCGGAACGCGGCCGGATCGCCCATCATCGCGACGACCGCGGTCGCGCCCAGCAGCCCGACGCCGGGGTTCGCCGCAACCCGCTGGCTGGCAGGGTCGTCCCGGTGCCACGCCTCCAGACGCCGCTCGATGGTGCGGACTTCGTCATCGAGCGCGGCCACTCGTGCCCACTGCTCGCGCAGGTCTCGACCACCATCGCCGGCAGCCGCGCCGAGAGCCGTTCGAGCACCGCAGGCATGTCCCGCTGCATCCCGGCCCGGCCACGTGGCATCACTGCGCCGTACTCGGTCAACAGATCACGCAGGCAGTTGATCTGGGCCGTGCGGAACTTGACCAGCTGCTGCCGCCTCCGATGCAGCGCCAGAATCGCCTGCTGCTCCTCGCTCTTGACCGCCACCGTCTTGACGCCGGGCTGCTGAACCGCCGTCCAGATCGCCCGCGCGGCAGCCGCGTCGGTCTTGTTGCCGCCGACGAACGCCCGCACCATCTTCACCGGCACCAGACGCACCTCGTGGCCCAGTGCCCGCAGCCGCCGCACCCAGTGCGGGGCCCCGCCACAAGCCTCCATGCCGACCCCGCACGCCGCTCGATTGGCGAAGTGCTCCAGGAACCTCGCCCGGCTCAGTCGAAGATCCCGCATCTCGCCCGGCTCCATGTCGACCCCGTGCAACTGGAACACCCGCTTCGCCGTATCCACCCCGACGACCGTTCTGATAGCCTGCATGTCGGACCCTCCGGTTGCCTGGGGAGACCCTCGCGTCTACCCCCCTGGGCGCTTTAGATGCCGTCGGCCCGTGGGGTTCCACTTCGCCCCCCGCCGTCGGTCATCAGAGGGCGAGGCGTCCATTCCATTCCGTCTCCTACACCGTGCTCCCGGGTCGATCATGGAGGCGCGGTGGCCAGCCTGTAAGCCGCTGTCTCGCGAGATGTTCTGCTGCCTGGACGGTGCGACAGGGCCTGCGACACTACCTGAGGCCGGACACGGCCCGGAAATGCGCCGGCAATCCGCCGGCGGATACAATTGGCGGAATGCCGCGCAGTCGATTGCTCACCGCCGGCGCGCTTGGTGCGTGCCTCGTGCTTGCCGCCGATCCGGTCGCCGCGCAGCAGCGTCCGCTCGTCACCGAGGATCCGGCGACCGTCGACAACGGTTTCGTCCTGCTCGAGGCCGGCCTCACCGTGCTCCGCGACCAGCCGTTTCCCGTTTCCGGACTGACCGGCCGCTTCTGGAGCGTGCCCACGCTGGGCATCAGCATCGGCGTCGGCGACCGGGCGGAGGTGCAGATAGACAACGTGTCGTTCGACCGCCTCCGCATCGCCGGGCGCGAGCCGGCGCCGCTGTCCCACATGCTCAGGGTGCAGGGCGACACGACCGGAAGCTGGTCCGACGTCTCGATCGGCGCCAAGACGAGGTTGGTGGAGGAGCGGCCGTGGCTGCCGGCCATCGGGCTGCGGTTCGCCACCAAGCTGCCCAACGCGAGCAACGAGGAAGGTCTCGGCCTCGACACGGTCGACTTCTACCAGTCGCTGCTGCTCGGCAAGACGATCCGGTCGGTCCGCGTGGCCGGCAACGTCGGCTTGGGCATCCTGAGCGACCCCACGCGCGGCGATCGCCAGAACGACGTGCTGACCTACGGGCTGTCGGCCGTAGTGCCCGTCGGCCGCGAGGTGGAGGTGGTCGGCGAATGGGCCGGCCGCGCCAATACGCGGCGCCGCACCGCGCCGCCAGGGACCGACAGCGCCGGTCAGGTTCGCGCCGGCGGGCGGGTCACGCGGGGGACCTTCCGGTTCGACGCCGCGTTGCTGGCTGGGGTGACGTCGCGCGATGCCGATCTCGGGGTGACCATGGGCGTCACCTGGGGCTTTCAGGCCTTGGACCGGCCATGACTGCCCCGCGTTGACCCCATGGCCGGCACGTGCAAGACCCGTGTCCGAAATCACGCCTGAGAACGTGCGGCAACGGGCGTACCAGTTGCGCGCCGAGATCCGCCTGCGACGCGTCGCCAGGAGTCGCAGCGGCGGAGCGCTCTGATGTCTAGACGACTCGTTCCCGAGTCGCCTTCGCCCATGCCGGCCTCGGACGATCCACCGATGACGAGCGAGAGTGGAGGACCACGCCGGACGCAAGGCGGGGCCGCGAGCAGCCGTGTGCGGTCGTCGAAGACTCAAGGTTCCGCAGCGAGCGCGCGGGTGTACTCGGCACACGCGGCGGCTTCACCTGCGAGGCCGCGTGCTCCTTGCTTGTTCCCGCTGTCGTCGTGCCCGTAGACAGTTCGGGGTCATCCGTTCCGTGTAACGCCTGTTCGGAACGCGCGGGCGGACAGCCCGGTCACAGTGTCCGTCCCGTCCACATCACCTGTCCCACCACGACCGCGCCTTGAGGCCACGGCCATGGCGGGTAGACCCGCCGGCCGCTCCGCGCGTGAATCTCCGTGTTGTCGCTGTCGAGCCACCAACCGTCGTGGTCGTGCCGGAGCCGCTTGACGATGGGGCCGTCTTCGTCGCGGATCGCAAAGATCTTGTTCCGCCGTCGCGTGGTCCGTTGGCAGTCCACGAGGATCACCGCGTGGTGTTCGAGTGTCGGCTCCATCGACTGGCCGAGGACTTCAATGACTCGGCAGTGCTCGGCGTGCAGGCCGTGCCGCCGCAGCCAGTCGTCCCGGAACGGCACGTAGCTGAGCACGTGCTCGTCGTCGGCCTCGGCGCCCACGGCGATGCCGGCGTGCTGCACGAGCGGCACTGGGTGGATGCCGGGGCGGGTGAAGGGCAGCAGCCGCACCCCAGTGCCCTCCAGCTCACGCACCCTGGCTCGTTCGTGCGCCAAGTCGTCGGCGAGTCGGGTGGCTGGCTCAAGATCATCGGCCAAGCCCGCGAGGTAGTCGAGCGAGACCTGAAGCGTGCGGGCCGCCGTGACCACTCCGTCGAAGCGGAGCTGCTTGTGGCCCGCTTCCACGCGGGAGATCATCGCCTGGTCGTACCGCGGGCCGAGCGCGGCCGCCAGTGCCGCCTGCGTCAGCCCGGCGCGGGTGCGCGCCTCAGCCAGTCGTGTCCCCAACATGCCTCGTGAACATATCACAGCCACGCCGCTCGACAACTGCCCTCAACACGATCCGCGCTCTGTCCAAACGGCGGCCTGACCCTGTCCTCCCACAGGGGACGGGCTCGGCCAAGGCGGCGGCCGACTACCTGCTCGGCGAGCGGGACGCGGCCGGCAAGCCGCGCGAGGGGGTCGAGGTCCGCTGCGGCGATCCCGACCAGGTGGCCGCCGTCGCCGACGCGCTGGAGTTCGAGCACAAGTACACGTCGGGCGTGATCGCCTGGGCGCCCGAGGACCGGCCAACCGACGCGCAGATCGAAGCCGTACTCGACAGATTCGAGCAGACGGCGTGGGCCGGGCTCGAGCCGGACCGCTACGCGTGGACGGCGGTCGAGCACCGCGAGCGGGGCGGCGGCATCCACGTGCACGTCTTCGCTGCCCGATGCGACCTGGAGACGGGCAAGAGCCTCAACATCGCACCGCCCGGCTGGCAGCAGACCTTCGGCCCGCTGCGCGACGCCTTCAACCACGAGCACGGCTGGAGCCGGCCCGACGACCCGGCGCGGGCCAGGACGCAGCAACCCGGACACCGCGCCTACATTGACGCGGCGACGTTGCGGGCCGGCCTGACGGTCGAGGCCGACCCGCGTGAGGTGACCCGGGCGATCCCAGTGTCCCACCACGTCGAGAACACCAGCCACCGGAGTCACGTTCAACCTGCCCACGGGCGGCATCGCCAACCGGATTAAGACCAGCACGTGCGTGCGGTTGCGCATCGGCGTGGTCAGCCGCGACATCGAGGTGGCCGCGCGGGTGGTAGGGCCAACAGCCGCCTCGGCAGGGACCTCGAGTTCATTGAGATCGACGAGACCGACCGCAACACCATCGCACGCTTCGTGAAAGACCATTCCTGCCCGTAATAGCAAGGGCTGATCCCACACGCGGCGTGTCAGGTTCTTGCCTGGACCCGCCAGCATAGACTACCCTTGCTGGCTGGCACCGGTCCTCTAACCGGCTGCAGTGGCTATGGCTTACGGGCTATTCTTCATCCGGAGGCAGCCAGCGTGATCGAGGTCCAGCAACTCACCAAGCGATACGGGCCGATCACCGCCGTTGACGACCTCAGCTTCACGGTCGAACGCGGCGAGATCCTCGGGTTCCTCGGGCCCAACGGGGCGGGCAAAACCACCACGATGCGCGTGCTCACCGGCTACATGCCGCCCACGGCGGGCAAGGCGTTCGTGGCCGGCTACGACGTGTTCGAGCAGCCGCTCGAGGCCAAACGCCGCACCGGGTACCTACCCGAAACGCCGCCGCTCTATCCCGAGATGACGGTGTACGAGTACCTCGACTTCGTGGCCCGCATCAACGGCGTCCCCGGCACCGAGCGCGCCTCTCGCGTCGCGGGCGTGATGGAGCGCACGCGGATCGCGGACATGACCAGGCGCCACTGCGGAAAGCTCTCAAAAGGCTACCGCCAGCGCGTGGGCCTGGCCCAGGCGCTACTCCACAACCCGGACGTGCTGATCCTCGATGAGCCGACGTCGCACCTCGACCCCAAGCAGATCATCGAAACACGGACCCTCATCAGGGAGCTGGCCGGGGACCATACCATCATCCTCAGCACCCACATCTTGCCGGAGGTCAGTCAGACCTGCCAGCGCGTCGTCATCATCAACAACGGGAAGATGGTGGCGGTCGATACGCCGGAGAACCTGACGGCCCGCCTGCACGGCTCGGAAACGCTGTTCGTCCAACTGGAAGCCCCCCCCGCGGACGTCCCCGCCGTGCTCGGCGCGGTGCCAGGCGTGACACGCGTCACGCCGTCGAACGGCCAAGGCGAATCCGGGACCTGGCAAGTGGAGAGCGACGAGGGTCACGACGTCCGGCGCGAGCTGGCCTCGACGATTGTCACACGCGGCTGGGGGCTGCTCGAACTGCGCGCGATGCGGATGAGTCTCGAGGACATCTTCCTGCACCTGACCACCGAGGACTCGCCTGCCGCTGACGAGGGGCGGGCCACGGAGGACGTCGATGGGTAACATGCTCACGCTCGCGCGCAAGGAGCTCGCGGGCTACTTCGCTTCGCCGATCGCCTACATTGTGATCGGCGTCTTCGCGTTGCTGTTCGGCTACTTCTACTACGCGTTGGTAGTGTTCTTCGATCGCCAGAGCATGCAACTCCAAGCCTTCGGCCCCGACCAGGTCGTCAACATCAACGAGTTGCTCATTCGCCCGGTACTGATCAACGTCAGTATCATCGTGCTCTTCGTGCTGCCGATGCTGACCATGCGGAGCTACGCCGAGGAGAAGCGCTCGGGGACGATCGAGTTGCTGCTGACCGCACCGCTCACCGACGTACAGATCGTGTTCGGCAAGTTCTTTGGCGCGATGGTACTTTACGCAGCGATGCTCTCGGTCACGCTGATCCATATCGGCATCCTCTTCTGGATCGGCGAGCCCGAGTGGCGCCCAGTCGCCACCAGCTACCTGGGGCTGCTGCTGATGGGCGGCTGCTTCGTGGCCGTGGGGCTACTGGCCTCGAGCCTGACGCGGAATCAGATCATTGCGGCGGTGATCACCTTCACGGTGTTCCTGCTGCTCTGGGTGATCGACTGGATTGCGTCGTTCACCGGCCCGACGACACAGGAGATCCTCACCTACCTGTCGCTCACGGGCCACCTTGAAGACTTCACGCTGGGCATCCTCGACACGAGCCATATCGTCTACTACCTGAGCGTCATCGCCTTCGGGCTGTTCCTCACGGTGCGGTCGGTTGACACCGAGCGGTGGAGGGGCTGATGAGAGTCTCGCGGGTGCTCGACGTCATCGCCTGGCTCGGCACCATCCTGGTCCTCGGGGCGCTCGCAGGCCGGGCGTTCATCCCCGCGATTGAACCCTACTCGGTGTACGCCGCCTGGGCCGGGATCGCGTGCATCGGGATCTACGCAGCCGGCCAGTGGCGGGAGATCGTCAACTATTTCCGCCAGCGCAACGCCCAGTACGGCGCCGTGGCCAGCGCCAGCGTGCTCATCGTCGTTGGGCTGTTAGTGGCGGTCAACTACCTCGCCGCCCGCCGCACCCTGCGGTGGGACCTGACCGAGAATCAGATCTACAGTCTCTCGGACCAGACTGTGCAGCTGCTCCAAGGGCTCGACGCGCCGGTGCGCTTTCTTGTCTTCGACGTCGAGGGGAACTTCCCGGCCTACCGGATGCTGGACGAGTACGAGTTCGAGTCGAACCTAGTGGATGTCGAGTACATCGACGCCGACCGCAACCCGGCGCGCGCCCAGCAGTACGCCATCGATACCTACGGCACGATCATCATCGAGTACGGCGACAGGCAGGAGCGAGTCACCGCCAACACCGAGCAGAATTTAACCAACGGGCTAATCCGGGCGCTGACCGGCGCCGAGCGAACAGTCTATTTCCTTCAAGGCCACGGCGAACGCGACACGACGAACACCGAACGGGACGGCTACGCCGCGGTGACAGCAGCGCTCAACCGCGACAACTATGCCAGCCAGCCGTTGGTGCTCGCGCAGGTGCAGGCGGTGCCGGAGGACGCGTCGGTCGTCGTAATTGCGGGCCCGACCACTGATCTGCTCGAGCCCGAGATCGCTGCGATCACACAGTATCTCGACGTGGGCGGCCACTTGCTGGTACTGCTCGACCCGCCCGACGCAGCCGGCAGCACGATGCCGCTGCTGGAGAGCCTGCTGGCTGACTGGGGCATCACCCCCGGCAACGACGTCGTCCTCGACGTGAGCGGCATGGGCCAGCTCCTCGGCACCGATGCGTCGGTGCCGGTGGCAGCCAGCTACCCGCCCCATGCGATAACCGACGGCTTCAACGTGCTCACCGCGTACCCCATGGCGCGCACGATGACGCCGGTGCCAGGCGGCGCGGGCGGGCGCTTCGCCCAACCGGTGATCGAGACCAGTGCGAACAGCTGGGCGGAGTCGAACATCGCGCAACTGCTTGAAACAGGCGAGGTAGCGCGCGAGCCAGAGACCGGTGACCTGCCGGGACCGGTCACGATCGGCGCAGCTGTGGCTGCACCGACGCCCGAGACGGAGGTTGATCCGGTGGAGGTCAACGACACGGACGAAGCGGCTAACGAGCCGGCGAGCACGTCCGAAACGCGGCTGGTCGCCATTGGCGACTCCGACTTCGCCGCCAACTACGCCCTCGGGATCTCCGGGAACCAAGATCTGTTCGTCAACACGATCAACTGGCTCGCCCAGCAGGAGGACCTGATCGCCATCCGGCCCAGGCAGGCCGCCGACACGCGCCTGACCCTGACCACTGGCCAGCTCACGGGCCTGTTCTGGCTGTCGCTGCTCGTGGTGCCGGCCACGGTCTTCGGAGCGGGCATCTACTCGTGGTCACGGAGGCGCGCGTGAGGGGCCTGCGATCCACACTGCTGCTCGGGGCGGTGCTGCTCGCGCTCGCGGCCTACATCGGCCTGGTCGACTCGCGCCTGCCGGTCGATGAGGCCGGCCCCGCGGCCATTGAGGTGACGTCAGGGGACATCACCGAGATCACCGTGACGGCCTCCGACGGCGTCACCTCGCGCTTAGTGCGCGAAAACGAGGTCTGGCGACTGATCGACCCAGTGGAGGCGGCCGCCGACATCGCGGTGGCCTCGACCATCGCCGGCAGCCTCGCCTCGATCGAGGTACAGCGGGAGCTGGCCGACGAGCCGACAAGCCTGCAGGAGTACGGTCTCGATCCGCCGCGCGTCGAGGTGGCGTTCCGGACGGCTAACGGCGAAGAGTACACGGTCCGCATCGGTGCGACCACCCCAGCCGGCGACAACAGGTACGCTCGCATCGACGACGGCGGGATCATCCTCGTCGGTGCGTTCCTCGACGACACGTTCAACCGAGTGCCGTTCGACCTGCGCGACAAGCGGCTGCTGGTCTTCAACGCCGCAGGCACCGATGCGCTGGCCATCGAGGGGTCCGGCGCAGCGCGGCGGTTCGCCCGGCGCGAGGGTGCGTGGACGATCGAAGCACCGTTCGCGGCACGGGGCGACCACGCCGCCATCGACGCGGTGGTGTCGAGCCTCTCGTCCGGCCGAATGCAGGCCGTGGTCGAGGAGAACCCGGATGATCTCGCGGTTTACGGCCTCGACCCGCCGGCCCTGACCGCCACTGTGACAATAGAGGATGAGCCGGCCACACTTCTGCTCGGCGCCGTCGCCGGGGACGAGAGGATCTACGCGAAGGATTCCGCCAGACCTGCAGTGTTCACGGTACCAGCGGGGCTCCTCGAGGACCTCGAAACGCCGCTCGACGAGCTGCGCACGGTAGACGTGTTCGACTTCCGCGCCTTGACGGCCGAGCGCGTGGACATCGTTCGCGACGGCGAGAGCCTGGTGCTCGAGCGCGCCGCCACCGACGCTGGCGAGAGCGTGTGGCGGGCCGGCGAGACTGTGCTGGACGCCGAGGTGGCCGACGCGGCCCTGACGGCGCTGGTCAACCTCCGGGTGGGGGCTTTCCTCGACGAACGGCACGCGGCCCTTGAGACACCGGCCATGACAGTCACCGCCACGTTCGACGGCGGGCGCACCGAGACCGTCGTCTTCGCGCGTGAGGGGGACGACGTGTTCGCCGGGCGCGCCGACGAGCCGGGATCCGCGCGGCTTGAGCTGACCACGCGGTACGAAGCTGTACTCGACGCCCTCGACGCCACGAACCAGTCCTGACATGCGCGCACCGAGGCACAGGCGGCGGGCGGCCACGGCACTCTGCCTCACGGCCGTCCTGCTCCCCGCCTGCGCCCGGGCGCAACCCGAGGCCCCGGTGCGGCCGGAGCTCGACCCGATCCAGACCCTGCTCCAAGAAATCGACAACGCCGTGGCCGCGCCGGGTGTCGCCCGTGGCACGTGGGCCGTGGCCGTCCGGTCGCTGCGCGACGGGGCCCCGCTCCTCGAGCTGAACGCCGACGCACTGCTGGTGCCCGCCTCAGCCGCCAAGCTCGTCACGCTGGCCGCCGCCGCCGAGGCGGTTGGCTGGACGTACACCTTCGAGACGACGCTGACCACGGTCGGCAGCATCGAGGAGGGCGTCCTGCGAGGCGACCTGGTTGTGTCCGGCACCGGCGATCCCACCATCGCGGGTCCCGGAGGCAAGGGCCTCGACAGCTTCGTCGACGCCGTGCGCGCGCGTGGTATCTCGCGCATCACGGGCCGGATCGTCGGCGACGACGACGGCACGGAGGAGCCGTTCCCCCGCTTCGCGTGGGCGTGGGACGACCTCGGCTACGCCTACGGCGCGCTGCCCGGCGCGCTCAACCTTGGGGCCAACGTGGTGGAGATCACCCTCGCCCCGGGCGCGCGCCCGGGGCTGCCCGCCGCGCTGACGGTCGGGATCGACGCGCGCGAGCTGCCCATCACCAGCAAGGTCGACACGGGCCTCGCCGAGTCGATCGCACACCTGCAACCGGTGCTGCTCCCGGGTGGGTTGGGCCTCCGTGTACTCGGCACGCTGCCCGCCGGCACCCCCGCGATCACCTTCCCGGTCGCGGTCGGCAACCCCACGCATTGGTTCGCGACGATGCTGCGCCAGCGGCTGCGCGAGGCGGGCATTGAAACTGACGGACCACCGGTGGACATCGACAACCTGACGGACAGCTCCGTCGCCGGCCCTTCGTCGCTCGTCCACGTTCACCGCTCGCCTCCGCTGGCGGCGATCGCAGAACCGATGATCAAGGACAGTCTCAATCTCTACGCCGAGACAGTGCTGTGGCTGGCGACCGGACCGGGGGGCGTGCGGACCACCGACGAAGCGCTCGACGCAGTGCACGTGCGGCTCGCCGGCTGGGGTGTGGCCGACGGGCACCACCAGCTCGTCGACGGCTCTGGCCTGTCGCGGCGATCAACGCTGACCGCACGCGCGCTGGTCACAGTGCTCGAGCGCCTGTACGACCCGACGGGCGCCTCGCCCTGGATGCGCGCGCTGCCGATGGCTGGCCGAGATGGCACGCTCGACTCGCGAATGGGCGGTACGCCGGCCGAGGGGAACTTGCTGGCCAAGACCGGATCGATGTCCAACATCCGCTCGCTGGCGGGCTATGTACGGACGCGCGACGGCGAGCCACTGGCCTTCGCGATCCTGGTCAACCACTTCGAGGGACCGGGATCTGCGGCCGATGCCGCCGTGGATCGCATCGCCGTGGCCCTAGCAAGCCTGTCTCGAGATTGACTCAGATGGGCTCGGTCGTGCCGGGCGACGCGGCAAGCAGCTCGAAGTAGAAGATCGCACCGCTCTCCCCGGCCCACCGGTAGCCGAAGTGCCCGCCCATGTTGATCTCGTGGGCAACGCCCGCGACAAGCTGAGTATCGGCCACGAGGCACTCCTGACAGATCACCCAGATCTGCAGTGACTCGACCCCGATGCCTATGCCGCGCTCCTCCTCCAGAGTTACCGATACAACTCGGTGAGCCGGTTCACCATTGTCGTGAACGCCTTTTGCAGCTTGTGCAGCTCGCGCGATGCCCACGATTGCAGATCGATCGGACTGAGACCGCCGCCGGCATCCGCTGTGCCGCGCCGTCGTCAAGCGGCTCGACGACTTGCTGCGCCGCATCGATTGCCTGGCGCATGCCGGTGTGCGGCAGAGAGACATCGTCGGGAAACCGCTGGTACGACGCGGCCCGATTCCGACCATGTCGACCAGGACGACGCCAAGGGTCCGACCGACCCAGCTCCACATGCTCGAACATCTGTTGCGCCTGGAGAGGGTCCATCCCCACCACGAACAGGGTCTGCGTGAGGCAGTGGCCATTGCCTCAACGTCCACGAAGCTCAGGTTGACGTACTCGGCGCTGGTCTGCACGATGATCTAGGTGTGCTCGAGCGTGTCCTTCAGAGCATGCCCACCTTCGCCGGGCTGGCCACGTAGCCGCGCTTGAGCATCGACCAGAACGACTCGATCCCGTTGATGCTTGCCTGCCCCCGGACGTACTCGCCCGAGCTGTGGTTGATTGCCTTTGGTGGGCGAGGTTCCCGTAGGCGATCGCCTCGTCGGTGTAGATGGTCGCGCCACGGCGGGTGTGGGCCAGCACGAAGGGCTGCCGTCCACGTAGGGCACCACGGCGGCCCGGTCCTTGACGCCCACCACGGCGGTCTTGTCCACGCCGCCGCGCTCGGTGCCAGTCAAGGCGATCCTCACCGACAACAGTCAGGGTGCCTGATTACGCCACGACAACACTGAGCGGCCTCAGCTCGGGTCGATTAGCCGAGCGCGTCCGACAAACCCAGCGTCGCGTCGGGACCGGTCGGCACCGTGAATGCTGCGCCGTCGAACGCGTCCCCGATCGGTTCGGCACGGCCTCCGAGGTGCGCGGCCAGGAACGCCTCAGCGACGGCGTAGAACGCCGTCCGGTTCTCGGGCTTGGCGAACCCGTGCCCCTCTTCGGTGAACAGCATGTAGACAACCGGAATGCCCTTCGCGGTCAGGGCCTCGACGATCTGGTCGGATTCGGCCTGCTTGACGCGCGGGTCCTGCCTTCCCTGCCCGATCAGCAGCGGGCTCCGGATCCGGTCCGCGAAACTCAGCGGCGACCGGGACTCCAGTAGCGCTCGCCCTTCGTCCGTCGTGTAGTCTCCGACCCGAACCTTCAGCAGCGGCATCATCGGCGCCCAGTAGGGCGGCGGGTTCTCCAGCAGCGTGACCAGATTGGACGGCCCAACGATATCCACCCCACAGGCGAACCGGTCCGGCGTGAACGTCAACCCGACCAAAGTGGCGTACCCCCCGTAGCTGCCGCCCATGATCGCCACCCGGCCCCGGTCCGCGATACCTTCGGCGACGGCCCAATCGACGGCGTCGATCAGGTCGTCGTGCATGGCGGCGGCCCACTCCCGGTTGGCGCGGTTGATGAAGGCCTTCCCGAAACCCGTTGAGCCGCGGTAGTTGACCGACAGCACCGCGTAACCGCGGTCGGCCAGCCACTGGTGCATCGGGTCGTAGCCCCAATCGTCACGCGCCCAGGGGCCGCCGTGGACAAGAAGCACCATCGGCAACGGGTGCTCGGGCCGCCCCTGGCCCTCGGGATCTAACGGCACGGGCAGCGACAGATAGCTCACCAACTCCAAGCCGTCGCGCGCGCGGACGATGACAGGGTGCATGCGGGCCAACGGCAGGCCCTCCAGCTCGGGCTGGCTGGTGAACAGGAAGCGGGCCTCGCGCGCCGCGCGGTCGTAGAGGTAGAAGCGCGCCGGACCCGTGTCCATCGTGAAGGCCACGGTCCAGACCCAGTCGTCCAACGACCGGCTGGTCACCTGGACGTCGCCGTCGGCCAAACCCGCCAGGTAGTCTAGGTCGCCCTGGATCTCGGGGTCCACGACGTGCCACCGACGGCGGGAGTGCGTGAACGACACGGCCTGAACGTGCTTGTCCTTCGGATGGATCAGGAGGCCGTCGATGTCGGCTAGGTCGGTTTCCGCCAGCAGCTCTTCGGCACCCGTTTCCAGGTCCAGCGCTTTCAGCGCGCTTGTGTCCCGTCCCCGGCTGTCCAGCATGTAGCAGCGCGCGGCGGTCTTGTCAAAACCGGCCGGATGGGTCGTCATCGCGTCCTCGGGCTCGATGCGCACCCACTCGCGCCAACCGCTGGAAGCTTCCGGCTTCAGGTAGAGATGGCCGGCGTCGGCCGTCACCGTCACGGCGAACCGCACCCGGTAGTCGTCGTCGGCCGCGAAGCCGGCGAACCCAGGGTTTTCCTGCACGAGCGTCCGCTTGCCAGTCCCGATATGGATTCGGTAGACATCGTGCCACTGGCCGTCGCCCCGGTCGTTGATGCCGACCAGCACGTCTTCCGGCACTCGGGCGCTGACCCCCTCGATCCGCGCCGCGATCTTGTCGATCGGCGTCAGGTCGCGGATCTCAGCTGTTGCGAGATCAACACAGTAGACGTGCCAATTCTCGTCGCCGTCCGTGTCCTGGGTGTAGAGCATGTGGCGGTTCGTGTAGGCCCAGGCGAACGCCCGAATGCCGCGGTGTCGGTCCCGGGTGACAGGACGGGCATCGGCGGGTGACGCGGCCGACGCCACCCAGACGTTCAGGACGTTGTCCATCGGTGCCAGGAACGCCAGCCGCGCGCCGTCGGGGCTGATCCGGGCGTGGGCGCGGGTGGGGTTGCCGAACAATAGCTTTCGTGAAATCAAGGGGCGCTCCATGTTCACTAGGCGTGCGTTGACGTGTCTCGCGCACGCGCCCATACGCATGGCCTAGTTAGTGCCTCAAGGCATTGGCCTTGACCCGCGTGCTGTCCAGCCGCGCTCCTCGTCCTGATACCCCACGGCCATCGCCGACAGGTCGAGTTGATCGACCCGGCCGCTCACGTAAGACGCGCGGTGGGCATCGGACACCCACTGCTGCAGGCTGGACGGGAACAGCAGATCCTCCTCCGGCGCATACGAACGATACGTCCTGGCCATCACCCCCAGTGTAGGGCAACTCGATCAGCACGTTTCTTCGATCGGCAAGTCGATGCCTGCTCCACGTGACGAGCAACCGGCCACAGATGATGATTCGGACAGCCCCCTAGTGGACCGTCCTTGAGATAGGCTGTCCATGCGGGACGCGACCTGATGCAGCCATGAAGAAAACGTCGGCGTGCAGTGCAACGTCACGCTCAGATGCGCGCCAAGGAACACCGCGACGAGTTTCGTTTTGCGGGCGGACAGGTTGCCGAGGATCACGTGGATCTCTTCATCGGGTTCGCGGGTTGCAACGACCTCTCCGAGAGAACCCACGAAATCCCGGCTCGTTTGCCGAGCCGTCGTCTTGCCCTGGACCTCGCCGTTCTGCACATTCAACGCGGCGTAGACTGCTTCTACTCGAATCCGTATCGTTCGATCCGAATTGGCGAAGCGCCATGACGCGGTTGCGGTTCTGTCTCGTGACGACGCTATCCGCATTCATCGGCATAGAGTCAAAGCGATTCGAACTGTTCCGGCACAAGCGGAAGGCGGCGTGCAGCGATGCATACTGGCGCCCAGTCTGGGACAGGTGAGTGCGGGGATACGGCGATGGCGCAGCGCCGAAGTTGCAGCGAGCACCAGTGTTGTAGCGGTACTTCACCGTCGGTCCGGCGCACTCAGCTATCCGGCGACGGATCGCCGGCGCTGTGGACTCGGTAGTGCAACATAGTCCAGTTCGTGTTTACAACAGAGGGACCAACAGAGGCGACACAGTGTTAAGCGGTCAATTGATAGAGAGTTAGGGCGATATTGTGAAGGCCTGATGAAACGGGACTCACGCTACTGCGCTCCAAGCGGATCTGGTACGCCAGCTTCCGCGAAGCCGGCCGCACGAAGCGTGCAACTGTCACATCGGCCGCAGGGCCCGCCCCGGGGGCCGGGATCGTAGCAGCTATGGGTCAGGCCGTAGTCGAGCCCAAGGGCCACGCCACGACGGATGATATCAGCCTTGATCAGCTGCAGAAGGGGCGCGTAGACCTCGAACCGGTTGCCCTCCACGCCGGCCCTGGTGGCGAGGACAGCCAAGCGCTCGAAGGCGGCGAGGAACTCTGGACGGCAATCCGGATACCCCGAGTAGTCCACCGCGTTGACACCTAGGACCAAGTAGCGCGCGCCAAGGGTCTCGGCCCAGCCGAGCGCCAAGGCCAGTAACACGGTGTTGCGCGCCGGCACGTAGGTCGACGGGATCTCGGCCAGATCGATGGGCCGGTCCTTTGGTACCGGCAGGTCAGCCGTCAGCGACGAGCCGCCGAAGGCCGAGAGGCCCACGCCGATCTCAACGTGCCGGACCACCTCCAAGGCACGGGCGACGGCGCGCGCCGCCTCCACCTCCTGCGCGTGGCGCTGGCCATAGCGCACCGTGAGCGCATGCAACCGGAAGCCCTCGGTTTTCGCAATCGCGGCGGCGGTGTAGGAATCGAGCCCGCCGCTCAGCAGCACGACCGCATCGCGTGATCTGCCCACCGCTCACACGCCCCGCGCGTCCGGGGCCCAGATGTACTTATGCAGCTGCAGCTGGACCCTCGCGGGCATCCGGTCCTTGAGCACCCAAGACGCCAGCGCCCACGGCTCGAGGGCGCCGTGCACCGGCGAAAGGTGAACGGCGGCGGCGCGGCGCACCAAGTCGTACCGTGCAATCACATCGCGCGCGTACTCGTAGTCGGCACGGTCGGCCACGACGAACTTCACCTCGTCGTGCGCGCGGAGGCGATCGAGGTTCGCCCAGCACATCCTGCCAGCCTCGCCGCTGCCGGGGCACTTCACGTCAAGCACAATCACCACCTGCGCGGGCACGCGCTCGGTGCTCCGGTGCCCGCCGGTCTCAAGCAGCACCGTGCGCTCGACGGCGAGCAGCCTCTCCATTAGCGGGTAGACGTCGTCCTGGAGCAGGGGCTCCCCGCCGGTGACCTGCACGAGCGGGCAGCCATGAGCCTCCACTACCTCGAGCACCCGCGCCACATCCTGCCGGAGCCCCTCGTGGAACGCGTGCTCGGTATCGCACCATGTACAGCGGAGGTCGCAGCCGGTGAGCCGTACGAACACGCAGGGCCACCCGGCGTAGGTCGACTCGCCCTGCACCGAGTAGAAGATCTCGTTGACGGTTAGCAACCCCAATATTATCGATGCCGGAACGCCGCAATGCGAATCATCTGGAGCAACACCTCGGGCTGGAGCTATCCCTCAGGCCTGAGCAACCTCGAACTGTGTCTTCTACCCCGCCACCGCGGTCAAGCGGGATGGGAACCGCTGGCTTCGACAAGCTCGCGCGCTACTTCGAGACCGTCGAAATGAATTCCTCGTTCTACGCGCCGGCGCGCCCGCAACCACCCGCGGCTGGGCCGAACGGACACCGCTCGGCTTCGAGTTCTCGAGCAAGCTCTACCGGAAGTTCAAGCACCGCGCCTGTGCAAGGACGCCGAGCGACGCGGACGAGGTCCGCGTGGGTCTGTATCCGCAGCCAGCAAGCTCGGGGCGCTGCTGGCGCAGCTCCCGCCGAGCTTCAAGGCCAATGAGCCGTCTCGCGACTATCTGGCGCGCTGTTCGATACCTTCGATGTCCCGTGGCCGTCGAGCTGCGCAACCGGAGCTGGAGTGACGACCTAGACGGCACGCTGATGCTGCTGAACGGCTTCGGCGCCGCCTAGGTGCAGTTCGACGAGCCGAAGTACCGGTTCTCGATCCGCCAGAACCAGCTGCCGAACGTCCGGCTTCTACTGCATGCGCCTGCACGGGCGGCACACGAAGCAGTGGTGGCGGCCGCCCTCAGCGAGGACCGGTACGACTACGGCCGACGAACTCGACCTGTTCGCGACCATGCTCGACGCCGCCACCTCGCTGATGCGGAAGGCGTACGCATACGCAAACTCCACTTCGCCCAAGGCGGTTGCAACGCCATAATGCTGAAAGCGCCGCTCGGCGAACCCCTACTGCCTGGCCTCGTGGACCGCTACCCCTGAGTTACCCGCCGACCTGGCCCGTCACGCCGAGACCCGAAGGACCGGATGCATCGGCGGCCTTCGGCAGCCAGCTTTCGGGATACCGACTCTACTGGCCGAGCCCCTGGAACTGCGGACCGGAAAATTCCATCCCCTCGACGGTGATCGACTCGATCCGGTCGCCCCGCTCGATCTGTGCAACCACATCCATCCCCGACGTGACCATGCCGATCACTGCATAGTCAGCGTCGAGCTCTGGCCGCGCCACCATCGTGATGTACAGCTGACTGTCGGCCTGCCGTGGATCGCCGGGGTGCGCCAGCGCCACGGCACCAGGCACATGTGTGTACTCGGGGCTGATCTCGGCAACGCCGATCGGCCGCCCGCTGCTCTGGGTGCCCCACAGCGCCTCCCGGCGGATGTCGCGGCTCTGCGGATCACCAAACTGGATGAGCGAGCCGTCGTCCACTCGGTGCACCCGCTGGCCACTGTAGAAGTTACGCCCGATCAGCGTCACGATCTGCCCGACGCTTTGCGGTGCGTCGTCCCCAAAGAGCTCAAACTCGATCACGCCCTTCTCGGTCTCCATCACGACCACGGGCCGTTCTGGGATCTCGACCGTGGCCTCCGCGTCCGACTCCGGTGCCTCGGCCGGGGCCGTAAGTGTGCTCTCTGCCGCAAGGGCGGGGTTCTCGGCCGTAGATGCGGGCGCGACCACTTCGGATCCGGGCTCTGGCGCCGCGCACCCGGCCGTGAGGGCCACCACCGCTACCAACACAGGGAAGAACTTGTTCATGTGCCAATTCTTGGACAATCACGGGCGATCGCGCAATCCCCGCACCGGGGCCTTATGGGCCGGCAGACGTTCTGGCCCCAAGTCACGAGGTACAGGTTGACATCGGCCCACCAGTACCGCGGCAGCGCCTCATAGAGGGCAGCCTCGGTCTCCTCCGGTTCGCGCGTCCGGACCCAGCCGAGCCGGTTGCTGATGCGGTGCACGTGGGTGTCGACGCAGATGTTGCCCCGGCTGCCAAACCCCAAGATGAGCACTAGGTTCGCCGTCTTGCGCCCCACACCGGGCAGTGCCATCAGCTCCTCTATCGTGCGGGGCACGGCGCCGTCGTGCCGCTCGACGAGCATCCGGCAGCACGCGCGAACGTGCTCGGCCTTGGTCCGGTAGAAGCCGACTGGATAGATCAGCTTCTCGATCTCGCGCACCGACAGCTTCGCCATGGTGCGAGGCGTCCGGGCCCGACGAAACAAGCGCGTGGACGCGGCATGCGTCGTGGCGTCCTGCGTGCGCGCTGACAGCAGTGTCGCAATGAGAATGCGGAAGGGATCGCCCGTCTCCGACTCGGAGATCTTCTCGACCGCGGGCAGCTCCATCTCGCGGATGGCGTGGGCCAGCCGGCGCATCACGCGATCGACGGTCCGCGCCGACGGCTTCCGCGAGGCCACTCGCTGCTAGACCGCTGTGAGCGGCGGATTGCCGCCGAGGACCGCCACCACGTTCCGGACGGCCAGATCGGCCATCGCGGTCCGCGCCTCGACGGTGGCGCTGCCGAGGTGCGGCGCGAGCAGGACGTTCTCGAGTTCGAGCAGCTCCGGGTGCACCTCGGGCTCCCGCTCGTAGACGTCGAGTGCCGCCCCCGCGATCATCCGGTTGCGCAACGCCCACGCCAGCGCCGCCTCGTCGATCACCGGCCCACGGGCAGTGTTGATCAGGTATGCCGACCGCTTCATCCTCGCGAGGGCCGCTTGGTCGATCAAGTGGCGGGTCTCAGACGTCAGCGGCACGTGCAGCGACACGACATCCGAGGTGGCCAGTAGCTCGTCGAGCGTCATGGCCCCGTTGGTCCCTGCCGGCTCCGAGGGCCGCCGCACATGCGCGATCTTCATCCCGAAGCCCGAGGCGCGGTCGGCCACCGCACGGCCGATCCGCCCGAAGCCCACGATGCCCAGCTGGCGGCCGCGCAGGTCGTGCCCAAGGAGAAAGTCGATCGCCCACCCTTTCCACGCCCCACGCCGCAGGAGCCGCTCCCCCTCCGAGATCCGCCGTGTGAGCGCCAGAGTCAGCGCCCACATGAAGTCTGCTGTGGCGTCAGTGAGCACGTCGGGCGTGTTGGTAACGACGAGGCCCCGGGCTCGCGCCGCCTCAAGGTCGATGTTGTTGTAGCCCACCGCCACGTTGGCAATGATGCGCAGATCCGGAACCGCGTCAAGCAGATCGGCGTCCACCCGGTCGGTGAGTAACGCGATGAGCGCCTGCGCGCCGGGCGCCCGCTCGAGCAGCAGGGCCCGCGAGACTGGTTCGCCGAGCTGCACCAAGTCGAACCTCGCATCAAGCGCCGCCATGGCGTGACCGGGCAACCGCGTGGTCAGGACAACGGTCGGCTTCACTGTTCTCGTAGCGGGGCGGTTTCGGCTTGGCGTCAACAACCATACGACTGGCAGTAGCCACACTGCAAGCACGCCACCGACGGCTCGACCAGACACGCACCGCCGCCGCCCTCGGCCCCGGCCGGCAGTACGAACTGTGCGAAGCTGGGGTGAGCCGACAGCGCCTGCAGTGCGCGCTCGGTGAGGGACTGTTCGATGGTCGCGCGCCCTGCCTGCCGCACGCGGTTGTCGATCACGGCACTCCCTCGAGATCCAAGTGATCGACAATCCCAACGACTGCCGCGTCCACCGGCGCGTCGCGGCGCCCCAGAGCGGCGCCGGCCGCGCGCCCCTCCAGCACGACCAGCACCTGCTCGTGGACGCCCGTGCCCACCGAGTCAACGGCCAGCAGTGTTACGCCGCGGGGCGTCCCGTCCGGCGTGCAGGGCTGCACCAGCAGGAGCTTGCCGCCCTCGAACGCTCCGTGCTTCCGGGTAGCGACCACTGTGCCGACGACGTGCGCGAGCTGCACCTGAGTTCTCAGGTCTCCACGTCGAAGCGATCGACGATGCCCACTACACCTGCATCGGTCGGCACCGCGCCGAAGGGCTGGAAAGGGAAACTGGCCTCGCGGCCGCGGACGAAGAACACCGTCTCGCCCACGCCGGCTCCCATAGCGTCGGCCGCGACCAGAGGCTTCCCGCTGGGCGTGCCGTCGGCCGCGAGCGGCTGGAGCACCAAGAGCGTCAGGGAAAACAAATGCGCATCCTTGCGCGTGGCGACCACGTCGCCGATGACCTTCGCCAGCTGCATGGGCGATCAGTCGCCGGCAGTGACCTCGACCGTGTCGACGATGCCAACGATGGCGGCATCCACGGGGCAGTCTTTCAGGTCAGACGCCATGCGTGCCGAGCTGCCGCTGACGATGAGCACGGTCTCGCCCACGCCAGCGTCCACCGTGTCGACGGCCACGAGGTGATGGTCGCCGGTGCGCCCGCGGGGATCCATGGCGCGGGCGATGAGAAGCTTGCTGCTGACGAGCCGGGGATCCTTCCGCGTCGCCACCACCGTCCCGACGATGCGGGCGAGGATCATCGGACGGGAGCCGGACTAGACCTTGCCACCGGCCCGGCCGATGGGGAGCGTGTCCTCGAGGTTCGCGTGCGGCCTGGGGATGACGTGCACCGACACCAACTCGCCAACGCGGCGGGCCGACGCCGCCCCGGCATCGGTCGCGGCCTTCACCGCAGCCACGTCACCGCGGACGAGCGCCGTCACGTACCCGGCGCCGATTTTCTCCCAGCCGACCAGCGTGACCTTGGCCGCCTTGACCATGGCGTCCGCCGCTTCGATCATCGCGACGAGCCCTTTGGTCTCGACCATTCCCAGCGCCTCGCCCATGTGTTTGGTCTCCGTACTCTTAGAAGGTGGCGAACCCGCGTTCTAGTCTCGCAAATGCCGAATGGCGTCTGCGACGAGGTCCGTGAGCTCATCGTATGTTAGCCGAATTTCGCCACGCCCGCTCGTCGCCCCGGGCGTAGCGGGCACGTCCGGCACCAGCCGCTGACCCGGCGAGTCCGGGGCCTCGAGCTCCTGGCACAACGCCTGGTCATCGGCGGGCTCGACGGCCGGCGGTGTCGCCGGGTCCTCGCAGAACGGAGCGGGTGCCACGGTGCCGTAGGTGGACCGGATCCTCTCGAGGCGTCCGACCTCTTCTTTCGTCAGCAAGTGCTCCCGCCCGAGCAGCCGCGCCACGAGGCTGATTTTCGCGAAATGCTCGATGGTCTCCATCCGGTAGTAGGCCTGCATCAGGGTGCTGCCGCAGGTCACCGCGCCGTGGTTGGCCAACAGCATCCCGTCGTGCGCCTTGATGTACTTCCGCACCGCGGCGGGTAGTTCCGCCGTCGACGGCGTACCGTAGGCAGCGATGGGGATACTGCCGAGCGTAGTGACGACCTCAGCCAGCACGGCCCGGTTGAGCGGGATACCTGCCACGGCGAACCCGGTCGCGATAGGCGGGTGCGCGTGCACAACAGCGCGTACGTCTAGCCGGTGGCGGTACACCTCCAAGTGCATCGGCAACTCGGTCGACGCCTCGCGCTCGCCAGCAAGCTTGTTGCCCTCGAGGTCGACGACCACCATCATGTCGGCCGTCATGAAGCCCTTAGAGACACTCCTCGGCGTAGAGACCAAGCGCTCGTCGTCGAGCCGCACCGTGACGTTCCCGTCGTTGGATGCCACGTAAGCCCGCGCGTACAGGCGCCGGCCCACCTCGACGATCTGGGCACGAATCTGCTCTTCGGCTCTGGTGCTCACCGTGTGGCCCTACCCCCGGTCTCCAGTGGTCTAGCCGCGGTTCAGATACTCGGACCGGCACTGCTCGGAGCAGAAATAGGTAGTGCCGCCCGCCGCGGGGGCCGACAGCGCCGACCCCTTCGGCACGTGCGTGCCGCACACCGGGTCGCGCACGAGCCTGACCGGCACGGCCTGTCGTCCGCCTCCGCCCCGCCGCGGCTGCGGTAGGCCGTCGGCGATCTCGATGACGCCGCTCACGAGCCACCAGAACGCCCTAGCGACAAGCAGCAACAGCACGCCGAGGAGCAGGATGCGAATCACACGGGGCTCCGTTGGTCCACCGAAGCGGGGCTGGCCGCTATGGCGTCGCCGCCTCGCCGGTGTGCTCGGCGCTCGCCATGCTCTCCAGCGCCCGCAGCGCCGTCTGACCCTCCGGGCTGTCGGGTGCAATGTCCACCACTTGCTGCCAAGCCTCGGCCGCCGCAGCGATGTCTTGGCGACCGAACGCGAGGACCATGCCCTTGTTCAACAGCGTTTTGGTGTGCACGGGGTCCACGCTGAGCGAGTGCTCGAACTGCGTGAGGGCGCGATCGACGTCCCCCTCGTAGTAGTAGCTGACCGCCAGGTCGGTGCTCGCGTCGGCGTTGGCCGGGTTAATGGCCAAGGCCTCCTCGTACCAGCGGATCGCTACGTCGAACTGCTCGGCGTCGTAGTACTCGTTCGCCAGTTGCACGCGGGCATCGGCATTGGAGGGGTCGTTCTCGACGATCACCAGCAGCGACTGCACCCGGCCTTCGGCGAGCGCGGGGGCGGGCGGTGTCGCAGGGGTCGCCGCCTGCGCCGCCACGGGCGCGGCAGTCTGGGACGCCTGCTGCGTCCCGATGACCCAGCCCAGAATGACGCCGAAGCACATCCCGGCTACCGTGAAGACGACGGACTCCGATCTCATGCCTCAGGGAATCTTATGCCACCGGGGGCTCCTGCCCAAGGGCCGCTAGGAAATCGCGAACGCTGCGCCGGAGGCCCACGAACAGGGCGTGGCTGATTAGGGCGTGCCCGATCGAGACCTCCGCCAGATGAGGCAAATCGCGGAACAGCGGCAGGTTGGCGAGGTCGAGATCGTGGCCTGCGTTGACACCGAGGCCAAGCCCGTGCGCCGCCTCGGCCGCCCGTGCGAGGCGGGCGAACGCAGCCCGGCCCGCACCCTCCCCCTGCTCACAGGCACGGGCGAACGGCTCGGTGTAGAGCTCGACGCGGTTGGCACCGAGGTCAGCCGCCCACTGCACCGCTGGCTCATCAGCCTCGATGAACAGACTGACGCGGATCCCAGCCGTGCGGAGCTGCTCCACCGCCCGGGCCAGCAACGCCCGCGGCGTGTCGGCGGGCCAGCCGGCCTCGCTAGTGACCTCACCGGGCCGCACGGGCACCAGCGTGCACTGCGTCGGCCCGACTTCGTGGACCAGCGCAAGCAGGTCGGGCCGCGGATCGCCCTCGATATTGAACTCGGTGCCGCGGCTGCTGGCCTTAAGCGCCGCAACGAGCGCCCTGACGTCGGCGGCGGTGATGTGACGCTCGTCAACCCGGGGATGCACGGTGATGCCCTGACAGCCGGCGGCCTCGGCCTCAGCCGCCGCATGGAGCACTGACGGCACCGACCCTCCACGCGCGTTGCGGAGGGTCGCCACTTTGTTGACGTTCACCGAAAGCGCGATCACGCTCACAGGCACGCCGGCGCCGCTTCACCGAAATGAGCCCGGACGGCGTTCACAATCGACTCGGCCAACTGCTGGATCTCGTCGCGGTCCTCACCTTCGAGCATTACCCGCAGCAGCGGCTCGGTACCTGAGTAGCGCACCAGTAGGCGGCCGCGGCCTGTCAGCGCGACTTCTGCGCGCGCGATCGCGGCGGCGGCCTCTGGCACGGTGGCTAGGTCCACCTTCCGCGGCACGCGGAGGTTCAGCAGGACCTGCGGGTAGGTGACCAGCTCGGACGCCAAGGCGTGCAGCGACCGGCCCGTCGCTGCCATGGTGCGCAGAACGTGGAGGGAAGTGCCGATGCCGTCGCCGGTCCAGAGATCACTGGCGAAGATGACGTGGCCCGATTGCTCCCCGCCAAGCGCGATCCCGCGCCGCCGCATCTCGTGCATGACGTGCCGGTCGCCCACCGGACAGCGCACCAACTCGATGCCCTGCTTGTGGAGCGCCAGCTCAAGGCCGATGTTGCTCATGACAGTGGCCACCACCGCCTGGCCGCTGAGCGTCCCTTCGGCCTGCAGCCGCCGGGCGCACAGGTAGAGCACCGCGTCGCCGTCCACCACGGCCCCGGTCTCATCCACGAAGACGGTGCGGTCGCCGTCGCCGTCGTAGGCGACGCCGAGGTCGCAGCCACCCTCTAGCACGGCCGCCGCCAACGCCTCAGGCGCGGTGGACCCGCACGCGCGGTTGATGTTGCGTCCGTCGGGCTCGGCCCCGATCACGCGCACGTCGAGGCCCAGCGTCTCGAACACGCGCGGCGCGACGTTCGTGGTGGCGCCGTTGGCGCAATCGAGGGCCACCCGCAGGCGTCTCACGGGCCGGCTACCCTCGAGGATTCGCAGCAGGTGCTCGACGTACTCGCCGCGATAATCGGTAATGTGGATCGGCGAATCTGGCTGCAGCGCCCCGGGCGACGCACTGCGAGCGACGATGGCCTCGACGGCGGCCTCGACCTCGTCGTCGAGCTTCACGCCGTCGGCCGCGAACACCTTGATGCCGTTGTCCTCAAACGGGTTGTGCGACGCGGAGATGACGATGCCGGCCGAGAAGCCGAGCCGGCTCGTAAGATACGCGACGGCCGGCGTCGGGAGCACCCCGGTGCTGACCACCGAGGCGCCGGTGGCACGGATGCCGCGAACCAGCGCGCGTTCGATGAGGGGCCCGGACTCCCGTGTGTCGCGCCCGACCAGCAGGCGCGCCAAGGCGGGCTCAGCGGCGATGGTCTCGACGAGGGCGGCGCCGATGCGCTCCACCGTGTCGTCGTCGAGCGGAGGCTCGCCCGCAATGCCGCGAATCCCGTCAGTGCCGAACAGCGTGCCCATCATCGCGCCGGCCGCTACTCCGCCGGCACGACGTCGATCACGACCCGAGCGCGCACGGGTGTGCTCAACTCCACCACCGAGCTCTCGGTGACCACCTCGACCAGCGCCGTGAAGGGCGCCGTCGCCCCATCGACCGGGATCGGCTCGGTTACCACCGCTGTGATCAGTTCCAGCGCGTCGGCCGGCCCGACCACCTCCACGGTCGGTGGCTCGGCCGAAACCGTCCCGAGCCGGAACCCGTCGGCGGGCCGGCCCGCGACCAGCGGTACGACCGGCACCATCCGGGGCGCGGGATCACCGGTCACGGCCAGCCAGAGCAGCACCGCTAGCCCGATTGACAGGGCCTTCAGGCCGACGTTCCGCCCGAAGATGCCCATCACAGCGTCTGGCTCCTGGCCTCGTCGGGCACCGGTTCGGCCTCGACCGCCGGGCGACCGATCAGCTCGGCTAGGCGCTGGCGCAGACGGTCGGGAGACAGCCCGCGCTCGATCTCGCCGTCGAGGACAAGCGAGCTGCGACCGGTCTCCTCGGACACCACCACTGCCACCGCGTCATTCTCTTCGGTGAGGCCCAGCGCGGCGCGGTGCCGCGTGCCGAGCGAGTGGTCGATACGCGGGTTCACCGACAGCGGGAGGAAGCAGGCCGCCGCGGCCACTCGGTTGCCCTGCACGATGGCCGCCCCGTCGTGCAAAGGCGAACCCGGCTGGAAGATCGTGGCGAGCAGGTCGAAGGTGACCGTGGCGTCGAGCGGGATCCCACCCTCGATGTAATTCCGCAGCCCCGTCTGGCGCTCGATCACGATCAGCGCGCCGACGCGGCGCGTCGCGAAGCTTGCCACGGCCTCGACGATTTCCTCCAGCGTGCCCTCTGACTGTGCGCTCCGCTCGAAGTAGCGGAAGAACTGCGCGCGGCCGAAGTGCGTGAGGGCACGGCGGATGTCATGCTGGAACAGCACGATGATCGCGAATACGACGTACGGGGCTACGTTCCGGATAAGCCAGTCGACGGTGTCGAGCTGCAGCGTCCGGGCAAAGAAGAACAGGACAATGAAGAACGCACCGCCGAGCGCCATCTGGGCCGCACGCGTGCCCCGAATCAGGAGCAGCAGCTCGTAGATCAGGAACGCCACGATGGCGATGTCGAAGACATCGGTCCACGCCACCGCGGGCCGCTGGAACACACCGAACAGCCAGTCCATGCCTAGTCCTGATCAGCGCGATGATAGCGCCGAATCTGCTCCGCGACGCGCACCACCTGCACCATGTGGGCCACCGCGTGCACCCGCACCACGTGTGCGCCCGAGAGGACGGCGCTCGTCACCGCTGCGGCCGTGGCCCAGTCGCGACGACTAGGCTCCACACGTGCCTCCAGCGCTTGGGCGAGGAACGACTTGCGCGACGGACCCACCAGGACGGGCAGATCGAGTTCGTCGAACTCGTCGAGCCGCGCCAGCGCCTCGTAGCTGTGGGGCGCCTCCTTGGCGAAGCCGAAACCTGGGTCGATCAAGATCCGGCCGCGGGGAATCCCCGATGCAGTGGCGAAAACCACTGATTCTCGCAACTCGTCGCGCACCTCGGCCACCACGTCATGGTACGATGCTTGCTCGTACATGTCGCGGGACCGCCCGCGGGTGTGCATCAGCACGATGGCCGCCCCGCTGTCCGCGACCACCGGCGCCAGCTCCGGCTCGTAGCGCAGGCCGCTGACATCGTTGATGACCGACGCCCCGGCCTGAAGCGCCGCGTCAGCCACTGCGGCCTTGTATGTGTCCACCGAGACGGGCACATCCACGCAGCGGACCAGACGCTCGATCACCGGCAGCACACGCGCCAGCTCCTCCTCGGCCCTCACCGCCTCGGCACCCGGGCGGGTCGACTCGCCACCGACGTCGAGCAGGTCGGCCCCCTCCTTGACCATGCGCTCGCCAGCTGCCACGGCCTCGTCCGTGCCGGCTACCAGCCCGCCATCGGAAAAGGAGTCCGGCGTGACGTTGAGGATGCCCATGACCAGCGTGCGTCCGCCGAGCGCGAGCCGCGCGCCCCCTGGTAGCGTGACGGTGAAACGCTTGGGCGTGTGCATGATGGACGAGAGGCCCGCGACACAGCAACCGTGCCCGCGGGCCTCTCCTTCGACTCGATGGACGTCCCGGGGCCGCTATTCTTGCGTCAGCGGACGGGGCGGGATCGTCGGCACGATGCCGGGCGACTCTTTCTCGGCCTCGTCGTCCTTCGGCGGCGGCGGACCTTGCGCCGGGGTCACCTCACCGAGCGGCTCGCCGGCGACCAGACGCCTGACCTGCTCAGCATCGAGCGTCTCGTGCGCGAGCAACGCCTCGGCCATGTCGAGCAACTGCTGCTTGTGCTTCGACAGCTCGGCCTGCGCGCGGACGTAGTTGTCGGTGACCAGTCGCTTGACCTCCTGGTCGATCCGGAGCGCAGTATCCTCGCTATAGTCCTGATGCTGGGCGATCTCGCGCCCGAGGAAGATCTGCTCCTCCTTCTTGCCGAACGTCAGCGGGCCCATCGCCTCGCTCATGCCCCACTCGCAGACCATCCGTCGCGCCATCTCGGTGGCACGCTCGAGGTCATTGCCTGCGCCGGTGGTGACATGGCCGATGGTGAGCTCCTCAGCGCTCCGGCCGCCGAGGAGGATCGCGATCTGGTCCTCGAGGTACTCTCGGGAGTAGTTGTGCTTCTCGTCCATCGGCAGCTGCTGCGTCAGGCCGAGCGCCATCCCGCGCGGGATGATCGTCACCTTGTGGATCGGGTCGGCATGCGGCAGCACCACCGCGAGCAGCGCGTGGCCCGCCTCGTGTACGGCGGTGACACGCTTCTCTTCCTCGCTGATGATCATCGAGCGCCGCTCCGCGCCCATGAGCACCTTGTCTTTGGCGTACTCGAAGTCGTGCATGCGCACGGCTTTCTGGTTGAAGCGTGCCGCGTTCAGCGCAGCCTCGTTCACTAAGTTCGCCAAATCGGCACCCGAGAAGCCCGAGGTGCCGCGCGCGATCACGGCTGCGTCGACGTCGTCCGACAGCGGGATCTTCTTGGTGTGTACCGAGAGGATGCCCTCGCGCCCCTTCACGTCGGGACGGTTCACGACGATGCGACGATCGAAGCGCCCCGGACGCAGCAGCGCCGGGTCGAGCACGTCCGGACGGTTGGTCGCCGCCACGAGAATGACGCCCTCATTCGACTCGAACCCGTCCATCTCTACCAGCAGTTGGTTTAGCGTCTGCTCGCGCTCGTCGTGCCCACCACCCAGCCCGGCCCCGCGGTGCCGACCCACAGCGTCGATCTCGTCGATGAACACGATGCACGGCGCGTTCTTCTTGCCCTGCTCGA
>CAZHTD010000036.1:0-29225 GCA_964535675.1 uncultured Bifidobacteriaceae bacterium | reverse complement strand
AATCTTGTTGCGCGGGCTCGCCTGCCACGTGATCCGCAGGCTCGACTGCGTGTTGTTGCCCTTCTCGAGCGCGCGGCTGCCCTCCACGGGCACGTACAGGAACGCGTTCGGGTTGAAGGCGTTCGCGTTTTCCTGGACGCCGGCCACGAACCGGTCGGCAATCTGGCGCCGGCCCGAGAACCAGAACCACAGGCTGTCCTGGCGGAGCGGGCCGCCGAAGGCGAAGCTCAGGTCCCAGTTGTAATCGATCTCGTCCGGCGACCGCAGCCCGGCCGCCTGCAGCTCGGGCGTGAAGTTGCTGCCCTGCATGCCGCTCGTGGCGAAGCCGAAGAAGTTCGATGTCGAGAACGTGTTGCCCCCGTCCCGCGGGACGAAGTTGATGCGGATGCCGCCGGTCGACAACTCGGCCGACACCGCCGTGTGCTCGACGGTGACCTCCGCGGCCGACCCGAGGTCGGGCGTCTGGCCGCCAAGCGCCCCGCCAGCCTGCAGCGTCTGCGTCGGCACGCCGTTCAGCATCACGCGCTGGTCGTTCTCGCGGCTGCCGTGGATCGACAGGTCGCCGCCCACCTCGCCGATGGACGAGCCGCCGATGTTGTTCTCGCGGCCGCCGTCGCCGCCGGCCGTCGTGCCGGGAATCAGGCGTGCCAAGCCGAGGTAGTTGCGGTCGGTCGGCAGCGCGTCGACCGTGTCGGCCGAAAGCACGGCCGCACGCGTCGCCGTGGTGACGTCCACGATGGGCGCCTCACCGGTGACCGTCACCGTCTCCTCGAGCCCGCCGACCTGCATCTGGGCGTCGACCGTGACGGCGCCGGCCGTCGTGATCTGCACGCCCTCCTGGATGACGGTGGCGAACCCCGGCAGGGTGAACGTGATCGAGTAGGTGCCCGGCCGGAGCGCGGTAATCGTGTACCGCCCCTCACCACCCGTCACCGTGACCCGGCTGCCCTCGATGAGCGCCGGGCTCGCGGCCTCCACGGTCACCCCGGGCAGCACCGCGCCAGACGTGTCCTCGACCACCCCCTGCAGCTGGCCCTGGGCCAACGCCGCCGAGGGCAGCAGCACCAGCGCTGCGAGCAGCGCCAGCACGTTCCTCTTCAATGCTTGCATGGTGTGCGTTTCTCCATCTCACGCCGAACGTGAACGACCCGCCATTGGGGCGAGTCCGAATCGACGAGTCTGCATTTGGATACGCAAAATGCGAGCCAACCCATTGACCGTAGTGGAATCAATGATTTAGGTGGGCTCGATCACGTCCATATCCGTCTTATTGAATAAATTGGGCAAAGTATTGTGCGAATTCTTGGATTTTTGGGCAGGCCAGCCGTGGCCTCAGCCACGGGTCTGGACATGCCCAGGGTGCATCCTGCGGCTGCCCTGAGCCTGGCGTCCTGTCGCATCGTCGGCTGGGGTAAACGCACAACCCGGCTTCCGTCGTAAGCACATTCGAGTGGGTGCTGGTTTGTCAGCCACTCGACCACGGCGCTCTGCCTGGTTCGCCTCGGGCCCTCCTCAGCACTCGGGTTGTTGGTGTCAGGGCGTGAGAGGGGGTTGACCTTGCTTCGCCTTCGGTGCCATCGGATGGGACGCTCGCAGCTTTTGGCAGATCGGCGGCGCACACGGCAGCTCGGGGTGCGGCTGAGCGCGGCCGAGTGGCGTGTGATCGAGGCGCTGGCCGCGCAGGCCGGGGTGCGCCCCGCGGCGTATGTGCGCGAGGCGGCCCTCAACCTTGCGTGTGCCGATGGGGTGGGCGGCGGAGGTCGCGACAGGAAGGCCCCACGAGAGCCGCAGCGGGGCGGGGTGAACCTGCATCAGGAGGCGGAGTCCGCGCTGACCGCGATGGGGTTGACCGTCTCCGCCGAGCAGGAACCGGCCGTACCGTTCCGCGGTGACGAGGACAGCCCTGTAGGAAGGCCGACGACATCGACGTCGTCCACGAAGCCCGGCGCACGGGCAAGGTCGCGGGGACCCCTTACCGCACCAAGCGGGTAGCCGCCTCACCGGCCACCCGCCTGCCCGGCGCCGGGAGCTTAGTCTACAGCGTCTGTTTCAGCTCGCCACCACGCCGACTCACCCCCCTCCCCGGCACCGTTCGTGGGTGACCGGCCGGGAGCCGATCTCGTCGGACCGGGCTGCTGCGTCCAGAGCCCCTGGCCAATCAGTGCGTCGGGTGACGCTGGAGAAAATCGATGATGGGCGCCCAAAAGTCCTCAGGGCGGGAGATCATGACGTAGTGATCGCCGCCCTCGAGCACGCGCAACTCTGCCCCGGGAATCGCGGCCGCCGCATACTCGGCATGTTCGAACGGCGCGTTCTGGTCGGCGTCCCCATGGATGATGAACGTCGGCGCAGCGATCGTTCCCAGGTCACCGAGATCCAACTGGAGAAAGTTGCGTCGGTCCGTCAGATAGCCTGCCCGCCGGAGCCCGTCAGGGAACGTGGTCCACAGCAGCTGCACGAGCGCGTCGAGCTTGGCGTCCTCGTCCGCGAACCGCTGTTTCGTGTCCTCACTGAACGCAGTCGCGAACGGTCCCTCCAGGATCTGTGCGCGCGGCGCCCGCTCGGTACTCGAGAAGAACTGCCACTGCAGGAACGAGTCGCCGAATGCGATGTCCGAAACCCTGACGAGCACGGGCCGGGGGGCAATGGGCTCGCCGAAACGGCGGGTCGCCGCAACGGCCAGCACGAGCGCCGACACACGGTCTGGATGGCGGAGGGCCAAGGCGAGCGCGTAGGGCCCGCCACCTGAGCCCCCGATCACGGCCACCCGCTCGTACCCGAGGGCGTCAAGCAGCGCGACAACCGCGTCGGCCTGCTCGTCAGGCGTGGCCCCGACCGAGAGCGGCGTCCGGAGGTAGCCCGGCCGGGAGGGTGCCAGCAGCCTGAACCCCGCCTCGACGAAATTGTCCTCGAAGAGGCTGCTCTGATCGTAGCCGCCCGGTGTGCCGTGGAGGAACAGGACCGGCGCCCCCTCGCCCACGACGCGGTATTCGATCGGCCCCCGCACGGTCTCGACAATCGTGCTGTTGGCGTGGAGATCGCGCAGCCTCGTTCGCTTCGACACCTGGAACACGAGCACCGTGCCGAGATAGGCGGCCAGCGCCAGCACGCCGACGCCGCCCACCAGCAGCCGTCGCCACCTCGTGCGAGTCACACGGCGAGTCTATGTCACCGGCGAGGTCTCGCGTCGCCGGATCGCGTGGGCCCTCTGCGCCTCCGTCCGCTCGAAGCCTTCCCCCGGCAGCCGCTGTGGCGTCTGGTCAGCGTCAAGGACAGCGCGATCACGCGGGCGTCGGCCTGGACGCCAGACGCACCGGCCTGGACGCTTCCCAGACGACAGCCGGCGGCCACCTCGACCGCGACGTCCGGATCGTGTGTCGCCGCGGGTATGGCCGTCGCCACGACGGCACCCTCGGCGGACCCGTCACCCCGCGCCAGGTCCGACACCGCCACCGAAGCCTCCGCCCGCTGGCTGTCGGCTTCTCGGTGATTGGGTGCCCGCCTCGACGCAGACGCGCTCCGAGACGGGGCCGCCACTGGTCATGCATGTCACCTGGACCGCGTGCTCGGGTGGCGTGCCTGCGAGGGCGAGCACGGCACACCCGAGCGTGGACCGTGCGGTGGGGACGTGTCGCTCGCGCAGGGCATCGAAAGCGCCCGGCGGCCGGGCTGTGAACCGTACGGCGCGGCAGTGGCACTCCCGCGCCTACCGCCGAGGACACGGGAGTGTAGCACCGCGAGCGAGCCGCGTTCCGTACGGCCGCGTGCGTCCGCACGGACTGCCGGCGGTGATCGGCCAAGCGGCGGGTGGTCACGCCCACACGTGACCCCGGACGGTCAGCTGCACGCGTGCGCGCCAACGCCAGGCGCCACCCAGTCATGAGGGCGTGCGGGTCCGAGGCCGGCGTCGACCGTCCGGACGACATCGAGCCGGGACCAGTGCGCGCAGGGGCCGGCAGGACCGATGCGGTATCGTGGGAAGCCGTGAAGCTGATCGCGCCCGTGTGCTGGGTCGTGGCCGCCGTGGCCGGGGCCGGTGCGCTCCCGGTCGAGGCGCAGACGCTGGTCGTGGACCTGGGACGGGGCAGTATCGGCGACTACGTCGTGGTCAGCCGCAGCAACGACCGGTCGAGCGTCTGTGACGAGTTCATCAATCCGAACGCGTTGCGCGTGGCCGGCTGCACGACGCCGGGCCGGGGCGTCGGCGACGGGTGGTCGGCGCCGTTCGCGGACGGGGCGGGCCTGCTGGTTGGGACCGGCGTCGAGTTCGACTTCGCCGGGCCGTGGACGCTCGCCGTCGACTACAGCCGGGTGCAGGCGGCCTTCCATCAGACCGTCGCGTCCACCGATGCCCAAGGGGCGGACTTCGAGAAGCTGTCGAACGAGCTGGCGGTCGGCCAGGAGTACCTTGGCGCGTGGCGGACGCACGGCGTGCATGGAGTCGTGTCCCTGTACCCGATCAGGCGCGGGCCCATCCGGCCCTACGGCGGCATCGGGCTCGGATTCGCCGCGATGCGCGCGGACTTCGGCTGGACCTGGCGCCGCAGCCCCGACCCGCTCGACATCACGACGGGCCGGGACCAACCCAACTTCGACGAGATCCGTAGGAACCTCGCCGGCACGGCCAGCCGCGGCACGGCCCTGTTCAGGACGTCCATGCACGTGTTCGTGTACGTCGGCGGCGTCGATGTCGCCCTCCGTGGACGCGTCAGCGTGGGCGTCCGCGTCAGGCGCCTCCAGTACCCATCGGTGGAGGTGGGGCCCTACGTCGGCGAGACGCTGCGGGATCACGTCCCCAACTTGCGCCGGGACGGCAGCGAGCCCGTGTCGGCATGGTCGACGCTGCCACCCACGGGCGTGACCGAAGTGGGCGTGGTGCTGAAGTACCGCCTGCCCGGCGGCGGATAGGGCCGGGCGGACCGATCGCCCTTGAGGTTCGGGGGCTCACGCGTCCAGCAGTCGACGCGGCCTCGTGACCCGGTCGCGATGCCGGCGGCCACTGTCCGCACGCTGGGGTGCCAGCATGGGGGACGCTGCCGACTCCGGGACGCCCTGGTCAGGATCGCCGATTGCGACCAGGGCGACACGGCACTATACTCGGCGCCTGTGTATGGGCCCGGTGCCGACCATCACCCTGCACGTTCCGGGTCCGCTGCGGCGCTACTGTGCGGAGGTGTCGCAGCTGTCGATCGAAGCGACCACCGTGCGGGCCGTCCTGGAGCACCTTGCGCGGTACCGGCCGGCACTCTACGTGAACGTCTGCGACGAGACAGGCACGCTGCGGCCGCACCTGAACGTGTTCGTGAACACCACCCACATGCGTGAACTCGGCGGCCTCGCGGCAGGCCTGGCGCCGGGAGACGAGGTGACGATTCTGCCGGCGGTGTCAGGCGGCTGACGATGGCGGACCGGGTACTGCTGACCATCGGTACGAAAAAGGGCGTGTTCGTCGCCGGTGCGGGCAAGCCGAGGCGCCGGTTCACCCTGCGCGGGCCGTTCGGCGAGGGTGCGCCGGTGTATGCGACGCTCATCGATACGCGCGGCACGCCGCGCGTGTATGCCTCGAGCTGCAACCCGTTCTTCGGCATGAAGGTGCTGCGCTCGACCGACCTGGGCCACAGCTTCAAGGAGACGAAGTCGGCGCCGGCGTTTCCCGGCGACGACGGCCGCGCGGTCGCCAACATTTGGGCGCTTGAGCCTGGCCGCACGCGACAGGAGTTGTGGTGCGGTGTTGAGCCGGCCGCCTTGTTTCGGAGCCGCGACGGGGGCCACTCGTGGGAGCTGGTGCCAGGCATCAGTAACCACGCGCACGCCCGCCAATGGAGCCCGGGCAATGGCGGGCTCTGCCTGCACACGATCATCGGGGACGGCCGGCGCATGCATCTGGGCATCTCCACCGGCGGGCACTACCTGAGCGAGGACGGCGGCGAGACATTCACGCCGGCCAACCAGGGGGTCGGGGCCGGCTTCGCACCCGATCCCTATCCTGAGTTCGGCCAGTGCGTGCACAAGCTTGCGCGGCACGACGATGCGCCGGGACGGCTCTACATGCAGAACCACGGCGGCTGGGCCGAGTGGACCGGGCCCGGGGGACCGCGGCCGGACATCGGCGTCCTGCGGAGTGACGACTACGGGCATTCGTGGCGCTCGATTGCGCAGGGGCTCCCCTCGGACTTTGGCTTCCCGATCGTCGTGCATCCGCACGACGCCGACACGGTCTATGTCATGCCACTGGATCCGGCGACCCGCACTTGCCCTGGCGCAGCGCCGGCGGTGTGGCGCAGCGAGACCGGCGGCACGTCGTGGCGCCGGCTCGCGACGGGCCTGCCCAGGAAGCAGAGCTATTTCACCGTGCTGCGCGACGGGATGGACGTGGACCGGCTCTCGACACCGGCGCTTTATTTCGGCACGACGACCGGTCAGCTGTGGATCGGGCGGGAAGGCGGCGAACGGTGGGAGTGCCTCTTCGAGGCCCTGCCGCCGATCTACACCGTCAAGGTTGCCGTGGTCTGACGTCCCGTTGCGCCGCACGAGAGTCCACACGTCGACGCACGCCCGGACACCACGTGTTGCCGTGGGAGGACGTGTTCGTCGTGCACGACGCCCTGTCCGAGTGGCTGACTGCGTCCGGGTCCACACCGCTGGGTCCGTGGCCGACGTGACGGTCCCGGTTGCGCGGCCGACGGCCGACCCGCGACCGTCGAGGGGGCCGGTCGCCGCGCCACGCTTGTCCCGGCGCGCGGCCCAGCCGGTGTGTGCCGGGCGATCCACGCGGAGGCCTACCAGACATGATGCGTCCTAGACAGTGGCGGGCAGGCGTTGTCGCCGTCGTTCTCGCGACGGGGGCGGCAACCGTCGCCGGAGCACAGAACACCACCACCGGCACGCTCGGCGGCGTTGTGCGCGACACGCAGCAGGGGGTGCTGCCGGGCGCTGCGGTGGTCGCCAGGCACACCCCGACGGGCACCCTGCATGAGGCCGTTACACAGGCCGACGGGCGGTTCACCCTGCTGAACATGCCGGTCGGCCCCTACGACCTGGAGGTCTCGATGGGGGGCTTCGCGACGCAGTCGCTCTCCGGCGTCGTCGTGATGCTCGGCGAAGCGACCGAGGTGCCGGTCACGATGCCGCTTGCGGCGCTGGCCGAGGCGGTGGAGGTGGTCGCGGCAGCCAGTGTCGTCTTCTCGCCGTCGCGCGCGGGGACGACCGCGGGCCTGCCACCCGAGGCCATCGAGATGCTGCCCACCATTGAACGCAGCCTGCAGGATGTCGCCCGCGTGAACCCGTTCTTCGTCAAGACGAGCCAGAACGACGAGGCCGAGAGCTTCCTCAGCGTGGCGGGCCGCAGCGGGCGCTACAACACCATCCAGATCGACGGGGCCGTCAACAACGACCTGTTCGGCCTCGCGCGGCAGGGCACGCCCGGGGGCCAGGCCAACACGCAGCCGATCAGCCTCGACGCGGTCAGCGAGCTGCAGCTCGTCGTCGCGCCTTACGACGTGCGGCAGAGCGGATTCTCCGGTGGGGGGATCAACGTCATCACCCGCAGCGGCGCGAACACCTTCAGCGGGACCGGCTACGTCTACAGCCGCAACGAGGGGCTCGTCGGCCGCGGCGTCGACGACGTGCCGATTGCGACCTTCTTCGACCGCCAGTTGGGCGCCAGCGCGGGCGGGCCGCTGGTGCGGAACCGCGCGTTCTTCTTCGCGAACGTCGAGCGCCAGCGCCGCGAGACGCCGGCCGGCTACTCGCTGGACGGATCGTCGGGGGTCGATTTCGGCCGGCTGGCCGAGGCGCAGCGCATCGTGCAGATCGCCCGCACCCGCTACGGCTACGACATCCCGGGCGGCTTCGGCGAGATCATCCGCAGCAACCCGAACGACAAGCTCTTCGTCCGCGGCGACATCACCCTGACGCCGGGGCAACGGCTCTCGGTGCGGCACAACTCCGTCCACGGCACCGCCGACGTCGGCTCGCAGTCGAACGTCCGGTACCGTTTCACCGACAACTTCTACTTGTTCGAGAGCACGACCACCTCGACGGTCGGCCAGCTCGACAGCACGTTCGGCAACGTGGTGAACCAGGCGCGCGTGAGTTTCCAGCGGATCCGGGACCGCCGCGGCCCGCGCACCGCCCCATTCCCGCAGGTCACCATCGATCTGGCCGGGGGCGGGGAGATCCGCTTCGGCACCGAGCAGTTCTCCACGGCGAACGCGCTCGACCAAGACCTCATCGAACTGCACAACGACCTGACCTGGGTGCGCGGCCGGCACCAGGTCACGCTCGGCACCCACAACGAGCTGTTCAGGTTCCGCAACCTGTTCATCCGCGACCACTTCGGGGTCTACGAGTTCACCAGTCCGGAGCGCTTCGAGCAGGGCCTCGCGCAGTCCTACAGCTACAGCTTCTCGCGCACGCGCGATCCGCGCCAGGCGGCCGAGTTCTGGGTCTACCAGCTCGGCGTCTACGCCGGGGACCAGTGGCGCGTCCGCGACAACCTCTCGCTGACCTACGGCCTGCGGCTGGATGTGCCCATCTTTCCCGACACGCCCACGGCCAACCCGCTGGTGGAGCAGGTGTACGGCCGGGGCACCGACGTGGTGCCCGCGACCCGCAACTGGTCGCCGCGGATCGGCTTCAACTACGCCCTGCGCACCGCCACTCGCCAGCAGGTGCGCGGCGGCGTCGGCCTGTTCCACGGCCGCACGCCCTACGTCTGGCTGTCGAACCAGTACGCCAATACCGGCAACGAGTTCCAGCGCCTCCGGGTGGGCTTCGACCCGAGCCACCGCATCCCGTTCACGGCCGACCCGCACGGCCAGCCGACCGACCTCGGCTCAGCGTCCACCAATGAGATCAACCTGATCGATCCCGACTACCGCTTCCCGCAGCTGTTGCGCGGCAACCTGGCCTACGACCGCGACCTCGGCGTCTTCAACCTGATCGGCAGCGTCGAGCTGCTCTTCTCCAGCACGCTCCAGGACATCGACTACCGCAATGTGAACCTCGTCGAGAGCGGCGTCGCCCCGGACGGGCGGCCGACCTACACGCGGTTGCACCCGGACTTCAGCCACGTCATCCTGCTGACCAACACGGGGGCGGGCCGCAGTTGGACGCTCGCGACCACGCTCGACAAGCAGTTCAGCGACAACTGGTTCCTGAGCGGCTCGTATCTCTATGGCGAGTCGCGCTCGGTCAACGACGGCGGGTCGAGTCAGGCCACCTCGAACTGGCGCTTCACCTATCATCCGGGCGACCCGAACGCGGTGCCGCTGGCAGTCTCGAACTTCTCGCCGGGCCATCGGCTCACCCTGTCGGGGGCCTACCGCATTCCGGCGGGACCGGCCGGCATCACCCTGGCCGCGTACTACGACACCCAGCAGGGACGGCCCTACAGCTTCCTCGACGGCAGCGACAGCAACGGGGACGGCACACGCGGTAACGACCTGCTCTATGTGCCGCGCGACGCCGCGGACGTCATCGTCACCGACGGCACTTTCGACGACCTGATGCGGTTTCTGACCGACGGCTGCGACGTCACGCCGGGCGCCATCGTGACGCGGAACGCCTGCCGCGGGCCCTGGACCCACGCCCTGGACGTCCGGCTCGGCGTCGATGTCCCAGTGGGCCGCCACACGGTCGAGGTCTTCCTCGACGTCCGGAACGTGGTCAACGCCGTCAACCAGGGTGCCGGGCTGGTGGAGTTCGCCGTCTTCCGGAACCTGCAGCCGGTGCGGTCGCGGGTCGACCCGGCGACGGGCCGCTACATCTACAGCCTGAACGGCGCGGCCCGGCCGGGATTTCGCGGTGACCGGTACGCGCGCGACGACCTCAGAAGCCGCTGGCAGGCGCAGCTCGGCCTGCGCTACGCCTTCGGACGCTGACACGTCGGCGCGGACACCCCCACGGCCGCAGACGGTACAGACGGCTGCTCCCGGTGACCTCTCTGCCGACAGCCACCCAAACAGGTGTCCCTGAGCCCTTGGGCACGCGTGACGCGGACACGCGGGCATCGCTGCGCACGCGCCTGGGTGGCACCGAACGCCGCCGTCTCACGGCAAGGGGCACCCAGGCGCCCCGCCAGCGGGGCTCCCGCAGGGGAGGGTGCCACGGAGTCAGACGGGACGGCCGTCGCCGATCGGTGCCGGCCACGACCTTGCCCATGTGGAGGGTGTCACGCGGTGTTGGAGGGGTGTGGGGGTGTCGGGTTATTCAACAAGATGATTGACTATCAACTTTTCGATTGATAGTCTGGCAGGCATCGTGACGACGCAGGTGACCGCAGCGCCGTCGGCGACCGACGACGGCGCCTCCTCACGCAGCGCGCTTGACCATGTGTTCTTCGCGCTGTCGGATACCACGCGCCGCGACATTCTCGAGCGCCTGAACGACACCCCGATGGTGGTGTCGCAGATCGCGGCGCCCTATGCCATGTCGTTGCAGGCCGTCTCGCGGCACATTCAGGTGCTGGTGCGCGCGGGCTTGGTGCACCAGGAGCGCACGGGGCGCATCAGCCTGTGCCGACTCGATGCCGGGCCCATCTTCATGGCGGCGGTCTGGATCAATCAGTACAGCCGCTACTGGCAGACACAGTTCGACACGCTCGCCGACTGGCTCGGCAAACACCGCGGCCGGCAAAAGACGCCGCGCCGCACACGGAGCAGACCGCGATGAAGTACACCGACGCCATGCGGCAGCTGAGCGAGCACCGCACGCAGATCGCCAACCTGCGCGACGAGATGCGCGTGATCCAGCAGGAGGTCGAACCGCACGCCGTGACCGACTACGTGTTCGAGGGTCCCGACGGGGCGGTGCGGTTGTCCGAACTGTTCGGAGGGCACCGGGATCTCATCGTCATTCACAACATGGGGCGCGGGTGCGCGTATTGCACGCTGTGGGCAGACGGCTACAACGGGGTGTATCACCACTTGACGGACCGGGCCGCGTTCGTGGTGAGTACCCCCGACCCGACGGCTGTGCAGGCGGCGTTCGCTGCGCGCCGCGGGTGGCGCTTTCCGATGGTGAGCCACCGCGGCACCACCTTCGCGGCCGACATGGGCTATGCCGACGGGGCGCGATTGCTGCCGGGCGTCTCGGTCTTCCAGCAGGCCGGCGGAGGCCTCGTGCGAGTCTCCGATTCCGGGTCGTGCCCCGGCGACGACTACTGTGCCGTCTGGCACCTGTTCGACCTGTTGCCCGGAGGCGCCGCCGACTGGCAGCCGACACTGCGCGACGAGGGAACGTGATGCGTCGACGACTGCGGATGGGCGTCATGGCCGTGGCGGGAGCCCTGACGCTTCAGGCGGCACCCGCAGCCCAACAGCCCGCGGCGCTGACTCCCCTGCCGGCCGACCTGGAGTTCGCACTCGCGCTGAGCGCGCTGCCGCCCCACCTGCGCGCGGCGGCGACCGTCTACCGGCTGGACCCTGATTCAGGGTTCGCCGTGGCGCGGCCGGGGACCAACGGGTTGCATGCCTTCGTGGCCCGGCAGGACGACACGCTGTACCGCGGCACCTGGACGTTGACCGAGTACCGGAATGACTTTCTGGTCCCGATTGCCTTTGACGCGGCGGGCGCCGAGGCCCTGATGCCGGTGTTCTTCGACATCGCTGCCCTCCGCGCGCAGGGACTCGCCCCGGCGGCCTTGCAGCGCACGATTCGCGACCGCTTCGCCGACGGCACCTATTCCCCCGTGAGCCGTGCCGGCGTGGCGTACATGCTCGCGCCGATCCAGCGCACCTATCGCGACTCGACCATCGGCGACGAACTCCACACAATCAGCCTTCCGCACTACATGTTCTACGCGCCAGGCGTCACGGATGCGGACATCGGCGGCCGTCCGGGGAGCCCGTTCCCGTTCATGCACGCCGCCGGGCCGCACGGCTATATCATCCAGCAGGTCGGTGAGGCCGAGCGAGCGGCCATTCTGGAGGAACACGCCGGGATGCTCCGCCGCCTCTGCGCGTTCCATGCGCGCTTCTGTCTGTAGGGCGGCAGACGCCGCGTCACCCTCCCCTGCCCCACGCGTGGCCCTGACCGTGCCCGTCGGTGTGGTGCCCGCGCGGGCGGGCCGCACCTGTCCCAGCCCACGGGGTGTGTGACCTGCGGGCACGCGCGACGTCGGGCGCGGACACGCGCCCCTCTTAATTGTTCGGGGCGCCGCGATTGATCCACTGCTTGATGACGTCGATGTCCATCGCGGAAAGCGGCGCGGCGCCCACGGGCATCTGTGTGCCCACGATCCCAGGACGCCCCTCGAGCTTGTGAATGAGGTAGCTGTTCTCCGCGTCGTTCGGCTCGACCAGGTCGATCGCGACCTGCGTGCTGGGCACGTTGACGAGTGCCGCCCAGGCCTGCCCGGCTTCCAGCGTCAGGCCGGCTTCCAGTCCGTGGTCTCCGTGATGCTCGACACACCGCGGGGTGAACACGTTGCTCTGGATGCTCGACAACGTGGGGAGCACGCTACTCATGGGCGTCGGGGTCGTGGGGCCGGCCTCGCCACCGCAGGAGGCGGCGAGCCCTCCTCCCAGGATGACACCAAGCAGGAGCGCGGGCAGTCGGCACGCAGGCAGCATGGCCAGCAATCCTAGAGATAAAGGTGCAATTGCGCAAGCAGTCGTTGGACACGCCGGCCGGTGGCGGGGACGCGGTCGCGGGCATAGGACACGGTGACGTGCCAGGGGGGCCGCGGGTAGACGTCCACGCCGTAGACCATCCGGCGGAGATCGCCGGACGGGTCGGTGTCCGTCCAGCGCACCTGGGGTGACACGCGGACCCAGAGGCCGCGCAGGACTTCGACCGATGTCTGATGAGCCACGATGTAGGACCGGCGGCTCGGTCCGAGCACTTGGTGCTGCACGTCCGCCTGTGTCCACGTCGTCAGCCACGCAGCCGGAGCATAGCCGACGGCCACCCCGCCGCCGCTCCGGGCCGGGTCGGCGGACGTCGCGCCATGGTAGCGACCCGAGGCCACGACGACGGTGCGGGGGCTGACATCGATCTGCAGCCGACTACTGCCGGTCAACGCGCGCCGGCCGTCACCGTGGAGCAGCGTATCGGCGTGGCCCGGGCCGACCGACACTTGGAGCAGGGTCCGGTCGGTTGATATGCCCACCTCGACGCCATAGATCTGATCGTCTTGGGCGAGCGCGAGCCGCTCGCGGGTGAGCATCGTGTGGTCCGCGAACCGCACGCCGTAGGCAGGCAGGAACCGCCCGCCGCGCACGCTGACACCGTCGGCCACGCGGTATGCCACCCAGTGTTCGTACGACACCAGCCGTCCGCCACTGGCGCGCGGCTGGCGGCCGATGGTGCCGTAGGCCGTCCAGCGCTCACCGTGCCAGGCGGCCTGCAGATCCAGGGTCATGAGGAAATTGCGGTCGGCCACGGTGCGGCCAGGGATGTCAACGTCCAGATGCGAGGGCCGGAGATCGAGGCCGAGCTGCAGGGGGCTCTCCTCCCCCAGAAAGCCGAACAGGGTACCGTCCCAGCCGGCCGGCGGCGGCTGTGCCGGGTCCGCGCTGGCCCCCTGCCGGCCGAACATTGAGATCTCTTCTCGTGACAGCGAGCGCCCGTATGGCGTCAACAGCCCCCCGCCCGAGTCCGCGTAGTGGCAGGTAGTACAGCGCGGATATTGCTTGGACAGCAACGTCGGATCCGCCATCGCCAGCGTAGGGGCCCCGATGACCACCACCAGCGCCGCACGGGCGGCGGTGGCCCACGTGGCGCCGGTCATGGCGTCTCCGCGGGCGACACCGGCGGTCGCATCGCAGTGAACGTAACCGTGATGTCCACGGTGTCCCGCACGCCGATGCCCAGGTAGCGTGGGGGTGGGATGTCAAACTCGTCCAGGCTGACGGCGAAGCGCGCCTCCACATCCAGCTGCCCGTCGCGGTGACGCAGCGCCGCCGTGCCGGCCACCGGGCGCTCCACCCCGTGGAGGGCCAGTAGACCCGAAAACGCCGTCTCCTGCCGACCCGTAGCGGGCAGCGGATCAGCGAGCGCGATCTCGGAGAGCACCGCAACCTGGAATGCCGCGCCACGCGCCACCTCGAGGTAGGTGTCGCGGAGATGCGCATTGCGCAAGTCAATGCCGCTGTCGAGCGTCGTAAGATCCACGCGGAGCGTACCAGTCAAGGCCGCCCCGCCGGTCCTCGACGGCTCGACGGTGCCGGAGAGCGCGGTCGTCTCCACATGGAAGCTGCCACCGACCGTCAGGCGGCACTGGACCTCAACGTCTCCAGACGACACGCGCCACGCCTGGGCGCCGACGGCGGGTGGCACGCCGGTCAGGACACACGCGGCCACAGCGAGCACTACGAGCGGCCGGTGGGGCACCGACGGGTGGCGAGTGCCTGCCCGCATCACGTGGGGATGTCGTCCTGTTTGAGCCATCTCGACCTTCGCCTCCCACCACTGGATTACGATCTGTGCTGCAGCGTGTCGTGTCCGCGCCATGCGGACCGCCCTCGCTCGGTCCAGATCATGAGATCGCGTCTGGCCCCACGATCAGGCAGTCAGAGCACCACGCTGATCGAGGGGGCCATCGACCCGCGGCCGATCGACTGATCGGCCCGTCGTCGGCCGCGGCGGCCTCCTCGGCCATGAGCCGCTGCCTGCGCATGAGTGTCTCGCGTCCCTCAGTACCACAGGCGGAGGCCCGCGACCAGCGAGGTCCCTGCCACGCGTGCGCCCGCAGTCCGCGTGAGGGCGCCCGTCCCACCGAATGCCTGGGCCAGGCGAGGCCGACAGCACGCGCCACCTCGCGCCGGCCCTCGTCGCAGAGCCGGAGGCCGGCCTCGGCCCAGAACAGCGAGGCGGCACAGCGAGGCGAGGCCATTCGGTGCCTCCCCACGAGCGAGGCGGCACGCCGTCACGTCGTCTGTCCATTCGCGGGACTGGCACTCGACAGGGTGGGGTCACCGATCGAGGACGACGTCCCATCCGGGCATCCACAGGACCCTCCGGGGCAGCCTGGGCCAGCTCGGCTGTGGGAGACATCGTCCGCACGGGGACTCCGCGGTCAACCATGGTGGACACGCGGCCGAAGTGCACTCGGCGCCGCCTCACCGACGACGGCAGCGCCAGCGCTGGCCGATTGGTGCTCGATGCGGGGACCCCCGTGACCGCAACGGCCCGGGATCCGGGTCGCGGCCGGACCGGCCCATCCGGCGATGGGTCGGCGACACGCCCGACGGGGTCTCGACGAGCGCGGCACCTGCCACTGGCCGCGAGCCGGGACCTGTGCTCGCGCGGCAGCGACGGCTGGGCCGTCAGCGCGGTCAACGACCGCCACCGCACGCGGCGCACGCTCGAGATGGCCCGCACACACAGCTGCCTGGACGCCGGTGGCTCCACCATCGGCTGAAGGCGACGGTCGGAGGCTGACGCCGGCAGCATCGGCAACGCGCCGGGTCTGCGCCCACTTGGCGCGCCGCTCGGGTAGGATCCGGAACGTCGATGCGGATTCGCGTCTTCGTGCAGAACGAGGCGGGCTCGACCACCAAGCACCTCCACGACGAGCCGGCCCTCTCGTGGCAACGGGCCATGGAGGTGAGCCGGGCCTATCCCTTTCCCTATGGGTTCGTGATCGGCTCGCGCGCCGATGATGGCGGCGGGGTCGACTGCTTCGTGCTCACCACCCGTCCGCTTCGCACCGGCCAGATCGTGGAATGCGAGGTGGCCGGCCTCATGGAGCAGATCGAGGATGGCCAGGTCGATCACACCGTGCTGGTGCGCCTGCCGGAGGAGGTCTGGGACGTCGGGCCGCGGACCGAGGCGGCCCTGACCGAGTTCGTCCGACACGTCTTCGACGACGTGCCGGGCAAGCAGATCGAGGTCGGCCGCTTCCTCGGCGCGTCCGACGCGCGCGGCCACCTGCTTGTCCACGGCAGCACCCTCACCCGCCACGTGACGGCCGGCGCGATCGTGGTGTCGGGCGGGCGGGTGCTTCTGGGGCGGCGCAGCCCCCACCGCCGCCATGGGCCTGGCACGTGGGACGTGTTCGGGGGACACGTCGAGTCGGGCGAGACCCTCGAGGAGGCGCTCGTGCGTGAGTTGCAGGAAGAAGCGGGCATCGTCGCCACGGGATGGACCCAGGTGGGCGTGCTGAACGAATCGCGCCGCGGGCTCGCAAAGCTGCGGCAGCACCACCTCTTCGTGGTGACGGCATGGACCGGCGAGCCGGCGATGCATGGCGACGAGCACGACGCCATCGGCTGGTTCACGCACGACGAACTCCAGGCACTGACGCTGACCTCCTCCGACTACCTCGCCCTCATCGCGCCGCGCCTCGACGCCTCGGGCCAGCCGTGACCCGCGTGCTATCCTCACGGCGTTCATGAACCCGGCCGCCGCGCTTCTCGATCTCTACTCACTGGTGGTGCTCGTCGCGGTCGTCGCCTCGTGGATGCAGGTCGACCCGCGCAACCCCGTGATTGCCGCGGTCCGCAGCCTCACCGAGCCCCTGCTCCAGCCCATCCGGCAGTTGCTGCCCGACATGGGCGGCCTCGACTTCTCCCCGATGGTGCTGCTGCTGCTGCTCCGGATGCTCCGCGGCATCTTCTGACGCCCCCCCCGGCGCGCCGGGCGAGGTCGCCGCGGAGCGCCCGGCATGCTGGACGCCTGCTCCCGGCCACCCGGCCCGGCGGGTGTGTCTCGCGTCCCTCAGTACCACAGGCGGAGGCCCGCGACCAGCGACGTCCCTGCCACGTGTGCGCCCGCGGCCCGCGCGGCATCGGCCGTCCCACCGAATGCCTGCCGCCAGGCGAGGCCGACATAGGGCGCCACCTCGCGCCGGATCTCGTAGCGGAGCCGGAGGCCGGCCTCGGCCGAGGACAGCCCGGCGCCCAGCCCACGCGCCTCGACGTCCTGGAACGCCGCATGCAGGGCCATGCGGGGCTGGAGCACCAGCCGCTGCGTGAACAGCAGCTCGTACTCCACCTCGACCCTGGCCGTGACGTCGCCTGTGTGGCTGACGAAGGCCGCCGCGTCGAGCTCGAACCAGTACGGCGCCAGCCCCTGGATCCCGACGACCGCATGCGTGCGCGGCCCGTCCTCTGTCACATGGACATGGGCATGGCCATCGGTATGGGCTGTCGGCGTGTCCTGGCGCACGCCAAGCTGCAGATCGAAGAACGCGCCGATCATCCGGCTGTACAAGGCCTGGACCTCCAGGGCCTCGAGCTTGCCGCCGACCTCGCCCTCGCCTTCAAGCTTCAGCCAGACCTTGCTGGCATCGGTGCCGACCCATCCCTGCAGGTCGAACAGGTAGCCCGTCTCGGTCTCCGAGGCGCGCCCTTCCAGGCGCTCGGCCTCGACGAAGGTGACGATCTGCGGCTCGAGCATCGGCATCACCCACTCGGCGGGCGCCCCGGTCTGCGGCGTCTCCTGCGCCGACGCGAGGCCAGCGGCACCCAGCAGCGCTCCACCCAGCAGCAGCAGCGGGCGCCTCACCGTGCTCCCTCGTACGGCGACACCTCCACCACGCGGAACATGCCCATGTCCATGTGAAAGAGGAAGTGACAGTGAAACGCCCAGCGCCCGGGCGCGTCCGCGTTGATCAGGACGGCGAGGCGCTCGGCCGGCTTCACGTTGATCGTGTGCTTGCGGGGCAGGTACGCGTCCTGGCCGTTCTCAAGTTCCATCCACATGCCGTGGAGGTGAATCGGATGCTCCATCATCGTGTCGTTGACCAGCGTGAGGCGCACGCGCTCGCCGTGCGTGAACGGGATCGGCCCCCGCACCTCGGAAAACTTCACGCCGTCGAACGACCACATGTAGCGTTCCATGTTGCCGGTCACGTGCAGCTCGATCTCCCGGTCCGGCGGCCGCTGGTTGTACGGCTCAAGGGCCCTTAGGTCCGTATAGACGAGCACGCGGTGGCCCACGCCACCTAGGCCCGTGCCTGGCTCGCCCAGCCGGTTGCGCTGCACCTCGGCAACCCCGGCGTTGCCCGGGCCGTGCGTGTCGGGCCCGTGGCGCGCCACTACGGGGCCGACGTCAGCCATCCCGCCCATGCCGGCCATGCCGGCATCGGTCGCCGCCGCCTCCGGCATGCCCGGCATCTCCATCCCGGGCCTGTCCGTGCCGGCCGGCCCGGGCGCCTCCATCGCCATGCCCATGTCGACCATCGTGCGCCGCGGCGGATCGCGCAGCGCCGGCACCGCGGCCGCCATCCCCCGGCGCGGGGCCAGCGTCCCCCGCGCGTAGCCGGAGCGATCCATCGCCTCGGCGACCACGGGATAGGCGCGACCCTCGACCGGCGTGACCACCACGTCGAAGGTTTCGGCCACGGCGATCTGCAGCTCGTCGACGGTCACCGGCTCCACGTTCTGGCCATCGGCCTGCACGACCGTCATCGGCAGGCCGGGAATGCGGAGGTTGAAGTAGCTCATCGCCCCGGCGTTGATGATCCGCAGCCGGACGCGCTCACCGGGCGTGAACAGGCCGGACCAGCCCGTTTCCGGCCCCTGCCCGTTCATCAGGTACGTGTAGTGGTGCCCGGTGACATCGGCGATGTCGGTGGACGCCATGCGCATGCGGCCCCACATCAGCCGATCGCCGACTGTGGCGCCAAGACCGCGGCTCGAGAGGTCGCGGAAGAAGTCGCCCACCGTCGGTCGGCGGTAGTTCGAATAGTGCGCCTCCTTCTTCAGCTTCGCGAGCACCGCGTAGGGGTTCGCGAACAGCCAGTCGGCCAGCACGACCACGTGTTCCCGGTCGTAGGCCACCGGATCGGGTCCCGCGGGGTCGATGACCAGTGGGCCGTGATGCCCAAGCTGCTCCTGCAGGCCCGTATGGCTGTGGTACCAGTACGTGCCGCTCTGGACCACCGGATAGCGGTAGGTGAACGTCTCGCCCGGCGGGATCCCCGGAAACGTGACCCCCGGCACGCCGTCCATCTCGAACGGCAGCAGGATGCCGTGCCAGTGGATCGACGTCGGCTCGTCCAGCTCGTTGCGGACCCGCAGGGTCACGGTCTCCCCCTCGCGGAACCGCAGCAGCGGCGCGGGCACGCTGCCGCCCACCGTCACGGCCGTGGCCGGCTGGCCGTCGATGTCGATGGCCGTTCGCGCGACCACGAGGTCGTACTCGCCGGCCGCGGCGGTCTGGGCACCCAGGCCGACCGGGTCTGTTGCCCACGCCGGCAGCAAGCCGTGCACGGCGGCCAGCCCACCCGCCGACGCCGTCGCTCGCAAGAGCGCTCTCCGTGTCATGCTCATCCTCGCCTCCCGGACCGTGATCCCGCTTCCCGCCAGGTGCAGGCACACCACCGCCCGCACGAGCACCGCGATGCCCGCGTGTCGAGGAGATCAGATGCGGAGAACGAGGGACCGAGGCGGCGAGGACCGAGCCCTGTCGCCGGGCGGACTCCACCCGCCGGCTGGATGCCCGGCCAGTGACACCACGAGGGGCGTCTCCGTGCCGCGCGCCTGGACAACATCCGGCGCCTGCGCGCGATGTTCGCCGGAGGGCCGGAAGATCCGGACCACGCCGAGGTCGTGATCGCAGCTGGCGTGCCCGGCACTCAGCACGGCGGCCGGTGCGGCCGCGCCGTGCTGCTGCGTGGCGTCGTGCGTCCCGTGGTGCGCGGCGGCGGCGGTTCCATGCTGCGCCTCGTGGGCACACATCCACGCGCACACCAGCCCCACGAACGGTGGAGCCGTGAGGCTCAGCATGACGACGAGCGCCGGCAGCCCACGACCGCCCATGACCTGTCCCTCCCAGTATAGGGTACCGCTCCCCCTCGCGGTCTAGTGATTGCACACAGGTAACACAGGGGGTCCGGTTGCTGTACGAGGGAAGAGTGCGGAGCGGGCGCCGCATGCTGAAGCCGGAGACGGTGCGGTGGCTGCAACAGGCGTTGCGGCAGAGTGGGTTCTCGCGCGCGGGTTTGGCGCGCGAGTTGTGCGAGCGGGACGGATGGTGCACCCCCCGCGGGAAGCTGTGTGCGGCCTCGGCGCACGGCCCTGCCGCAGTCGGCGGAGCGGTTATGTTGCAGAGTTTCTGCAAGAGGGTCCTGAGATAGGAGAGGCTACGGTGGTCCTCCCCCACCAAAGTGGTCCATGTGTCGGTTATCGAACCAGGAAGACGCCTCGATGGGGAGGAAACGCTACAAGCCGGCGGAGATCGTCGGCGAGCGGCGGCAGGCGGAGGTGCTGCACGATTGCCTTCAGGGACTGCGCTGGCTCTACGGCCGACGCAACATCCAGGAAGCGCGACAGGACCTGGCGGCTTGGCTGACCAAGTGGCAGGAGACGTAGCCGACACGCTGCGACTGGGTGGAAGACCCCATCGAGGAGACGCTGCGTGTCTACACACTGCCGCGACAGCCCACAAGCACCTGAAGGCCACCAATATGCTGGAACGGCTCAACAACGAGATCACACGACGGACTCGGGTCGTGCCCAACGCGGCCAGCTGCCGCACGTGATGCGGGCGCTGGCCACCGAGATGCCTGAACACTGGATCGAAGCGACCCGCTACCTGAACATGGATCTGCTCAAGGAGCACAAGCAGGCATGGCATCGAGCGACGACAGCGGCGGAACACGCCTTCAAACCGGTCGCCCTCTGGATCGGTTGGGATGTCGATCGTCGCTCAGAGCGCCTCCTGGGGCGCGACAGTCTGGGCAGTGGCCCGCAGGGAGGCAACAGCTTCCCTCCGAATTCCGGGCAACTGTCGGAGATCACTGTTGCAGAACTTGACGCACAGCACTCGCTCGCGCCGCAACTGGATCGGATGGCGCCCTCGCCGGACGCCGAACAGATGAGCCGTCGTTTCGCCCCGGCCCCCCGGCTAACGCCGGGGCTATCTACCAGTCTCTCGCGTGGCGAGCGATGCGCGCGCCTGAGGAGTGCCGAGTCGGGTTCGATCGATCGGGAGCTCGCCATCGAGGCGTTGCACGCACACGGCATCCGGAACCCGCACTCTCGCGCCTAATCCCGGAACGTACTTGAGTCGCCGTACCCAGCATGAGCGCACCACCGCGCGCAGTGATGAGGCACGACGTGCCGGGCCACGCGAGCGACACGTCGGAGCACCGCCGCGTGTCGGGGAGCGCAGGTCCGGAGGTGCTTCTTCACCAAGCCCCGCGGCGTTCGATGGCCACACGCACGCCGGGTTGGGTGTGGGCCTTCAAGTGGTCGAGCAGGACGATGTCACCCGGCCGCAGCCGTGGCGCCAGCGCACGGCGCACCCAGGTCAGGCAGGCGGGGCTGTGCATCGCGCGCCACTTGGTGCCGAGGGTGACCCAGCCAGTCCGGCGGATGGCGCCGACGAGCGTTAGATTGTCACCCCAGTTCATCGGCCGCGGGTCAACGTACTCCTGGCCCCGTGGCACCCACGCGTGCGAGCGGCCCATCGAGAGCTTCGCGCCGGCTTCGTCCAGGAAGACCAGGTGATCCGGGTCGATGCGGCGCACCCACTCAGGAACGCCCGGCGCGTCGCCGCCACGTCCGGGCGGTCGATCTCGCTCGGCCGCGGCCGTTTGTTTTGAACACATAGCCCTCCCGGTGCATCGCGCGCCGGAAGCGGGTCACCGTCGTCCGGCCTGTCTGTGGCGCCCCGCCGGTTGTACTCCCAGCCCAACTCGGCGCTGGTCGCATCGGGAGCGTCGGCGAGGACGGTGTGCAGCACCGGCAGCACGATCGGACAGCGCCAGCCGCCCGCCTTGGGCCGCGGGCACAGCGAGCCCGTCGTCCGGTCCAGGGCCATCCACCGTTGCAGCGTGCGCGGATTGACGGCGAACGTCGTCGCGACATCGACAAGTCGACCGTCGCCCCGCCGGTACGCCGCCACGGCACGTTCTCGAAGTGCCAGGGCTATGCATTGGCCATGGCGCCAGTTCAGTACACTACGCACGACGTTGCAAGTGCGTTCTGGGATTAGGAAGTCGACGACCGCATCCCGCTTGAGTTGGGCGGAGCGAAGGACACCCGGAACCTCTGCCGCAGCCCTACGGCGTCCAGCCCTGGAGGATCACCCTCTTCGTGAGGTAGGCGACGGGAGCATCACCCTCCAAGCGGCGCAGCGCGACTGAGCGACCGACTGGATCGCAGCGTCTCGCAAGCACTTCCGACCAATGAGCCACTGGTGGACACGCGCGCTTCCTCAGGGACGAACCGCGGACGTAGAACTCAGGGCGCTGTTGAGCGTGGGACCACCCGATTCGCAAAGCCCGCAGCGTACCCGAGCGCGAACACACCTAGGCCGCTCAGCATCCCCGGCAAGACCTCGTAGACGATTGTCTGGTCCCAGCCGAAGTAGCGCCAAAACAAGACCACGGCGACCCCCGTCAGCACCATCGCGAGCGACAGATCCTCAGTCGGCCTGTAGTCCAGGGTATAGACGATGAGCAGCGGTCCGAAGGCGCTCGCCAGAGCGGACCAGGCGATCAGCACCAAGCTGAAGACGCTTTCGTTCCGGCTGAGGGCGATGCCGAGCGCGAGCACGGTGACCGAGACGGTCGCGAGTTTCGTCGCCGCATAGCTCTGCAAGCGGCGAAACGGAAAGTCTCGCGTGACGGCGGCCGTGCAACTCAGGATGACCGAGTCGGCAGTGGAGATCGTCGCGGCGAACAAGCCGGCCAATACCAAGCCTGTCAATACCGGTGGCAACAGTTGGCCCGCCAGCGTCGGGAGCGCGAGCTCGGCATCGAAGTCGGCGGCGACAGGGAGCAAGAGGCGTGCAGCGAGACCGACGCATATCGTGATCGCGTAGAAGGCCGTGAACCAGCCGTAGTACCAGCCCCGCACTCGCCACATCTGCTCCGGGTTGTCCATCGCCATGAAGCGGACCATGATGTGTGGTTGACCGATCACGGCCGCACCCGCAAACAGCCAACCCAATACGAACACCACGGGCCCAGCCACGCCCTCGACCGAGAGGTCGGCCGGGAACCAGTCCATGTAGTGGGGCGAGACGGCTGCCAGCGATTCGCCGAACGCCTGCCAGCCTCCGATCTCAAGGAGCCCCACCCAGAGCATCAAGCCCATCGCGGCAATCATCACCATCGACTGCGCCGCGTCGGTCCAGATCGACGCGCGGATGCCCCCGGCGAAGCAGTACAGCAGGACGATGACTGCGCCCACGACGGCGCCGACGCCGTACTCCCACTCAAACAGCACGTACAACGCTATGCTGCCCGCGTTGAGCTGCGCGGCTGCGTAGGCGCCGAGGAAGAGGACCGTCAGGACGCCGCCGAGCAGTCGCAGCACCCGGTAGTCGGTTCCATGCCAAGCGCTCAGCGCACCCGCAAAGCTGTGCGTGTGCTGCTCTTCCGTCTTCACCCGGAGCTTCTTATGCACGAGCAGCGACGTCAGGAAGTCCCCCACGATCCACCCGACCATCAGCCAGATCGACGACAGGCCGTAGGTGTAGGTGTAGCCGATCATGCCGATGAACATGTAGCCGCTGTTGTTCGTGGCGATCGCCGACAGTCCTACCAGCCAGGGCTGCACGCTGTGGCTTGCCAGCAGGTAGTCGACACCGGTCCGCTCTCGTCGCAGAACCGAGAGCAACCCGATGACGACGAAGCCGAGGAGGAAAAACCCGAAGCTAAGGAGGATCATGACACGAGCGGAGCGAGGCCCCCGGAATGCACGCTTCGATCAGCCTCGTACAGCGGACGCAGCGGCACACAGCTCTCCCGCGTCGCGATGTGCTCAGGACGAGGCTTGCGACCGCCAAAGGGCACCCCCAAGGCGTTCTCGACGCTGTTGTAGACGAAGAAGACGTTTGTGCGCGGATACGGCGAGATGTTCGAGCTGGATCCATGCATCGTGTTGCAATCGAAAAACAGCACCGATCCGGCTGGCCCCGTCGGAGCAACGATGCCGCAGCGATCCACCAAACGTTTCAAGCTGTCGTTGTCGGGGACGCCGTACACCTGCTTCTTGAGCGAAGCCTTGTAGTGATCCTCCGGAGTCTGGCCCACGCAGGCAACGTACTGCCTGTGGGACTGTGGAATCACCATCAACGGCCCGTTGAACGGGTAGTTGTCGGTAAGTGCGATCGAGACGCTCAACGCCCGCATGCGCGGCATGCCGTCTTCCACGTGCCACGTCTCGAAGTCCGAGTGCCAGTAGAACTCCTTGCCGGTGAAACCGGGCTTGAGATTTGCGCGCGATTGGTGAACGTAGACGTCGCTCCCCAGAATCTGGCGGGCGACGTCGAGCACCCGCGCGTCCCGCGCCAACCCACTGAACACTGTGCTCAGCGCGTGCACTCGAAAGATGGAGCGAACGGAGTCGCTTCCAGGCTCGGTGATTGTTTCCTCCTTCGATCGCAAGTCCGCGTCGGTGACCATGGCGCGTAGCTCCGCCAACACGTCGCGCACTTCTGTCTGTTCAAAGAGGCGCTCGACGAACAGATAGCCGTCGGATTCGAACCGCTGTACATCCTCGTCAGGCAACCGATCGCAGACAGGTCCGTTTTCGTAGACGACCGGATCGAGCCGAGGCGTCAGCGACGGCTCGCTCGCAACACGAGAGGGATAGAGGTCTTCGAGGGTCGCGGCAGGCATAGGCTAGGCTTCGATCTCCTCGGCCTCCAAGGGATAGGCGCCGCTTTCGTCGTGGACTTCTCTGCCGTGCAACGGCGGATTGAACACGCAGACCATGCGCATCTCGCTCTTCGCTCGGAGCACGTGCCTGTCGTGCTGGTCGAGCGCGTACATCACGCCGGGACGAATCGGATAGACGTATCCGTCCTCCGTCGTCTCGATCTCGCCTTCGCCCGTAAGGCACAACACCGCTTCGAGATGGTTCTGGTACCACATCGGGGTCGTCGTGCCGGCATGGATCGTCGTGACGTGGAGAGAAAAGCCCATCTGGTCCGAGCGGAGCAGTAAGCGCGTGCTCTCCCACGTCGTCGACCGCACGCGGCGCTCCGTCTGCTCCACGTCAAACAAGTTCCGGACGATCATCACTTCACCTCCGCCAACTCGGCTTCTTGCTCCGCGGCGGCCAGCGACGCGCGAATGCAGTCGGCGAGGATGCGCAATCCTTCTCTGAGCTTGTGTTCCGACGTCGTCAACGGCGCCAAGCACTTGACCACCTGACCGCTGGACCCGGAGGTCTCAACGACGAGCCCCTGCTCAAAGGCGCGCTTCGACACGTCGGTTGCCAACGCACCGTCGGTACAGTCGAGACCTTGCATCATGCCGCGACCGCGAGCCGATAGCCGATCATCCGCGTCGCTGATCTCATCAAGGGCCGATCGCACCAGCGAGCCTTTGTGCTCGATTTCACGAGTGAAATCATCATTGCGCCAGTACTCGCGGAGCGCCGCCGCTGCGGTGACAAACGCAAGGTTGTGTCCCCGGAAGGTTCCGTTGTGCTCGCCCGGCTTCCATTGGTCAAGTGCCGGTTTCAACAGCACCAGCGAGAACGGCAGGCCGTAGCCGCTCAAGGACTTCGACATCGTCACGATGTCGGGCGAGATCCCGGACTGCTCGAAACTGAAGAACGGTCCCGTCCGCCCGCAGCCGACCTGGATGTCGTCGACAATCAGGAGAATCTCATGCGCGCGGCATACGGCTTCGATGCGCCGCAGCCATTGGTCGCTCGCGACGTTCAGACCACCCTCGCCTTGCACGGTCTCGACGATGACCGCCGCCGGGTGATCGACGCCGCTGCTGCCGTCCTGGAGAACCTGCTCGAAGTAGTCGCTCGTGTCCTGATCGGGCCCCATGTAGCCGTCGTAGGGCAGAAAGGAGACCCCGTTCGGCGGCAACCCCGCGGCGTTCCGATAGTGCGAGTTCGCGGTTGCCGCCACAGCGCCGAGCGTGACCCCATGAAAGCCGTTTGTGAACGAGACGACATTGGCGCGCCCGGTGGCGTTGCGCGCAATCTTGAGCGCGGCTTCGACAGCATTTGCCCCCGTGGGGCCAGTGAACTGCACCCTGTAGTCCAGTGCGCGCGGTCGGAGGATGACGTCGCGGAACGTCCTGAGAAATTCCTCTTTGGCCGTCGTCGCCATGTCGAGGCCGTGTACGACCCCGTCCGACTCGATGTACTCAAGCAACGCCTGCTTGAGGATCGGGTTGTTGTGACCGTAGTTGAGCGTTCCCGCTCCGGCGAGGAAATCGATGTACTCTGTGCCGTGCTCGTCGATCAGCGTCGACCAGCGCGCCTCCGAAAAGACCGTCGGAAACGATCGGCTGTAATTGCGGACATTCGATTCGAGCTCTTCAAAGATTTGCATGATTAGTCCTTTGGTTTGGGAGGGAACGGGCCGATGCGGAGCAGTCGCTCCTCCTCGTGCTCGCTTCCGCCGAAATGCTCAGCTTGGAACAAGGGCTTCTGGGCGCAGGACGCCTCGTGGCGTCGCGCGAAGCCTTCAAACAAGGCCCAGGATGCTCGGTTAGAAGGCGTGATCGTCGTCTCAATCCAGCGGACGTTTCGACACGGTTCGCGATCCATCAACTCGCTGAGCATCCGCGAGCCGAGACCTTGCCCGCGGGCGTCCGCGCGGACCGCGACCTGCCACACAAAGAGCACCGAAGCTTCCCTCGGCTTCGTATAACTAGAGACGAAGCCCGCCACCCGCGAGTCGACCTGCGCGACCACGCACGTCTCCGCGAAGTGCGTGCAGAGCAGCATGTAGGCGTACTTGGAGTTCACGTCCAACGGTTTGCACTGTGCCACCAACGCATGCACCGCTGCTGCGTCAGCCAACGTCGGCGCGCGACAGTCCGCGTCAGCTCGAAGGGGCTTTGGTGCCGGTTCACTCATGAGTGACTTCAGGAGCCGCCGCGCGCTTCCTAGCAGCAGTGCCTCCTTCCGTATCCTTCTCCTGACCGGGAACGTCCGGCTTCAGCGACACGCCGGTGTCCAAGATAGGCGCCGCGTCGACCTGACCGATCTCCATCAGTTCGACAATTCTCTCCAGCGAAAGCGCGATGGCGGCGCGCTCCAACTCGGGCAAGGAGTCAAGCGCTTGGACCAAACGATCTTGCAGCGGCGAAGGCGATCCCGATGCCACAAGTGCGCCTTCTTCGGTCGCGCAGATCAAGACCTGCCGTCGATCCTGAGTTGAGCGCTCTCGTCGCACGAGTCCCTTCTTCTCCAAACGATCCACGATGCCCACTACCGTGCTTGCCGACAACTCCACCCCGTTCGCAAGCCTCTTGAGCGACAGCGGCCCCGCCTCCACGACGCGCAGGAGACAGGAGAGTTGGGGCACAGTAACCCCCGACTCGATCGCGAGCTTGTGCGAGTAGATGTCGACGGACCGGATGATCCTCCGAATCGCACGCAGCGTCCTGCCGTGGTATTCGAGCGGATAGGCAGTTGTACCGGGGACACTGTTCATGAGCAGGGGTCACATGTATCGTGAGCGAATGGTTTCAATACGAACAATTCGTATAAGAATGATTGCTACGCAAATGATAGCACAGTCCTGACCATCAGGACTCGCGATCCGACACAGTTGACGCCGTTGCTAAGGGGAGAGTGAACCGGCATTCCGCATCCCCACGCAGAGGCGGTCAAGGCCCCCGCAGGGTTGCATCCCGAGTACCATAGTTCGCAGCACCCGCCTCCACGTCCAGCTCCAAGGCCGGGAACGCGCCCGGCTCGCGCGGCGGCACCGTCTGGAAATGGCAACCTGAAAAAGGCCTCCTGTGGCCACAGAACACGGGACCCCCTCATTGTTGAGTTGTCGCGGCGTGGCGCTACACGAATTTGTCACCGGCTCGTCAAACCACTGTCGCGTTTCTCAGGTCCAATGGACAGTGAGACAGGAGGGAACTGGAGATGACCCTGCACGAGTATCTCGAAGCCACCGCGGGCGTCCCCACCGGGGCGCTGCGCCGTGCTATGGTGCGGGCACTGGCCGCCGAGCCGGCGCGGACGCCTGGCGCGCAGCATCGGTTCTACGCGCGCGTGCTCGAGCAACTGGCGGTGGCAGGGGTCTGTCGCGATGCGCAGGCCCGAGACGCCACCGAGGATGCCACGGGGCCCATGCCGCGTGACGCCACGCGTGGACGGCTGATCGCGCGGCCAAGAAGGGAGCACTCTGATGAGACGCAGGAGGGGATGGCGTTTCCGTGTCGGCACCGCCCTCACGGCGCTGGTCGTGGCCGTGGCCGTGAGCGGATCGCCGTCTACGGGGTGGGCCCAACAACGGGGCGGCGGTCCGCCAGGCCGGGCCGGCGGTCCGCCAGGTCCGCCCCCTGAGCCGACGATCACGCAGGTCGCGGGGGACGTCTACAAGGTGGAGACGGGCCCCGGCGTCTCTGACGTGATCGCCTTTCTGGTGACGCCCGAGGGTGTGTTCCTCGCCAACACCAGCGAGCCGAGGGTGTCAGCCTGGTTGCGGGACGCGTTGGCTGAGCGCTTCGGCGTCCCGGTCCGCTACGTGGCCTATACCCACTACCACTGGGATCACACCCGCGGTGGGGGCCTGTTTGCCGATACCGCCACGTTCCTCGCGCACGAACAAACGGCCGTGCTCCTGGAGCAGTCGATTGCCGAGGCCCCCCCGCCGGGGACCAGCCGCGACCTGAATGGCGATGGCCTGCTCGACCGTGAGGAAGCGACCGGCGGCACCCGGAACGCGTTCGACGCGCTCGACGGCAACGGCGACGGTTTGCTGAGCCAGCGCGAAATCACCGCCGACATCCGGCGGCCGGACATCACGTTCTCGGACCGCTACACCGTGGAGCTCGGCGGCAAGACCGTCGAACTCATCCACACGGGCCCGCGCCACACGGTCGACATGACCGACATCTACTTCCCGGACGACGGGGTGGTCTACGCGGGCGACTATCTGTGGCTGGGCCGCGTGTGCTGCGGGTTTGCGTTCGACGGCGTGCCGCTGGACGATTGGATCGCGTCGGTCCGGGAGGTCGAGGCCCTCGACTTTGACGTCATCGTCAACAGCCACTTCCGGCAGGGCACCAAGGCTGACGTCACCGAATTCCGTGAGTACCTGGAGGCCTTGCGCGACGCCGTGGCCGCGGGCATTGCCGCAGGCCAGAGCCTGGAAGAGCTCCAGGCGTCGATCACGCTTGACCAGTACAGCGACTGGGAGGGCTACGGCAACCTCAGCAACGTCATCGCCTCTGCCTATCAGAACCTGACGCAATGACGCCGTCGGGCGCCGTCGTCGTCGGGACGGCCACGCCGATCTCCGCGGCCGCCTAGCCTAACGGCTGGCCCCACTGCCCGTGGCGTCGGGAGACGCCACGGGCACCGTCCAGACAGCACGCGCCGGTC
>CAZHTD010000035.1:21388-29452 GCA_964535675.1 uncultured Bifidobacteriaceae bacterium | reverse complement strand
GCGGAACGTCGCGGCCAGCGTCGAGTTGAGGCAGGGTCATGATTCAGCATTCGTCGGACAAGTGCCATGCTGGAAGCGTGCGCGGGCGCTCGGAACCGGTGCGGGGGCGGCTGGCGATGAAGTCGGCCACTTCCTGCTCAACCCAACGGACGGCACGGGCGCCGACTCGGATCGGCTTCGGAAACCGTGACTCGGCCATCAGTGCATAGACCGCCGAGCGCGACAGCGCCGTCATGGCCATCACGTCATGGAGCGTGAGCAGTCTCGTCGTCATGTCATCCTCCTGTGGTTGCAGCCCTCCGACAGGCGGGAACCGACGCAGTTGGTTCGCCTTGCATCACTACGGCCGAGTGCATCACAGAAGCTCTTTAAGTCACTGTGTAATAATAATTTATTGCATCCAATCCTCTCTGGTGCCAGCGGCGTTCGGAGTATCGAGGGCCTTCGCGAGGAATCGGGTTGGGGCAGAGTCACCGACGATGCCGTCCGCGAACCCGAAGCGCGCATAGCGCACTCGCGCCGGTTCGTTATCTTCCTGGACCTCAAGCGTGAGCTTGCAGCAGTCGCGCTCACGCGCATGAGCTTCAACATGACACCTCACCCACACGCTCGACGGCTAGGCGCGGTGTGCGGTAGAGCCCGGGCGCTTAGAGTCCACAGTGGGCGTTCCCCTACACGATCACGGGGCTCAGCGTCACCCTGCGCGACGCCGTGGACGACCACACGGACCTCGGGATGTCACTCGGGGCGCACCAGTCGCCGCTCGGTGACTCCCGTGTGTGCTGGCCGTGATCCGGGCCGATCCACACCGCTACTGCATCAGGTACGCTTGGCACCATGGAACCGAGCATTCGGCGCGTCCTCGAACGCGTCCTCTTCACGGTCCTCGGCTACCTGCTGGCGTCGGCCACGAGTTTGACGGGCGTGCAAGCGCTGGTCTACCTCGGTCTCGGTCTGCTCATCGTGGCTGCCCGCTGGTGGGTGGTCCGCTCCCGCAACCGACGAGACGCCAGCCGCGGCATCGGGTGACGGTGTCGACTCGCCGTACAAACTCTGCGCTGATGGACGGTCAGCCGGTCGCACCGTGCGAACGCCAGGATCGCGGTGCCGACGGCCTCCGTCGCAGCCGTTGCCCTCGTTGCCCCTAGCCGTGCCACTTTGGTACATCTATGTCGATATCGCGAGCGATCCGTCGATCAGAGCAATGAGCGAGCCTTTCACGACCTCGTATGCATCGGCAGCCGTTATGCCGCCTAGCCGCATCATCGTAAAGAAAGATGACGATCACTGCGCAGTAGCCAGCGGTCATGAGGTTTCATGGCGATTCCCTCTTGGCGACTCGCTTGAACGCCCACGGCATTGCGGACCCGACACTCGCTGTCCATTGCGGAAGACAATGGCGGCGATTCCTGAGAGCGAGATGGAATTGTAGATCTTGGCCGAAGCGTGGACGCTCGCGGATCACAGGCGCACACCATCATCTGATCGACACGGCGGGTCCCCTCCGGCGTCCGCGTCTGGTGGATGACGGTCGCGAAGGCGCGACCAATACGACTGTTGCGCTCAGGCGAGAATCGATCCAGAAATCATCCGCGCGACCGTGGTACGAATCCCTTGTGTATACCGTTAGGGATAGCTAAGAGGCGAGAGGCATCCTACTGCCGACCCACAGATGGATCAGCCGCTCTAGGCGGTCCGCAGCCGCCGGGTGTCCGTCCGAGACCAGCGCATTGTTCTCCGCACTAGTCCGCACTTTCGCCAGGGCACTGGCGACCTTGCACGAGCGGCAACACGGCCATGTACTGACGAGCGGTACCGTTTCGTGGAAGCGCTACCGCCATCGCGGGCGTGACCAGCGTCGCCGTGTGCCGCCGGCACCAGCTATCGCACACAACGCAGTCCCGGTTGCCCGGTGTGGTTGGCCCGCAGCGTCTCCGACAACGTGATGCTCCGCGCCTCGCCATCGTCAGAGCCGCCGAGACCCGGAGCAAGCTGTAATGCGGTGCGATTCGCGGACGGTTTCGGTGGTCTAGTAGAGTCCTGTTCAGGAAGAAGGAGTCAATGAAGGAAGCAGGGCCAGCAAAAAACACGTAAACCTATTTCCAGCAATGGTTTACAAGGCATCAGCGGTGGCTCGGTGCAAGGCCCTTGAATTACACACTCGATCAGCGGACGTGGCGTCCGCCGTCGACACGGATCGTTTCACCCGTGATGAAGTCGGTGTCGACTAGCGCTAGCACGGCCTTGGCGATCTCGGGCTCCCCGCCCCACCGGCCGAGGGGCGTGGCGCGCTCTATTGCCGCGCGGTCCTCAGCGCTGGTGCCCTCAGGCGCCACGATGGGTCCCGGCGCCACGGCGTTGACAAGGATCTGATCCGGGGCCAGCTCCAGCGCCAGCGCTTCGGCAAGTGCGATCACACCGGCCTTCGCGACGTAGTACGGCAGGTAGCCGGGATAGCGCGGGCGGTGGCTCGCCGCTACCCAGTCCGTGAGCGCGACGATGCGACCCGTGCCGGCCCGCCGCATAAAGGGCACTGCGGCGCGCGCGCAGAGCCAAGCCGCGCGCAGATCCACCGCCATCTGGCGGTCCCAGTCCTCAAGCGAGATCGCGTCGAGCGGCGTTGCCTCGTAGCGCGACGCCATGTGCACCAGGATGTCGAGCCGGCCCAGAGCATCGGCGGTCTCGGTGACCGCGCGCACGCAATCATCGGGCCGCTCGAGATCGGCCTGGACGACAACGGCTCGGCGGCCGTGGGCGCGCACGGCTTCAGCGGTCTCGTCTGCCTTGGCCCGCGACGCGCAATAAACCAAGGCCACGTCCGCGCCACGACGCGCCAGCTCGGCGGCCACAACGGCGCCGATGCGGCGGCCACCGGTGACGAGCACCGCCTTACCCGCCAGATCCATCAGGCAGCCACCCCGACGCGCTCGAGGATCTGCGTCAGCGTCACTGCGGCCTTCGACAGTGGCAGGTTGCTGAGGTAGAAGTGACGGGCTCCCAAGTCCATCATGGCCCGCACCGTGCGTGCGCAGATTTCGACCGGCGTCGCGCCCGCGGCGAACTCGGCACGCAGTCCCTCGACCGGCACCGGGAGGAAGCGGCTCAGCACGTCCAGCGTCTTTGGGTTCGCGCTCCGGTAATAGAAGACACCGAACACGCCGGGCGCTCTGACCTGCCGCCGTGCGACCTCCCGCAGGAACGCCTCGACCGGCGCCGGAGCCATGTGGCTGACGATTTGCGTCAGGTAGAACTCTGCCGAGAACCGGGGATCGGTCAGGAAGTCCACTTGCCGAACCGGCTCGCGGTACGGGTTGGCCCACCCGCCGAGCGCCAGCTCCGGCACCCGTGCACGCACGGCCTCGCGCAGCGCCCATGCATGCTCCACGCAGCGGGGGCGGCCCACGGTCCGGTCGCCGCCGAGGATCACCAGCGCCGGGAACCCATACTGCCACGCCTGATCGGTGTACGAGAGACAGTACTCGAGTGAGTGCTTAGCCGTCAGGAAGGGCGTGACGCGATCGCGCGGCACGTCGTCGCCGAGATTCGTCACCAAATGCCGGAGATTGTTCTCCTCCTGTGTGCCGACGGCGCCGTCGGTCAGGAACACGCGTACCTCGCGCCGCGTCAGGCTGCGAACCGCGTGGTAGGTGTCGATCCACGCGTCCATACCTGCCTGCGCGCTCAGCTCGGCGCGGGGCGGACGGAGTTCGGCAGCGATGACCGAGCCTTCGGAGCGGAGCGACTCGAGGAGCGAGGGCACCGGCGGCGGCTCAGGGCAAGGCGAGTCCGGCCGCGCGTAGCACGAAATCGAGCGTCGTCCGCTGCAGGTGCAGGTGCAGGTCGGGGTCGGTCACGCCGTGGCGCGACCGCGGGTAGATCATCATCTCGAAGGGCTTGCCGGCCTCTTGCAACTCGTAGGCCATCTGCACGGTGTTTTGCATGTGCACGTTGTCGTCGATCGTACCGTGGATGAGCAGCAACCGGCCCGACAGATCCGCCGCCGCGCGTGCCGGCGCCGTGCGGCGGTAGCCGTCCGGGTTGGTCTGCGGTGTGGCCATGTAGCGCTCGGTGTAGACCGTGTCGTAGTTGCGCCAGTCGGTCACCGGCGCCCCGGCCACCCCCGCCGACCAGCCGGTGCTGTGGGTCAGCGCGTAGGCGGTCATGAAACCGCCGTAGCTCCAGCCGCTCATGATCACGCGGTCGGGATCGACCCAGGGCTGCTGGCGCAGCCAAGCGAGGCCGTCCTCGAGATCCTGGAGCTCAAGCTCACCGAGGCGCTGGTAGACCGGCCACTGCGACTCGGCGCCCTTGCCGCTGGCGCTGCGGTTGTCGAGCACCCAGACGATGAATCCCTGCTGGGCGAGCAACTGGTGGAACATGTACTGGCGACCCATCCACTGGTCGCGCACCACCGAAATACCGGGGCCCGAGTACACGTACTGGAACACTGGGTACTGGCGCGTCGGATCGAAGTCTGGCGGCCTGATCTGCATCCCTTCCATCACGAAGCCATCGCGCGTCTCCACCTGCACGAACTCGGGTGTCGAGAGCCGGTAGTCGTCGAGCGCGGGCACTGGGTTGGCGTCGATCACGCGCAGCACCGTGCCATCGGCCGCGTGCAAGCGCACCTGAGGGGGGGTGGTGACGTTACTCCACACGTCGACGTACTGCGTGAAGCCGGGGTTAAAGATCGCGCGGTGCACCCCGTCAACACCCGGCAGTCGCTCGGGTGCCGAGCCGTCGAGGCCGGCGCGGTAGATGTCGGTGCCGACGGCGCGGTCTGCGCTCGCCGCGAAGTACAGCAAGCCCGCGTCCTCGTCCACGCCGTAGAGCGCGCGTACGTCCCAGTTGCCGCTGGTCACCTGGCCGAGCTCGGTGCCGTCGGCCGCGTACCGGTACAGGTGGCGGAAGCCGCTACGCGAGCTGAACCACAGGAAAGTACCGTCCTCAAGCCACACGGGGTTGCCGTTCGGATCAACCCACGCCTCGGTCGCCTCGGTCAGCAAAATGGTCTGATCGCTGGCGTCGACCGGCGTGCGGTGGAGCGTCAGCCACGTCTGCTCGCGATTCTGCACTTGGAACAGTACTGAGGAACTGTCCGGCGCCCAGTCGACGTTGACGATCAAGATGTCCAACATCTCGAAGCTCTCGCGCGACACGAAGGCCGGGTCGCCACCGTCGCGAGCAACGATGCCCAGACGAACCGCCGGGTTGGTGTCGCCGGCTTTCGGGTAGTCGGTGACCTCAAGCTCGGGGCGGTACGGCAGGTGGTCGACGACGGTGTACTCCGGCACCTGCGACTCGTCGAGCTGCAGGAACGCGAGATGGGCCGAGTCCGGGCTCCACCAGTAGCCCCGGAAGCGACCGCGGCCGAAGATCTCCTCCTGGTACAGCCAGTCGAGCTTGCCGTTCAGCAGCTGTGGGTCACCATCGTCGGTCAGCCGGCGCTCGGTACTCGTGGCCACCTCCACCACGTAGAGATCGTTGGCGCGCACGAAGGCAACCGAGGCGCCATCGGGGCTGAAAGTGGCCTCCTCCTCAGGTCCCTCCGCGCTGGTCAGCCGGCGCGCTGTCCCGGTGGGAATGTCGTAGTGGAAGAGGTCGTCCTCGATCGTCACCAAGATACCGGTGCGGCTGGCGTCGAGCGTCAGCCCGGCCGAGTAGGCCTGCGCGGCCGCAGCGGCGCGTGTAACACCAGACAGCGCCGCGAGGGAGTCTTCCATGCGCGCCTGGTCGAACAGGAGCGACGCGTCGCCCGTGGTGGCATCGACACGGAGCCACTCCGAGGCTCGGCTGCCCGCGCGCCGCACCACGAGGTAGCTGTCGTCGTCAAGCCAGAGGCGCGGCACCTCCGGGGCACCCGAGAAGTTCTCGGCCACACCGGGTGCGTAGATCGTGTCGAGGGTGAGCGGCTGCTGAGCCAACCCCGGTGCCGCTATCGTGAACGTAGTGAGCAAGGCTGCTGCAAAACGGACGAGGTGCTGAGGTGACATGGAGGGAAGGGTAGCAGATCGGGCTGCGGGCGCTGCTGGTATCGTCAGAGGGCGCGTGGGACACCTGACGTTCCACATCGCGGGCGCAGACCGTGACCGGGTTGAAATACATCATCGAGCATGGCGACGCGAAGAAATGCATCCTGGTGCTGCCGGTCTAAACTGGACAGCCCGATGGCGCTCGAAGCACTGAAGTCCTACCAGGCGCGGACGCACGAGCTGGATCCCGAGATGCGGCTGACCGAGCGTGACGCACGTTCCGGACCGCCCGCTGCCAGACCATCCTCACCCCCAACCAGTCGAAGGCGGTCACCGCGATCCAGGCGCCGTCAATTGTCTTCTTGGCCAGTGGCATGACCACTGGAGGCCGGGTGTTGCACGACATGAAGGCCGTCCTGCCCAACAAGCGGAACACCCTGCTGTTTGTCGGCCACCAGGCGGTCGGGATCCAGGGACTCCGACTGCGCGAAGACAAACCAGCGACGCAGATCCACGGCGGGGTGGTGCCAGTGCGCGCGTCTATCGCACGCCTCGACTCGATGTTGGCACACGCGGACCGCGGCGAGATTGTCCGGTGGCTGGCACCGTCCCATGGCCGCCCAGCCGGGGGTCCCACCGATGGCCTCGGGTGGAAGGCCGCCGCAACGGGCAACGGGGAGCGCATCGAGATCTGAGTGTCGATGCAGGTTTCGAGCCGCCTACCCACCGGTAACACCAACGCGCTCGCCTGCGCCGTGGCCGCACGTCGCGCGCGCGGTGCCCCCATCCTCGATCTCACTGTGTCGAACCCGACGCGCGTGGGCATCCAGTACCCCACCGACCTGCTGGCGCCGCTCTGTGACGTGGCGGGCTTGGCCTACGAGCCCGCGGCGCTCGGCCTCGACCGAGCCCGGGCGGCCGTGGCCGCCGACTATCAGCGCCGGGGCACAAGGGTGGAACCCGGTCAGGTCGTGCTCAGCGCGAGCACCAGCGAGGCCTACGGCTGGCTGTTCAAAACGTACTGCGATCCCGGAACAGCTGTGCTGGTGCCGCGGCCGAGCTATCCGCTGTTTGAGCACCTGACACGTCTGGAGGGCGTGCGACCGGTGCCCTACGACCTCGCGCACCACGGGCGCTGGGAGATCGATGTCGCGGCCATCGAGGCCGCCAGGCCGGACGTGCGGGCCGTGGTGGCCGTGTCGCCGAACAACCCGACCGGGTCGTTCGTATCGGCTTCAGAGTTTGGTCGGCTCGCGTCGGCGTGCGCGGCGCGCAGGTGGCCGCTGATCCTCGACGAGGTCTTCGCCGACTACCCGCTCGACGAGGGCATGTGGCCGACCGATCAGGGGATCGCCTTGAGCAAGGGCCTGACCTTCACGCTGGGCGGCTTCTCGAAAACGCTTGGGCTGCCGCAGCTCAAGCTGGGGTGGATAGTCGTGGCTGGCGCCGAGGCCGAGCGGCAGGCAGCGCTGTCAGCGCTTGAACTGGTGACCGACAGCTATCTCTCGGTGAGCACGCCGGTACAACTCGCGGCCGCGGCGCTGCTCGAGCGCGCGAGTGAGATCCGCGATGCGATTCGCGCACGGACGCGCGAGACGCTCGGTGCCGTCCGGGAGGTCGTCGGACGATTTCCGGCCTGCGACCTCCTCACCGCAGAGGGCGGCTGGTCGGCGATCATTCAGGTGCCGGACACGCTCGGTGAAGAACGCCTCATCCTCGAGGCGCTGCAGGAGGACGGCGTACTGGTGCACCCGGGCTATTTCTTCGACTTCCCTCGAGCGGCCTTTGTCGTCGTGAGCCTGTTGCCGGATCCCGGCGCGATGGCCAGCGGGCTCAAGCGCCTCCTTGCGCGGGCGGTGGCGGCATGAGCGCGCCGGAGCGGCTGGTCGGCGTCCTGGTGCCGTTGTTCTCGATTCCCTCGGCACGGAGCTGGCGCATCGGCGAGTTTCCGGACGTTCTCGTCCTAAAAACGCGGAGCTGCGGTCCGCAGGCATCGGGTTGCTGCAGCTGCTGCCGCTCGGCGAGATGCCAACGGGCCACGTGTCGCCCTACGGTGCGCTCGGCGCGCTGGAGGACTAGGTCACGACGGGCA
>CAZHTD010000035.1:0-21288 GCA_964535675.1 uncultured Bifidobacteriaceae bacterium | reverse complement strand
CGACGGGCACTGAGGCAGCTGGTCGACCCCGAGCCTGAGCGGCACGACCTAGTCATCAGTTCGTCGGCGCGATAGGAACGGCGTGGGATCCGAATCCTCCGGGTGTTCGAGAAGTCTCTGCGTCGGTTCGACTACGACACCAAGTTGACCGCCGACCTGGACTCTGCCTCTGAAATTCAGTCCAGGCCCGTCTTGGGTAGGCTAGGTAGGGTGGCGCAGCCTTCTATACGTTGAAGCTGTGAGAGCCAATCGCCTAGACTCTCAATGCGACCGTTGCGGACATGAGCGAGTGCCCGTGCGAACGAGCGGCTTGAATCGTTCCCGTAGACCGCCCTCAACGCGTCGGTACTGACGTGGACCACACCGGTGAATAGAGGATTGCCCTCTCGCTGTCCTTCGGCCGCCGCAGCCAAGCCCTGCCTGTGAGTGGTCATCGGGTCCGATCCTCAGTCAGAGCGCCTGCATTGGTGCGGGGCTCGGCTACTCGACGCAGACCGCCGTCCTCGTGGGTACCATCCTGCAGGTGAGCGGCACGATCGGCACCTTTGGCCTCGCCTGGCTGATCTCGAAGCGCGGATTCCTGCCGATGCTGATTCTGACCTTTGCCGTGGCCACGGTGAGCATCGCGCTCATCGACCGGCCGGGGCTGTCGCTGGCGATGCTCTTCGTCGCGGTCTTCGTGGCGGGCTGGTACGTGGTCGGAGGCCAGTCCGGACTCAACGCGCTCGCGGCCAGTTACTATCCGACGTCGATTCGTTCCACGGGCGTGGGCGCGGGGCTGGGCGTCGGCCGCCTCGGCACCATCGTCGGTCCGACCATCGGCGGGCTGTTCCTAGCGGAAGGCTGGACAGCGCAGGAGATGTTCCGGGCGGCCGCAGTGCCCGCCCTGGTATCAACGGTTGTGATGATTGCGCTGCTGTGGGCGCAGCGCGGCTTCGCGGCCGCCGGGCGTCGCGCCGAGCTGGGGAGTGCCTGACGGGATGCCTTCACGGCCCGCACCGCTTGACGGAGTCACCGTCGTCGCCGTCGAACACGCGGTCGCCTCCCCGTTCGCCAGTCGCCAGCTGGCGGATCTCGGCGCGCGGGTCATCAAGGTGGAGCGTCCAAGCACCGGCGACTTCGCGCGGTCGTACGACGCCACCGTCAACGGCCTGTCGAGCCATTTCGTGTGGCTTAATCGTTCGAAGGAGTCGCTCTCGCTCGACCTGAAACGACCAGAGGGCGCCGCCGTGCTCCAGAGGCTGCTCGGCCGGGTGGACGTGTTTCTCCACAACCTGGTACCTAACGCCGCCAAGCGGCTGGGCGTCGATGGCGCCACGCTACAGGCGAAGCATCCCCACCTCGTCACGTGCGAGATCTCCGGCTACGGTCAGGATGGCCCCTATGCCCACCAGAAAGCGTACGACCTGCTCATCCAGAGCGAGGCCGGTCTGCTCTCGATCACCGGGGGCGAGGAGGGTCCGGCCAAGGTCGGGATTTCGGTCGCGGACATTGCCGCCGGCATGTACGCGCTCTCTGGCATCCTGTCGGCGCTGCTCATGAGGGCGAAGACGGGCACGGGGGTCGTGCTGCACGTGTCGCTGTTCGATGCGCTGGCCGAGTGGATGGGCTATCCGGCCTACTACACGGCGTACGGAGGTTCGGCGCCGCAGCGCACCGGCGCCCGGCACGCCACCATTGCGCCGTACGGACCGTACCCGTGCGGCGACGGGCAGGTAGTGTTCTTCGGGATTCAGAACGATCGCGAGTGGGTGCGTTTCTGCAGCGAGGTGCTTGAGCAGCCCGAGCTAGCGAGTGATGACCGGTTCCACACCAATGCAAGCCGGGTGACACACCAGGATGCGCTGGACGCCGTCATTCGCGATTGCTTCTCCCGACTCGGCGTCGACGATGTGCGGACGAAGCTTGCGGCGGCGGACATCGCGCATGCGCGCCTCAACACGATGGAGGAATTCCTCGAGCACCCGCAGCTCGTCGAGCGGAATCGCTGGCGCTCCGTGGCGTCGCCGGAGGGGCCCATCCGAGCGCTCGAGCCGCCGGTCGCTTTCGAGGGTGTGGACGTTCCGATGGGACCCGTGCCGGCCGTCGGCCAGCACACCAACGCCATCCTGGCCGAGCTCGGGATCGAGCCAGCGACCATCGCCGAGTGGCGACGCCAAGGCGTGGTCTGACCCATGACGACGGGTGCGAGCGGCGCGGTGAGAGACGTCGACGTGGACACCCTCCGCGAGTCCGTCGCGCGTCTGCTGGTCGAGTGCAACTACCAGATCCCGGGCGACGTGCTGGCGGCGCTGCGCCAGGCAGTCGACCGGGAGGAGTCGGCGCTCGGCCGCCAGACGCTCGAGCAGCTCGTGCGGAACTACGAGGTCGCGGCCGAGGAACGGCGGCCCGTATGCCAGGACAGCGGGCTGACCGTCGTGCTGCTCGCGATTGGCCAGGACGTGCACTGGACAGGTGGCGACCTCCACGAGGCCGTGCACGAGGGTGTGCGTCAGGGGACCCGAGCAGGGTACTTGCGCTGGTCGGTGACGGGCGATCCCACCAGACGGCTGCGCATGGCAGGGAGCGACACGCCAAGTGTCATACACGTCGAGCTCGTTCCGGGGAACCAGGTTCATCTCACCGTGGCGCCCAAGGGATTCGGCGCCGAGAACATGAGCGCGCTGCGCATGCTGACGCCGGCCGACGGTGTCGCGGGCATTAGTGACGTCGTGGTCGAAACGGTGGACCAGGCTGGCGCGAACGCATGTCCGCCGATCATCGTGGGCGTCGGCGTCGGCGGCACGTTCGAGCGGGCGGCGCTGCTGGCAAAGAAGGCCGTGCTGCGTCCCTTGGGTGATCGCCACGCGCGCGAGGATATCGGCGAGCTCGAGGCGGAGCTGCTCGACCGGATCAACGACCTCGGCATCGGGCCGCAGGGGCTCGGCGGGCGCGTGACGGCGCTGGCCGTCCATGTCGAGGTCCATCCCACCCACATCGCGGGACTGCCCGTCGCCGTTAACCTCGGTTGCCATTCGATGCGTCGCCTGTCGACGGTGCTGTGACGCGTGACGGCTGATCGAGTCTCACTCGCCTGCGATCCGGAGATGGATCCGTCCGCGCTCGATGGCCTCCGGGCTGGCGATGCTGTGGTGCTGACGGGACGGGCGCTGACGCTTCGCGACACCAGTGCGGCGCGGCTGGTGCGCGCGCTCGACGACGGGGCCACGATGCCGATCACCCTCGACGGGCGTGTGCTCTATGCCGTCGGGCCGTCGCCGGCCAAGCCGGGTGACGTGATCGGGTCGGCCGGACCGACGACGATCGGCCGGATGGGGCGATTCCTGCCGTCACTCCTGGCGGCGGGGGTGAGCGCCGTCATCGGCAAAGGCGAGCTCCACGGCCGCGACATGTCGGCGTTCGTGGAACGGCGCGCGCTCTATCTGGCCGCCATCGGCGGTCTGGGAGCGCTGCTCGCCAAGCACGTCGAGGCCACCCGCGTGGTGGCCTACGACGATCTGGGGCCTGAAGCGCTCCTGGAGCTGCGAGTCCGGGCCTTTCCGGCCGTGGTGATCATCGACCGGCAGGGACACAACTACCACGAGCTGGCCCGGGCCCGGTGGCAGCGTGGAGGCCTGTCCAGCGCCGGGTCGGCGGGTCGGCGCCGTGCGTGAGGTCGACGTGCTGGTGGTGGGCGTTGGCCTGGCCGACCTCATACCAGTGCGCCAGGTACCGGCCGACCGCGTGCTCGCCGCCAGCAAGATGTACCCGAACCAGTCGCACAGCGGTGCCGCGCAGGGCGGGTTCAACGCCGCGAGCGGCGAGGGCAACTCCGTCGAGCGGCATATCGCCGACACGGTCAAGGGCAGCAACTACCTCGCCGATCAGACGGCGGTGACGTGCGAGGAAGCCGCAGACATGATCGCCGAGCTCGATCGGCTCGGGGCGATGTGGTCGAGGACCAAAGGGACGACCGAGGGCGGACAGCTGGCGCAGTGACGGCTGGGCGGCTCGTCTGCGCCGCGCGCGGTTCGCGGCCGACATGTCGGGACACGTTGTCCTGCAGCCCCCTGTAGGAACAGGTGCTTCGGCGGCGCATTCCCGTCGTGGTCGAATGACACCTGCTGGGGCTGCTCGTGCACGATCGGCGCGTGGGTGACGGGGTGTTCTGGAATCTGCCGGACGGTCGCCTGGAATTCGTCCGCGCATAGCAGTGATCCTCGCGACCGGCGGCGCCCGGTCCCTCCGAGTGACCTGACGCACCTCACGGGGGCAGCGTTACCCCGGGGTGTTCGAACCCTTCTGCGGCGCTGACGCCGATCGGAGGGTGCGTCTTGCCGCCGCGATGACCGGTCGGTCGATCAGGATGCCGTCCAGCTGCAGCGCACCACCCCCCGCGGCGTCGTAGGCCGCAATGACGCGTCTCGCCCAAACGATGTCCTCGGGCGAGGGCGTGAACGCCCGCTGGATGACGTCGATCTGCGTGGGGTGAATCGCGATCTTCCCGGTGAATCCCAGCCGTGCGGCGCCCCGACTCTCGGTCTCGAGCGCGTCGAGGGCGGCAATGTTGGTGAACGGACCGTCCAGCGCGTCGACGCCAACGGCGGCCGCGGCCAGCACCATACGCGAGCGGGCATGGAGCAGCGCGTCCCACTCGACCGCACAGCCCACGTCCGCGCAATAGTCGATGGCGCCAAACAGCAGGGCCGAGATGTTCGGGGACGCTGCCGCAATGGTCTCTACCGCAACCATGGCGGCCGCACTCTCGATCATCGGGACGAGCGCCGTGCCCGTGAGATCGCCGTGCAGCTCGGCCGCGAGCTGACGGACGCTTTCGGCGCCGCGCACCTTGGGGACCACGAGCGCATCGGGCTGGTGCGCTGTGTCGCGAAGCGTCTCGAGGTCGAGCCGCCCGAGGTCGCTGCGCGGGTCATTGATGCGTAGCCATACTTCCGTGGTCTGGGACGTCCGATCCGCGAGGACGCGCATCGCGTCATGGCGAGCCTGCGCCTTGGTATCCAGACCGACGCCGTCTTCCAGATCGATGCACACGGCATCAGCGCCGCTCGCGAGGGCCTTGGCACAACGGTCGGGGCGCGACGCCGGGGTGAAAAGGAGGCTGCGGCGCGGACGGGTGGGCTCTCGCACCATGACGTGTCAGTGTGTATGAAGCTGGCAATTAGAAGACGAAACGAACCCCCGACGTGCCGGCCTGGCACTGTCAACTGTATCGGCTCTGCAACTTGGAGCCTCACTGCTGATTCCCAGCCCCATGGGGTTCTCCCAAAGGGAGTGCATTGTAGGGCACCGTCAAGCTGTACGTCAGCAGGTGCTGCGCGTCCCGGTGGGCGCGTCACTCTCGCCTCTGGCACGGGTTTGCTGCACACCACCACGGTCACTCGGCACGCGATACTGCTTCTTCACCGAGCCTCGCAGGCGCGCCTGCCGCATCAAGCGGGCCACGCGGTGCCGGCCCACCCGATGCCCCCGAGCCAGTAACTCGGTGCGCATGCGGGGGCTCCCGTACGTCCCGTCGCTCTCGGCGTGGATGGTACGCATCTCCGCCAGGAGGTGCTGGCGGGTCAGCGCACGTCGACTCGGGCCCGCGCCACGCCACGCGTAGTAGCCACTCGGCGAGAAGCCCAATTGGCCAGTCGGTCAGGCGCCGATAGCGCGCGGCCTCAGCGCTGCAGGGCCGGCGGCGCTTCCTTCAGGTTGCGACGGTTATCGAGCCAACGGGGATACAGACTCTGACGCGAGAGCCGGTCTAGGGCAGAACAGGCTGATTCGTGAGCGACACCACCACGTCGCTGAAGTGCTCACGAACGATAGCCCGAACGGCTGCGACGGACTCGGCCTGGTTAACGCGCGTTCGGAAATGGGAGCCACCCTCGTGGCCCTTTGAGTACCAGGAGGCAAGCGCGCGAATCTTGTTGACGACCCAGCGTTGGCGGCGCGTGGCCGCCATCGGCTCGGCGACGATGCCGGGTGCAGTATGCCGGAATCCACGCGCTTCATCTGAGTATTCGCCGAGCAGCAGGTCGATGTAGTCGAGCAGGAACCGCGCGCGGTCACGCGGCGTGACCGGCCGGGGCCTACGGCCCGCCGCGATGTCGGCAGCCTGCGCGAGAATCCATGGATTGCGCAACACGCCTCGCCCCACCAGCACGCCGCTGGCACCCATCGCCAACCGCTCGATCGCCTGCTCGGGCTCGACGCAGTCGCCGCTGCCAAGCACCGGGATGTCGAGATTCTCGGCCACCTGCTGCACCAGCTTCCAGTCAGCCGTCCCCTTGTACGACTGCTCGGCGGTCCGGCCATGAATCGCAACCGCGGCGGCGCCGGCATCCTGGGCGCGGCGCGCCAGTTCGGGCGCGTTGCGCTCGCGATCGTTCCACCCGGCGCGCATCTTCACCGTGACCGGGATCTTCACGGCACTGGTCATGGCCTCGACCACGGATGCCGCGTGCGCGGGCTTGCGCATCAGCCGGCAGCCGGCGTTGTGCTTGGCGATCTTGGGCACGGGGCAGCCCATGTTGACGTCGACGATGTCAGCGCCCATGCCCTCGACGATCTGCGCGGCATCGGCCATCTTCTGCGGATCACCGCCGAAGACCTGAATCGACACAGGCCGCTCCTCCTCGGTGTACTCGGCATACTCGAGGGTTCGGTCAATGCCGCGCACCAACCCCTCGGACGACACCATCTCGGTGACGACCAGGCCGCACCCGCCGTGCCGTTTCACCAGGCGACGGAAAGCAGTGTCGGTCATGCCCGCCATGGGCGCGACGACGAACGGGGAATCGAGTATGACCGAGCCGATCTTCATCGGTGTTGTTTGGTTCACCGAGCAGCCTGAAGGCCCCCCTCGTTACCTCTTGACAACGCCGATCACGCCGAAGATGAGGGCGAAGTTCGACGCCTCGTCGACGTTGGTCGTCGGCAACGCGTCGGCACCATCGCCGCCTGGCACCGGTACGGTCGTGGCGGCGGGCATCTCAACTGCGATGATCGAACCCGGCGTGCTGGTCACCATCGTGCTCGAAATCACGGTGCCGCCGACGGCAGCAACCACCGTGGGCCGACCGGACCCTGCCCCGCCGCGCTCAACGCGACTGATACGGCCACTCCCCCGCCTGCGTCGGTGGTGGCCATGCCGAGCAACGCCCTGGTCTCGACCGTCACCGTGCCGCTTAAATCAGCGGCGCCAGCGCGCAGCCATGGGCAGAAAACCCTTGATGCGCTTGCGGTAAAGCTGCTCGCACACGACCTGTTCGTGCCACGAGCGGGCCCAGAGCGCGAGCCCCTGGATCTCGCCACACCCACCCGAGCGGCCAGCGTCACGAGTCCGTCGGGTGCGCGGCCCGCATTGGACGACATGTCCGTGTTCACCTTCGAGAGGACTAACCTTCGCTACGAACCAGCGGCACCGTCACCGAACTGAGCGCGTTGCTCAGCCAACGCCGCCTGATACGCCTCCTCGAGCTCGGCGTTCTGGAACTCGATCGTCGCCTGCTCGCGAAGCTGCTCAAGATACGCCTGCATCTCCGCGCCGATCTTCTGGCTCGCCACCGCGTTGGTGACCTCGGTCAGCGCCTCCTGATAGGTCACCACGCGCGGCTGCGTCCGCGACTCGAGCCGCAGAAGCTGGAAGCCCCGCTGCGTCCGCAGCACCTGGGTAAGGCCGCCAACCATCAGCCCTTCGATCTGCGACTGCAACGCCGGTGTCAGGTCGTCCAAGCTGAGAGGGCCGATCAGTCCGCCGTTGGCGGCCGACGGCGCGTCGGAGAACTCCTCAACGAGCTCCATGAACGACTCGCCCGCCAGCGCGCGATCGCGCACCTCCTCGATCTGGGCCTCCACGGCGTTGGCCTGGCCGACATTGATGCCCTGGTCGGTAATCGGCACGTCGATCAGCAGCTCGCGCAGCGTGAGGGTGATCGGCGTGGTGAACTCGTCGCGATTCGCCTCGTAGTATGCGCGTGTCTCCTCGTCGGTAATCACTAGCCTCGCCATGACGTCGTCCTGCTGGACGCGCTGCACCAGCATCTGCCGCTCGATCTGCCGGCGCAGGTCGGCGAGCGTCAGCCCTTCTTGCTGCAGCGCCGCCTGGAACGCGGCCTCATCTTCCAGCCCGTTGGTTTCCTGGATGTTGGTAACGATGTCGTTGAACTGTGTGTCGCCCAGCGCGTAGCCCATCTCGCGGCCGCGTTGCACGAGCAGCAGCTCATCGACCGAATCGAGGATCAGCCCTGGCGTGACGTCGGCCACCGCCTGGGTGAACAGCGGGCTGTCCAGCGGCGCGTTGACCAGCTCCGGGCGCGCACGTAGCGCGTCGATCGTCCGCTGCTCGAACTCGCTCTTGGTGACGATGTCGCCATTCACCTTGACCAGCACCTGCTCGACGATCTCCATCTGCCCGGCAGGCGAGGCCGTAGCCAGGGCGGCGACGAGCCCCAGCGTCAGCGCGACGTGCTTTCTCATGGTCAAATCCCTTATTCCTCAGCATCTTAACACTGATGGCCGGAGCAGCCGGCTACTGCCCGAGCACATGGGTGCGCACCACCCGCACGGCGTTGCGCGCAGCTTGGCGGGCCGCCTCGGCCTCCGAACGGCGGTAGAACTCCCACGGCGTGACGTCATAGGAGCCGAGAAACGCCAAGTCACGGTCGCGGCGCAGCCGACGGGCGGCCTCGGCTAGGGCGGGCAGCTCGGGCCAGAAGGATGGGGGAAGGCGCTTGCGCTCTCGAAGTAGGGTGGTGCCCACATCCTGCCTGGCGGGCGGCTCGAGTCCGGCCCACCACAGCAAGCCCCGCAGCGCCAGATCCACTACCTCCTGCGACTCACAGACCACGTCAGCCCAACTCTCGGCCTCGCACAGGACGTCGACGGCTAGCAGGCGCGCCTGAGCCCTGGCTAAGTGGTCGGCTGCAAGGCTTCCGCCCTGAGAAGCCCGCTTGCGAGAGGCGTCGGGCACGGACGCGACAGGCTCCTGGCCCGAGAGGACCCGCAGGCAGTAGCGATTCAATGAGACGCCGTGTTCGGCGGCAGCGGCCTTCAGCCTAGCATGCAAACTGGCCGGAATTCTGAGCAGAAATCGTTTGTCCGGAGCCTTGTCCTGAAATACGTCCCCGCCCAACTAATCGCGCCCCTTCCCAGAAAGTCCCTCCCCTAGCCACCGGACACTTTCGTTCTTGTGGCGCTTGGAGACCTCGATAGCTTTCCTGAGCCTGCGCCGATTCCGGTCGAGGTCGCGGATCTCTGCGTTCGTGTCCTGTATTGCTGAAGGGGTCTCAAACCACTGCGAAATGTGATGGATTGGCACAACGGTATTGGCTGCGACGGCTAGACTTTATCAGGTCTAACTTTTTAGTTGATATCGATAGACCCCACTTACGATATCATGAAAGGATGCGGAGGAGCTTTTCTAGACGGTGGAAGATGCCACCCTGATCCCGGGAATCGCTTCCGGGCCGGCGCAGGATCTCATCCTTCGTGAAGCCGGCCGCCACCGTTCCCGCCGTGGCCCGGGCCGTCCACCAGCTGGCCTCCGGATCCGGCCGGTCGCGGAGTGGGAGCTCCCCGGCAGCATCCAGATCCAGCTTCAGCGACACCGGCGGCACCAGCATGGCGCCGGGCCACTCCTGCACCAGCTTGACCAGCCGCTGGGGGTCGACCCGCGCGGTGGGCCGGAACCGGACGGCAACAGTGCGTTTCTCCCGATCGATCGCCTCGACGCCCAGCCGATCGGCCAGCACGCGGATGCGACCGTACTCGGCCAAGTTCAGCACCGACGGCGGCGGATTACCGTAGCGGTCGCGCAGGCCGTCAACAATGGCCGCCAACTCGTCCTCCGAGCGCGCCGCCGCCACGTTGCGATAGATGGTCAGCCGTTGGTTCGCGTCGGGGACATAGCCGGGGTCGATGCGCAGGTCCACGTGCAGGTTTACTACGGCACGAACGTCGTTTTCGATCACCTCACCCCTGAGCTCACGCACCGTCTGCTCAAGCAGCTTCATGTACATCTCGAAGCCCACGGCCTCGATGTGACCGCTCTGCTCGCCGCCCAGCAGGTTGCCCGCCCCGCGGATCTCTAAGTCGAGTGCGGCCACGCGGAAGCCGCTACCAAGGTCCGAAAACTCACGGATCGCCGCCAATCGCTTGCGCGCCACGGGCACCAAGGACTCCCGCGGCGGAATCAACAGGTAGGCGTAGGCCGGCCGGTCCGAGCGGCCCACCCTTCCCCGCAGTTGGTAGAGCTGCGCCAAACCGTAGTGGTCGGCGCGGGTGATGATGATGGTATTAGCGTTGGGAATATCGAGACCGTTCTCGACGATCGTCGTCGCCACCAGCACGTCGAACCGCCGCTCAACGAAGCCCGTCATCGCGCGTTCAAGCTCGTTCTCACCCATCTGGCCATGGCCAACCACGATGCGCGCTTCGGGCACCAGACGCCGCAGCAGGTCGGCGATCGAGTAGATCGACTCTACGCGGTTGTGCACTAGGTAGGCTTGGCCGCCGCGCGCCAGCTCGTTCCGCACCGCGCGCTCGATCACCGGCGCGTCGAACTTGACCACGTTGGTCTGGATCGACAACCGGTCCTTGGGCGGTGTCTCGATGATCGACATGTCGCGAATGCCGACCAGCGACATATTCAGCGTGCGGGGGATGGGCGTGGCCGTCATTGTCAATACGTCCACGCGCTTGCGCATCTGCTTGATACGCTCCTTGTGCGCCACGCCGAAGCGCTGCTCCTCGTCGATCACCAACAGCCCGAGGTCGCGGAACTGGACGTCCTTCGATAGCAGCCGATGAGTGCCGACGATTACGTCGACCTTGCCGGCCGCGAGCGTCGTCAGTGCCTTCTTGATCTCCTGCGATGTGCGGAACCGGCTGATCATCTCGACCGTCACCGGGAAGCCAGCGAACCGCTCGTTCAGCGTCTTGGCGTGCTGGAAGGCCAATACGGTGGTCGGCGCGAGCACCGCTACCTGCTTGCCGTCGAGGATGGCCTTGAAAGCCGCGCGCACCGCCACCTCGGTCTTGCCGTAGCCGACGTCACCGCAAAGCAGCCGGTCCATCGGTGTGGGCGCTTCCATGTCGCGCTTAATGTCAACGATGGCCGTGGCCTGGTCAGGCGTCAGCTCGTAGGGGAACGCAGCCTCGAACTCCTCCTGCCAGTGCGTGTCGGGCGCGAACGCGTGCCCTGGAATGGCTTTCCGCTGTGCATAGAGCTTAAGAAGCTCTTCGGCCATGTCGCGCATCGCCTTCTTGACGCGCATCTTGGCCTTCTCCCAGCTAGTGCCGCCCAGCCGGTCGAGTGTGGGCCGGCTGCTGCCCGCGTACTTCTGCACCAGGTCGAGCCGCTCGATGGGTACGAACAACTTGTTGGCGGCCGCGTAGCGCAACTCCAGGAACTCCTGTGTCTCGGTTGCCTCGCCACGTACACCGAGCTGCTTCAGCCCCACGAACTCGCCGATGCCGTGGTCCACGTGGACCACCAGATCGCCGACCTTCAGGTCGCGCAGGTCCGACAGGAACGTCTTCGCGACGTTCCGCCGACGCTCGTGGTCGCGACGCTCCTCTTCGAAGACGTCGGTCTCGACGTAGATCTGCAGCGCGGCACCCGGCAGGCGGAACCCGGCCGACAGTTCACCGACAGCTACCAGCACCGCGCCCCGCCCGGCCTCGTCGGCATGCTTGACGGGCACGGCCACCACCTCGTACGCCTCGAGAATCTCGACCGCACGCTCGGCCAAGCCCGCCGTGCCAGCGACGAACAGCACCGTGTCGCCACGACTCCGGGCCTGCTGGACGTCAGCCACCCAGTCGGCCACGCGGCCCCGGAACTCCAGCGAGGGTTGACACGAGACGTGCCGCCCCGTTTCGTCGTCGACGGCCAGCGCCTCCAGACGCGGGGCACGGTCGAGCGCTGGCGCGAGGTCGTCCCAGCTTGAGAACGCCTCGACCGGGGGCCGCATCGGCACGTGGCCGCCGGACGCAGCATTGGCATAACTGCGCTCGAGCTGCGCCCGGGTCTTCTGCGCCTGCTCGGCCACCGCCTCGTACTCGGATACCACCACGTGGACGGCACGGTCGGCACCGAGGAAGTCGAGCAGTGGGACGCGCCGCTCGCGATTCGCGTCGTCGCCGGGCACCTCGTCGAACGTCTCGCGCACAGGGGTGACCACCATCTGGTCGAGGGCCCCCGTCGAACGCTGCGTGCGCGGGTCGAACCGTCGCATCGTCTCGACCCGGTCGCCCACGAACTCGATGCGCACCGGCTCGGCGGCCTGCGCGGGGAAGATGTCGGCGATGCCGCCGCGCAGCGAGAACGATCCATGCTCGTCCACCGGATCCTCGCGCGTGAAGCCCGCATCGGCCAGCAGCTTGGCCAAGTCGTACGGATTAATCTCCGTGCCGGTCGTCAGCACGCACGAGACGCGCCGGATGCGGTCGGGGGTGCTGACGCTGGGCAGCAACCCGGCTGCGGAGGCGACCACGAGTCGGGCGGTCCCAGTGGCGACACCGTGGAGCACGCGGGCGCGGGTCGAGGCCACTCGGAAGTGGGGCGTCATGCCGCGGTAGGGATCTACCTGCAGCGACGGCAGAGGAAGCACTGCGGCCTCGGCGTCGGCATCCGCCGCGCCCTCGAGCGCGGCGTAATAAAAGCGGGCATCGGTAGTGAGCTGCTCGACGTCGCGGTCGGAGGGAGCCACGACGAGCGTCAGCCCCGGGCCCGAGCGCGCACGGGCCACCACGGCGAGTGCCTTTGCCGGCGCGGTGAGGCCGGCGGTCACGGGGGCGCCGCGCGCAAGATCGAGCGCGGCGATGGCGCGGCTGAACAGGGCGCGGAGCGTCAGCGAGGGCGTGGTGGACATCGATGACAACGGCGTACGTACAGACCGCCCCACCCCAGCGCGTGCCGGGGCGGGGTCGGCGAAGGGCTATTGTTCCACGTGCCGGATTTTGGCAATGAGGTTGGTGGTGGAGAAGTCACCTTCCAAGTCCACCAGGACCACGCGCCCGCCGCGAGCCTCCACCACGTCACGGCCTGGTAGGTCCTTCCGGTCGGCCCAGTCGGCGCCCTTCACCAGCACATCCGGCTGAACGGCAGCGACGAGCGCCTGCGGCGTCTCCTCGTCGAAGATCACCACGGCATCGACGTCCCGCAACGTGCACAGCAGCTCCGCCCGTTCGGCCTCGGGATTGATGGGGCGCTCCGGACCCTTGATGGTACGCACGGACCGATCCGAGTTGACGCCGACGATCAGCGCATCGCCCAGATCTCTCGCGGCGTGCAGACTCCGCACGTGGCCGGGGTGCAGTAGATCGAACACCCCGTTGGTGAAGACCACGGTGCCGCCATGCGCCCGCACGCCGGCCGCGAAAGTCGCGGCCTCCTGGACCGTGAGGCTGCAAGTGCCTGCAACCCGCGTCGCCTTAGGAAGCGACATTAGCCTTGTTGCAGCCCGCTCACCCGGGCACCGCCAGAGAATTCCCACCGGTGCGGCGGACGGAACACCCCCACGTCCTTCACCTTCGAGATCACACGGATCGTGTGGAGCTGGCGATGGTAGTCGTACGGCGCGCCGTTGGCGCGGTGTACGGCAACGTCCAACTTGTAGGTGCCTTCCACCAGGTCGAGCCGATCGATTAGGAAGCGCACCTCGCCTTCGCCCTCAAGCGCGCCGCCCGAGGCGCCATCGATCTTCGTGTTGGTGCCGAAGCACCACACGCCCTCGGCATTGAAAATACCGACGCCGAACACGATGTCCTCAAGCGGGCGGGTCGCCTTCACCCGAAGCTGGATCTCGAAGGCATCACCGGTGACAAACACCTGGGCCGGGCGGCCGTCGTGCAGCAGGGATACATCAGTGATCTCCGCCTCGCGCGATCCCCATCGACCTTCGACGGGACGCTCATCGGGCGGCACATCCTCTGCAGGCTCGGGCGCTGCTTCTTTCTGCTCCGGGGGCACCATGGCTGCAGCGCCCGCCGCAACACGCTCAGTGGAAAGATCGTCGGCAGTCTTGAGCGCGCGCTCCTCGGTCTCGGCCACGTCCATCAGGTAGGCGTCGACGACGCGCTGCGGGTCGCCCTGCTCACGGATGCACCCGGCATCGAGCCAGATGGCCTCGTTGCAGAACCGGGGCACTAGGTCGAGCGAGTGCGTGACGATCAGCACCGTCTTGCCACGCTGGCGGAACTCGGCAAATTTGTCGAGACACTTGCGCGTGAAGGCCTCGTCGCCCACGGCCAGGACCTCGTCGACCAGCAGCACGTCGGGATTCACGTGAATCGCCACCGAGAACCCAAGGCGCATGTACATCCCCGACGAGTAGGTCTTCACCGGCGCGTCGATGAACTTCTCGATCTCAGCGAACCGGACGATCTCGTCGAAGTGCTCGGCCACCTCGCGCCGGGTGAGGCCGAGCATCATGCCATTGATGAACACGTTCTCGCGCCCTGGGATCTCAGGATGGAAGCCGGCACCAAGCTCAATCAGCGCCGACACCTTGCCATCGACGCGCAGACTGCCGCCGGTGGGCTTGCCGATGCCGGCCAGCAGCGTGAGCAGCGTGCTCTTGCCCGACCCGTTCCGGCCGATGATGCCGAACGTCTGCCCGACGGCTACGTCAAACGACACGCCGCGCAGCGCCTCGAACGTGTCCTCGGGTCGCAGCTGGCTCAACAGACCGCCCGACAGCAGTGCGCTCTTCAGTGTCGCGAACTGGGTGCGCCGGCCATGGCGGCGGTAGACCTTCCGAAGGTCGCGCACCTCGATGGCGTTCGTGGTACTCACACTTCCTCTGCAAAAGTGTCGCGCAACCGGTCGAAGACGAAGTACCCTGCAATGAAGACCCCCACCGACGCGATGCCAAGCGCCAACAGCCTAGGCCACGCGGTAAAGGGGCCCGAGCGGAAGAGCACGTCCTGGTACGAGGTGGCCAACGAGGTGAACGGGTTGAGCACCAGCAGCCGCCGGACTGTCTCGGGCGCCATCTCCAGCGGGTAGATAATCGGTGTGGCGAAGAACCACAACGTGATCAGGTTCGAGAGCAGGTCGCGGATGTCGCGGAAGTGGACGGCCAGCGCCGACACCCCCAGCGCCAGCCCCATCGTCAGCACCAGCTGCACAGCCACGATGAGCGGGAACCAGACGAGGTTCGCGGGCGACAGCGCCACTTGATAGTAGAGCAGGAACGCCGCCAGGATCGGCAGGCCGAAGCAGAAGTGCGTGAGGTTGGCTAGCACGGTAACGATCGGCAACACCTCGGCGGGGAACAGCACCTTCTTGATCAGATTGCCGCCCGCCACCAGCACGCTTGACGACTCGAGCAGCGACGAGCTGAACCACGTCCACGGCAGCAGGCCGCAGAACAGGAACACGCCGAACGGCGTCAGGCCCGGCGGCCGTGCGCCGGGCAGGACGACGGTGAAGACGAAGGTGTAGACCCCAAGCAGCAGCAGCGGGTTGACGAACGACCAGAGGAAGCCCAGCACGGAGCCACGGTAGCGCGCCTGTAGGTTGCGGGCGACGAGGCTCTGGATTAACGCGCGGTAGCGGAGAAGCTGTCGGAGGTTGGCGAGCACCGGCGCCCTAGTGTAGCGCGCGCCCCAGCGCACGGGCAGAAGCGACCGGCAGCCCTTGCCGAGCGGCCGGAAGGCCCCCTGCTATGAGGAACGTGCACGACGGCGCTCGGCCACCCGCAGCCGCGCCAGCGACCGGAGCAACGCGATGCGTGCCTGCTCCATGTCCATGTTGGTAGTGGCACTGCTCAGTCGCTGTTCGGCCCGCTCCCTGGCCGCCTGGGCACGAGTGACGTCGATCTCCTCGGCCGCCTCGGCGCCGTTGGCCAGGATGGTCACGCCGTCTGGCCGCACCTCGACGAAGCCGAACGCGATGGCCAGGAAGTGCTTCTCGGTGCCCTTCCTGTACCAGAGCTCACCCACCTGCATCGTCGACAGCAGGGGCGTGTGCCCAGGCAGGATGCCAAGGTAGCCGTCGGCGCCGGGAACCACGATCTCGTCCACGTCTTCGGCCACAACCGCGCGGTCGGGCGTGACAATCTCGAGATGGAGCGTGCTCGGCAGGGTCACGGGCTAAGCTCTATCCCTGTTCCTTCATCTTGGAGGCCTTCTCGACGGCCTCCTTGATGGTGCCGACCATGTAGAACGCCTGCTCGGGCAGCTCGTCGTGTTTGCCGTCGACGATCTCCCTGAAGTCTTTGATCGTGTCAGTGATGGCTACGTACTTCCCCGGGAAGCCGGTGAATCCTTCGGCAACGAAGAAGGGCTGCGAGAGGAAGCGCTGCAGCTTGCGGGCCCGCGCCACTGTGAGCTTGTCGTCTTCCGACAACTCGTCGATGCCGAGGATGGCGATGATGTCCTGCAGGTCCTTGTAGCGCTGGAGGATCAGCTTCACAGAACGGGCCACCTCGTAGTGCTCCTCACCCAGCACGCGCGGGTCGAGGATGCGCGAGGTCGATGCCAGCGGATCCACGGCCGGGTAGATGCCCAGTTCGGCGATCTGCCGCGACAGGTTCGTCGTGGCGTCGAGGTGCGCGAACGTGGTGGCCGGCGCCGGGTCGGTATAGTCGTCGGCGGGCACGTAGATGGCCTGTACTGAGGTGATCGACCCCTTCTTGGTGGACGTGATGCGCTCCTGCATCTGGCCCATTTCGCTCGCCAGCGTCGGCTGGTAACCAACGGCGGACGGCATGCGGCCGAGCAGTGCCGATACCTCCGAGCCCGCCTGAGTGAACCGAAACACATTGTCGATGAACAGGAGGACATCCTTGCCTTCGCCGTCGCGGAAGTACTCCGCTACTGTGAGCGCCGACAGGCCAACGCGCAGGCGCGCCCCGGGCGGCTCCGTCATCTGGCCGTAGACCAACGCCGCGCGCGACTGGCTGAGATCGTCACTGTTGATCACACCCGACTCCTGGAACTCGGTCCAAAGGTCGTTGCCCTCGCGCGTGCGCTCACCCACACCGCCGAACACGGACACGCCACCGTGCTTCATCGCGATGTTGTTGATCAGCTCCATGATGATGACGGTCTTGCCAACACCGGCGCCACCGAATAGCCCGATCTTGCCGCCCTGCAGGTAGGGCTCAAGCAGGTCGATGACTTTGATGCCGGTCTCGAACATCTTCAGCTCGGTCGACTGATCCTCAAGGCTGGGCACCGGGCGGTGGATCGGCCACTGCTGCTTGGCCTGTACGGGACGGTCGGGGTAATCCACCGGCTCGCCGAGGACGTTGAGCACGCGGCCCAGCGTCTCGGGGCCGACAGGTACGGCGATCGGAGCGCCAGTGTCAATGGCCACCATGCCGCGAGTCAGGCCATCGGTTGGCTTCATTGCGACCGCGCGCACGCGGTTCTCGCCTAAGTGCTGCTCGACCTCGGCCACTACGTCCACGGCGGTGCCGTCCGTTTCGCTGCCGTCGCTCACGACGCGCACGGCGTTGTAGATCTCGGGCAGGCCCTCGGAGAACTCGATGTCGAGCACCGGGCCGATGATCTGCACGACCTTGCCGGTGCGCTGCTTCGTGGGTGCTTCCGTCGCCATTGCCTGATCCTTTCGAGCGAGCCAGAGCCTCCTCGCTACGACTGGCGGGGGCCGAGCCCCCACATTACGCCATTAGGTCGCTTGGGCGCCCGAGACGACCTCGATAATCTCGCGCGTGATCGCCGCCTGCCGCACTTTGTTCATGTAGAGCGTCAGATCCTCAATCATCTCCGTCGCGTTGCGGGTGGCCGCGTCCATCGCCGTCATCTGCGCGGCGAAGAACGCCGCGTTGGACTCGAGCATCGCGCGGAACACCTGGGTCTGGACGTGCCGGGGCAGCAGGTCATTGAAGATCTGCGCCGGGTCGGGCTCGTACAGGTACTCGGTCTGCGGGCCCAGCGGGGCCTCGCTGCCTTCGATCCGCGCCAGTGGTAGCAAAGGCACCGCCACCACGCGCTGCGCGATCACCGATTTGAACTCGTTGTAGACGAGATGGACGCTCGACACCTTGCCGCTGGTGAAGGCCTTCATCGCCGCGTCGGCCACCGCTGCCGCGTGGTCGAAGTGCAGCCGCTGGAAGACACCGCTCAACTCGATGAGCACCTCGAAGCCCCGGCTGCCGAAGAAGTCGCGGCCCTTGCGTCCCACGAGGCCGAGCGCCACCTCGCCACCCGACGGCTGCTCGAAGATGAGCTGCCCGGCCGCCTTGATCGCGTTCGAATTGAAGCTGCCGCACAGCCCGCGATCGCCCGTGATCAAGATCAGTAGGAGGCGCCCAGAGCCGGTCTCTGGTACACGCAGCAGCGGGTGGAGGTCAGTGTCGACCCGGTCGGCCAAGCCGCTCAGGACTCGGTACATCCGGTCGGCGAACGGCCGTGCCGCGACGATGCGGTCCTGTGCGCGCCGCAGGCGCGAGGCCGCGATCATCTTCATCGCCTTGGTGATCTGCTGCGTCGATTTGACGGCGCGGATCCGGCGGCGGAGGTCGATGAGCGAGGGCATGTCTGGCTCAGACGTGCTCCCCGACAGCTAGGCCACGGCCGGGGTGACGGTCGTCAAGAACTGCTTGCCGAATTCGTCGAGCGCCGCCTCGAGCGCTGTCTTCACCTCGTCGTCGAGGATCTTCTTCTCAGCGATCGCCGTCAGCGCCTCGCCGTGCCGCGTCTCGAGGTAGCGATAGAGCTCTGCTTCGTAGCGCTGCACTTGCTCGACGTCCACAGTGTCGATGTAGCCCTTGGTCGCGGCGTAGATGATCGCCACCTGCTTCTCGACCGCCAGCGGCTGGTATTGCGACTGCTTGAGGATCTCGACTAGACGCCGGCCGCGGTTGAGCTGCGCCTGCGTGGCCCTGTCGAGGTCGCTGCCGAACTGGGCAAAGGCCGCCAGCTCGCGGTACTGTGCCAAGTCGAGGCGCAGCGAGCCCGCCACCTGACGCATCGCCTTGACCTGGGCCGCCCCGCCCACCCGAGACACCGAGTTGCCGACGTTGATAGCCGGGCGCACACCCTGGTGGAACAGGTCCGTCTCCAGGAAGATCTGGCCGTCGGTAATCGAGATGACGTTGGTCGGGATGTATGCGGAGAGGTCGCCGGCCTGCGTCTCGATGATCGGCAACGCGGTGAGTGACCCGGCGCCGAGCGCGGCATTGAGCTTGGCCGCCCGCTCGAGCAGGCGGGAGTGCAGGTAGAAGACATCACCCGGGTACGCCTCGCGGCCCGGCGGCCGGCGTAACAGCAGCGAGATCTCCCGGTAGGCCGACGCATGCTTCGAGAGGTCGTCGTAGACCACCAGCGCGTGGCGCTTGGTGTCGCGGAAGTACTCGCCAATCGTGCACGCCGAGTACGGACTGATATAGAGCATCGCCGCCTGGTCGGCGGCCGTAGCCGCCACAACGACCGTGTAACTCATGGCGTCGTATTCCTCGAGGGTCCGCACTACCTGCGCGACGGTCGACTGCTTCTGGCCAATCGCGTTGTAGATACAAATGACGCCCTGGCCCTTCTGGTTGATGATGGCGTCGACGGCGACGGCCGTTTTACCCGTCTGGCGGTCGCCGATGATCAGCTCGCGCTGGCCGCGGCCGATCGGCACCATCCCGTCGACCGCCTTGAGGCCGGTCTGCAGCGGCTCCTTCACGCCCTGGCGATCGACGACGCCTGGCGCCAAGCGCTCGATAGGCGAAAACTCCTTGCTCGGGATCGGCCCCTTGCCGTCAATCGGCTGGCCGAGCGCGTTGACTACACGGCCGAGCATTGCGTCGCCTACCGGCACCGAGATGATGCGTCCGGTGCGCTTCACCGTGTCGCCTTCCTTGATCTTCTGGTAGTCGCCGAGCAGCACGGCGCCGACCCCGTCCTCTTCAAGGTTGAGGGCGATGCCGAAGACGCCCTTCGGGAACTCGAGCATCTCGCCGGCCATGGCGCGCTCCACGCCGTGGATATGGGCGATGCCATCACCGATCGACACGATGGTGCCGACCTCGGCCACATCGACGTCGACGGCAAGGTTGCCGAGCTGCTCCCGAATCAGTTTGGAAATCTCTTCGGCCTTGATGTCCATCTCGCGTCCTCTTCGCCAGCGTCTACGCGCCGAGCCTGGCTTTCATCTTCGCCAGTTGCGTGACGAGGCTGCCGTCGTATACCGTGCTATCAACTCGGGCAACCACACCGCCCACCAGCGTGGCGTCGGTATTGGCGGTTATCGTCACGCGGCGCCCCGTGGCGGCAGCCAGCCGGTTTCGCACGCTACCCATCTGCGCCTCGTCGATCGGCGTGGCGGTAGTGAGCTCGGCTTGCACGACGCCCTCGTACTCCCGCAGGTGCTGCCGATAGGCCTCGCCCACCTCGGTGAGCAGCGCGAGCCGGTTCCGCTCGGCCAGCATCACAAGCAGGTTCCTCACCAATTCGGTGATTCCGGCGCGCTGCGCCAGTGCCTCGATGAGGCCGCTCTTGCTCGGCACCGGAATCGCCGGGTTGAACAGCACGCGGTGCAGCTCGACGTGGGCATCGACGAGCGCAGCGAACGAGTCGAGATCCTCGGCGACCGAGTCGGTGGCCGATTGATCGATCGCAATGTCGAGCAGCGCGCGGGCGTACCGGTTGGCCGACGCACGAGCGCTCATCGCGGGCCCCCGGCGGCCGCGACGGTCCTGAAATGCACGGTGACTCTGCAGATCACGCCCTGCTCCTTTCTAGGGTGATACGGTTGCAGGCGCGGACGCGCCGCACTGGCGTGTCTCGTCGAGGCTCGCTCGCGTGTGGCTGGGTCACTCGTGAGCTTGTACCTCTGAGTCACAAGCTCCAATTTATGGGGATTATATCGAATAGTGCCCAAAGGCCGGTGAGCCGGAGCCGTCAGCCCCGGCGGTTAATTGTCAGTGAGTCGGCTTCCCGGTGCCCTTGAAGATGGCCTGCGCGAGCCGTTCCGGCGTCGCGTCCTTGACGCTGATGTCGGCCTTCATCTCAGCCTTGGTCGGCTGATAGCGCGGGTCGGTCTTTGACGGCGGATCCATCGTCTTGGTCGTCATACGTGCGCTCCTAGCACCGATGCTACCACGGATCCGCCGCGCCCGCGTCTGATCCACAATCACCCCTGCCACACGAAGCGCGCGGTCCGCACCATCGGGCCGCCGCCGAATACAACACCCGTGCGAGCGGGGAATCAGGCGGGATCCGCACTACACGTGCGCTTCGTGTGGCAACTGGCCCGGTGACCAATCCAGGTCAGGGCCACTGGAGCCACATGATTGGCGAAGCCCTAGAAGCCGTCCTCGCGTTCGCACTCTTCGCTGT
>CAZHTD010000034.1:18478-30100 GCA_964535675.1 uncultured Bifidobacteriaceae bacterium | reverse complement strand
AATGGTCCCCACGTTCACGTGCGGTTTCGACCGATCGAATTTTTCCTTCGCCATAGACTCTGCGTCTCCCTGCTCCTCCTGCTCAGCCGCCGCCTGAGGTCCCAGTGCCCTGCACTCGTGCGACGACTTCCTGACTGACGTTCTGCGGAGCCTGCTCGTACCGATCGAAGTGCATTGAGTACGTGGCACGCCCCTGAGTACGAGACCGCAGGTCGGTCGCGTAGCCAAACATCTCCGACAGTGGCACCCGCGCGTTGACGATCTGCGTGCCGCCGCGGCCTTCCTGCGACTGAATCTTGCCGCGCCGGCTTGCCAAGTCACCCATCACGTCGCCCATGTTGTCCTTGGGCACGACGACCTCGACCAGCATCACCGGCTCGAGCAACACGGGCTTCGCGCGCTTGGCGGCGTCCTGGAACGCCATGGAGCCGGCGATCTTGAAGGCCATTTCCGACGAGTCCACGTCGTGGAACGAGCCGTCGTAGAGCTTGATCCGCACGTCGTCGACCGGGTAGCCTGCGAGTACGCCGCGGGTCAGTGCTTCGGCAATGCCCTCCTCGACCGGCTTGATGAACTCCCTCGGGACCGCGCCGCCGACGATGCTGTTCTCGAAGACGAAGCCGGAACCAGGCTCCCCGGGGTGGAGTTGAATCTTGGCGTGGCCGAACTGGCCGCGGCCGCCGGTCTGGCGAACAAAGCGACCCTCGCCGCTAGCCGGGGCCGTCAGCGTCTCCTTATAGGCCACCTGCGGGCGGCCCACGCTGGCCTCGACGCTGAACTCGCGCTTCAGCCGGTCGACGATGATCTCAAGGTGGAGCTCGCCCATACCCGCAATCACCACCTGGCCGGTCTGCTCGTCGGTCCTAGCCCGGAAGGTCGGGTCCTCCGACATTAGCTTGGCAAGCCCTAGGCCGAGCTTCTCCTGGTCGCCCTTGGTCTTCGGCTCGATGGCAAGCGAGATGACCGGCTCGGGGAAGTCCATCGACTCGAGCAGGACTGCTGCCTTCTGGTCGCAGAGCGTATCGCCGGTGCTCACCTGCTTGAGGCCGACCGCCGCGCAGATGTCACCCGCGTACACCTGCTTGATCTCCTCACGCTTGTTCGCGTGCATCTTGAGCAGCCGCCCGACGCGCTCGGTCTTGCCTTTGGTGGCATTGTAGGCCGACGAGCCAGCCTCGAGCACGCCCGAGTAGATGCGGATGAAAGCAAGCTGGCCAACGAAGGGGTCGGTCATGATCTTGAACGCCAGCGCCGAAAACGGGGCGTCGTCGGCTGCCGGCCGCTCGATCCCGGTGTCCTCGGCCGCGTTCGGGTCGAGCCCGACCATCGGCGGGATGTCCACCGGCGACGGGAGGTAGTTCACCACCGCGTCGAGCAGCGGCTGCACGCCCTTGTTCTTGAACGCGGTGCCGCAGAGCACCACCACGAAGGGCGCCTTCTCGTCGCGCACCGACTCGATCACCCGGCGCCGCAGGACTGCGCGGATCTCGTCGGGGGTGATGGGCTCACCGGCCAGGTACTTCTCAAGCAGCTTGTCATCGTGCTCGCTGACCTTCTCGACGAGCTTCTCGCGGTACACGGCGACCTCGGCCTCCATGTCGGCTGGGATGTCAGTCACCACGTAGTCGGCGCCCATCATCTCATCCTTGTAAGTGATCGCCTTCAACTCGACGAGGTCGACCACGCCAAGGAAATTGTCCTCGCTGCCGATGGGCAGTTGGATCGCTACCGGGTTGCCGCCGAGCTTGGTCTCGAGCTGCTCCAGCGTGCGTGTGAAGTCGGCGCCGATGCGATCCATCTTGTTGACGAAACAGATCCGCGGCACGCGGTACTTGTCGGCCTGGCGCCAGACCGTCTCGGACTGGGGCTCCACGCCCGACACGGCGTCGAATACTGCGACCGCGCCGTCAAGCACGCGCAACGAGCGCTCCACTTCGGCCGTGAAATCGACGTGACCCGGCGTGTCGATGATGTTGATCCGGACGTCCTTCCAGAAGCAGGTGGTGGCCGCCGACGTGATCGTGATGCCACGTTCCTGCTCCTGCTCCATCCAGTCCATGACGGCGGTGCCCTCATGGACCTCGCCGATCTTGTACGTAATTCCGGTGTAGAAGAGCACGCGCTCCGTCGTCGTGGTCTTCCCGGCATCAATGTGAGCCATGATGCCGATGTTCCGGATCCGATCGAGAGGAACCTGCCTGGCCATGTCCGTGTCTTCCCGCGCCGTCTCTCTCCCCCCTACCAGCGGTAGTGTGCGAAAGCCTTGTTGGCTTCCGCCATCCGGTGGGTGTCCTCGCGCTTCTTCACCGCCCCGCCCCTCAGATTCGAGGCATCGAGCAACTCGTTGGCAAGCTTCTCTGCCATCGTCTTGCCGTCACCGCGTGACCGCGCGTAGCCCACGAGCCAGCGGATGCTGAGCGACAGCCGCCGGTTCGGGTTGACCTCGATCGGCACTTGGTAGTTCGAACCGCCGACGCGGCGGGACTTCACCTCAAGGGTGGGCCGCACGTTGTCGAGCGCCTTCTTGAACACCTTGAGCGGGTCGTCGCCCGTCCGCTCCTTGATGATGTCGAAGCTCCCGTAGAGGATGGCCTCAGCCGTGCTGCGCTTGCCGTCACGCATCACGGTGTTGATGAACCTGCTCACCAGCGTGCTACCGTACAGCGGATCGGCGGGCAGCTCGCGTTTCGGAATCTCTCGCCTGCGTGACATGTGTTCGACCCTAGGTCCTACTGCTTGGCACGCTTCGCGCCATACTTCGACCGGCTCTGCTTCCGACCTTGGACGCCCGTCGCGTCGAGCGTGCCACGCACAACGTGGTACCGCACACCAGGCAGGTCCTTCACGCGTCCCCCCCGGATGAGTACTAGCGAGTGCTCCTGGAGGTTGTGGCCCACGCCGGGGATGTAGGTGGTCACCTCGATCCCGTTGGTGAGGCGGACGCGCGCGACCTTCCGCAATGCCGAGTTCGGTTTCTTCGGCGTCTGCGTGAACACGCGAACGCACACGCCCCGCTTCTGCGGATTGTTCTGCAATGCGGGACTCTTCGTCTTTTCGACGATGCGCTTGCGCCCCAGGCGAACCAGCTGGCTGATGGTCGGCATCTCGTCTCGTACTCGCAATACTTCCAGGCGGCGGCGCGCTGAAACAGGCACACAGCCTGAGGGTGAGCGCGACGCACATGGCCGCACCAGCCGCCAACCCTCTTGATGAAACCCCCGCCCGGCCACGGAAGCTCCACAGCGGCGCGTCGTCTCGAGCCTGGAGGGCTCCGGCCCTGGTACCCGAGACTGCTCGACCCTATTACTGTTGTTAGGAGGGAGTACCCGACAGCTCCCGCCGAGTCCTCGCCGCGGAAAGAGCTCCGGTCTCCTCCCGATGTGGCTTAGGGTTAGACCTAAGGCACTTTAACCCCTCCCCACCAGAGAACCCAGCGAACATAGCACGATCGCGTCAATGACGCAATTGCAACCCGGGCTTGACCGGTTAGATTCCAAGCTGGGCCGGCGCTCTTTAGAAAATCTTTAAAAAAGACTTGACATGTTTCGTGCGCACCTGTGAGTGGGCGCGGCGATCCACTGAGCGGGCGGCGCGAGCTGCTGCAGACGGCCTCAATGTCGCTGGGGTCTCTTCGCGAAGAGGCGCCACGAGAGGTCACCCCGCTCACGCCGTTCATCCCCCTAATGCCGGCGGGCAGGCAACCAGCTGAGGCACCGGCGGCCCTCCGGCACGGTTGCAGGACTTCGACGTCCTGTGCCAAGATTTCGCTGTTCGTTGCCGATTTATCCGTGAAGGTATTTCCTCATTTTCGCCGGTCCAGCCGTCAATCGCGACCACCCACCCAGTGAACGCAGCAATCGCTCGTCGCCTCCTGCCCGGAGCACTGTCTGTGTGCCTAGTGGTCATGGCCATGGGCTGCGGTATGCTTGACCGTCAGCCTAGGCGCGCCGATACAGGCCCGCTCCTGCCGGGCCAGCGTGACGCCGTGTTCACCCCGGCCCACGAGACGGCCGGCGCGGCGGTGGCCGAATTCTTCGGCATTCGACCCGAGCCGGTGCAACCGCTCGAGTTCCCGCACAACACCCACATGGAGAACGGGCTGATGTGCACGACGTGCCACACCAGTGTCGAAGAGGGGCCCGAGGCTGGCATCCCCACGGCATTCACCTGCCTGGGCTGCCACGCGTTCATCGCCACCGAGGCGCCGCGCATCCAGTTCCTCACCGAGAACTACAACAACGGCATCGACCTGGAGTGGCAGCGGGTGTGGAGCTTCACCCAGTCGGATCACGTCAGGTTCAACCACGCGCCGCACATCGTGGCCGAGGTCGACTGCGCGACATGCCATGGCGACATCGCCGCCGGGACCGTCGCACAGCGCAACGGGATCGAGCACACGATGGGCTTCTGCGTGAACTGCCATATCGACAATGACGCGTCCCTCGACTGCATGACCTGTCACTTCTGATGGATCGCCGCAACTTCATCAAGCTCACGGCCATCACCGGCACCAGCGGCGTCCTCGCCAGCTGCGGCAGCCCCGAAAACGTCTTGATCCGGTTCGTGCCAGACGAGAATGTCGACCTGATCCCGGGACAGGCCGAGTTCCGGACCAGCGTCTGCCCCCTGTGCGACAGTGGCTGCGGGCTGACGGCCCGCGTGATGCAGGCCGACGCCGAGGTCGTGCGCGACGGTCAGCTCGGTGTGATGCGCGTGGAGGCGGCCAAGAAGCTCGACGGCACGCCCGAACACCCCATCAGCCAGGGGCGGCTGTGCGCGCGCGGGCAGGCCGCGATCCAAGTCACGTACCACCCGGACCGGATCACTCAGCCGCTGCGCCGCACGGGGGCGCCCGGCGAGTATCAGTACGAGGCAGTCTCGTGGGACAACGCGATCGCCCAGGTCACCGCGCAGTTGAACGGGCTGGCTGCCGCGGGCAACCAAGCCGCCGTGGCGTTCCTGGTCGGCGCGGGCCGCGGACACCGCCGCTTGCTCATCGACCAGTTCCTCGCACGGTTCGGCGGCCGGCCGGCCGTCGAGTTCCAGCTCTTCGGCGACGACGTCGTGCGGCGGGCCAACGCGCTCAGCTTCGGCCGTGCGCAGCGGCCGACGCTGGACCTGGCCCGGGCGCATTACGTGCTGAGCCTCGGCAGCGACGCGCTGGGCACTTGGAACTCTCCGGTGGCCCACTCGGTCGCCTACGGCGCGATGCGCCAAGGGCGCGCCGGCATCCGCGGCACGTGGGTGCAGGCTGAGGCCCGCATGTCACAGACCGGCGCTAACGCCGACGAGTGGGTCGCGCTGCGACCAGGCACCGAGGGCGCTTTCGCACTCGGGATCGCCCACGTGATCATGGCCAATGGCGCCCGCGCCGCCAGCGATGCCGGCCCGGCCGGCGCGTTGATCGCAGGTTGGGCCGAGGGGCTGCCCGAGTTCACCCCGGAAGCGGTCGAGGGCATGACCGGCGTGCCGGCCGAGCGTCTCGAGCGCTTGGCTCGTGAGTTCGCCCAGCGTGCGCCGTCGGTGACCGTGATCGCGGGCCCGGCGCTGGCCCAGACCAACGGCCTGTTTGCGGCGCTGGCCGTCAACGCGCTCAACGCGCTGGTCGGTGCCGTCGAGCAACCCGGGGGCGTCTTCTTCACACCGCAGCTCGCCGGCACGACGCTGGCAGCCGGGAGCCGGCTCGAGGTCTTGGCCGCCGAGATGCAGGCCAATCCCGCGACGGTGCAGGCGCTGTTCCTCGACGGGACGAACCCGGTGCACACGGCACCGTCTGGATGGCAGGTGCGTGAGGCCATCGCCCAGGTGCCGTTCATCATCAGCTTCTCAAGCTTCCTCGACGAGACCAGCGAACTCGCGCACCTGATTCTCCCCGACCACTCGTTCCTCGAGTCGTGGGTCGACGCGCTGCCAGAGTCGGGCTCGCTCGAGGCCGTGGCCAGCGTTGCTGGGCCAGCGATGCGGCCGCTGCACGACACGCGCGCGGCCACCGACGTGCTGCTCCAGGTGGCGTCCGCGCTGCAGCAGCCGCTGGACCCCCCGTTACCCGCCTCGTTCGAGGACATGCTCGAGGCTCGGTACTCGTCCCTGCCCGTGGAGGCCGGCAACCCTTGGCTCACGATCCAGCGTCAGGGTGGCTGGTGGGGCGCGCTGCCCGAGAGTGCGCAGGCACCGTCGCCCGTGCCGGTCGAGCCGCCCGAGGAACCCTACGCCTATGCAGCCCCGGTTTTCGACGGCAACGACACCCAGTACCCGTACCACTTCCTGCCGTACCCGTCGCAGGCGCTGCTCGACGGGTCCCTGGCCCACCTGCCCTGGCTGCAAGAGATGCCCGACCCGCTGACCTCGGCCATGTGGAGCAGCTGGGTGGAGATCAATCCGAGGACGGCCGAGGAGCTCAGCATCGCGGAAGGCGACATCGTGGAGGTGGCCTCGGAGCACGGCACCATCCAGGTGCCGGCGCTGATCTTCCCAGGCATCGCCCCCGACATGGTGGCCATGCCCATGGGCCAGGGGCACACCAGCTACACGCGCTACGCGCGCGGCCGCGGTGCAAACGCCGCCACGGTGCTCGCGCCCGTCACCGAGGGCGATACCGGGGCGCCGGCCTGGGCAGCCACGCGTGTCCGGCTGACCCGGGTGGGCGATCCCGACGGGCGCCTGATTATGATGGCCGGGAACCTGCTGGAGCACCCCGGCGAGGCAACCACGCGGTAGGCAACGCAAGGACGGAGACGAGATGGCGCGATGGGGCATGGCGGTCGATCTGGACCGCTGCACAGGCTGCGGGGCATGCGTGACCGCGTGCCACGCTGAAAACAACATCCCGACGGTCGGCGCGGAGCAGGCGTCCCGCGGGCGGGCGATGCACTGGATGCGCGTCGAGCGCTACTGGGAGGGTGAGTACCCGAACGTGCGCGTGCGCTTCCGGCCCGTGATGTGCCAGCAGTGCGAGGAGGCCCCCTGCGAGCCGGTGTGCCCTACCTACGCGAGCCACCACACCGAGGACGGCCTGAACGCCCAAGTCTACAACCGGTGCATCGGCACTCGGTATTGCGCCAACGCGTGCGTCTACAATGCGCGCTTCTTCGAGTTCTTCAACCCAGTCTGGGAGCAGCCGCTGCAGCTCCAGCTTAACCCCGACGTCTCGGTCCGCGAGATAGGCGTCATGGAGAAGTGCACGTTCTGCGTGCAGCGGATCCGGGGCACGCAGACCGAAGCCCGCATGGAAAACCGCGAGATCGAGGACGGCGAGATCCAGACGGCCTGCGTTCAGTCCTGCACGGCCAACGCGCTCGTCTTCGGCGACCTTGAGGAGCCCGAGAGCCTAGTCTCGCGGCTGACTGAGTCGTCGCGGGCCACGCACCTGCTTGAGGACAGCGGCACGAAGCCGGCAGTCGCGTACCTTTCACGCCAGAGCTAGAAGCAACCACGCGTGACGAGTATCAGCCAAGCGGTGCAGCACCAGCAGATCAACGACGATCTGCTGCGCCCGTTGTCGAACCCCACGTGGCGCTTCTACGCTGCGAGCGCGCTGCCGGCGGCACTGGTCGTTGCCGGGCTCGTGGCCTGGGGCTACCAGATCTACTTCGGCATCGGGAATTCTGGCCTCAACTGGCCTGTCTACTGGGGCTTCTACATCACCAACTTCGTCTTCTGGATCGGCATCAGCCACGCCGGCACGCTGATCTCGGCCATCCTGCGGCTGGTCGACGCCGGGTGGCGGCGGCCCGTCACCCGCTGCGCCGAGGTGATCACCACCTTCGCGCTACTGATCGGCGCGATGTTCCCGCTGATCCACATCGGGCGGCCGTGGCTCGCGTTCTGGCTGATTCCGTACCCGAGTGAGCGGCTCATCTGGCCGAACTTCCGGTCGCCACTGGTGTGGGACTTCTTCGCGATCAACACCTACCTGACAGGCAGCGCACTGTTCCTCTTCCTGCCGATGATCCCCGACTTCGCCGTCGTGCGTGACCGTTCCACGGGGCTGAAGCGAACCATCTACGGCGCTTTGGCGCTGGGGTGGCGGGGGACAACCAAGCAGTGGCACCGACTCGAAACCGCGATGCAGATCATGGCCATCGCGATCATCCCGGTGGCCGTGTCAGTGCATACCATCGTCTCGTTCGACTTCTCAATGGCGCCGGTCGCCGGGTGGCACACCACCATCTTCGGGCCGTATTTCGTGGCTGGTGCAATCTTCAGCGGCATCGCGGCGCTCATCATCGCGATGGCGCTGCTGCGGAAGTTCCTCCACCTCGAGGCGTACCTGAAGCCGATCCACTTCGACAACCTGGGCAAACTCCTGCTGGTCATGGCCCTGCTCTGGGGCTATTTCGTCTTCAACGAGCGGCTGGTGGTCTGGTATGGCAACGAGGCACCCGAGCGCGCCCTGTTCGCGGCCATTCAGTCGGGTGAGTTCTCGCCGCTGTACTGGCTGATGGTGACAGTCAACTTCGTGATTCCGCTGATCGTCCTCGGGATCCGCCGTTTCCGGACGATCGCCGGGTGTGTGATCACCTCGCTCGGTGTGATCCTCGGCATGTGGCTCGAGCGTTTCCTGATCGTCGTGCCGTCACTCAGCCGCAAGCAGCTCAGCTACAGCTGGGGTGACTACGTCCCGCAGCCCGTGGAACTGACGATCACGGCGGCAACCTTCGGGGCAATGATCCTGCTCTACCTGCTGTTCGCCAAGCTCGTGCCAATCATCTCGATCTGGGAGCTGAAGGCGGGCGAGTCGGAGTCCGCAACCGCAACGGGAGACCACGCGTGAAGGCCGTCTACGCCCTCTACCCGGACGGGGACGCGGCCCAACAGGCCGTCGACGGCCTGCGCGCGGCCGGCGTCGCCAACAACCGGATCACAGTGATCTCGGGCCAGCCAATGGAGCACCACGAGTTCGGGCAACTCGGCGCGAAGACCCGCATGTGGTGGATTGCCTGCGGCGGCGGGCTGCTCGGCATGTTGACGGGGCTCGGGCTGTCCTGGCTGACCGAGACCAGCTGGCCCATCAACGTCGGCGGCATGCCGACGTTCGCCTGGTGGCCGAACATGATCATCACCTTCGAGCTGACTATGCTCGGCGCGATTCTCTCCACGGTGGGAACGCTGCTGGTCACGGCCGCGCTGCCCGGCAGCCGCAACGGCCTGTACGACCCCGAAGTCACGACCGCTGGCAAGATTCTCGTCGGCGTCGAGGACCCACCAGAGTCGACGACCGAAGCCCTGCAGAAGGCCTTACGGATCACGCCGGACACGGCCGTTAGGTACCGGGGCTGATCCGTCCGGTCCCGGATGCTAGCCGCCGCGTCGCGGCTCCATTCCGTTACAATGGCTCGACTTCATGTCCGGGAGGTGCGCGTACCGCTCTTGTGAACGGAGGGTCGTGATGCGGCTGTGCTTCCTCGTGCCCTTGTGCCTAGCCATGGCTACGGCGGCCTTGGCCCAGCAAGGAGAGCTTGCCCCCGGCGAGGTGGTGCGACGCAGCGAGGACGGTGTGACCGTCCAGGCCTTTCGGATCACTGAGCCCCTAACACTGGATGGCTGGCTCGACGAAGCCCCATACGAGACGATTCCGCCGATCAATGGTTTCGTCCAGCAGGAACCGAACGATGGCCAGCCGGCCACCGAGGACACCGACGTCTGGATCCTGTTCGATGACGAGACCCTCTACATCTCAACCCGCAACTGGGACAGCCAGCCCGAGGCGTTCGTGGCCAACGAGATGCGGCACGACTCGACCAACCTGATCCGGAACGAACACGTCGCCATCATCCTCGACACCTTCAACGATGACCGCAACGGCTTCCTGTTCCTCGTCAATGTGCTCGGCGGGATGCTCGAGGAGACATTCGCGAACGAGGGCAACGCCAGCCGCGACTGGAACACGGTGTGGGATGCTGCCACAGCACGATTCGACCAAGGCTGGACACTGGAGACGGCCATTCCCTTCAAATCGCTTCGCTACGAACCGGGCGTCGGCCAGACGTGGGGCATCAATATCAACCGCCAGCCGTACCACAAGAACGAGAGCTCTTACCTTGCACCAGTGCCGGTGGATGTGGGCATCGGCGTCTTCCGCGTGTCGCAGGCCGCGACCCTTGTGGGGCTCGAGACGCCACCATTGGCCAAGAACGTCGAGATCAAGCCCTACCTCATCACGAGCGTCGCCACTGACCACAACGCGACCCCCCGCATCGACAACGATCCAGACGGCGATGTCGGTCTTGACGTGAAGGTGGGCCTCACCGGAAGCCTGACCGCGGACTTCACCGTGAACACCGACTTCGCCCAGGTGGAGAGCGACGAGCAGCAGATCAACCTCACGCGCTTCAGCCTGTTCTTTCCCGAGAAGCGCGAGTTCTTCCTCGAGGGCCAGAGTATTTTTAACTTCGGTGGGGTCGGCGCCAGGGGCGGCGGCAACACCCCTGTCATGTTCTTCAGCCGCCAGATCGGCCTCACTCGCAGCCAGGTGGTGCCGATTCGTGGCGGCGGCCGGCTCACTGGCCGGGCGGGCCAGTTCGACGTGGGTCTGGTCAACATCCAGACCGGTGAGGAGGACACCATCGGTACACCCTCGACCAACTTCACCGCGGCGCGCGTTCGCCGGGGCGTGCTCAACACACGCAGCACGCTGGGGGCAATCTTCACCCGCCGCTCGCAGTCGCTGACGACCGACGCGGACGGAACGCCCGTAGGGTCCAACGAGACATGGGGCATCGACGCGCAACTCGCGCCGACGCAGGCCGTGCGTATCAACTCGTTCATTGCGGGCACGCGCACGCCGGGCCTGACCGACGACGACCTCTCCTACCGAGGCCAGCTCGACTGGAGCACCGACCGCTACGGCGTCGGCTTCGAGCGGCTGTCGATCGGCGAGAACTTCAACCCGGAGGTCGGGTTCCTCCGTCGGCGCGGCATCGACCTAACGTCAGCTAGTGTGCGGTTCAGCCCCCGGGCCCAGGGGATCGTGGCCATCCGGCAGTTCAACTACTCGGCCGACTTCGACTACATCACCGACCGCAATGGGCGCCTCGAGTCGCGCAGCGGCGGCCTGTCATTCCGGACTGAGATGGAGAACGGCGATGCGTTCAACGTATCGTACTCGCGCGAGCACGAAGCCATCGACCGCCCGTTCCGGGTGGCGAACCAAGCGACGATTCCAGTCGGCACCTACACATTCCAGTCGGGACAGCTCGGCTACACCCTAGGCCAGCAGCGGCGCGTGTCGGGCACCCTCGCCCTGCGCCTCGGCGAGTTCTATGACGGCACGCAGAAGAGTGTGGGCTACGGTGGGCGCGTCGCGGTGACATCGCAGCTGGCCATCGAACCGAACCTGCAGATTAACTGGATCGACCTACCGGGCGGCACCTTCACCACCACGCTCGTCAGCACACGCGTGACCGCGCCGCTCACACCGCGCATGTTCGTCTCGGCGCTGCTGCAGTACAACTCAAGCAACGACTCGTTCGGCAACAACATGCGGCTCCGGTGGGAGTACACGCCGGGCAGCGAGCTGTTCGTCGTCTACTCAGAAGGGCGCGACACGAGCATCGGCGGATTCCCCGACCTGCAAAACCGCAGCTTCGTTGTCAAGATCAACCGCCTGTTCCGACTCTAGAC
>CAZHTD010000034.1:0-18378 GCA_964535675.1 uncultured Bifidobacteriaceae bacterium | reverse complement strand
ACGCATCACGAAGGCTGTTAGAAGTCCCGACGACAAAGGAGCTATGACACAGCAACTGCTGAAGGAGGCCATGCTGAGCTACTCGCGGCTGCTGTGACTGTATTTCTACCGCCGGCAGACGACGGCGGTATTGACCGCCGGGATGGAGACGGCTTTCACGCGGTTCGGCAGTGTCCCCAACGAGTTCTGTTTGACCAGATGCGTGCAGTGGTGCTGTCGGATAGGCACGTGGGCGACGGCGAGCTGGTTTGAACGCGGAGATTCTGCGCTTGCCGCGCACTGGAGATTCCACCTGCGCGCCTGTGAGGACCTGAACGAGCAGGCATCGCGCTGGCTGGAGGAGACGGCCAACGTGCGCCGGCACGGGACTACAAGTGAGCGCCCGGTGGAGCGGGACGAGCAGGAAGCGCTGCGCCCCCGGGCGGACCGCGCCCCTACCGGCACCCTGCCGCCGATGGCAGCCTGATCACCGTGACGTGGCCTTATCAGAAGCCCTGTCTGCCGTCCATACGGTGTGACTCCTCACAGTCTCGCCCACAGATGTGCTCCTCAAGCTGTCGTCTTCATCGGCGCCCGCAAGGAGTCTCTCTGTCGCCCTGCATCAGCATCTTCGCTTCGTACTGCTGCAGCAGGTCCACGGCCTGAAACTCGTCATCGAAGGCACTGGCTTCGTACTTTGCCATCCAGACCCGGATGAGGTTCCGCGAAACATCGTGGCGTGGGCTACACCCTGAATGGCTTCGCCACTGAGGTTGCTGCCACGCTGGTAGAATCGACCCAGATGGAGCGTCTTTCGCCCGCGCAAACTCGGCCGCCCACCGCGCGAGAGGATCGTCTCTTTCTTGAGGGGCCGCACTCTCGCCGCCGCGATCTGTCACTGGTCCTGTGGTCGCTGCGTGACTTCATCGTGGGCTTCCGGACGCTGCACTTCGTCGGACCGTGTGTCACGGTGTTCGGCTCGGCGCGCTTCGACGAGGGCCACCCGTTCTACGCACTCGGCATGGAGGTGGGCAGGGCGGTGACACGCCAGGGGTTCACGGTGATGACCGGCGGTGGTCCGGGTTTGATGGAGGCCGCCAACCGTGGTGCCCGAGAAGCTGGTGGGCGCTCGGTGGGCTGCAATGTCCAGCTGCCGTTCGAGCAGATGGCCAACCCGTATCTTGATCGATTGGTGACGTGCAGGTATTTCTTCGTCCGGAAGGTCCTTCTCTTCAAGTACTCGTACGCGTTCGTCGGCCTCCCAGGCGGGCTGGGAACGCTGGATGAGCTCGCCGAGGCATTGACGCTCATCCAGACCGGCAAGATCGCGGACTTCCCGGTGGTGCTCCTGGGTGCGGACTACTGGCAGCCCCTGCTCCGGATGCTGGAGCAGATGGCGCGCGACGGCGCGATCTGTGAGGACGATCTGGACCTGCTCTTGGTGACCGATAGCGTGGACGACGCGATGGCACACATCCGCGCGCGCGCCATCGACGGGTTCGGTCTCCGTGCCCGCCAGCGTGTGCGACCGTCCGGCCTGCTCGGCGAGCAACGGGAGATCTGACGACATCGAACTCGGCGAGCAAGCCCCACGTCTCAGGGTGAGCGCTGCCACGGCACCAGGATGGGGCTCTGGTCGGTACTGCGTGGCGCACGGCTGTCAGGCAGCCGGGGTGCCGACCCGCTTCCGCCGCCGCACCGCCGCCACGCAACCTGAAGCGAGTCACCATATTCCTGACCGGGCTCAAGTAACCCGACAGCGCCGGCGTGTCCTCTATCGCGGCGGCGCACCTCCGGTTATCCGGCGTCTCCTTCACAGGGAACACTACCGTCGCACTCAACTCCCCGGTCCTCCGAGCTTGTCGGTGATGGCGGTGTTTGGCCCGTCGAGCGTTGTGGTGGCCCGGGGGGATGCGGGCCTAGTGCCAGACTGCCAAGCCCTCGATCCGATCCGCGCAGGCCTCGACCGGCTCGCGCGGCTGGGCCACGGCCGGGGCGGCTACGCTCAGTAGCGCCACAACGGAGCGACCGCCACCAGGTGTGTCACAGCCTCGCCTTGTCGAACAGGGCGGCGACCGCCGGTTTCACGATCTTGCCCATGGCGTTGCGCGGCAGGGCATCGACCACCTGGAGGGCACGCGGCACCTTGTAGGGTGCGAGCCGCTCGCGCGCCCAAGTCCGCAGCTCGCGAAGCTCCATGGTTTCGCCACGCCACAGCTCCACGGCAGCCGCGACACGCTCTCCCCACTCTGAGTCCTCGACACCGACGATCGCGCAGTCCGACACGGCCGGGTGCTCGCGCAGGGTCTCCTCCACCTCCAGCGCCGAAACCTTGTAGCCCCCGGTTTTGATGATGTCGACGCTCTGGCGACCAAGCAGACGATATGCGCCATTCTCCACCACGCCGACATCTCCCGTGCGGAACCACGCGTCGCGGAACGCGGAGGCGGTCTCGCCTGGCCGCTGCCAGTACTCCAGGAACACCGTTGGTCCGCGCACCTCCACCTCGCCCGGCGTCCCGTCCTCGACAGAACGGCCCGACTCATCGACCAAGCGCACATCGACATCTGGCAACGGGACGCCGACGAAGCCCCGGCGACGCTCGCCCTCGAGCGGGTTCGAGAGGATCATCCCGGTCTCGGTCATGCCGTAGCGCTCGAGCAGCGTGTGGCCCGTCACATCACGCCAGCTGTCGAACGTGGAGGCTGGCAGTGCCGCCGAGCCGGACATCATCAACCGCGCCCGTTGCGCGCCCGCCGCCCAAGCTTCTTGCTCGGCCGGTCTGGCCTCCTCCCACACCCGTAGCAGCCGGTGGTAGATGGTGGGCACCGCGGTGAAGACCGTCACCTCACCCGAGGCCAACCGCTCCCAGACGCGCCGCGCGTCGAAGCCACTGGACAACTCGCAGGTCGCGCCCACCGCCAGTGCGCAGCCGAGTCCGTTGATGATGCCGTGGATGTGGTGCAGCGGCAGGATGTGGAGGAGGTGGTCGTCGCCACGCCAGCCCCAAGCCTGGACGAGCGACGCCACCTGCGCCCGGATCACGGCGTGCGTGGAGACGGCCCCCTTCGGAGAGCCCGTCGTGCCGCTCGTGTAGATGATCAGCGCACGGCGCGACCCGCCAGGCTCGGGCAACCACCCCGGACGGGCTGCGGCCAGCAAGTCGGACGTCTGGACGAACCGCGCACCGGCTCCAGCGGCCAAGGGCGCCAGCATCGACTCGGACTCTGGACCGCCTATCACGATGGAGGCACCAGCGTCGCGGATCACGTACTCAAGCTCAGCTGGGGGATGGGACATCGCCAGCGGCACGGCCACGCCACCCGCCCGCCAGATCCCGCGCTGCACCGCCACATGCGCGCACGAGGGCGGAACGAAGAAGGCGACGCGGGCCTCGTCGAGATCCGCCGCGCCGTCCATCAGGCCGCCGGCCGCGCGGGCCGAGGTGTCGTCGAGGTCCGCGTACCCGAGCGTCCCGTCGGGCGCGATCACAGCCGGCTGCGCGACATTCATCCGGCCGGCTGCCAAAGGGCCACGGTCAGGCCGTCGCGAATCGGCACCAGTGAACTCGTCCACGACGGGTTGGCCGTCAGTGCGCGCGTGAGTGCGCGCACGCCCTCGGTCGCGGGAGTGCGGTCACCCGAGTCCAGCACGCGGCCACTCCAGAGCATGTTGTCGACGACGAGCAGCCCGCCAGGGCGCAGCCGGCGTTCGATCACCGGCAGCGACGCAGCGTAGCCCTCCTTGTCGATGTCGTTGAAGATCAGGTCGAATGGGCCTTGGGCTGCATCAAGGATCTCGACAGCCTCGCCGACGTGGTACCGCACCAAGTCGCCGTAGCCTAGCGTCTCCAGATGCCCGCGCGCGCGGTCCGACAGGCCTTGGTCCCACACAACGTGGTGCACCTTCCCACCGCCGTTCTCGTGAACCGCCCTCGCGAAGAACGCCGTCGAGTAGCCGTAACCCGACCCGAGCTCGAAGACGCGCCGAGCCCGAGTGACACGCGCGAGTTGGTAGCAGAGGTGACCGCACGCAGGCCCGATGATGGGAAAGCGGTGCTCGCGGGCCCAAGCCTCCATGCGCACAAGCTCAGGCGGGCGCGCTGGAACGAGGTCTTCGAGATAGCCGGCGACCGCAGGGTCAATCAGGTCTCCCATCGGCGGTGCGTCAGGGCCCGGCCGGAACCGGCGCAAACCCCTGCGCCAGACGCACGCGCGCCTCCTCGACGTCCCGATGAAACACGAAAAGACGGTCGGCGTCACCGTCCGGTTCCGTGAAGTTGTAGGTGCGCCCGTTGCGCACTTCGATCGTCAACGTGGCCTCCAGGTAGTCCACCTCGAAGGCTCCCAGCCCGTCGAGCGGGACGGCGAATCCATCGTTCTCGTTGTCGGTCTCGTACCGGATCCCGTCCACGGTGGCAACGAGCTGCCCCTCGCACGAGCCGAATCGGTGGTCGTGGATGACGTCGATCCCAAGGTCGAGGCGGACCTCGCGAAACCGGACATAGATATCCCGCGGCCCGGGCTCCACATCGATCGTCTCGGCGAACGCGTCGAAGCCCTCGGCGGACACGTTCAGCTGGTGACCGCCCACCTCGACGTTCTCGATCATGGCGGGCGTCGTGCCGATGAACTGGCGGTCCAAGAACACCTGCGCGCCGTCGACGTCGCTCTCCACGCGCAGCACGCCCAGTTCCGGCGGCGGCGCCGGCGATGGCTCGGGTTCCGGCTCGGGCGCCGGAGCGGGTTCGGGCACTGGCTCGGGTTCCGGAACTGGCTCGGGTTCCGGCTCGGGCGCCGGAGCGGGCGGTGGCGGCGTCGCCTCGGCCACCACCGGCGCCTCTTCCACTTCGGCTGGTACGTCCCGTAACCTCGTCAGGTACAGGACCACGCCGCCCACGACCAGCGCGAGGACCGTGCCGACGACGACGCCGCGGTTCATGCCCGTACCGCCTCAACGAAGGCGTCGACGAGCGCGTCGGCGGAGGTGCGCAGTAGCGTCTCGTTCACTCCGAGTACGAACCCGCCGTCGCCCCGCGGTCCCGGCAGCAGGACGCCGTGCACAGCCAGCCGCGACCGCAGTGTCTCAGGGGCCACACCCTCGACGCGCAGGCGGAACAAGTTGGTGCCGGGCGTCACGCGGTCGACGGTGAAACCGTCGCGGGCCCCAAGCGCAGCGATGACCTCCTCCGACAGCCGCACCGCGCGGGCGAACCGCTGGCCGAAGCCGTCGAGGTAGTGCAATGCGATCGCCGCATACGGCCAGACGGCCGGCAGGCCGCCGCCGAACATGCGTCGCACGTGAAACATACCGTCGAGCAGCGCGCGCGGCCCCGCGAGGATCGCTCCCGACGCGGCGTTGAAGTACTTGTAGAGCGACACGTACACCGTGTCGAACGGCCGTGCGTACTCGGCCACGTCCTCCCCCGTGTAGGATGCCTGCAGGAAGAGGCGGGCGCCGTCCAGGTGCAGCCGGATGTCCTCGCGCCGCGCCAGCGCCACGATGCGCGCCAACTCTGCCGAATTGAACTGTTCGCCGAATCGCCGGCGCACGGGCGACTCGATCGAGATTACCGATATGGGCGTCGCCACGCGGCCGCTACGCGTGCGGGCCACCACCGCCTCGACCTCGTCGGCGGTGAACGTGGCCCGGCCCGCACCGAGCGGCACCAGGTTCAGCCCACTGAGCGTCTGGGCACAGTCACCCTCGTCGTTGTAGAGGTGACTCTCGGCTTGTACTACGACCCGGCTGCGACCTGCCGCAAGCGCGCGGACCGCTAGGTGGTTGGCCAGGGTGCCAGTGGGCATGAACACCGCCCGTTCCTTGCCCAGCAACGCCGCGAATTGATTCTCAAGCGCCTCAACAACGCCCCCGTTCGAGTAGCTATCGCGCGCGATCCCCTCGCCAGCCAGCCGGCCAAGCAACTGCGCGTACTGCGGGGCCGTTAGGCCGAGTCCGTCGCCCGACAGCCGGACCACGCGATCATCCAGAGGCGGGGCCGCCGACCCAGTCCCCTGCCCAGTGCCGGCCAGGACCGCACCGGGCGCGCCGAGGCTCAGGCCGCCCATGGCACCAAGCTCGAGAAACCGTCGCCGATCGAGTCCTCCGTCCATACGCGTCTCATTGTAAACTCATCCGGATGGTGCACCGCCCCTGCAATCTCGCCTCGCCGTCCCGCTCCCGCATGATGCGCACAGCTGCGACCGTCCTCATCGCTGCGTTCGTGATGACCGCGGTTGCCACGGCCCAAATGCAGTTCGGCCGGCGCTCGCGGTTCGTCCAAGTGGCCACCGAGGTCAGCTTCGACCGGACCTTCCAGTTCTGTCGTGCCTTCTTCAATAGCGGCTTCATGGGCGATGGAGGCAGCTGGAGCACCGACTACCCCAACGCCGACATCAACTTCTCGATCCGGCTGTCCGAGCTAACGCGCACGCCAGTGAGCACGGACCAGTTCGGCTACCCCAACCACCTCGTGGTGCGCCTAACCGACGAGGCACTGTTCCAGTGCCCGTTCGTAATGATGCTCGAAGTGGGCTCGGCCACCTTCGACGAGGCGGAGGTCGAAAACCTGCGGCAGTACCTCCTGAAGGGGGGCTTCCTCTGGGTGGACGACTTCTGGGGCAGCTACGCCTGGGACTGGTGGGAGAACCAGATCCGCAAGGTCTTCCCGAGAACTGAGTACCCGATCGTCGATCTGGCGCCCGACCATCCGTTGTTCTCATCGCAGTTCGAGATCGATGAGGTGCCGCAGATCCCGTCAATCAACTTCTTCCTCAACACGGGCGGCACGTCCGAACGCGGCATGGACAGCGCCCAGCCGCATGCGTACGCGATCACCGACGACCAGGGCCGCATCATGGTGCTGATGACCCACAACACCGACATCAGCGACTCGTGGGAGCGGGAGGGGGACGACCCCCGGTACTTCTACACGTTCGGTCCGCGCGGCTACGCGTGGGGTGTCAACGTGGCGCTCTACGCGCTCACGCACTAGCGACCATCACCATACCCAGGAGCGGTTGTCCTCATGCCTCTGATCGACCCCGGAAAAAGAGCCCCTGCATTCACACTGAAGGACCAGGCCGGTACCCTACACAGGCTCTCCGACTACGCTGGCAAGTCCGTCATCCTCTACTTCTACCCAAAGGATGACACGCCCGGCTGCACGAAGGAGTCGTGCGAGTTCCAGGACAGCCTCTCGCGCATCAAGCGCAAGAAGGCCATCGTACTCGGCATGAGCATCCTCGACGACAAGAGCAAGGCAAAGTTCGCCGCCAAGCACGGCCTAAAATTCCCGCTGCTGGCCGACGCCGATCACGTTGTCGCCGAGAAGTACGGCGTCTGGCAGGAGAAGAAGCGCTACGGCCGCACCTACATGGGCATCGCACGCACGACCTACCTGATCGGGCCCAATGGCAAGGTGAAGAAGCGCTGGGACAACGTCAAGGTCGACGGGCATGTCGACGCGGTCACCGCCGAGTTGTAGCTGGCGCCCGGGTTGGGGTTCGCCCACGCGGCGGCGGGCTACTGGGGGACGAGACGGATTTCGTAGAGCGTCGGCCAGAGCTTGCCCGTTACGAACAGGCGGCGGCCGTCGGGGTCCCAAGCAATGCCGTTGAGGACGTCGGCGTCGCGGGCTTGGGCGGGCGGCAAGAGCCCCTTGAGGTCGATCCAGCCTTCCACGCGGCCGGTGTCCGGCGCGATGATGGCGATCCGGTCCGTCTGCCAGACGTTGGCGTAGATCGAGTTGTCGATCACCTCGAGCTCGTTGAGCAGGCGCACAGGTTCGCCATCGGCGGTTACCTCCACGCGGCCGATCTCGACGCGCGTCGCAGGGTCTAGGAAGCGCAGCCATTCTGTCCCATCGCTCATGACCAAGCGGCGACCGTCGAACGCCAGCCCCCAGCCCTCGCCGGTGTAGGTGAACAAGCCGGCCGGTTCGAACGTCGCGGCGTCGTAGACCAGTCCCACGCCTGAAGTCCACGTCAGCTGGAGCAACTGGCCGTTCCATAGCGCGAGGCCTTCGCCGAAGTACCGCGCCGGCACAGTGCGCATGCGCTCCACTGCACCCGTTTCCAGACGCACGCGACGCACGCTTGACCGGCCGCGCAGCCCGGTGCTCTCGAACAGTCCACCGTCGCTGTAAACCAACCCCTGAGTGAACGCCGCCGCGTCGTGCGGGTAGGCCCGGATGACCTCGTAGCCATAGTGCCGCGGAGCCACAGCCGAAGCTGGCAGCGCCTGCCCGGCCACCACCGTGAGGCCGCCCGCCGCCGCCGCGGGCAGCAGCAGCCCAGCTACCAGGCGGAGGCTCATAGCAGGGCGGCCGCCGACGGGTGCCGGTGTCCGAGGCGCTCGGCCAGCGAGCGGTCGTTAACCGCAAGCCGGAAATCCGCGAAGTCGAAGCCGGGACCGACCGTGCAACCAACCAGCGAGTAGTCGCCGGTTGTTCGGGCGGCCTGCCACCACCCTGCCGACACCGTCTCGTGCCGCCGAGCGCCTTCCGCGATCGGACCGAGCCGGTACAGCTGTAGGTCCTCGAGGTCTGGGGTGAGAACCCACAGTTCGAGAGGCGCCCCTTCGTGAAAGTGCCACACCTCGTCGGAATCCACCTGATGCCACCGGCTCACGCCGCGGTCGGCGAGCAGAAAATCGATCGTGGTGAGGGCAGTGCGAGCCCCTCGCCCGTCCGCGGGGCGCACCTCAAGGCCAGAGCGGAACACCTCGCGGAAGCCCCCTCCCTCCGGGTGGGCCTTGAGCCCGAGTGCCTGAGCAACCTCGGCGGCACGGGCGCTGGCGGGTCGGAATGGGCGGGCATCCGGCACGGCACGCATCGTACCACACGCGTGTGGTGCGGGCCGACGCACGGGCGGGCTCAGAACGTGATCACGGCCGAGGCCGACGCGCGCGCGAAGTCAAGTGCGGACCCGGGAATCATGAGCCCAGGCACCTCGAAGTCACCGACACGTCGGTAATCCCGGATGTCCACCCGTACGCCCAAGCGCTCGGTTGCCAGCACGAGGACACCGCCGCCCATCACCCACCCGAGCCCCGAGTCGCGGAAGCGAATCGAGTCGACGAGGTTGAAGTCAGCGCTGGTGCGCATCGCGCCGGCCCCCACGGTCCCGTATGGACGGACCGGCCCGAACGGGAGCACGAGCAGCAGGTTCGACATAATCGTCGTGACCGTGTTCGGCTTCGACAGCTCCTCGTCGCCGAAGAACGTCGGCGTATAGACGATTTCCTCCTCGAACCCGAACAGCGACCCGAGATAGCCAATCGACACGCCATAGCCTGCGCGACGAGCCTTGCATGCGTCGAGGTTCTCGCAGTCGGTGACCTGTCCGCCGAAGTTGAAGCCGATCGACGGGCTGATGAAGCCCTGCGCCGTGGCCAGAGCAGGCACCGCCAGCAGCCAAGCCGCTATCATCGCGCCGACATGCACCGCCACCAGCCGCGCGTCGGTGCGCTGCCCGCAGCGCACCCCATTACCGCCCGATCGCGCAAGATTGCCCATGTAGACCTATCGCCAGCACGTGTTTGCGCACCCCGAACTTCAGGCTGGGCTGTCCATCGCGTCGGCCTTCAACTCCACCAGCATCCCGTCATCGTACTTGAAACCCAGCAGGATTAGGTGAAGGCCACTACCCGTAACTGCTCGCGCCGTCACGACTGGCAACCACCACCGCCGACCCCACTCCCAAGTAAAACCCAGCGGCTCTGCACGATGCGAACGGTGTACACGAACTCGGAATTGGCACTCATGCCCGTGCGATCGTTGCCCCCGCCGATCTCGAGGTTCGGCAGGCACCGTAGGCGCTCCACCCAACAGATCGGCGTCCGCGCACACATGACACTGGCTTGGATCGCCGCTGGCACCGGTGCGAAGCCCGATGTCCTCCCCCTTCGCGAGACCGAGACGATCCCGAAACCGACGAGCAGCTGACCGGCCCATCACGAGATGTTGGACTCCGGCCATGACAGGGAGTGATGTAAGGGCCCTGCCATCACAGGACCAGTCGGATCAGGCCGGACGACCCACGTAGCCCACGGGGCCACGGCGAAAGCCCGCGCGCTCAAAGAATGCCTCGGTTCCGGGCTGCGCCGCCAGGTACAGCCGCCCGGCCGGAGTCGCCTCGATTGCACGTCGCATGAGCTCGACGCCGATACCGCGGCGCTGATACTCAGGATCAACCATGATCTCAGTGACGGTGCTGAAGAAGTACCCGTCCGACAGCACGCGAACCACGCCGACCAGACGGCCGTCGGCCCACGCGCCGATGTTGATCGTCCTGTCCAGCGCTTCCGCCGTACGGGCCAAGTCGTACTCGTCCTTCCGCACCCGGCGCGCCAACGCCAGGAACGCGTCCGCGTCGAAGGCTGCGTCGCCGTCCCGATACTCCACCGCCATCGACAGGCTCCCTTTCTCCGCTACGACGCCACAACCTGATTCCGGCCCAAGGCCTTGGCCTAGTAGAGGTTACGCATCGACCGCAGCCACCATCTCGCTCACGCTGCCCTCCCCCCGCTTCATGTCACCGTCGATCCTGATGCTGAGCGTCACAGCCCTTGGGCAACGCTGCCCCAGTCGTGACTCTCCGCGGCGGCGCGAATCCACTCGCACAACGCCTCGACGTCAGCTACATGGCTCTGGGGAAGAGGATCACGAACTCCTCCCCGCCGTAACGGGCTACGTCGGCTGCCCGCGTACCCGACTACAGGATCGCCGTGATGTGCCTGAGCACGACGTCGCCCGTCACATGCAAGAAACGATCGTTGACCTGCTTGAAGCAAGCGTTGCCGCAGACTATCACGGTCAACGGCTGCCTGTAGCACCTCGCCTGCGCGAACAGCAGGGCGGGCGTCGAAGTACCGCCAGTTGGGCACCCGGTCAGACCGTCGCGGATGCTGCTCCTTGAGGAGCAACGCTTGAGCACGGATGCAATCGTGGCTCGCCGCCAGCGCCTCGCTCATCTGGTTCAAGGACCTGGCGAGCCCGATCTCGTCGCCCGAGCACACGTCGACGCCATGGGCCGCAGCGCGTCGCGGCCCATGGCGTCGATCCCGTGGCAGAGCCGCCACAGCTCCGGCTCAGCTGATCGCTGAACCGCGATCCCTCAGTCAGGGAGCCTGCATGAGGCCGGTTCGCAGAAGATGTCATAGTGGGCGTAGTCCATGACAGCATCCGCGTTCACTTCAGGCCCTCGCAGCGACGCCTCATGCTCGACCCTGAACACCCGGTAGCCGTGCTGTCGCAGGAACCCCAGCAGCGCCCGCCGCGCATCCGCCGAGCTGTGCTTGAAAACCTCCGTCCGCACGTAGGGGCGCGCGTCGGCAAGCAAACCGGTTAGCGTCTCGAGCACGGACAAGTCGTTGCCCTCCGTGTCAACCTTGAGGAACCGGACCCGCGGGCGCAGGTCCGGACACGACTCCCGCAGGTACTGCTCAAGGTTCCGACCCTCAATGGTCAGCGCGAAGGTGTGCCCGTGCCGCCACCACGCAGACGCCTCGTGGCGCCCCCCGTTGCAGAAGCCGGCATCCGAGTAGTGGAACTCGACCGGGCCGTCCTCACGTGTCGCGGCAAACGGTAGCGGCTCGATCGGAGCGCGGCCACCATTGAGCGCCGCGTTCTCAACCAGACACGGGAAGACGTACGGGTTCGGCTCGAGCGCCAGCACCAACCCGGTCGGGCCCACGGCCAAGGCCAGCGGCAACGCCGTGTCGCCCGTGTGGGCCCCGATGTCGATAGCGACGTCCCCAGGCGCCACGAACTTACGCAGGTGATCGACGACGGCCTGGTCGATCGACTTCGGTCGCTCGCGCGGGTGCAGCCAGCGCGCGTAACTGACGCGGCCGTCCCGCGGCAAGTCGAAGGTCACCACCTCGGTGCCGTACCGCCGGGGCGTCCGGCCGAAACCGAGGCGACCCAGCACTTGCCGAGCGTTCACCATAGCAGGCTCCGCAACTCAACTACGCCGCACAGCCCTGGCCCGTCGCAAAGTGGCAGCTGCACAACGCGGAGCGACAAGCCCCTCAAAGGCCAAGGTCGCAGGCGAACCACTCAGCCGCCCGGTGCATCAGCATCGCGGTAATTCCCCCGCGCTGCAAAGCAGGCACCGTGACGACGCTGTCTGGGCCGCCGTGGCTGGCGAGCCGGCCGTCGTCGTACAGGAGCCGTGCGATCCTTCGAGCGGAACTCGAGATGCAGGTGGTGCCAAATGCGTTCTCTGCCTGCTCGTGCAAGTAGCGGAACTCCTTGCTCGACAGCCTCTCGACCTCGGCGATCGCGATCCCGGCCTCAGAGCGCCTTCACCGTGTCCGCTACGACAATCCGGCTGGGCGGCAGATCATGCGGTCGCGGTCGCGATCCAAGTCACGCCGCAGAGCCGGGCGGACCCACTGCCAGCCTCCTCGCACGCCCGGGCGACCACGTCGAACACGGCCTGCCGCTCCTCCTCCGGCACGCGGGCAAAGAGCGAGGCGATGGGGCCGGCCAAGTCGAGCATGAGCCGCAGGTACTCAGCGCCGCTGTCGGTGTCCGACATCGGCAGCGCGAGCTCCTCGTGCAGCACGTTGGTGAAGCTGGCCGACTCGATGATGTCCTGTAGGCGCTCCCAGTCCGCGAGCGCGAATATGCCGGGCGCCCCGGGCTCTGGCGGCGGGACCTCCAGATGCCCCAGCAGGATGCGCATCGGCAACGCCACCCATGGGTTCCGGTCCGGTCCGGCCCAGACCGTCAGCGCCAGGCGGCCGCCAGGCCTCAGCGCGGCCTTCACGCGCGACAGGCACGCCAGTGGATCGGGCATGAACATCAGGCCCCATCGAATGATGGCCGCGTCGAACGATCCTGCCGGCACGTCGAGACGCTCGCCGTCCATCTTACGGAATTCGACGTTGGACGCGCCGCGCGCGGCGGCGTTGACCCGCGCCGACTCGATCATCGCCTCCACGAGATCGGTGCCGAGCACGGAGCCTGACGGGCCGACATGCTCGGCCAAGGTGATAGCCGGCTCGCCCACGCCCGACGAGACATCCAGCACGCGGTCGCCCTGCCGGACCTCCTCCGCGAGTCTGTCGGTGACCGGCTGCGTGAGGCGCCGGAGCCTCTCATCCCAGCGGGCCCAACCTGGAGCCACTGATTCCCACGTATCGTGCTGCTGCTGTTTGAGCGCGCTATTGCCCATAACGCCAGGTTTCCTCCGTCGGCATTATCCCCGGACGCCGCCGACCCTGTCAGCTGGGCTCACCGCGTCGCGTGACCTCCATGCCACTGCCGCGCTGCATGCTTCTCGGCCTCCACCAACGCGTCCTGCTTCGCCAGCACGGCCTTGCGAAACGCCTCGACTCAACGTAATACCGAGCAGCTTCACTAGCGACCCTGCGAGAACCGCCCGCCCGTGTCCACTGTCAGCAGGCGTAGTCCGAAGTACCGCATCACGGGACCGTGCGAAAGCCCCAGGTCAGTGATGTTGTCGGGCGGGCGGCCTTCTGACCGGCACGAACATGTCCTTCGAGAACTTCAGCGTGCATTATGTGAGGCCTCCCGAGGGAAACCCGACCGCTATCGCCGCATCCCCACCGGATTTACCACCCCGGCCCTTGGTGATTGTGGACTTCACGATTCCACGCTCGCGTCCGGCCGGGTAGGCCTCACATCCGGTTCCTGTCCCTCGGGTCGCGGCTTCGCTTCACGCTTCCTTCAGACCCCGCCTCGCGACGACCGTGCGCTTCGCTAATCCTTGGCCACCATCGGGTTGGATGGCGGGCTTCACCTCCGAACTATCGCGGTCATGCGCGGGCACCCGAAGGAGCGCGCCCGGCACGTCCACGGCACATACGCGGCGCATCGCAGCACCGGTCACACCAGCCCTCCCCGCAGCTCACGCAGGGAGTAGAACGTCCCCCGCCAGTCGAGGCCGCCCCGGGCGAGCGTCCGGACAATCGAGCGCCAGAGGATCCACAGGAAGATGACACAGCACACTGGGAAGAGCACAACGGTCCAAACGGGCAGGTCGTGCACGCGGGCCTGATCGACGTACAACACGCCGATCACGAAGAGTGCAACCGCGCACAGCGCGGTCGCCCAGCTGCCCGCCAAAAGGCCAGCCAACGGCCACAGGAATAGCACTACCTGCCCGAGCGTCACGCTGGCCGCCTTGACCAGTGAGTAGTCCAGCCCCGCGAACACACCTTTTTCGAGGCCACGTACGAGCGCCCGGAGGTCTGGGTACCAGTCGACATGGATCAGCGCCTGCCCTAGGGCGAGCGCCGACCGGAGCCCTGCACGCTTGAGCACCTTCCCAAGGCGAATATCGTCGTCCACGCTCAGTCGGATGCTGACGTGGCCGCCCGCGTCCCAGTAACCCGACGCGCGCACCAGATTGAAGGCGCCGATGCCGACGTGCGACGAGCTGGCCGGGTCGGGGATCCGCCATGGGCGCGTGAACATGGTAAAGAACAGGCCGAACGAGGCGGTGAATGACTCAAGCAGACGGCCCGGCATGTGCGCAAAGGGCGCCACGGTCAGGTGGTCGAGCCCGTCGCGTTCTACCAGTGCGATGGCTCGCCGCAGTACGCTAGGCTCCATCACCACGTCGGCGTCGGTGAATAGGATCCATGTGCCACTGGCGACCTCGGCACCCCGCTGCAGCGCGTGGCACTTGCCGAGCCACCCGGCAGGCAGTGCATCGATGCGAATCACACGCAGGCGATCGGACGCTGCCGACAGGCGCGCGAGAATTTCCGGCGTGCGGTCGGTTGAGCGGTCTTCCACGGCGATGACTTCGACATCCGGATGGTCCTGCACCAGGTACGACCGCACGGCGCGCTCGATACCCGCCTCTTCGTCGCGTGCCCCGAAGACGATGCTGACGCGCGGCAACGGGTCAGGTGCCGGGGCGACACCCTCGAGCCGGGTAAGCCGCCGCCACCCGGGAAACACCTCCAGAGCCAGCGCCACCACAGCCAAGAGGACAAGAGCCGACACTCCAATGGCAATCACGGTCTCAGTTGCTCCCCTCGCCCACCATCTTCCCCGTGAGCCATCCCAGCGGGCCGCAGCGCAGCCGGGCCGGCATGCCACCGGCAACGGCGCGCGCCCGCTCAAGGGTCTCGCGCAGGCCGGGCAGGAACGCGGTGCCAAGCCAGGTTGAGGTGCACCGACGGACCAGCGGTGGAGATGGCGCCGGGTGGCCCAACGCTTGTCGGTCACGGTCCTCGTACGAACAGCGGGCGGACCCAAAGGGCCCGCCCGCGGCGTACCTCCGGCGTGATCAGTTCATCTCGGGATCAGGCCGGCCGATCATCCCCTCCGGCTCAAACGCGTACTCGATCTCGCGATCCAGATCGAGGTCGTCCTCGGCCGGCTGCTTCGGCATTGGCGGCCGCGGCGGCTCGTCCGGCGGGATCTGCACATGGCGGTACCATTCGAAGCCCGTGCCAGCGGGAATGAGCCGTCCCATCGTCACGTTCTCCTTCAGCCCGCGCAGATAGTCTACCTTGCCAGAGATCGACGCCTCAGTCAGCACGCGCGTCGTCTCCTGGAACGACGCGGCCGAGATGAACGAGTCGGTAGACAGCGACGCCTTCGTGATGCCGAGCAGCAGCGGCTGTGCCGTTGCGGGTCTACCGCTGTCAGCGATCACGCGCTCGTTCTCTTCGAGAAAGCGGAACTTGTCTACCTGCTCGTCGATCAGGAACTCGGTGTCGCCAACATCCTCGATCTTTACCCATCGCATCATCTGTCGGGCGATAACCTCGATGTGTTTGTCGTTGATGTTGACACCCTGGAGTCGATAGACCTCCTGGATTTCGTTGACCAAGTACTTCTGCAGCTCCTTTTCTCCCAGGACGCGCAAGATGTCATGCGGGTTGCTCGGGCCGTCCATCAGCTGCTCGCCCGCCCCGACGCGCTCGCCCTCGTGGACGTTGACGTGCACGCCCCGCGGCAGCCCGTACTCGCGCGGCTCTGTGCCGTCGTTCGGAACGATGATCATCTTGCGCTGGCCCTTGACCACGCCACCGTCCTTCACCATGCCGTCGATCTCGGAGATCACGGCCGGGTCGCGCGGCTTGCGGGCCTCGAACAACTCCACCACACGCGGGAGGCCACCCGTGATGTCCTTAGTCTTGGTGGTCTCGCGCGGGATCTTGGCCAACACGTCGCCAGCCTCGACGGCCTCACCTTCCTGCACCATCAGATGCGCGTGGGATGGCATGTGGTACTTGCGCAGGACCTTACCAGTCTTGTCGCGCACCTCGATGGTTGGCTGCTTCTTCTCGTCCGGCGAGTCAACGATGATGTAGCGTGACATGCCGGTTACCTCGTCGACCTCCTCGTGGACGGTCAGGCCCTCGACGATATCCTTGAACTTCACCATCCCCACCTCCTCGGTGAGGATCGAGAAGGTGTACGGGTCCCACTCGACCAGCGTGTCGCCGGGCGACACCGGCTGCCCGTCCTTCACCTTGAGGCGAGCGCCGTAGACGATTGGGTACCGCTCGCGATCCCGGCCCTTCTCATCCTGAATGACCAGCGAGCCGTTCCGGTTCATGACGATCAACTGGCCGTGCTCGGTGCCTTTGTGGGTTTCGACAACCTGCAGGCTCTGGTAGCGAACCTTGCCCTTGTGCTTCGCGTCGAGCGTGTTCTGCTCCGAGACCCGCGACGCCGTGCCGCCGATGTGGAAGGTCCGCATCGTCAGTTGGGTGCCCGGCTCGCCAATCGACTGGGCAGCGATCACACCGACCGCCTGACCGAGTTCCACCAGCTTCCCAGTGGCAAGGTCCCGCCCGTAGCAGCGGGCGCACACGCCGCGACGGGCCGCGCAGGTGAGCACCGAGCGGATCTTCACCTTCTCAATGCCGGCCTCCTGCACCGCCGACGCCTTGTCCTCGTCGATCTCCTCGTTGATATCGACCAGCGTCTCGCTGGAGAACGGGTCGACGATCCGCTCGAGCGTGACGCGGCCCACGATGCGGTCGCGGAGCGGCTCGATGATCTCGCCGCTCTCGACGATCGATCGCGCCTCGATGCCGTCCAGCGTGCCGCAGTCAGCCTCGGAGATGATCACGTCCTGCGCCACGTCGACGAGCCGGCGGGTCAGATAGCCCGAGTCGGCCGTCTTGAGCGCGGTATCGGCTAGGCCCTTGCGCGCGCCGTGCGTCGAGATGAAGTACTGCAGCACGGTAAGGCCTTCGCGGAAGTTCGAAGTGATCGGCGTCTCGATAATCTCACCCGACGGCTTGGCCATCAGCCCACGCATCCCGGCGAGCTGCCGGATCTGCTGCTTACTACCTCTGGCGCCCGAGTCGGCCATGATGTAGACTGGATTGAAGCTTCGGCCCGTGCTGTCCAGCTCGGCCATCTCACCGAACATCTCGTCCGCGATCTTCTCGGTGACCTCCGACCAGACGGCGATGATCTTGTTGTAGCGCTCGCCGTTGGTGATAGCGCCTTCCTGGTACTGCTGTTCGACCTTGATTACCTCCGTGCGGGCCCGGTCGACCAGCTCGTGCTTGTTGGCAGGAATGACAAGGTCGTCGATGCCGATTGACAGACCCGATCGCGTCGCGTAGGTAAAGCCGAGGTTCTTCAGCGCGTCGAGCATCTGCACGGTTCGCTCAAGGCCGAAGTCCAGGTAACACTTCTGCACGAGCTGCTGCAGGCCCTTCTTCTTGAGTAGGCCGTTGATGAACGGCATCCCCCCAGGCAGCTGCGCGTTGAGGATCACACGGCCGACGGTGGTATTGACGATCTTCCGCTCGACGTTTTGGACGTCCGTATGGAGGACATCCTGGTCGTCACGCGCCGTCGTCAGGTCCAGAAGTGGGCCCGTGTGGCGCAGGCGGATCGGCGACAGCGTTTCCATCTCGTCGGCCTCGAGGGCCAGCAGCACGTCGTCGATTGTGCCGAACGCCCGGCCCTCGCCCTTCGCACCCGACTTGGCCTTGGTCAGATAGTAGCAACCGAGCACGATGTCCTGCGACGGGACAGCGATCGGCGCACCGTTGGCCGGCGACAGGACATTGTTCGACGACATCATCAGCACCGAGGCCTCGATCTCCGCTTCGGGCGAAAGCGGGATGTGCACCGCCATCTGGTCGCCATCGAAGTCGGCGTTGAACGCCGTGCAGACGAGCGGGTGGATCCGGATCGCCTTGCCCTCCACGAGGACAGGCTCGAAGGCCTGGATTCCCAGCCGGTGCAGCGTTGGCGCGCGGTTGAGCAGCACCGGGTGCTCGCGGATCACCTCTTCAAGGATGTCCCACACCTCGGGCCGCTGCTGCTCCACCATCTCCTTCGCCTGCTTGATGGTCGAGACCAGCTGCCGCTCCTCGAGTTCGTTGTAGATGAACGGCTTGAACAGCTCGAGCGCCATCTTCTTGGGCAGGCCGCAC
>CAZHTD010000033.1:0-30174 GCA_964535675.1 uncultured Bifidobacteriaceae bacterium | reverse complement strand
TGCCCGACCCCGCGAGACCATCACGCGGCGCCATGGAGAAAGGTACAGGGACCCCTACCTGTCCTTTCCGGATGACCGCCTTCAGGGACCTTCGACCCGTTCAGAGGCCTAATTGCGTTCGGAAGTACGCGATCGTTTCGCACAGGCCGTCCTCGACCTCAACGCGTGGCGCCCACCCGAGTAGCGTACGTGCCCGCGTGATGTCGGGCTGGCGCTGCTTTGGGTCATCGATCGGCCGCGGCTGGTGGACAATCCGGCTGCGCGAGCCGGTGAGCCGGATGATGATGTGGGTCAGGTCCTCGACCGTGAGCTCGTGCGGGTTCCCAATGTTGACTGGCTTGGTGACGTCAGATCGTAGCAGGCGGAGCAGGCCGTCGACCAAGTCTGATATGTAGCAGAAGCTGCGTGTCTGTCGGCCGTTGCCGAACACGGTGATGTCTTCGCCGCGAAGGGCTTGCGTGATGAACGCGGGCACGACCCGGCCATCACGAATGCGCATGCGTGGACCGAAGGTGTTGAAGATGCGGACGATGCGCGTGTCGAGGCCGTGATAGCGGTGGTATGCGAGCACCAGCGCCTCGGCGAAACGCTTGGCCTCGTCGTAAACGCCGCGCGGGCCGATCGGGTTGACGTTGCCCCAGTACGATTCGCGCTGCGGGTGCTCGCGCGGGTCGCCGTACACTTCTGCGGTGGAAGCTAGCATGAAGCGTGCCCTCTTGGCCTTGGCTAGGCCGAGCGCATTGTGGGTGCCGAGCGAGCCCACCTTCAGGGTCTGGATGGGTAGTTCTAGGTAGTCGATCGGACTGGCCGGGCTTGCCCAGTGGAGCACAGCGTCGACCTGCCCGGGCACCTCCAGATACCGCGTGACATCGTGGCGGATTAGCTCGAAGCGTGCTGGGTCTAGGTGCTCGACGTTGGCGAGATTCCCGGTCAGGAGGTTGTCCACGCCCACGACGTCGTAACCGCGGGCGATGAGGGCCTCGGAGAGGTGAGAGCCGATGAAACCAGCCGCTCCGGTGACGACCGCGCGTCGTCGTGCGGTCATGCGGCCACGTCTCGGTGGCGGAAAGCGCGGAGCACGGTGAGCCACATGATCTTCAGGTCGAGGTTGACCGACCAATTCTCGATGTAGTAGAGGTCACACTCGATCCGCTTCTCGAGAGACGTGTTGCCCCGCCAACCGTTGACCTGAGCCCACCCGGTAATGCCGGCCTTGACCTTGTGGCGCAGCATGTACTGCGGGATGCGATGCCGGAACTGTTCGACAAAAAATGGCCGCTCGGGCCGAGGGCCTACGATCGACATCTCGCCCTTCAGGACGTTCCAGAACTGCGGGAGCTCGTCGAGATCGAACCGACGCAGCCAGCGCCCGATCGTTGTGGTGCGCGGGTCGTCGTCGCGGGCCCACACGGGCCCGGTCGCTTCTTCGGCCCCGACATGCATCGAGCGGAACTTGTAGACAGTGAACGCTCGTCCGTCGAGGCCCATCCGCTCCTGCTGGTAAAAGACGGGCCCGTCCGAGGTCAACTTCACCAGCGCGGCGATGAAGGCCATCGGGATCGCGACCAGGAGCAGGGCAAGCGCCGAGAGCACGACGTCGAGCAACCGCTTGAGCCAGGCGTTGAAGCCCTGCAGGGGCACGTCGTTCACGTTGATGACCGGCAGCCCGTCGAGGTCATTGAGCCGGGCGCGCAGGGCGATAAACTGCAGCAGGTCGGGCACCACCTTGATGTCGAGCACCTCGCGGCTCGCTGCGCTCATCAGTTCGAGGAGCTGGGCGTGCTCCTCGATGGGCAGAGCCACGTACAGATGATCGATTCGCTCGCGTTTGGCGACCTCTGCCACCTCATCGAGCCGGCCGAGCAGGGCCAAGCCGCGGTAGCCGATGTGGTCGCCGCCTGCGCGGTCGTCGAGGAAGCCCACCACCTGGTAGCCGAGTTCGCGGTTGCGCAGCAGGCGGTCAGCGACGGTCCGACCGAGGTCACCGGCGCCCGCGATGAGCACGCGTTTGAGGCCGATACCGGCCCGCCAGCGCCGCTCGAGCAGTTCCCGGACGGTCTCACGCGACGCGTAGGTAAAGCCAACGTTGAGCACGAGGAACAGCGCCCAGACGATACGCGAGACTGGGTTGGTCGGCCCGATGGGATCGGCGGCCTGCACGTAGTAGGTTTGGTAATAGAGGGTCGAGAGAACACCGAACACCACCGCGAGGGCGCTGCCGATGAAGATGGAGAAGAAGTCGTCGACGCGTGTGCGCCCGCGGCGGAGGCGGTACACGCCCTGGATCTGGAAGGCCAGCGGCACCGAGACCACGACGAAGGGCAGCACGTTGAGGTACTGCTCAAAGGGGGGGTAGCCGAGCGAGACCGGGATCAACCCGCTTTCGAACCGGATGCCGTAGGCGAGCACGAACGCCCACGCCGCCAGCAGTACATCGCTGGCGACGTAGAGCGTGACGAGGAGCTTCGATCGTCTCACCATTGCGTGTCCCGTGGCGCCGCCACTGTCTCGACCACCAGTTCACGCATCTCGCGGTCGTAGCGTGCACGCGAGAAGCGCTCGGCGTGCTGCCGGATCCGGCCCGGATTCCAGCGGGTGGTCGCCGCCCGGTCGAGGCCTTCAGCTAGCGACTGGGGTTTTGTGAGCACACCGGTCTCGCCGTTGATCACCGTTTCGAGCGCGCCCCCGCGCCCCAACGCCACGACTGGGCGACCGCACGCCTGCGCCTCGATGGGCACAAGCCCGAAGTCCTCTTCGCCTGGCAGCAGCACTGCCAATGCCTGGCGATACTCGTCACGAACGGCCTCGTCTGATAGCCGTCCGAGGAACTCAACGCCCGGGCCGGCCAGTGTTTCGAGCCGGGCCCGGTCTGGCCCCTCACCGACGATCCGTAGCCCGGCACCGATTCGCTCGCACGCGGACATCGCTAGGCCGATGCGCTTATAGGGCACCAGCGCGGACACAATCAGGAAGTGCTGCCCCGGGGTAACGTCGGCGGCGGGGTGATAGAAGTCAGTGTCGACAGGTGGGAATACCACCGTCGCCTCGCGATTATAGTATCGACGGATCCGCCCGGCAACGTAGTGGGAGATGGCGACGAAACGGTGCACTCGCGACGCTGTCGAGGCGTCCCAGCGGGCCATGCGCGCCATCACCGCGCGGTAGAACCATCGGGTGGCCAGGTTCCCCACGCGCTCGGGCCCGAAGTACAGCGGAAACTGATCCCAGGCGTACCGCATTGGCGAGAAGCAGTAACAGAGGTGCCGTGCCCGGCCTGGCGGGATCACGCTCTTGGCGGCGCAGTGGCTGGAGCTGATGATCAGGTCATAGTTGTCGAGGTTGAACTGCTCGACGGCGAACGGGAACAGCGGCAGAGCGTGCCGGTAGTGCTGGCGCGCGAACGGGATGCGTTGAACGAAGGACGTGCGGATCCGGTGTCGTTCGATAGCCGGAGGCACCGAGCCGCGATCATGGAATAGCGTGAAGACGTCCGCGTCGGGATGGTGCTCGCAGAGGGCCTGGAGCACCTTTTCGCCTCCCCGCGTGCCCGTGAGCCAGTCGTGCACCAGTGCGACCCGCATCAGCGCGCCTCCATTCGGGCGAACTGCTGGTAGATCGCCTGTGTGCGGGTCACGGCCACCGGCCACGAGAACTCCCGTGCCCGCAGGAGCCCCTTGCGGCGCAGCTCGTCAGCTAGGCGCGTGTCGGTGAGCACGCGGCGGATGCCCCCGGCGATGGCGGAGACGTCGTAGGGGTCGACTAGCATGGCAGCCTCGCCGGCGATCTCGGTCAGCGACGATAGGTTGGAAGTTACGACGGGCGTGCCGCTGGCCATGGCCTCAAGCGGCGGGAGTCCGAACCCCTCGTAGAGCGATGGAAAGACGAATACCGACGCCAGCCGATAGAGGATGGCCAGCACGTCGTCTGGAAGGAACCCGAGGAACCGCACGTGCTTGTGCAGCTTGTAGCTGTGCACCGCCCGCCGCAGCGCGGGCAGCTTGGAGATCTCGTCGCCGATAATGAGCAGCTTCAATGCGTCGAACGACTGCTGCCGCACGGTGGCGAACGCCTCGATCAGCCGCACGAGGTTCTTGTGGGGCTTGATGTTACCGACATAGAGCACGAACTGGTGGTCGAGCTGGTAGCGCTGGCGGACCCGCGCCACTGCCTCCTCCGGCGGCTCGAGACCGAAGCGCTCGTCGATTCCGTTGTGGATCACCGAGATCCGCTCCGGCGGCACGTCGAAGTAGTGCAGGATGTCTCGCTTAGACGCCTCCGAGACCGTGATCACGTGGTTGGAGTGGGTGGCGGCATGCCACATCGAGGTGCGAGCGTAGAGATGGGCGACTCGTCCCGGCAGGTACTGCGGGAACCGCAGATGGATGCAGTCGTGGATCGTCACGACCGACGGACAGCCGAGTCCGACCGGCAGCACGTAGTGCGGGGCGTGGTAGAGGTCCGGGCACTCGCGTCGCACGACCCACGGCACGTGCAGATGTTCACGCACCGAGTAATTTGGCGAGTGCTCGATGACGACCCGGAAGTTTGGTCCCAGTGCACCGACAGCCACTCGGTCAGTCTCTCGGCAAAGGAGCACATACTCGGTCTCCGAGTCCCGGCGGGCGAGGTGGTGCACTAGGCTGCGGATGTAGGTCCCGATGCCGAAATCACGCAGCTTGCGTGCGTCGATTGCGACTCGCATCGAAGGACGATCATACAGGGCGGGATAGGGGAGGGCGGCGCGGTGGGCAGGGCAGGTGGGGTGTCGCGCGCCTTGCGCCTCACGCCCTCCGGCCTGTGAGGCGTTGCCACAGCCGGAGCGTCGCTGCCCAGTTCGGTCGGTGCTTTTCGTAGAAGGCTAGGTGGCTTCGGTGATACGCCGCCGCCGCTGTGGCGGGCCGGGCCGCTGCCGAGCGGCCGCGGTGATGCACGACCTCGCAGATCGGGCTGAACAGCACCAGACGGCCGTGGGCGCGGATGGCAGCGCAGAAGTCTACGTCCTCCTTGTAGAGGAAGTAGCGCTCGTCGAGCAGGCCCGCCGCTTCCGCGTCGGGGCGCCGGACCAGAAGGCAGGCGCCGCTTACCCAGTCGACCTCGCGCTCGGCGCGGGTCAGGTGCTCGACGTAGCCGGCAATGAGGGGCAGGCCCCGGCCGCGGATGAGCAGGAGCTGCCGGCACTCGGCCAGTGGCGATAGCATCGACCCGAACGACAGCTCAGCGATCCCGTCTGGATCGACGATTCGGGGGCCGATAACAGCCACATCGGGGCGCGCGTCAAGCCGGGCGATCAGGGCATCGAGGGTACCGGGCCCGACCGTGGCGTCTGGGTTGATGAGCAGGATCAGTTCGCTGGTAGTCACGCGGATTCCCCGGTTGCATCCGGCGGCGAAGCCGGCGTTGTCCGACTCGATGAGCCGGACGTCCGGGAACGCGGCACGGACGTGCGCGGCCGTGCCGTCGGTCGACCCGTTATCGACAACCACGATCTCGGCGCCACCCGATGGCTGCCGGGTCAGCAGGGAGGCTAGGCAACTGTCGATGCAGGGGCGTGAGTCGAACGTGACGATTATGATGCTGAGGCGCATGGTCAGGTCAGCGGGCGGCCTGCTCAAGCGCGCAGAGGACGGAGGCCGCGCACTCGGCCCAGCTGTAGCGGGCTAGCACGGCCGGTACGGCCTTGAGGACACGCGCCCGCGTCGCGGTATCGAAAATGGCGCGCTCAAGGGCGTCGGCGATCAGGCTAGGCTCCGGCCGGGGCAGGTAGATGGCAGCCGGGCCGTACGCCTCGCGGGCCACGGGGGTGTCGAGGACGACTGGCGGCACGCCGGCAGCGAGCGCTTCGAGCGGCGTGAGGCCGAAGCCCTCGTACTCGGACAGGAAGGCGAAGGCCCCTGCACTGTCGTACAGCTCGCCGAGATCTTTATCGGCAATCCACTCCCGATGCGTGGCCCGTCCGTCCAGATCGAGGTGTGCGAACAGTCCGTCGAGATCGATCTGGGACGCCGTACGGTTGTGGCCGACCAGTGTCAGGGTGATATCGGCGCGGCGCGTGGCGAGCCGGGCGACGCCCTCAAGGAGCTCGGGCACATGGCGGCGCTCGAAGATCGACCCGACGTACAAGACACTGGTACGCGGGCCAGTCGGCGTGGTGCTCGGCCAAGCCGTGACGCCGGGCGGCACGACGGTGATGCGGCGGGAGGGCACTCCGAGCCACTCGCGGATCTCGCCCCGTGAGAACTCGGTGAGCGTCAGCACGCGGGCGGCCTGACGGGCGGCACGGCTCGCAATCGTCCGCTGGCGCAGCCCCTGGTGCCAAGGCAGCCACTCCGGGTGCACGGCGAACGACACGTCGTGCATTGCCAGAACGACGGGAGATCCCACCCACAGCGGACTGGTGTAGGCCGGCGAGAACAGCACGTCGGCGGCGGCCGCCCGCACGAGGCGGGGCAGCTGAATCTGTTCCCAGAGGGTGCCACCGCGGCCAGCGGCCACGTGCGTCTCAACGCGTAGCGGCGAGCGGTCGGCGTCGGGCGGGAGCTCGTGGGCGCAGAGCACGTACTGGTGCACCCGCGCCTCTGGCAGCGTGGTCCAGGCCTCAAGCACGGCACCGAGATACCGGCCGACACCAGTCGGCTGGCCGCACAGCTCGCGTGCATCGATGGCGATCCGCATCACGCGCGTCCGTTGCCGGCGATCGCAAACGCTGTCCGGCGCCGGTAGCGGTGTAGGGCATCGGCATACGCGCCATGCAGTGCCGCCGCGGTCGCTGGCCCGGTGAAGGCCTTTGCCCGCTCTAGGCCTGCGCGCGCGAGTTGGTCAGCCCAGCCGTCGTCGGTGACGGCGCGCTCGAGAACACCCGACAGGGTGTCGACGTCCCCGGGGTCGACCAGGCAGCCGCCGTCACCCACCACTTCCGGCAGCGCGCCACGACTTGCGGCAATCAGCGGTACACCCGCCGACATGGCCTCTAGCGCGGGCAGGCCGAACCCCTCGTCGAGCGAGGGCAGCACCACCACACGCGCCGCGGCGTAGGCGCGCTCCCGATCCTCAACGTACCCGACGTGCTCGGCACGGCCGCGTAGCGGATCGTCCTGGAGCCGGGCGAGCCAAGCGGTGGCGTCTGGCGTGGTGTTGCCAGCCAGCACCAGTCGTGGGACGTCAGGGCGGCGCCGAACCAGCACGGCGTAAGCGTCGAGCAGTGCGCCTACGTTCTTGCGCCGCTCAAGAGTGCCGAAGAAGAGGATGCAGCCGTCGGTGGGACGATGCGGTGCCCGACCGAGCGTGCGCCACATTGGCGCGCTGGGTGGGCACACGTGCACATGCGCGGTAGGCACGCCGAGACGGTCGACGACGAGGGTGCGACCGTGCTCGGTCGACGTGACCACCGCGTCGGCGCGGCGTGCATGGGGGCCGGCCAGTAAGGCATAATCGCGCGCCGCCTCGCGTGGGCCGGCGGCGGGGTCGGTCAGGAAAAAGAGGTCGTGAATTGTGACCACCTGTGCCGCGTGCCGCGCGGGAATCAGCAGGGGATGCGCGGCGTGCACGACGTCGAAGCGGCCAGCTAGGGCCTCGACGGGCGGCCATCCCGCGCGGTGCCAAAGCAGGTTCAGAACGCCCACTGGCAGGCGACGGTCGACGGTCGCGGTGCCGAGCTCATGGCCCACACCCGGGGTGAGACGGTCGCGCCAGGAGCTGCTGAAGAGCGTGACTTCGTCGTCGTAGGCGGTGGTGTAGGCGCGCGTGATCTGATGGATGTACTCGCCGACGCCGGTGCGGGCCCGCAGGGCCGGCCGGTAGTCGACCAAAATGCGCACAGTTTGAGGCTACCATAGCGGTGAGCCAGATTCGGGGCGCACACGCGGTCACACGTCCCGGCAGTCAGCACGGTGACAGGAATGCGGTGAGGCGGTCGTTCCCGCACGGCGGGACACACCGGACGCGCCGCGCGTACGGGAGTCGGATGCGGATCGCGGTCGTCGGGACGGGTTACGTCGGATTGGTAGTGGGGGCGTGCTTCGCCGACACGGGCAATGACGTCGTGTGCGTCGATCGTGACGCCGCCAAGATCCGCTCGTTGCAGCGGGGGAAGATACCACTGTCCGAGCCAGGTCTTGAGGAGCTTGTGGTGCGCAACCAGCGCGAGGGCCGGCTGTCCTTCACCCGAGCACTTCCACGGGCGGTGCGTGACGCGCGGTTCGTGTTCATCGCGGTAGGCACGCCTGAGGACGAGGATGGGTCCGTCGACCTCTCACAGGTGCTGACCGTGGCGCGGGAGATCGGCCGGGCGATGCGTGGGTACACCATCGTGGTCGCAAAAAGCACAGTACCCGTCGGGACCAGCACACGCGTACGAGAGGTAATCGCGGCCGAGACCCGGTGCGACTTCAGCGTGGTGAGCAATCCCGAGTTCCTCAAGCAGGGCGCTGCAGTGGAGGACTTCGCGAAGCCCGACCGCGTGGTGATCGGCGTCGAGAACGAGCGTGCGACCAGGGACATGCTGGCTCTCTACGAGCCGTTCACGCGAACCGGCGCGCCGGTGATGGTGATGGACTGTGTCAGCGCCGAGTTGGCGAAGTATGCGGCCAACGGGATGCTGGCGACGCGCATCTCGTTCATGAACGAGATCGCGAACGTATGCGAGTTGGTGGGTGGCAACGTCGATCAGGTGCGGAAGGCGCTCGGTGCCGACCGGCGGATCGGCCGGTCGTTCCTGTTCCCCGGGATCGGATTCGGGGGTAGCTGCTTCCCGAAAGACGTCAAGGCATTGGTCCATTCCGCGGCCGAGCGGAAGTACCGCTTCCACCTGCTTGAGGCCGTCGACCAGGTCAACACCGCGCAGCCGCGACGGCTGCTTGGCAAGGTGCACGCGCACTTTCCGTCGTTGCGCGGGCGGCGCGTGGCGGTGTGGGGGCTGGCCTTCAAGCCGCGGACCGATGATATGCGTGAGGCGCCGGCCATTCCGATCATCGACGGACTGCTTGCGTCCGGGGCGAAGGTACAGGCCTTCGATCCCGAGGCGATGGCCACGGCTCGGCGGATCTTCGGGGGCCGAATCGCGTACGCCAAGACCCCGTACGAGGCGCTCGATAAAGCTGACTGCTTGCTCGTGTTGACTGAGTGGAACGAGTTCCGGCTGCCGGACTTCGAACGGATGCACGACCTGATGCGGATGACGGTGATTTTCGACGGGCGGAATGTCTTCTCGCCGGACCTGATGCACGAACACGGCTTCACCTACTACTCCTTTGGCCGCCCCTGAATCCCGCCCCACCGTCTTAGTGACAGGCGGCGCCGGCTATATCGGGAGTCACGCCGTGAAGGCCCTGACGCAGGCGGGTCACGAGGTCGTGGTCTACGATGACCTCTCGGCCGGCCACGCGGCGGCGGTCCCGGGAGTGCGCCTGATCGTCGGAGACGTTCGGGACGGGGCCGCCGTGCAGCACGCGATCCGCGAGAGCGGTGCCGGTGCAGTCATGCATTTTGCGGGTCGGCTCGATTTGCCAGCCTCGGTCCGTGAACCGCTTGCCTTCTACGACGTCAACGTCACCGGCACGCTGGCCACGCTGGCGGCGATGGCGGCCGAGGAGTGCCGCCTGTTCGTCTTCGCGTCGAGCTGCGCCGTTTACGGCGAGCCGAAGGAGACGCCGCTCGACGAGGCTCATCCCACCCGGCCGATCAACGCGTACGGCCAGACGAAGCTCACGATCGAGGAGGCGCTCCCGCATCTTGAGCGGGCGCACGGCATGCGGTTTGTAGCGCTGCGGTACTTCAACGCCGCAGGGGCCGAGCCGGACGGCGAACTGGGAGAGGACCACGACCCGGAGATTCACCTGATTCCGCGTGCGTTTGCCGCCTTGGACGGCGGCGAACCGCTCGACGTGTTCGGCGACGACTACCCGACGCCAGACGGCACCTGCCTGCGCGACTACGTGCATGTGAGCGACCTCGCCGACGCCCACGTGCTGGCACTGCAGTGGCTGGCCGCCGGCGCAGCGTCTGCCACCCTCAATTTGGGTACTGAAGCCCCGTCCTCGGTGCGCGAGGTGATCCAGGCGGTGGAGCGGGTGGCGGGGCGGCCCGTGCCCCACCGGGTCGCCCGCCGCCGGGCGGGGGACCCAGTGGCGCTGTTCGCCAGCGCCCAGAAGGCCAGGGAGATGCTCGGGTGGCGGCCGCGCCGGTCGGATCTCGACACAATCGTGGCCGACGCTTGGCGGTGGCGCCAGGCACACCCTGGCGGCTACGGCCCGAACGGAGCCCGGTAGATGGCCTCACGGACGCGAGAAACCTGGTACAAGGTGATGGTCGCCAGAGCCCGACGGCTCCCGGCACGCCGGGACTGCGTGTGACACCGTTTTTTCGACTGCTCGGGTACGCGCGCCCTCATCGGGCGCGCCTCGCCAGCGCGCTGATCGCGATGGTGGTGTACGGGGCGGCCTCGGCGGGCTTGGCATTTCTGATCCAACCGATCTTCGACGAGGTGCTGCCAAACCGGCAGAACCTGACGCTGGTGGGCGCGGCGATCCTCGGGCTCTTCTTCGCCAAGGGCGCGGGCGCCTACGCTTCGGGCTACCTCATGGCGGACGTCGGACAGCGGGTGGTCCGCGACGTCCGGAACCGGCTCTTCGACCACATCCTCGGCCAGTCGGCCGCGTTCTTCTCCGAGCGGACGTCGGGGCGGCTGATGTCACGCATCGTCAGTGACGTCACTCAGGTTCAGCGGGCGGTGTCGGAGACCTTGGGGGACTTAGCACGCGAGTCGCTGGCACTGGTCGGCTTCGCCGCGCTGCTCTTCTATCACGACTCCGGTCTGGCGCTCGTGTGCCTGACCGGTGCGCCGCTCATCGTCTACCCGCTGGCGCGGCTGGGACAGCGGGTGCGCCGGACTACCCGGCACAGCCAAGAGGCGCTCGAGCACATCTCCCACGTGAGCGCTGAGGCGCTCGCGGGCCACCGCGTAGTGAAGGCCTTCCGGGCCGAGGCGCGCGAGTCCGCCAAGTTCGCCGCCGCCTCAGAGGCGTTTTACCGGATGAGCATGAAGGTGACTGGCGTGCTTACGGCGTTGCCTCCGGCGGTGGAGCTGATCGGTGGCGCGGCCTTCGTCGCGGCCCTGTGGTACGGATCACAGGAGATCCTCGCTGGCCGGATGACGACCGGGGCGTTCACTTCGTTCGTCGCCGCCCTGTTCATGATGTACGGCCCCGCCAAGCGGCTAAGCCGCGTGAACGCGGACCTGCAGCAGGCGGCTGCGGCATCCGAGCGCATCTTCGAGATTCTCGACACCGACAGCGAGGTGCGGGAACGACCGGGCGCGCAGCCGCTGCCGCCGTTTCACGACAGAATCGAGTTCGACCGCATGTCGTTTACTTACGGCGGAAGCGGCACGGCGGCCCTCAACGATGTGAGCTGCACGGTGCGGGCGGGCCAAACGCTGGCGATCGTGGGCCGCAGCGGAAGCGGCAAGACAACTTTGGTGAACCTGCTGCCGCGGTTCTACGACGTTACGGGCGGGGCACTGCGCATCGACGGCCGTGACGTGCGGGACGTCACGCTGGCGTCGCTGCGTGCGCAGGTGGGTATCGTGACCCAGGAGACCGTTCTGTTCGACGACACGGTGGCGGCGAACATCGCGTTCGGGCGCCCCGGCGCCACCCGCGGGCAGATCGAGGCGGCCGCGCGCGCGGCGCACGCCGACGAGTTCATCGTGCCGCTCGGCCGCGGCTACGACACGATGATCGGCGAGCGCGGGCAGCGGCTCTCCGGTGGCCAGCGACAGCGGATCGCGATCGCACGCGCCCTGCTGCGCGACTCGCCCATCCTGATTCTGGACGAGGCGACCTCGGCCCTCGATACCGAATCGGAGCGAGTGGTGCAGGACGCGCTGGTGACCCTGATGCAGAACCGGACGTCAGTGGTGGTGGCTCATCGACTGTCGACCATCCGGCGCGCCGATGCGATCCTCGTGCTCGATCAGGGCCGGGTCGCCGAGATCGGGACACACGACGAGTTGCTGGTGCGCCGAGGCGCGTACTCGAGGCTCTACGAGATGCAGCTTCGGGAGGAGCCATCGGCGACGGAGGTGGTGCGGGAGTCATGATTCGATCGATGACGGGGTTTGAATCTTTGACCGTCGAGGTCGAAGGCGCGGCAATCGGAGTCACGGTGAAGGCGATCAATCATCGCTTTCTTGACGCTCAGCTGCGCCTACCGTCCGTGCTGGCGCGGCTCGAGGGCGAGGTCCGCCGAGTGCTGCAGACTCGGGTCAGGCGCGGGCGCGTGGAGGTCACCGTCTCGGTGCAGCGACGTCAGGGCGAGCGGTCCGTGGTGGAGATGAACGAGGCGTTTGTCGAGGCATTGCACGAGGCGCTCGACGGCGCGCGCGCCAAGGGTCTAATTTCGGGTCCGCTGACCCCAGGCGACCTGCTGCGCTGGCCGCACGCTATCACCGTGCGCGAGGAGGCCGAGGGTGAGGATGCCGAGGCGCGGCTGGATGCGGCGGTCGTCGCGGCGGTCACGCGGGCGGTCGATGAGCTCGACGAGATGCGCGTGCAGGAGGGCAAGTACTTGGCGGCGGACCTAGCGGTGCGCGTCGAACGGTTGACCGAGGCGATCGAGGGCGTGGCTCGCGCCGCCGAGGAGGGGCGTGAGGGAATCGTCACGCGGCTACACCAGCGCATCGCAGAACTCGGGCTCGACGCGCAGACCGACGCGGCTACGGTGGCGCAGGAGGTCGTGCGCGTGGCGGGACGCGCCGACATTGCGGAGGAGCTCACGCGATTTCGGGCGCACCTAGCGCACTGGCGGAGCCTAGTGGACGGCGTGGAGCCGTGCGGGCGGAAGCTCGACTTTCTGCTGCAGGAGATGAATCGGGAGATCAACACGATCGGGTCGAAGGCGGGCGGCGAGCGGGTGCCGGATCTGGTGATCGACGTCAAGGACGAGCTTGAGCGCATGCGGGAGCAAGTGCAGAATGTCGAGTGACCGTCGCGGCATCCTCTTCATCGTCTCGGCGCCGTCGGGCGCTGGGAAGACGACGCTGGTGGAGCAGCTGATCGAGCGGGTGGCTGGGCTGCGGAGGTCGCGCTCGTACACGTCCCGGCCGGCGCGCACGGGCGAGGCCGACGGCGTTGACTATAATTTCATCAGTCGGGCGTGTTTCGAGCGCATGATCGAGGCTGGCGAGTTCTTGGAGTGGGCCGATGTGTTCGGCAACTACTACGGGACGAGTTCCGACGACACCGAGGTGGCGCTGGCAGGCGGCGAGGACTTGGTCCTCGTGATCGACGTGCAGGGGGCACGGCAGATCCGTGGGTTCGGCCGCGACACGGTGGGGATCTTTGTGCTGCCACCGTCGGCGGCGATCCTCGAGTCGCGGCTCCGCGGACGCAGCAAAGATACCCAGGAGCAAGTCCGCATGCGGCTGCGCGTAGCGTGCAGCGAGGTCGGGGAGTTCTCCAACTACCAGTACGTCGTGGTCAACGACGAGGTTGACTTGGCGGTCGATCGGCTTCGCGCCATCGTGCTGGCCGAGCGGGCACGGTTGATGCAGATGCGCGAGACCGCAGTGGACATCATCGAAACCTTCCGGCGGGGCGACTGAGGGCGCACAGGGCGATGGCATTGATCGCACTGGGGGTGACCGGGGGTATCGGCGTGTACAAGGCGGTCGAAGTGTGCCGGGGGCTCCAGCAGCGCGGCCACGATGTGGTGGCCGTGATGACTGAGGCTGCGGCCCGCTTCGTGGGCCCCCTGACCTTCGAGGCCATTACGCGGCGGCCGGTCATCACCTCGCAGTGGACTCCCGGGGTCAACGCGGATGTCGAGCATGTGGCACTAGCCGACCAAATCGACCTGCTGCTGGTTGCCCCATGCACTGCCAACGCCGTCGGCAAGTTCGCGGCTGGGCTCGCCGACGACTTTCTGTCCACCCTCTACCTAGCCACGCGGGCACCCGTGCTGCTAGCGCCAGCGATGAACACCAACATGCTGGCGCACCCGGCCGTGCGTCTGAGCCTCGACACGCTGGCGGCGCGCGGGGTGGCGTTTGTCGAGCCGGGGGAGGGCTATCTGGCGTGTGGCTGGATCGGCAAGGGACGGTTGGCAGAGCCGGACGAGATTGTGGAGGCGGTGCAGATGACGCTCGCGCCGCCGCGCTCTGTCCTGCACGGACGGCACATCCTGGTGACCGCCGGGCCCACCTACGAGGATCTGGACCCGGTTCGCTTCCTAGGCAACCGGTCCAGTGGCCGGATGGGCTTTGCACTGGCCGCCGAGGCGGCTCGGCGCGGCGCACGGGTAACGCTGGTGGCTGGGCCCTCCGCGGTGACACCGCCCCCGGTGGACCGGCTCGTCCGCGTGCGGACGGCCGAGCAGATGCGTACGGCGGTGCTTGCCGAGGCCGGCGGCGTCGAGGTCGTGATCATGGCCGCGGCGGTGGCCGACTACCGGCCTGCGAAGCCGCACGCGGAGAAGATGGCGAAAACCGATGGGGCCGTGACGCTGACGCTTGAGCGCACGCCCGACATCCTCGCCGAGCTGGGTGGGTTGGAGAGTCAGCCGGGGGGCGGCGCGCCGCTGCTGGTGGGCTTCGCGGCCGAGACAAGCGACGTCGTGGCGCGGGCGCGGGCCAAGCGGGAGCGGAAGCACGCCGACCTGATTGTCGCCAACAAGGTGGGCTCGGAGGATCGGGGCTTCGAGGCTGAGACCAACGCGGTGACGATCATCGACGCGACGAGTGAGCAGGAGGTTCCACTGCAGCGTAAGGCGGGGATCGCAGCGATCGTGCTGGACCGCGTGGAGCGCCAGCTCGGAGCCGGGACCGCGGCCAGCAGGACCTGACGCGATGCCTCGAGCCCACGACGATGCCTTGGCGGCGCACTTGGAGTTCTTCGGCGAGTTGGGCATCGACGGCATGCGTCGGGAGCCCGAGTGGGCGCTGCGCGGGGACCCCGGGCTGCCGGGTACCGACCTCAAGTGGGCCGAAGCGGTCGAGACCGCCGGATCTGGGTGGGCGGCGAAGATGCCGGCCGGCGAAACGCTGGCCACCATCCGCGCTGACCTCGGCGACTGCACGCGGTGCAAGCTGCACGGACTGGGACGTCGGCAGATCGTCTATGGGGTCGGCAGTCCCGACGCCCATCTGATGTTCGTGGGCGAGGCGCCAGGTGCCGACGAGGACGCGAAGGGCGAGCCGTTTGTCGGCCGCGCCGGCCAGCTGCTGACGAGGATCATCGAGGCAATCGGGCTCACGCGCGACCAAGTGTACATTGCGAACCTGATCAAGTGTCGGCCACCGGGCAACCGCAATCCTGAGCCCGACGAGGTCGGAGCGTGCGAACCGTTCCTACTCCGGCAGATCGACTCGATTCGTCCGGTGGTGATCGTGGCGCTCGGCAAGTTCGCGGCGCAATCGTTGCTGCGGACATCTGAGCCCATCAGCCGGCTCCGCGGGCGCGAGTCCCGATATCGCACCGCCGTGCTGATGCCCACCTACCATCCGGCGTACCTGCTGCGGAACCCCTCGGCCAAGCGCGATGTATGGGAGGACATGAAGCGTGTGCGCGACATCTTGACCGAGGCTGGCGCCCACACCGGATAGCCTGGCCGAGGCTGCTTCAGTTCGTGTCCGCCGTTGCTGTTGCTGTTCCCGTACCCTTCCTCGACAGCCTGACCTACGCTGTGCCCAATGGTTTGCCACCACCGGTGGTCGGCGGCCGCGTGCGCGTGCCCGTCGGTAGCCGCGTTGTCACCGGGTGTGTGGTGGAGACTGGCGTTCGGGTGGATCCCGGTGTAGAGCTTCGCGAGATCGAGGCTGTCCTCGACGAGACCCCACTGCTGCCCACCTCCATCGTGAGCCTGTGTCGATGGGTGGCCGAGTACTACCAAGCCGGGATCGGCGACGCGATCGCCATGGCGTCGCCGCCCTCGGGGCGCGCGGGCCGGGGATTCCGAATGCGGCGTGTCGCGTTCGCGACGGCGCAGGGTCAGGCCGGGGCGCCCTCGGGTCTGGGCCCGAGGCAGCGGGAGACGCTGGAGGAACTGGCCGGGGCGCCGGCGGGCCTGCCCGTCGCGACGCTGCGGGACCGGGGCATCGGGGCCGACGTGCTGGCTCGCCTTGCCGCACGCGGTTGCGTGGCGTTTCGTGAGGAGCGGGACGACCGCGATCCGTTCGTGCGATCCGGGTTGACCGCCGTGGCGCCGAATCCCGCCCGCATCCTGACCGCGGAGCAGTCCGCGGCGGTCGGACGTCTCGGGACGATGGCCGATGTCGGGCGCTTCGGCGTGGCGCTGCTCCATGGGGTCACCGGAAGCGGCAAGTCCGAGATCTACCTGCGAGTGGCCGAGCGTGTGTGCCGGGCAGGGCGGCGCGTGATCGTCCTAGTGCCGGAGATCGCGCTGACACCCGCGGTGGCTGCGCGCTTCCGGGGCACCTTCGGCGACCGGGTTGCGATTCAGCACAGCGGGTTGTCGGCCGGCGAGCGGCACGACCAGTGGCGGCGGATCCGGGAGGGCTTAGTGGACGTGGTCGTCGGCACGCGCTCGGCAGTCTTCGCACCGGCCGAGCACGTGGGACTAATCATCGTCGACGAGGAGCACGACAGCTCGTACAAACAGGAGGAAACGCCGCGATATCACGGTCGCGACGTCGCTGTCATGCGCGGCAGTCGCGACGGGGCGCTGGTGATTCTCGGCTCAGCCACCCCGTCGATGGAGACATTTCAGCATGCCGAGACGGGAAAGTACGTCCGAGTGTCTCTGCACCGCCGCGTGCATGACCGGGCCTTGGCCGACGCCCGGTTGGTCAACATGCGGGAGGAGTACGCGGCCCTTGGGCCGAACGTCGTGATCAGCCGGCCGCTCGCCGCAGCCATCGAGGACCGGCTGGCACGGCGGGAGCAGGTCCTGGTGCTGCTCAACCGGCGAGGTTACGCGACGGCGGTCTTTTGCCGGCAGTGCGGAGACACGTTCGATTGTCCCAATTGCAGCGTCTCCCTGACGGTGCACGGGACTAGGGGCCGGTGGCGCGGCCAGTGCCACTACTGCAACTACATCGTCGCGGTGCCCTCCGAGTGCCGCATGTGCGCGGCTCCGTACCTCGAGCAAACCGGATTCGGTACCGAGCGCGTCGAGCGCGACCTCGCAGAGCGTTTTCCCGAGGCCCGCATCGCGCGGGTCGACCGCGACGCCGTGCGTCGCCAAGGAAGCCTGACCACCATCCTGTCGCGCTTCGCGGCAAGGGATCTCGATCTGCTGGTCGGGACGCAGATGATCGCGAAGGGCCACGACTTTCCACGGGTGACGCTGGTGGGTGTGATTTCGGCCGACGTCGGCCTGGGACTGGCGGATTTCCGCGCTAGCGAGCGGACGTTCCAGCTACTGACTCAGGTGGCCGGCCGGGCCGGCCGCGGCGAGCGCGCGGGAGAGGCCGTGATCCAGACGCTGTTTCCAGACCACTACAGCGTGAGGCTGGCCTGTGCGCAGGACTACCGGGCGTTCTTCGAGCGGGAGATCGCGTTTCGCCGCAACATGCGGTATCCGCCACTCGTTTCGCTGGTCAACGTGGTGGTGCGCGGGCGCAGCTTCGACGAGGCCACGCAGATGGCTCGTGGCTTGGTCGGGGCGCTTGCGAGGCACGCGGGCGTGACGGTGCTCGGGCCGGCACCGGCGCCACTGACCCGTCTACGGGGCGAGCACCGGGTGCAGCTCTTCCTGAAGGGGACACGCCGGAGAGTCATGCGGGAGGCGCTGCGTGGGGCTTTGGCCAAGCGGCCCAGACTCCGGCGCAAGGTCACGGTCGATGTCGATCCGCTAAACGTTCTCTAGCTGATGATGTCCGCGCCTAGAGGAGGTTCTGGGGAGGAGTCGCACGACCGTGCCTACTCCACGAGGTCGAGGAGCTCGATCGGGGCCGGGGTGAAACAAAGGACAAACATCACTGCGGCAAACAGTGCCAACCGCATCCGCACCGGGTCGAGCGGCACGTGCTCGTCGGCCGTGCGTGGGTGCCGGGGGCCGAGTGCGAGAATACTGGCGCCGGCCAGTACGGTCCAGACCAGCCACGACAGCGAGAAGAAGGTGAGACCGACTAGGCATGCGAAGGTGCCGAGCGTGACGAATGTGCTCCGTCGCCCGAGTACCGCGTACGAGATGTGCCCGCCGTCGAGCTGGCCGATTGGAAACAGGTTGAGCGCAGTGGCCAGCATCCCGAACCAAGCCGCGAATACCATCGGGTGCATGTTGATTGACCAGCCGTCAAGAGGCGTGCCGACCACGAGCCACGCTGCCGCGCTGAACAGCAAGGGCTCGCCGAACTCGAGGCCTTGGAAGTCCTGTGGAATCGCCACGATGTTGGATAGCATCATGCCGACCAGGAGCACGGGGACCACCACGACGAAGCCGGCAATGGGGCCGGCGATGCCGATGTCGAAGAGCTCACGCTTGCCCGGAATGGCCGACCGGATCCGGATTACGGCACCCAGCGTCCCGGTTAGCACCAAGGGGAAGGGGATGAAGAAGGGCAGGGTCGTGTCGACGCGGTAGTACCGGCAGGCAAAGTAATGACCGAACTCGTGCGCGCCGAGGATTGCCAGGATCGAGCCGCTGTACCAGAACCCGCCGAGCCAGGCCTCGGCTGGGGTCAGGTCCACCTCCTGGACACCGAGCTCGCTCAGAAAGTTCGCATAGTGCTGGCTGCCCGCCCAGGTAGTCGTGGCGGCTGTCAGGAGGAAGAGGACCAGATAGCGCAGCTTGGGTCGCCGCCGGTGGGCAGGCATCGCCCAAGGCCGGTCGGACGGGGCCGGAGGAGCGACAACAATCTTGCGGAGGTCCAGTGGAGAAGAGGTGCCCATCCGGATGGGCTATCCGATGTTCTGGAGGTCTTTGCCGGGCTTGAACCGGATGGTGCGGCCGGGAGGAATCCGTACCTCCTTGCCAGTGCGGGGGTTACGCCCGATCCCGCGCTTCCGGGGCTTGACCTGGAAGACGCCGAACCCGCGAAGCTCGATCCGGTCGCCTCGCTGCATCGACAGGCGCATCGCGCCGAAGACCGCGTCGACCGCCGCCTCCGCCTTAACCTTGGTAATCTCGGCGACCCGCGAGACCTCATTGACGATCTCGACCTTGATCATCGATTCCTCCGCGTCGAAAAGACGTAAGCACTATAAAAAAGAATGACTTAAGACGCAACCCAGCTTCCTGGGGGCACCAGCTGACCGGCCAGGGATTGTCGATGTTTCCGGCAACCACAATCAACGCAGTGACTTACACTGGCATCTCCCGATGGCCCGACGACTCCGCTCCGTGGTGCTGGTTGGACGCCCGAACGTGGGAAAGTCCACTCTTTTTAATCGTTTGAGCGATTCCCGCCGGGCCATCGTGACCGATGTCCCGGGCACGACCCGTGACGTTCTAGAGCAGGAAGTCGAGTGGAGAGGCAGCATGTTCCGCCTCGTCGACACCGGCGGGATGTTCGGGGCCAGCAAGGACCCGCTCCACCAGTTGGTGCTGGAGCGCGGCCGGCGGGCTGTGGCTGAGGCCGATCTGCTGGTATTCATTGTCGACGGCCGCGAGGGGCTAGTGCCCGCTGACGAGGCGGTGGCGGCCGCCGTGCGCCAGGCTGGCGGATCGGCACTGCTAGTGATCAACAAGTGCGACGACCGCCGGGCGAAGGACGGAGCGATGGAGTGCTACCGGCTCGGCTTCGATCCAGTGCTGGAGGTCTCGGCCGAACACGGGATGGGCGTGGGCGAGTTGCTCGACGCGGTGGTCACGGCCCTGCCCAGAGCCCGGCGTGGGAAGGGCCGCGGGCGGGGGGCGAAGGAACCAGCAGCCTCGCCGTCAGAGGTGGCTGTGGCCATCGTCGGGCGGCCCAACGCAGGCAAGTCGTTGCTAGTGAACCGTCTTCTGCGTGAGGAGCGCATGATCGTCAGCGATTTGCCCGGCACGACACGCGACGCAGTCGACACCGTGCTGACTTGGCACCGGCGGAACTTCCGGATCGTCGACACCGCAGGTATCCGGCGTCCCGGGCGCGTGGCGCGCGGCGGGCAGGTCGAGTCGGTCAGCGTTATGTTGGCCCGGCGCGCCATCGAGAGGGCCGACATCGTGGCGCTCGTGCTCGACGCGACCAGTGGAACCACCGACCAGGATGCTGCCATCGCCGGCGAGGCGGACCGCGCTGGCCGGGGCATCATCGTGGTCGCGAACAAGTGGGACCTGATGAAGGGCGAGGACGCCCCCTCGGCCGCTACCTTTGACGAGAACCTGCGGCAGCGTCTGAAGTTCCTCGACTACGCGCCGGTGTTGCACGTATCGGCAGCCACCGGTGAACGGGTTCCCAAACTGCTCGAGGCCATCGACCGTGTGGGCGCGGCACGCCGCAAGCGGGTGAAAACACCCGAGCTGAATGCGTTCGTGGAAGCCGTCACGACGGTCCATCCGCCGCCCTCGACTGGCAAGCGCCGCGTGCGGATTCTCTACGCGGCGCAGACAGGCGTGGCGCCGCCGACTGTCGTCTGCTTCACCAACGTCGCCACCGAGTTCCATTTTTCGTACGAGCGGTTCCTCGTGAATCGCATCCGGGAGGCGTTCGGCTTCGTGGGATCGCCTATCCGGCTGCGCGTACGGCGGAAGGAGAGCCGCCGTCCGCACAACCGGTGAGCACGCAGGGCCGGGCCTAGTTGTCGGTCAACGCGACTCCGTCGAAGTGCACGGGCGCGGCGTCCCAGCTGTCGAGGGCGATCGTGTTGGCCTCGGCGTTCAGCACGACGGCCGTCGAGAGCGACGTCTTGCCGACTCCCAGCCCATCGGCCGGAATCCGGATTTCGATGACCGAGTACGGATACGCCTCCGGTCCCTCGGCCGTCGGCCAGCCTCGGAACCGATGATCGCCGAGCTCAGTGCTGGTGACTAGCAGGACGCGCTCACCGCCATCGGGCAGTGCCTCGTTGTACGCGAACTTGATCAGGTAGCCGGAGGAGCTGTCGGCCCACAGGACACCAGCCGTGTCGAGGTTGTTGAAGTCGCGGCGGAGCTCGCCGAGCGGATCGGGCCGGGGCTCGGGCTCTGGCTCGTCAGCGTCACCGCCGCCGCGCCCGCCGCCACGGCCACCGCGCCCTCCACGGCCCTCAGCCTCCTCGGCCGGCGGGTTGGCCGCTGCCTCTGCGGCCGCCGCGACTTCTTCTGCCTCGCGCGCCGCGATCCACTCGTCGAGCGCCGCAAGGTTGTCGGTGTACCCGGTCAGCGCGGCAATCACGTCGTCGCGATCGTCGTCGCTGGACCAGCGCACCAGATCGATACGGACCGGGGTGCCCTCGAGGCCCTCGACGTTGGCAAGGATCGCCTCGTACCCGTCCACGCGCGCGACCTGCGCCGTGACGAGATGGCCAGCAACAACCGCGCCGAGTGCTACGGCCAGTACCACCGGTCCACGAAAGATCGGCGTTGTCTTGAAACTCATTCGTCCTCCAGCACCGGAAAGCAAGGTGATACATTCTACAAAAAAGCGGGCCTGATATACTCCCCCTCATGATGCCGCCCAAACTTCTGCAGGCTGCGGACGTCTGCCGGCTGGCCGAGGTCCAGCCCTACGTGCTGCGCTCCTGGGAGAAGGAATTCCCCGGAATCGGGGTGAACAGCACGGCCGAGGGCGGGCGACTCTACCGGCAGGCCGATGTGGAGCAGGTCCGGCGGATCCGGGAGCTGGTCTTCGGTGAGGGTCTGACTGTATCAGGTGCCCGGCGTCGGCTCGAAGGCGCGGGCGACATGACAGCTGTCGTCTCCGCCGAGGTCTTCGAGGCTCTGGGAGCCGATGCACGGTCGTGGGTTGCCGAGGTACGCGATGGTCTCCAGGCGATCCTGACGATGCTCTCGGCGCCGCCAGGCGAGCAGCCGCTTGAGCTGCCGTCCCAGCGGCGTGACACGGCTCCGGCACGAAAGCCGCCGCGGCGTCCGGCAAAGAAGGTGCCTGCGACGCGCTCGGGAGCTGCTGCCAAGCGGCCGCGACGGGCGGCAAACCGCCATGCCGCTAGCGTGCGCGATTGAGGTGCCGCGCTATCGACGGGTGCTCTGGCTCGGGATGTGGCGCAGTCTGGTAGCGCACCTGACTGGGGGTCAGGGGGTCGCTGGTTCGAATCCAGTCATCCCGACCAATTTCCCCTTCTTCACACACACCATAGCGGCAACATCGCTATACTGCGATGGCTGCACGGGTCGACCCCGCATGGTTGGGCGCTGTAGCTCGCTGGTTGGTGTCTTTCGTCCTGCCGACGTCTGGGCTGTGTTGGGCTTGGGGAAGGCAGTCGAAGTGGTGGCGGCGTGGACAGCCAGCCCGACAATTCGGACGTGACGCTTGGACCGGCTTTTCTTCCGCGTGCGGCTCTGCACTGTGACCTCTCGCAAACCGCGTCATCCGCGCCCTGCGAAACAGACGTCCGTCCTAAATTCTTGGCAGGGGGCCGCATGTAGTCGTTCGACTCCGTGCAGCTATGGTGACTGAGGCGCGATGAGCCGGGCAACGACAGGCCTCGCTGTCGGGGCGGTGCTGCTGGTCCTCACACTCGCTGTGCCCGCCCCAGGTGGCATGTCGGACGAGGCGTGGCGCACGGCTGGCGTGGCGATGCTGATGGCCGCGTGGTGGGTTACCGAGGCTGTCCCCATTCCCGCGACCGCGCTCGTCCCGCTGGTGGCGTTCCCGCTGGCCGGCATCGTTCCGATCGGCGGTGCCGCGGCGCCCTACGCCGACCCGGTCATCTTCCTATTCTTGGGCGGGTTCCTGCTGGCGGCCGCGCTCCAGCGCAGCCGACTGCACCTGCGGATCGCGTTGACAATCGTGCACCTCGGCGGTGTGAGCCCGCAGCGTCTGGTGGCCTCGTTCATGGTCGCGACGGCCGTGCTCAGCATGTGGGTGAGTAACACGGCGACGGCCGCGATGATGATGCCCATCGCGCTGTCGGTGCTGACGCTGGCGCGTGAGCAGGGGGCCGTCTCGAGCAGTGCCGACCCGAACCTGCCCGTGGCCCTACTGTTGGGCGTCGCCTACGCGGCGAGCCTCGGTGGCTTGGGGACCTTGATCGGCACGCCCCCTAACGCGCTGCTGGCGGGCTTTATGTCCGAGGTCTACGGCGTGGAGGTCACGTTCCGGGACTGGATGCTGGCGGTATTACCACTGCTGGTCGTTGCCTTGCCGGCGACGTGGCTGGTGCTGACGCGCGTCGTGTACCCGGTGCACGCGGCGCCGCTGGCCGGAGGTGCCGCAGCCGTGTCGGCGATGCTGCGTGCGCTCGGCCGCCCATCGCGGGCCGAGTGGACCGTCGGTGTCGTCACGGCGCTGACCGCCGCCACTTGGGTGACCCGGCCGTTGCTGGCCACGGTCGTGCCCGGCTTGTCGGACGCCGGGGTCGCCATGTGTGCCGGGCTGGTCCTTTTCGTCGTGTCGGTCTGGTGGCCGCCCGAGCGGCGGCCGCTCGACTGGGCGGCTGCGCAGGCGCTGCCGTGGGGCGTGCTGATCTTGTTCGGCGGTGGCCTGTCGCTGGCCTCCGCGATTCAGGGCTCCGGTCTCGCGGCGTGGATCGGCGCAGCGATGACGGGCGTCGGCGCCTGGCCCGCTGTCGCGATCGTCCTGGTGGTGGTGACCATCATCGTGTTCATGACGGAGCTGACGAGCAATACCGCCACGGCGGCTGCGCTGTTGCCCGTGGTGGCGACGCTGGCGGTGGCCATCGGCCAGCCACCCCTTCTGCTGGCGGTGCCGACGGCCCTAGCGTCGAGCTGCGCATTCATGATGCCGGTGGCCACGCCGGCAAACGCTCTGGTCTACGGCACGGGCGAGGTCACGATGAGACAGATGATGCGGGCGGGCCTCGTGATGAACATCGTCCTGATTGCGCTGGTCACCACGCTGGCCTTCCTCGTCGTGCCACTGACGTTCTCCCTCAACTAGCCGTTACGGCCTCTAGGGCTATAATCGTGCGGTCGCGCGCTGCCCGGTGCGCGGCTCGTGCATTCCCCTAAGCGATGACCCCTCGCGTGTCGCTGGTGCCGGTGTTCCTCATCGTGCTGGTCGACGTCTTCGGGATGACGCTCGTCCTGCCGCTGCTGGCGATCTACGCAGAGACTTACGGCGCGTCGGCTTTCGAGGCCGCGCTACTCGTCTCGGTGTACGCGGCCTGCCAGCTCCTGTCGGGCCCCCTGCTGGGTCATGCCTCGGACCGCCACGGGCGCAAGCCGCTGCTGATCCTCAGTCAGATTGGAACATTCATCGGATTTGTCATCCTCGCGCGGGCGACCACGCTGTGGGTCATCTTCCTGTCACGGGTGATCGATGGCGCCACGGCCGGCAACCTGTCGCTGGCGCAGGCTTACATCGCCGATCACACGGCGCCGAAGGACCGCGCCCGAGCGTTCGCACTCATCGGGATCGCGTTCGGCCTCGGCTTCTTCATCGGCCCCACGCTGACCGGGTACCTCTCTGGGCGGTTCTCGCTGACGACGCCCATCTATCTGGCGGCGGCGATGTCGGCCACCAGCATTCTGTGCACGGCCCTGATGCTGCGCGGCGGGGGTGACGACTGCCACGCGTTCGACGATCGTCCCAGTGCGCTGGCCTGGCGCACCTACGCGCAGTACTTCGCCCGGCCAGGCCTGCGCGAGCGCCTGTTGCAGTTCTTCTTCTTCATGCTGTCGTTCTCGACGTTCATCTCGGGGTTCGCGCTCTTCGCAGAGCGCCGCTTCGTCTGGAATGGCGAACCCTTCGGGCCCCGCGAGATCGGGTACGTCTTCGGCTACGTCGGTCTGCTGGCGATCTTCCTCCAAAGCGGCGGGATCGGCTGGCTGGTCAAGCGATTCGATGAAACGTCGCTGGTGGTCACAGGCTTCGTGGCGCTGGTGGCCGCGTACTGTGGCCTCGGCGTGAGCTACACCATTGGCGTGCTGTTGCTGGTCTCGGCCATGGCCGCCTTCGGGCACGGCGTGCTGCGGCCGGTGCTGAGCAGCCTGATCACCCAGCACGCGGCGCGGCACGAGCAGGGGGTCGTACTGGGGCTGACGCAGTCGCTGATGTCGATTGCCTCGATCGCGGCACCGGTGGCGGCCGGTGCTCTCATCGAGGTGCGGTTGCTGACTGAATGGGCATTGCTGGCGGGGGGGTTTGCTGCCGTGGGGGGCGTGATGGCGTGGCGCGGCCTGCACCGCGACACGGTGCAGGCTTCGATGGCCGAGGCGGCAGGACAAGTACAATCCGAGCGCTGATTTTCCAGCTGGTGCATGCCGACCCTCGGACTCCGCGAGCGCACGGGGTTCAAGGGCTTGCCTTCACACCCGATTTGGCTCAACGTGTTGCGGACGACATCGTGCTAGTGACCGCGACGCAACGCGGCTGGCGGAAGCGGCTCGAGGAGGCGGTGCTGGCCGGCGACGGCCTCGCCACGCGCTTGTGGACCGCCACCGACGGGTGCCGTTTCAATAGCAAGTCCGTAAGGTACTTCGTAGGCTGTTCGCGGATAGGGGGTGGTGGGTCGTGCTGCGTACCCTATGGTCCGGTGTGGGAGACGGCGCGTGAGCGCGGCACGGATGGCGGGGGCGACCGTGGTTGCGCTAGCGGCCTTGGGCGTGGCCGTTCCACTGCCGGCGGTGCAAGTGGAGCGCTGGTACTCGGCCTTGTTGTATCCGCGGATCCAGCGCACGGTGACGCCACTGGTCAACCAAGTGCCAGTGGCGGTGCTCGACGTGTTGCTGGCGGGCGCGGCGCTGGCCGTGGTGGTCGTGGTGAGCACCGGGCTGCGCGAGGCCTGGGGCGACCGGCGAGTCGCGCCTGCGGCACGGGCCGTCTGGTGCCTGCTGGTGTCGGCGGCCGCGGTGTACCTCGTGTTCCTGGCAATGTGGGGCCTGAACTACCAGCGGTTGCCGTTGAGCGAGCGTCTCGACATGGTGCCCGGGCCTCCAGCCCCTGGGGCGGTCGTGAACCTGGGACTCGAAGCCGTCTCCCGACTGAATGCCTTGCACGGCGAAGCCCACGCGTTGGGCTGGTCGGACCCGCCGTCGCAGTCGTCATCTTTGCGCGACGGCTTTGCCGAGGTCCAGACCGCTCTTGGAGATCCTCCCTCCGTTCCCGGGCGGCTCAAGCGGAGCCTGCTGGGGCCGTACTTCCGCTGGAGCGGTGTTGACGGCATGCTCAACCCCTTTGGCCTTGAGACCCTCGCCAATTCCGACCTGCTGCCGTTCGAGCGGCCCTTCGTTGCGGCGCACGAGTGGGCACACTTGGCCGGGTACGCCGACGAGGCCGAGGCCAGCTTCATCGGATGGCTGGCCTGTGTGCACGGTGACGCGGCCACCGAGTACAGTGGCTGGCTGGCGCTTTACCTGCGGGTGTTCCCCGCAGCAGATCCGCAGGGCCAGGCAGCGTTGTCGGCTGTGCTTGATGACGGGCCGCGAGCGGACATCGCGGCGATTGCCGAGCGACAGCAGCGCACCCAGGTGTCTGCCGTGCGCCGGGCGGGGTGGGCCGTCTACGACCAGTACCTGCGGACCAATCGCGTGGAGGGCGGCGTGGCGCGGTACAGTGCCATCGTCACGCTGGCTGCGCAGGCGCGCTTTGCCGACGGGTGGACGCCGGTGCGGCGCACGATGCCCCAATTAGCAGGGGATGACCCGGCCGCCGGCCGCCCGGACTAGGCGATCCCGGATGGCCGGGACCAACCCTTCGGCGCCCGGGATGTCGCGCGCCAGAATCCGGTTCAGGCCCGCACGATCGAGTTCGCGGAGCGCCGCGTATATCCTCGCCGCAACAGTGCGAGGATCGTTCTCGGGCCCGAATGGGATGATTCGGGCTGGCAAGGCAGCCAATCGTGAAGCGTCGGCCGACGAGACCAGCACGCCCACGCGGACCCCTGCGGCGGCGGCCGCCTGTGCGTCTTGGCGCAGACGGGCACGCGCGGCAGCGGAATCACCCACGTAAAGGGTGAGCGGCGTTTTGGGGGCGTAGTGCCGGGGCAGCATGCCGGGTGCCGGTGTCGGCATGTGGTCGATCGCCCTGTCGCGCACCTCCACGTCGGGCACGATCGTCCGGAGCTGTTCCAGGCTCACGACGCCGCGGCGTCGCACGAGCGGGGGCGTGAGACAGAGATCTAGCACCGTGGACTCGAGGCCGACATCAGTGGGGCCGGCGTCGAGGACGATATCGACGCAGCCCTCAAGGTCGTCAAGCACGTGAACGGCGGTCGTCGGGCTCGGGCGGGAAAACAGATTTGCGCTCGGCGCCACGACGGGAAGGGCAGCGTCTCGCAGGAGTGCTTGCGCGACCGGATGCGACGGGATGCGAAGGGCCACGCTGTCGAGCCCGGCGGTGACGACTGCGGGAACCGCGACCCCGCGTGGGAGGACGAGCGTCAGGGGACCCGGCCAGAAGCGCTGGGCCAGAGGCTCGACAGCTGCAGGGAGGCGGGCGACCAGGGGCGGAATGTCGGCTGACGCCGCCACGTGCACGATCAAAGGGTCCGACATCGGGCGCTGCTTGGCGGTGAAGATCCGTTCAACCGCCTGATCGTCGAGGGCATGCGCACCTAGGCCATAGACCGTTTCGGTGGGAAAAGCGACGAGCCCGCCGGCCCGGAGCCGTTCCGAGGCCCTGCGGATAAGGTGGGCGTCCGGGGTGTGGGGATCCAGCCGGAGCACGTCCGTCATGAAACCGGGATGCGCGTGGCGGACTCTCGCCTCGGCGCCATCGAAATTATAGTGGCTTCGCGAGGGCACTTGCGAGTCGAAGGATCCTGGTGGGGGGTGACCTGCGCGATCGTCCGGTCAGCCGATCATCGATGCCACGGGTATGGCGGTCGTACCGGGGCTCATCGGCACCGGTAGCCGGTTCAGCCTCGTGCTGCTCATCGATGGGACCGGCGAGAGTCACGTCAGGCAGCGCATGACCCTGCCATCGTCGCGGGCAACCGCACGTTCAGGACCGATGCGCCGACCGTGGACACCGGGGCGTTGTCCCGCTCCGTCACTGCCTTCGACTGAGCGGTCCGGGGGCGTTGTTCGATCGGCTGGAGGCACGCGGGGTCACGATGAACCGCGGCCTCCGAGTGCCGGCGCAAGACGCTCGTAAGTCGCTGATGATCGTGTCCGGCTCTGTCCCGGCGGCGGCGGAACTCGCTCTATTCGTGCGACAAACAATCAGTGCCGGTCTGACGCCATCGGCGCGCGCTGGGCAGCGGATTGTCGGGCCGGTTGCGACCCACTGCGCCCTACTGGACCAGCCCGGCACAAAAAGCGTCTAAACTGTGCGGTGATGGCTACGCGTCGCCAGTTCCTCGCGGCGGCCGGCGCTGGGCTGGGCCTTGCGCCCGCGCTGGCTTGGGTGGGCAGCCCCGGCGTGGCCAATACCGGTGCCGAGGCGAAGAGGTTTCCCTTGGAGAAGTCAGAGCAGGCGTGGCGGGCGCAACTGACGCCCGAACAATTCAAAGTGCTCCGCGAGCACGATACCGAGCGCGCCGGATCGAGCCCCCTGAACGCCGAGAAGCGGGAGGGCACGTTCGCGTGTGCTGGCTGCGGTCAGCCTTTGTTCTCGTCGGACACGAAATACGAGAGCGGCACCGGCTGGCCGAGCTTCTTCCGCCCGCTCGACGGGGCGGTCGGCACGCGGGTGGACCGCAGTTGGTTCATGGTCCGAACCGAGGTGCACTGCGCGAACTGCGGCGGGCATCTCGGGCACGTCTTTCCTGACGGCCCCGCACCGACAGGCGAACGGTTCTGCATGAACGGCGTGGCCCTGGAGTTCGAGCCGAAGGCCTGAGTTTGGTCCCGGGGGGGCAAGTGCACCGACAGCACGTTCTCTTCGTGGCGGCGATGATCCTCGCAGCTGGGTACATGTGGCTGCGCGGGGGCTTTGTGGGCCTCGTCGATTCGTTCGTCCCGCCGGCCGACCTGCCGCGCGCAGCGGCGGCGGATGTCCCGCCGGAGCTGGCGGCACGACTGGAGACAGCGACGCTGGCGGCCGGCTGTTTCTGGTGCGTCGAGGCTGACTTCGATAAGGTCCACGGCGTCGTGGCCACGATTTCAGGCTACACGGGCGGCACGGTGGCCGAGCCGACCTACGCGCAGGTGTCGCTGGGCACCACGGGCCACGTCGAGGCGGTGCAGGTGCTGTTTGACCCCGCAGTGGTCAACTACGAGACGGTGCTCGATCATTTCTGGCGCAACGTCGATCCCTTCGTTGCACACCGACAGTTCTGTGACGTTGGCAGCCAGTATCGGCCTGTGATTTTCTATCACTCCGAGGCCCAGCGGGAGGCGGCTGAGGGGGCGCGCGCGTCGATGGAGGAGCGGTTCGGACGCCCCATCCTCGTGGAGGTGAACGAGGCGGGCGCATTCTACCGCGCCGAGGCCCATCACCAGGACTACTACCTAGCGCACCCGGTGCAGTACCGGTACTACCGCTGGGGATGCGGCCGCGACGCCCGCTTGGCCGAGATCTGGCACTCCGCCGAGAGCTAGTGCCTATTCACCACTGGAACGAGACGCTCGACGGTGCGTTCTCGGCCGACTCGATGCAGCGCAAGCTCGAACAGATGGGCTACGTCGTTGCCCGCTACACCTACCCGCCCGGCACGACCTTTCCCGAGCACGTGCACGAGGCCAGCAAGATCGACGCGGTCGTGTCGGGACGCTTTCGTCTGGTCGTGGCTGGCCACTTGACGGTGCTGGGACCGGGCGACTGGATCGAGATCCCGCGCGGCACGCGCCACGCAGCGGCGGTGGTCGGGGACGAGCCGGTCGTCAGTCTCGACGCTGTCCGCCTGGACCTGTAGTCCCTCGCTGAGCCCAGGAACGGATCGAAGTGGGAGCGGTAACCTGCCGATAGAGGGGGGCTGACAGGAGACGGATCCGACGGCACAGTGTACAGACCACACGCGACGTCATGAGCAAGCCAGCGCAGGACACCCAAGCCATGCGCGTACCCGCAACGAGCTTCCTTCTGGCATTGGTTGAGCTCGCACTTGCCAGCTGATGGACCGGATTCTCGTGTCCGCTGGGCACCGTGGCCGAGAGGACGGTCCATCCGCGTGTCGGACGTGGCGCGGAAACGGCTCGACGTAGTGGTGCTGGCTTCGGCCGGGATCAGGTCGAAGCGGCCTTCGAAACGCCCGGCTCTTGGCATTGCACTTAGCCTCCCCGGCCGGCCATCCA
>CAZHTD010000032.1:0-30967 GCA_964535675.1 uncultured Bifidobacteriaceae bacterium | reverse complement strand
CCTGCATTGCCGGCAGCGCCGTGGCGAAGGCGGCCTTGGCCCCGGCCAGCGAGACGCGGTCCTGCGGCCGCTTCGGCCCGGCGAGGCTCGCCTCGACCGACGACAGCTCGATGTCGAGCGTTTCGGAGTACCTCGCCTCTGGGCTCTGGTCGGTGCGGAACAACCCCTGCGCTGTCGCATACTCCTCCACCAGCGCCACACTGGCCTCGTCACGCCCGGTTAGGCGCAGGTAGTCCAGCGTCATCGCGTCGATCGGGAAGATAGCCACCGTGGAGCCGTACTCGGGGCACATGTTGCCGAGCGTGGCCCGGTCCGCCACGGTCAGGTACCGCAGGCCGTCGCCGAAGAACTCGACAAATTTGCCAACCACGCCGTGCTCGCGCAGCGCCTCGGTGACGGTGAGCACCAGGTCGGTGGCCGTCACGCCCTCGGCAAGCCGGCCGCGCAACCGTACGCCGAGCACCCGCGGAATCAGCATCGAGCTGGGCTGCCCCAGCATGGCCGCCTCGGCCTCGATGCCGCCCACGCCCCACCCGACCACGCCCAGTCCGTTGACCATCGTGGTGTGCGAGTCGGTGCCCACCAGCGTGTCGGGATAGGCGACGGGCCGGCCGTCAGCCTCGGCGGCGAAGACCACCCGCGCCAAGTACTCGATGTTGACCTGGTGGACGATGCCCGTGTCGGGGGGCACGGCCTTGAAGTTGTCGAAGGCCCGCTGGCCCCACCGCAGGAACGCGTAGCGCTCACGGTTCCGCGAGAACTCGAGTTCGGCGTTCAGCGCGAAGGCGTTCGCCGAGCCGAAGTGATCGACCTGCACCGAGTGGTCGATGACCAGCTCGACTGGCTGCAGCGGGTTCACCGCCTCGGGCTTGCCGCCAAGCGCCACCACGGCGTCGCGCATGGCCGCCAAGTCCACCACGCACGGCACGCCCGTGAAGTCCTGCAGCAGGACGCGGGCCGGCATGAATGAGATCTCCTGCTGCGCGTCGGAGGTCACGTCCCAACCCGCCAGTGCGCGGATGTCGTCGGCCTTGACGAAGGCGTCGTCTTCATGCCGGAGCAGGTTCTCGATCAAGATCTTCAGCGAATACGGCAGTTGCGCCACGCCCGGATAGCCGGCCGCCTCGAGCGCCGGGAGACTGTAGACGTCCATCGGGCGGCCGCCCAGGGTAAGTTCCGTACGGGTCTTGAACGTGTTCAGGCTAGGCATAGGAATCTTCGATCATACGCTGCGGTCCAACGCGTCGAGAAACGCGCGGGCCACGTCGGCCGGGTCCGCTGACTCGCCGTCAACCGCGTAGTTCATCCGCCGTATCTCATCGGGCGTCACCCGGCCCGCGAGCCGCGCCAGCGCCGTGCCCACCTCGGGGTAGCGCAGCAGCGTCGTGCCGTGCACGAGGGGCACGGCGTCGTAGGGCGGGAAGTACTGGCGGTCGTCTTCCAGCTGCACCAGGTCGAGCGCCGGGATCAGGCCGGCCGTTGCGTCGCCGGCGATGACGTCCACCTGTCCGCCGGCCAACGCGCCGTAGGTCAGCGTGAGGTCCATCGCGCGAGGCGGCTCGGCGAACGACAGGCCGTAGACGACGGCCAGGCCCGGGTACCCGTCCTGCCGCTCGAGGAACTCGTAGCCGACGGCCGCCCGCATCTCCGGAGCGTGGGCGCCCAACTCCGAGAGCCGCGTCAGGCCGCGCGCGCGGGCCTCGTCGGCCCGCAGCAGGATCGCGAACGTGTTGTTGAAGCCCAGCGGGTCGAGCAGGCTCACACCGGCATCGGCGTACAGCCAGCGCACGGTGTCGAGCACCCGGGCCGGGTCATTGTCGACCGGCTGGTTGAAGACGGCCGTCAGCGCGGTGCCGCTGTACTCCACATAGACATCGATGTCACCGGAGCGGATGGCCTGGTCGCAGATGAACGTGCCGCCCAAGTTCAACCGGCGGTCGACCGGCAGCCCCGCGTAGCGCTCGATGGCCTGCGCCACGAGCTCCCCCAGAATGATCTGTTCGGTGAAGTTCTTCGAGCCGACGACGATCCGCTCCTGCCGCGGCCACGCTGCCCACGCCACCCCCGCGGCCAGGACGAGGACGAGCGCCGCGGCCACGGCCGCCTGGGCTGGGCGCCGCCGGCGGCGGGCCGAGACAGTTCGCTCAACGGTGAGCAGCAACAGGTCAATCGCAATCGCCAGCAGCGCCGCGGGGACGGCCCCAGCCAGGATGACCGTGGCATCGACCATCGACAGCCCACGGTAGATGTACTCGCCGAGCCCGCCGGCGCCGATCGCGGCCGCGATAGTCACCGTGCCCACGCCCACCACGGCCGCCACGCGGATGCCCGCGATGATCGACGGAAACGCGAGCGGCAGCTCCACCTGCCACAAGCGCTCGCGCGGCGTCATGCCGAGCGCGTCGGCTGCCTCGAGCACCGACGGCTCGATGCCCCGCAGCCCGGCGGCCGTCATCCGGATCACGGGCAGCAGCGAGTAGAGGATCAGCGCGACCAGCGCCGTGCGGGCGCCGATGCCGCCGACCAGCGGCAGCGGCAGCAGGAACCCGAAGAGCGCGAGGCTCGGCACCGTCTGGACAACGCCCGCCACGGCGGCCACCGGCCCGCCGATCCGCGGGCGGTGCGCGACGACGATCCCGATCGGGATCCCGACTGCGGCCGCTGCCCCCACCGAGGCCACGACGAGGCCGAGGTGCTCGGCCACGCGGATGCCGATCTGGGTGGCGTTGGCGGACCAGAACTCGACGAGCGCGGCCATGGCTGTCCGTCAGGCCTCCATCGACTCCACGAACGCCCGCACCACGACGTGTTCCGAGGCGCGCAGCGTCTCGGGGGCGGCGCACGCCACCAGCACCCCCTCGTCGAGCACGCCCACGCGGTCGGCCAGCGCGAAGGCCTCGCGCATATCGTGCGTCACCAGCACGACCGTCTTCCGTAGCTGCTGCTGGATCCGGCGGAACTCGCGGTGCAACTCGGCGCGGGTCAGTGGATCCAGCGCGCCGAACGGCTCGTCCATCAGGACGATCGGCGGATCGCCGGCCAGCGCCCGAGCCACACCCACGCGCTGCCGCTGCCCGCCCGAGAGCTCGTCGGGCCACCGTGTCGCGAACTGCTCGGGCGGCAGGCCGACCAGCGCCAGCAGCTCCCGCGTCCGCACCGCGATCCGCGCCGGCGTCCACTGCTCGAGCCGCGGCACCAGCGCCACGTTGCGGCTGACGTCCATGTGCGGGAAGAGCCCGATCTCCTGCAGGACATACCCCGCATGGCGCCGGAGAGCGGTAGGCTCCCACTCGCGCGTGTCGCGTCTCTCCACGCGCACCGTCCCCGCAGCGGGCTCGAGCATCCGGTTGATCAGCTTCAGGATCGTACTCTTGCCCGCCCCGCTACGCCCGACCAGCGCCAGCGTCTCGCCCGCTGCCACCTCGAACGACACACCGCGCAGGACCTCGTGGCCACTGCGGGCGGCGTGCACGCCGTCGAAGGCAATCACCGCCCGCACTCTACCACCGGGCCCGATTCTGTCCCTGGCGGTTTCAGGGCAGGGCACACGCGATCACGTTTTCCAAGCCGGCCTTTTCCAAGCCGGCCTTCGCCGTGCAGGAGATTATGGGGCTGCCGATGCCCGGCGGCTGCTCGTGCCGCGGGCAAGCGGCTCAGTGAATCCGCTCGCCACGGGCCACCCCCAGCACCGCCCGCGCCGCGCGCATGCTGGCGCCGGGCTCGCCGAGCTGCTGCCGCACGGTACCGAGGGCCTCGCGAATCATCTCGTAGCGGCCCTGGTCGACGAGCAGGCTGAGCGTCTCCTCGGCAACGCGCTCGGGCTGGAACTGCGCCTGGATGAGTTCGGGCACGATCAGTCGTCCTGCCACCAGGTTCACCATCGCGAAGGTCTCGACCTTGAGCAGCCGGTGTCCCAGCCAGTAGCTGAGCGGTGACACGCGGTAGACGACCACCATCGGCCGCCCATGCAGCGCCGCCTGCACGGTGGCCGTACCCGAGGCGGTCACGACCACGTCCGCAGCGACCATTACGTCATCGGCCCGCCCGCGCACCAGGACAGGCGTGGGGTGCACCGTCTTTAGAAGTGGCTCGAACAGGCTGTCGGGCAAACCCTCGACCACGGCCACCACGAACTGCACGTCGGGCACCACACGACGGATGTGTGGCAGGGCCAGGGCCAGCCGGAGCGCGATCCGCGACACCTCGCCGGCACGACTCCCCGGCAACAGCGCGACCGTGGGCGCGCCCGGCGTCAGCCGGGCTTCGTGCAGCAACACGTCGCGGCTGCTCGTCGTGCGCGCCAGGTCCACCAGCGGATGCCCCACCCACCGGACGGCCACGCCGGCCTGCTGGTACAGCGGCTCCTCGAAGGGGAAGATCACCAGCACCAAGTCGACCAGCTGCTGCATGAGCTTCATGCGGCCGGGGCGCCAAGCCCAGAGTTGGGGACTCACGTAGTAGACGACCGGCACACCCAGCCGCTTGGCTTCAGCGATCAGCCGCGAGTTGAACCCGAAGAAGTCAACGGCCACGAGCACGTCGGGCCGCTGCTCGCGCAGCGCGCGGCGCAGGCGCCGAAGCATCGCGTGCAGCCGGGGCACCGCGCCCACCACCTCGGCCAGGCCCGCCACCGACAAGCCCTCGTAGCGGCCAAGCATGTCGGCCCCGGCCGCCTCGAGGCGCGGGCCGCCGAAGCCGGACACCGCCACCATCGGCTCAAGGCGCCTCAGGGCCTCGGCGAGCGCGCCGGCGTAGAGGTCGCCCGACGTCTCACCGCACGAGATCATGATCCGCATGGTCGGATGCCGTGGCCCGGCACGGCTGCGGGTCTGTCCCCCGCTACCGGACGGCGCTCGCCGCGCCAGTCGACGTGCGGCGCAGCGAGGCAGACAGCAAATCGAGGTCCTCGACCGGAATCACCTCGAAGTCCTCGAACCCCACACCGGGCAGCTGGCCGACGAATCCAGCCGCGTCGCCCACGAGCACGATCGACAGGCGATCCGGCAACAGGTACTGCCGGGCCACCCGGGCGAGGTCATCGGGCGTGATCGCCTGCAGCCGCTCGCGGTAGGTCTCGAGCGCATCGAGCGGCAGCTCATAGAAGACGTTACTGAGGATCTGCGTGGCGATCTGGTTAGGCGTCTCGATGGTCAGTGGGAAGCTGCCCGCGAGGTACGCTTGGGCGTCGGACAGCTCACGCCCGCCTACGCGCTGGCTCCGCAGACGCGCGAACTCCTCGACCATCAGCCGCACCACCTCGCCAGTGGTCTCAGTACGCGTGTCGGTCTCGGCGAGCAGGTTCCCGCCCGCTTTCCGCGCCTCCACATCGGTCGCCGCGCCGTAGGTCAGGCCGCGCTGCGACCGCAGCACGCGGTGCAGGCGGTTGCCACCCTCGCCGCCCAGGATCTTGGCGGCTAGGTCGAACGCGAGGAAGTCTGCATCGTCCCGCGCCAGCGCCAAGTGTCCCATCCGAATCTCGGTCTGGACCGCGCCCGGCATGTCCACCACGACGACGCGGGCGGTCGACGGCGGCGGGTCAGTGACCGGCGGGATGGTCAGCTCACCCGGCGCCCAGTCGCCGAATACCTGCTCGACGGCCGTGAACGCCTCCTCGCTGGTGATGTCGCCCACGATGGCCAAGATCGCGTTGTTCGGAACGAAGTGGCGCCGGTGGTACACGGCCAAGTCCTCGGCCGTGATGCCCAGCAACGTCTCGGCCGTCCCACCATTCGGCAGGCCGTAGGGATGGAAGCCGTAGACGAGCCGGTCGAACACCACCGTGGCAAGATAGTCGGGGTCGTTCGCGCTCACTTGCAGCGAGGACAGCGCTTGCTCCTTCTGCCGAGCGATCTCCTCGGGCCGGAACGCCGGATTCCGCGCCACGTCGGACACCAGCTCCAAGCCGAAGTCGAACGAGTCGATCATCACGACGCTGCTCACGAACGTCAGGTCGGCCCCGGTGCCCGTGCTCAGCGTGCCGCCGATAGAGTCGATCTGGGTCGAGATCTCCTGCGCGGTGCGTGTCGTGGTGCCCTGGTCGAGCAGCGCCGCCGCCAGGTTGCTGATGCCGGCCTGCTCGAGAGGCGTGCTCACCGAACTCGCACCCACCAGCAGCCGCACGCTGACGATAGGCTGCTCGTGATGGGCGACGGCAATCACGCGGAGGCCATTGTCGAGCGTCCGAACCTCGTAGGACGGGAAGTGCACCTCACGCGCCGCCAGCGGCATTGGCGGGCGCTCGCGCGGCCAGTCGATCTCCTGCGCCGCGAGCAGGGCCGATCCAGCCACCACTGCGAGCACACCGACCATCGACCGCAGGCCGATTCTCACTGCGCCCCTGACGGTAGGATGTACATCACCAGCCGGTTCGGCTCGTTGAAGTAGGTTTGCGCCACCCGCTGCACGTCCTCGCGCGTGGTGTTCATGAAGAGGCCGAACTCCCCGTCCGCGGTCGTGATGTCGTCGTGGATCACCGCCGCGTGCGCCAAGTGGAGCGCCTTGTCCTGCACGGTCTCGCGGCTCACGATGTAGTCACGCGCGAACTGATTCTTTGCCGTCTGCAGCTCCTCCTCGGCGACCGACTCGGTCTTGAGCAGCTCGAACTCGGCGATCAGCGCGTCGACCGCCTCCTCTGGCGTGCGCCCCGGCTGGACGATTGCCACCGCGTAGAACAGGCTCGGGTCCTCGACGATATGACCGGTGCCGAACGCGGTCAGCGCGAGACGCTGCTCGTAGACGAGATTCCGCGGGATGCGGGCGCTCTCGCCATCGGAGAGGATCTTCGACACGATGTGGAGCGGGTACGAGTCGGGGTGTCCGTCGTAGGTGATGTGATACGCGACCACCACCGCCGGCAGCGGCCACGGCTCGTAGAGCGTGACCACCTGCTCCTCCGTCTGCTCGGGCTCCACCGGAATATCCCGGGGAACGGCCTGCGCGGCGGCCGGCACGCGCCCGAAATACTGCCTCACCAGCTCCATCGCCTGGTCGAGATCGAAGTCGCCGACAATCGTCAGCGTCGCGTTCTCCGGCACGTAGAACGTTTCGTGGAACACGCGTACATCCTCGATCGACGCGGCCTCGAGGTCCGCCATGCTCCCCGAGGTCGGGTGCCGGTAGGGGTGCACGTTAAACGCGTGCTCGTAGATGATCTCCGAGAGCCGCCCGTACGGCTGGTTCTCGATGCGCATCCGGCGCTCTTCCTTGACCACCTCGACCTCGCGTGCCAGCGCCTCAGCATCAACACGAAGCGTGGCCATGCGATCAGCCTCGAGCCAGAGCGCCAGGGGCAGGTAGTGCGCCGGCAGCGTCTGCCAGAAGACCGTCTCGTCCTCGGTCGTGTAGGCGTTGCTCAGCCCGCCCACGCTGGCGATGTAGGAGCCATGGCCCTCGGGCGCGACGTTCTGCGACCCCTGGAACATCATGTGCTCGAACAGGTGCGCGAACCCCCGGCGACCGGGGCGCTCGTTCTTCGACCCGACATGGTAGGTGACCGAGACGTGGACGATGGGGGTCGAGTGATCCTCGGAGAAGATAACCCGCAGACCGTTCGGCAGGGTCACCATCTCGTACTGCAGCCTCGGCGGCGGCACGGCCGCCTCGAGCGCCGCCCAGGCGAACGACGCCACGACGGCGGCAGCCGCGAGCGCGGTGCCGGCACGGATCGACCACCGGTGCAACACGTTGGACATCAAGGATTGGCCCCCCGGCCAGCCGGCCCGGCGGCCTGACCACGGCCCGATTATGGCACAGCGCGCCGGGCGACTCCTCAACGCCCGACGAGCCGGAAGCCGAGCCCAGCCCACGTGACGCGCTCCTGGACGAAGGGCACGGGGTCCACGCGGTGCTCGATCGCGGCGAACAGTTCGAGCACGCCGGCCTCGCCCTCGACGCTCACGCCGCCCTCGGCGCGGAGCCCGGCCTGCGTGCCACGGTCGGCCGAGCCGTCCACGCCGAGCACGCGCAGGTCGGAACGGAGGAAGACGCCGGCGTGTGGGCCGACGGCGTAGCGGGTCACCGTGTCGGCCACCAGCTCCCACTGGTAATCGACCGTGGAGCGCTGGACGACCGCGCGCAGATCCGCGCGCGCCTCCACGCGCATGCGGCCCTCTTCGCCGGCCGACTGCACGCGGACGCCGACCATGTTCCAGTCGATCGGCACGATCTTCGCCCGGTCGCTCAGGTGCCGCGACACGTGGTGGAAGAGGCCGCCGATCTCCGTACCGCCCACGCGCCGCGTCACCGTCATCTCAAGCAGGTAGCGACTCTGGTTGGGGTCGAACACCCGGATCTGGTCGCCGAGGATCACGCCGTAGTCAGCCGTGAAGGTGACGCGGCCCCCCGGGTAGCTCACCACGTCAAGTGCACCCCCGTAGTGGGCCTCCCAGCCCAGGCGCGGATCGTTGACGGTCAGGTACTCGGCCGCGATGTGGAATTCGTATCGCGGCAGGAAGCGGACACTCTCGTCCGCAGTGGTGGCCTCCTGCGCACGGACCGGTACCGCCACCGCCAGCACGGCCGCACACGCGGCCGCCACCATCGGGCCACGGCTCACGCGGACGGGTCCTCGTCGTGGCCGCGATCGCCGGCGAGCGCCGCCAGGCGCGCCTCGAGGACCTCGACACGCCGTTTGAGCTCGGGCAGCCGCCGCCAGACCGCCGCCACCCGCCGCCATTCGCGCGCGTCGAGCGCCGGATAGCCGCCCACGCTAGCGCCGGCTGGCAGCGAGTGCGTGATGCCCGACTGCCCCACGGCTACCGTCCCGCGCCCGACAGTGAGGTGTCCGCCCACGCCGACCTGCCCGCCGAAGGTCACCTCGTCCTCGATGACCGTGCTGCCTGCGATGCCCACCTGCGCGGCCATCAGGACGTGCCGGCCGATGCTGACACCGTGCCCCACCATCACCAGATTGTCGATCTTGGTGCCCGCCTTGATGCGGGTCTCACCGACCGCGGGTCGGTCGACGGTGGTGTTGGCGCCCAGCTCCACGTCGTCCTCGATGACGACGGTCGCCGCCTGCGGGATCTTCTCGTGCGACCCGTCGCTCCGCTGGACGAAGCCGTACCCGTCGCCGCCGAGCACCACGCCATTCTGCAGGATCACGCGGTCGCCCACCACCACGCGCTCGCGGACAGTGACGTTGGAGTGGAGCACGCAGTCGCGCCCGATGCGCGCGCCGGGGCCGACGGTGACATTGGGAAAGACGACGGTGCCATCGCCGATCGACGCGCCGTCGCCGACCGCCACGAACGCACCGATCGAGACGCCGTCGCCGACCGACGCACCAGCGGCCACGGCCGCGTGTGCATCGACGCCCGGCGCCGGCCGCCACGCCGGGGCGAACACCCCGACCGCCCGTGCAAAGGTCAGGTACGGTTCGCGTGTCCGAAGCATCGCGCACGGCGCCGCGGGCGCGTTGTCGTGGAGAATCACGGCCGAGGCCTTGGTGCCAGCCAGCATCGACTGGTACTTCGGGTTCGCCAGAAACGTCAGGTCCCCGGCGCCCGCCTCCTGCAGACCGGTGACTCGCGTCACCTCGATGTCGCCGTCACCATCGAGGCGACACGCCAGACGCTCTGCCAGCTCGCGCAGTTTCACTAGCAGCCCGGGAGCAGCGTATCACGTGGAACCGGCAGCAACCCGCGCGAAGAAGCGCGGCAGGCGCGGCAGCTGGAGTTGATAGGCGACGTCGCACACGCGGGCCTCGCGGTCGGCCGCCGGCAACGCGATCGCATCGCGCAGCGCCTGCAGTTCGGGGCAGGCGCGCCCGACCCAGGCCACGGCCTTCAGGCCATGCAGCGCGCCACGAAGCGACAGATAGTGCCCGACCACGCGAAACGCGAAATAGTACGCGATCAGGTTCGGCCCGGGCACGACGGCCACCAGGCCCGACGCGAGGAAGGCAATCGTGAAGATGACCAGCAACGTCCGGTGGCGGTCGCGATCGCGCCGCAACTCCCGGTCGACCTGCGCCTGCGCCTGCGCAAAGGTCAGGTCCGCCGGGTGCACGAGGGTGGCTGTGGCCTCGGTCCGCAGCCACCAGAGCAGCCGCTGCTCGGCCATGCGCTCGACCACCCACCGCAGCACTCTGCGATGCAGGCGGCCCAGCCACCTGGAGTCGACGACTGTGGTCTCGTCCTCCTGCGCCTCGGCCTCGCGCACCATCACCGCAAAGTAGCGCCGCAGCCGGCCGAAGAGGCCGGTGGCCCCACGGTCGTCGACCTCCTCGGTGCCAGGCCGCACCTCGCAGTACAGCGCGTACTTGTCGGCGTCACGGGGGATGACGAACACGTCCATCCCTTCAAGAATATTACGGGCGCGGGCGTCCCGCCGCGTCCCACGCCCCAGCGATCACCGCCGCCACGGCGGCCACCGACTCGGCGATGCGACGCTCGAGCACGGGTCCGGCAATCGCAAACAGCGCTTCGAAGTACGCCTCGTCGTAGTCGGTGCGCCCTGCCCGGGCCGCAGCATCGGCCGCCAGCACCTCAGACGCGAGCCGCGTGCCTTCGATCAGCACGCCGAAGACGTAATCGCGGGGGATCGCTGATCGGCGCCATGGGGCACGACGCAACGACCAACTGGTCCCTGTAGCGCTCGAACAGCTGGGTCTCGAACCTGGCGTGGATGCCGCGTTGCCCGGTCAGCTGGCCATCGTAGTTGACCACGGCGTGGAACGGGACGTGGGCGTCGGACACGTAGTGCGCCAGCCACGCCGAGAAGAGGATGGCGTCCTGCGTAGCGAACGCGTTCCCGCCGGCCATCCGCTCGAAGGCACCGTGCAGTTCAGCCGCGAAGGCCTCCACCCGCCACGGCAGGATCCCCGTCTCCTCGAGACGCGCGAGGCCGAACCGTGCCACCGCCGCCTCGTAGTTGCGCGGCAGTGCGAGGAACGGCTCCGGGCCGAAGCCCGTCCAGTCGAGGTTCAGGTAATGGTGCTTGTCCTCAGCATCGAAGCCGGCAATCCGCCACGTGTCGGGATCGATTGACCGCTCGACGAATGCCGTGCGGTGGGCCTCGAACATCGGGCGCAACTCGTCGGGCAGCAACGCGATCACCGCGTCGGCGATGGCGCGGTGCGCCGCCAAGCCCCACGCACCGGCCGGCAGGGGCGCCAGCAGGCACACGACCGCGGTGAGGACGGCCAGCCGTGGCGCGCGACCAGACATAAGCACATTATGATCGATAGACGTGACGCAGCCAGCCCCCCCCCCCGATGTAACGCGTGACTGACGCCCTGCTCATCGATGTCCTGCTCGCCTACGGCCTGGCGCTCGGGCTGATTGTCGCCCTCCGCCGGGTCGGCGTCCCGCCGATCGTGGCGCTGCTCGTCTCGGGCACGCTCGCCGGCCCCGCCGCGCTCGCCATCGTCGACACGCCCGAGGAGGTCGAGCTACTGGCCGAGATCGGCATCGTCCTCCTGCTCTTCACCGTCGGCCTCGACTTCCCGTTGCACGAGCTGCAACGCCTGTGGCGGACGGCGGCCGGCGCGGGCTCGCTGCAGGTGGGCGGCACAGCCCTAGCCGCCGGGGCGGTCGCAGCCGCAGCGGGCGTTCCGGTCCGCGCGGCGGTCTTCGTCGGGCTGTTCGTGGCGCTGTCGAGCACAGCCATCGTGCTCCGCGAGCTGGGGCGGCGGAACCGGCTCGACTCACCCGCCGGCCGGCTCAGCACCGGCATCCTGCTCTTCCAGGACCTGTGCGTGGTCCTGCTGCTGTTGGCCGCGCCGCTACTGGCCGGGGCGGCCGACCTCGCCACGATCCCGCTGGTGCTGGGCCAAGCCGCCGTGGCGCTGGTCGGCGTGGCACTGGCCAGCCGCTTCGTCCTGCCGATGCTGTTCAATCTTGTGGCCGGCTCGGGCCAGCGCGAGGCGTTCCCGATTGCCGTCCTGGTGGCCAGCGTGGGCATGGCGACGCTCAGCGCGCTCCTTGGCCTATCGGCGGCGCTCGGCGCCTTCCTGGCAGGGCTCATGCTCGGCGGCAGCGAGTTTTCGCATCAGGCCCACGCCGAGGTCCGGCCGCTGCGCGATCTGCTGGCAAGCCTCTTCTTCATCTCGCTGGGCATGCTCATCGACCCCGTGGCGGTCGCCGCCAGCCTGCCGCTGATTCTGCTGATCGCGGCCGGCATGATAGTCCTCAAGGCGGCGTTCGCCGGGGCGGCGGTCACCCTGAGCGGTGGGTCGCTGCGTGCGGCCTCGGCCTCGGCGCTGTATCTGGCACAAGTCGGCGAGTTCTCGTTCGTCCTCGGCCGCGACGCGCTGGCGCTCGGCGTGCTGCCGCAGGCAATCTGGGACCTGCTGCTTCCGGCGAGCGTCCTGACGATGGTGGTCACCCCGGCGCTGATGAGCCTGGGACCGAAGGCGGGCGACTGGCTCGCAGCGCGCCGGAAGCTGCCGACTGAGGCCGACGGGATGGCGACCGGCGAGCAGCACGTCGTGATCCTGGGCTTCGGCATCGGCGGCCGCCTGGTCGCTTCGTCGCTCAAGGAGTTCGACATCCCGTATCAGGTGCTTGACACCAACGGCACTGCCGTACGGATGGCGCGCGCCGAAGGGGAACCGATCACCTTCGGCGACGCGACGAGCCCCGACACACTGAGAGCTGTGGGCGTGGCACGAGCGCGAGCGGTGGTCATCGTGCTGAGCGATCCGGACGCGTCGCTGAAAGCCGTTGGGATGATCCGCGATGTCGCGCCCTCGGTTCCGATCTTCGTGCGGGCCCGGTATCGCCTCGAAGCCACGCGCCTGACCGCGGCCGGGGCGATGGCGGTGACCGAGGAGCTTGAGGCCTCGCTTGAGGTGCTCGCCCATCTGCTCTCGAAGCTCGACGTGCCGGGCGCCCTCATCGAGGCCGTCCTCGACGCCTTCCGCCATCGCGAAGGCCTGCGGCGCCGGTGGACCGCCACGGCACAGGTGGCGCCGATGGCAGGCCTGATGGACGCGCCCGTGGCCAGCCACGAAGTGCAGGCGAGTGACGCTGCCGACGGCCACACGCTCGCCGACCTGCAGCTTCGGAGCGAAACGGGCGCGTCGGTGGTGGCAGTGCGCCGCGGCGAGGTCTTCACGCCGTCGCCGCCGGCAGACTTCGCCATGCGTCACGGGGATCTGCTCTACCTGATCGGCGACGAGGTCCAGGTCGAAGACGCGCGCCGGCGCCTGACCGCGGCGTCCGTGTCCCCCGCAGCCGACTAGTCGGTCCGTGCCGCGCGGACGGGGAAGCAGTGCCCCCGCACCGCGGTCCGCACCGCAGATTGTGCACGACGCCCTGCACGCCGTCCGGCGTCTTCTCCTGTGTCCAGCACAAGCACCGCGACCAGGACACCACGCACCGTCGGCACGTCGCGTGGCTGGTCGATCCCGTCAAGCGCCGCCCGCTTCGGGGCCTACTCGGGATCGCACACCACAGGACTCGACGGCCACCACGTGCGGCCCCAGGCGCAGGCGTCGCCCGCATCGACGATCCCCTCCCAGACAACGGGTATCGCTGACACCGGCCCGGCCATCACGACCGCGGCGATCCCGTCCGCCTTCACCAACCGCGCCTCGATGCGGGTCTAGCGCACCTGCTGAGCCACAGGGTGACTGTCGCCGCGCCGTAGAACGTGGCCGCCCCGAGTCTCCACCCGCACCGGAACGCGGGCAAGCGGTGCCGGTCAGGAACACCAGCCCCGCAAGGTCGGCCGGGTGGCGGCAACGAGTAGCGTGCCGGTGGCCAAGCCCGGATGCCGCGTGAGGCCCGCCTCCCACCAGCGTGTGCCACCCGTCCAAGCGTCGATTGTGGATCGGCCGCGCGGCGGTGCGCGCCCGCCGCCGCGTAGTACCATCGTGGGCGCATGTCCTCGGATCTGACCACCGCCGACGTCGAGCGTATCGCCGCGCTTGCGCAACTCGAGCTGACCGACGCGGAGACCCGACTGTTCACCAAGCAGCTCGCTGAGATCCTCGCCTACGCACGGCAGGTCCAGGCGCTCGATACAGGCGGCGTCCCGGCCACCGCGCACGTCGGGCCGGCAGCCGGCCTCGAGCGCCCCGACGAGCCGCGAGACTCGCTGTCCACGAACGATGCCCTAGCCAACGCCCCCGACCCGGCGCCGAAGGCCGGGCTGTTCCGGGTGCCGCGGGTCATCGGGGGCTAGTGCGGTGGCCACGGCCCCGACCGCCCACGCGATTGCGGGCGAGGTGGCCGCCGGCGACCGGAGCGCCGAGGCCACGTGCCGCGAGGCGCTGGCCCGTATCGAGGCCGCGGCGGCGCTGAACGCGTTCATCACGGTCGACGCGGATCGCGCGCTGGCCCGGGCCATCGAGATCGACCGGCGCCGCGCGGCCGGCGTGCCGCTGGGGCCGCTTGCCGGCGTGCCGCTGGCGGTGAAGGACAACATCTGCGTCCGGGGGATGCGAACCACGGCTGCGTCGAAGATCCTCGACCGGTTCACGCCGCCTTACGACGCCACCGTGATCACACGGCTCGAGGCGGCCGACGCGGTCGTGGTCGGCAAGACCAACTGTGACGAGTTCGGCATGGGCTCGTCGAACGAGAACTCGGCCTACGGCGCGGTGACGAACCCGTGGGCACCCGACCGGGTGCCCGGTGGCTCGAGCGGCGGGTCGGCCGCGGCGGTGGCCGCCGGCTGCGTGCCGCTGGCCCTGGGGTCGGAGACCGGCGGCTCGATTCGTCAGCCCGCGGCCTTCTGCGGCGTAGTCGGTGTCAAGCCAACCTACGGGCGGGTGTCGCGCTACGGGCTGCTCGCCTTTGCGTCCTCGCTCGACCAGGTGGGGCCCGTCGGCCGCACCGTGGCCGACGCGGCGCTCGGGCTCCAGGCGATGGCGGGGGCCGACCCGCAGGATGCCACCGCAGCTGCCGAGCCGGTGCCCGATCTGGCGGCCGCGCTCACCGGATCGATTGAGGGCCTGCGCATCGGCGTGCCGCGCGGGATGTTTGCCGCAAGCGTGGACGACGGCGTCCGCGCCGCGTTCGAGGCAGCACTCGGCGCGCTGCGCGGACTCGGTGCCACCGTGGTCGACGTGGCGCTCCCCCACGCCCGTTACGCCGTACCCGTCTACTACCTCGTCGCCACGGCCGAGGCCAGTTCGAACCTGGCCCGCTACGACGGCGTGAAGTACGGCCACCGCGCGGCACTCGACGCCACCGAAGGCCCTGACACTATGTTCAGCCGCACACGCGACGAGGGGTTCGGCGCCGAGGTGAAACGACGCATCATGCTCGGCACCTACGTGCTGAGTACGGGCTACTACGACGCCTTTTACCTGAAGGCGCAGCAGGTGCGCACGCTCCTTCGCCGCGACTACGACGAGGCGTTCGCCACGGTCGACGCAGTGGCCATGCCCACCAGCCCGGTCCCGCCCTTCCGGCTGGGCGAGCGGACCGGAACCCCACTGCAGATGTACCTGGCCGATATCTTCACGGTGAGCGCCAACCTGGCCGGGCTACCCGCAATCAGCGTACCGTGCGGGTTCGCGGAGGCCGACGGCCGGCGGCTACCGGTGGGGCTGCAGTTGACGGGACGGATGTTCGACGAGCCGACCCTGCTGCGGATCGGCGACACCTACGAGCGGGCGACCGACTGGCACGCCGCCCGCCCAGCATAGACACGGGGGGGGCGTTCAGTCCTCGGCCGGCTCGGGCACCGGAACCTCGTAGAGGACCAGCCCCAAGCGGACCTCTTCCATCGCCACGCGCTCGGCCTTGAACGGCTGCGCCCGACGCACGGCGTTCTCGTCAAGGCGCGACAGCGCACCGCGGCGCAGCTGCTTGGCTCGCATTGCGGCCACATCGACGTACAGGAAGCGGCTCTCGATCGGCGGCGCCTTGGGCCGCGGGTCGGGGGGCGCCTCGGACTCGGCAGCGTCGGCGACGGGCTCAGTGACGTCGATGTTCTCGTCCATAAGCAGGCAAGAGTACCCGTGGACCGGCAGGCGATGCAAGCCTGTCGGTCCACGGGCGTTGGGGTGGGGCGGCGCTCAACCGGTGATGTCGACGTCGACGGTCCGCGGCTTGGCGTCCTCACGAAACGGCAGCCGTACCGTCAGGAGGCCGTCCTTGTACTGCGCATTGACCTTCGACGCATCCACTGTGTTCGGCAGCGTGAACGACCGACTGAACGTGCCGTAGCTGCGCTCCACGCGGCGGAACTTGTCCTCCTTCACCGCGTTGGTGACCTTCTTCTCGCCCCGCAGCGTGAGGGTGTTGTTTTCCACCGTGACGTGGATCTCCTCGCGGGAGATGTCCGGCACCTCGGCCGTCAGCACCAGGCTGTGGTCGTCGGCCTCAAAGATGTCCACGGGTGGGATCCACGACCCGCGCGCCGCCTCGTCCTCGCGCAGGTAGGTGTCGCCGAAGAGCCGGTTCATCCGGTCCTGCAACAGCGCGAACTCACGGAACGGCTCGTATCTGGTGATCTCCATCGATTTCTTCTCCTTGCTAGTACCCGGCTGGACGACTGCTTCCGGTACACCGTGAGCAGCCATCTCAACCTGACACCCACGATGATACGACTATATTTAGTTGATGTCAAGCATACTATCTAAGTAAGATATACTCATATCAAAGATCGCACAGCCTGCGGGCTGGTCTTCTGCCAAGGCACCACCGAGGTGTTTGGTGCCCTTGCCGGTGCCGCGCCCGTCATCGTCAGGGGCTGACACGTGACGCCCGAGAGGTTCATCAACACGACAGCATCTGCATTGGCTGACGGCGATGGCCTCCCGGCAAGGGGTGCCCGGCTACATGGCGCCCACCCCCGACAATGCGCCGGGGACCAGCTGGCCGCGCGCTGCTGCCCCTCGACGACGAGCTGCCCGAGGAGATCTTCGACATTCCACCTACCGAGCTCACGTGCGCAACGGGCACCTTCAAGCGCACGCCACTCGATCTGGTGACAGCGGGGGATCACCGACATAAGGCTGCGGGGTGCCCGGATGCTGCCCGACGCCTGCACGACCGCCTAGGACCAGGCCGCACTCGAAGCGCTATGCGCGCTGTCGATCGACGCCTGCGCCGGACCCGTGTGAGAACATAGCGGCATCGCTATGGCGTCGTTCACGCTGCTCCCGACCGGCGAGTCCAGCGATCTGGCAGAGGACCTCCGGCTCCTCGTTGCGGACATCGCCCCGACGCTGGCCCACGCGCGTCAGGTGTACGCAGCCGACTGCCCTCCGGCGCTCGACCTCGTGGAGACGGGCGACGCGCTGGCGGTGATCGTCGACGTCTCGGGCGAGGCACCAGCGGCACTCCGCGTGCTGGCCCGCAACGGCGTGCCGCTTGTCGCGGGCGAGACAGCGCTCGACTGGCCTGCCGGGCCGCAGACGGTTCACCGGGTGGAGCGCGAGTGCGGCCGCTGTGCCCGGCCGGTGCGGATCTCCGGCGCCTTCGACGTGGCGCGGGCCGAGGCGACAGGCCGCGACGGCGAGTTGACCGTCCGGCTGCCCAGGGTGTCGAACCGGCGGGGGCCCGCCCGCCGGATTCCGGTGACGTGGTCGGCGCAGGAGCGCGCGCAGGCATGAAGATTCTCTTCATCGGCGACATCGTGGGACGGCCCGGCCGTGATCTGGTCCGCACCGGCCTCGGCGCACTCGTCGAGCGCCACGACATCGACCTGGTGATCGCCAACGGTGAGAACGCGGCGGCGGGCTTCGGCATCACTCGCGATATCGGCGACGCGCTGTTCGGCTACGGCGTGGACGTGCTGACCTCGGGCAACCACATTTGGGACAAGAAAGAGGCGCTCAACTACATCGCCGCCGAGTCGCGCCTGCTGCGTCCGGCCAACTACCCGACCGCCGCGCCCGGCCGCGGCACGGCGGTGACCCAGACGCGCGACGGCCGCGCCGTCGGCGTGGTCAACGTCATGGGGCGCGTGTTCATGCCCGGCACCGACGATCCGTTCGCCGTGGTCGAGCGTGAGCTTGAGGCCATTCGTCACCGCACGCGCGTGGTCATCGTCGACATGCACGGCGAGGCCACCAGCGAGAAGATGGCGATGGGCTGGCACCTCGACGGACGGGTTACGGCCGTGATCGGCACCCACACCCACGTGCAGACCGCCGACGAGCGCCTATTGCCCAAGGGCACCGGGTACCTCTCGGACGCCGGCATGACCGGGCCGCACGACTCGATCATCGGCATGCAGATCGCGCCCGCGCTGGCGCGCTTCCTGACCGCGATGCCGTCACGGTTCGAGCCGGCCACCGCGAACCCGCGCCTCAACGGCGTGGTGGTCACGGCCGACGCCAAGACGGGCCTCGCCACGGCGATCACCCGAGTGAACCACTCGCGCGACGAGCTCGTGGCGCTCGCCGCAGAGGGGGCCGCGCAGGCGGCCGCGCGATGAGTAGCTCACTGCTCGACCTGTTTGACGAGCCCGAGGCCGGCGACGACCGCGTGGCCCCAACCAATTCTGACCCGCCCGCGCCAGCGGCGCCGGCCCCCAAGCCGCGCCGCGTTCTGTCAGTGGGCGAGTTGGCTGGACAAATCCGGGCGCGGCTCGAGCGCGAGTTCGGCGACGTCTGGGTGGAGGGCGAAGTCTCGAACTGTCGGCCGTGGAAGACCGGGCACATCTACTTCACGCTCAAGGACGCCACCGCGCAGGTCAAGGGTGTCGTCTTCCGCTCGGCCGCCCGCCGCCTGCGTTTCACACTCGAGGACGGACTGCACGTGGTGGCGCGCGGCCGCGTCAGTGCCTACACGCCCAAGAGCGAGTACCAACTCGTCTGCGAACACCTCGAGCCGGCCGGCCTCGGCGCCCTGCAACTTGCCTTCGACCAGCTGCGGCAGCAGCTCGACGCCGAGGGACTGTTCGACCCCGCGCGGCGGCGCCCGCTGCCGGCGCTGCCCCGCAAGATCGGCGTGGTGACCTCGCTCGACGGGGCGGCCGTCCGCGACATCATCAACGTCCTTCGGCGGCGCTACCCGAACGCTCACATGGTGATCCGGCCCACGCGGGTCCAGGGTGAGGGCGCGGCCGCTCAGATCGCCCAAGCGCTAGCCGCAATCAGCGCGGTAGACGGGGTCGACGTGGTGATCGTCGGTCGCGGAGGCGGCTCGATCGAGGACCTCTGGGCGTTCAACGCGGAGAGAGTCGCACGCGCCATCGCCGCCTGCCCGGTGCCGACGATCTCGGCGGTCGGCCACGAGACGGACGTGACGATCGCCGACTTCGTGGCCGACGTCCGCGCGCCCACGCCGTCAGCCGCCGCCGAGCTGGTGGTGGCGCGGAAAGACGAGTTCGCCGGACGTATTGACCAGCTGGCGCGCCGCGTGACAACCGCCATCGAGGCGGTGCTGCACCGCGCCAACTCGCGGCTGCGGGCGCTCGAGGCCCAGGCCGGCTACGCCGGCTTCCACACGCGGGTGGCCCTGCTGGCGCGGCGTGTCACCGAGCTCGGCCACGACCTGCGCTACCAGATCGACGACGGGCTGGCCGGCCGGCACCGGGCCCTGCGCGCACTACGCGACTCGCTCCACGGGTTTGACCTGCGCCGCCGCCTCGGGGCGCTGCGCACACGCCTGGTCGAGGCCGACGGCGCGCTCCGCGCGGCAGTAGTCGCCGCCCGGCACGAGGCGGGGCAGCGCTTTGGCAACGCGTCGGCCCGACTCGACACGCTGAACCCGTTGGCGGTGCTCGGCCGCGGCTACGCGGTCTGCTGGAACGCGGACCGCACCGCGGTGGTCCAGCGCGCCGGCGAGGTCGGCCCCGGTCAGCAGGTGCGGGTGACGCTGGCCGAGGGCGAGCTGCAGTGTACGGTCACCGAGGTGGACACTGGAACGGAACGAGGCTGATGGCGGATTCCACGATCAAGGACTTCGAGGCGGCGATCGCCGAGCTCGAGACCATCGTCAGGCAGCTCGAGGAGGGCGACCTGCCGCTCGAGAGGTCGCTGGCACTCTACGAGCGGGGTGTGCAGCTGTCGCGCTACTGCCACGCGCGGCTCGAGGACGCCGAGCGGCGTATCGAGGTGCTCACCGAGCGCGGCGAGCTGACCGACGCACCCGACACGCTTGGCGGCGACGGGGCGTAGCGTGCCCCGTTCCGGCGACGACCCGGGCCCGCGGCTGCGCGTCTTCCGCGAGCAGGTGGACGCGGCGCTCGCTGGCGTGCTGCCGTCCCCGCCCGCGTGCCCGGCCATGGTGGCCGAGGCGATGGCCTACAGCCTGAACGCCGGCGGCAAGCGGCTGCGACCGCTGCTGTGCCTGGCCAGCGCCGGGGCGGTAGGCGGTGAGCCGGCCGCGGCAATGCCCGCAGCCTGCGCCGTGGAACTCATCCACACCTACTCGCTCATCCACGACGACCTGCCAGCGATGGACAACGACACGCTCCGGCGCGGGCGGCCGACGCTGCACGTCGTGGCCGGCACGGGCCAGGCGATCCTCGCCGGCGACGGCCTGCTCACCGAAGCCTTCTCGCTGCTGGCGCACGCAACTGACAACATTCCGGATGCCGCCGCCCGCACGCTGCGGACATTGGGCGTGATCGCCGACGCGGCCGGAGCCCGCGGCATGGTGGGTGGACAGGCCATCGACCTGGCCTGTGTGCACCGCGATCCTCAGGGCCGACTCGGGGCGCCGCTCGACGCCGACGGCCTGCGCGACATGCACATGCGCAAGACCGGGGCGCTGATCCGCGCCTCGGCCGTAGCGGGCGCCATCATGAGCGGCGGCGCCCGTCCGGCCGTTGCCGCCGTCGGGCGGATGGGCAACGAGTTCGGACTCGCGTTCCAGATCGTCGACGACATCCTCGACGCCGAGGGCGACCCGTCGGTGCTCGGCAAGACCGCCGGCAAGGACGCAGCGGCGGGCAAGCCGACCTACCCGGCGCGCTACGGCGTCGACAGCTCGCGCCGCATGGCCGCCGAGTGCCTCGACCGCGCGAGGGCGACGCTGGACGAGGCGAACGTCGACACCGTCGACCTCATGGAGATCGGGCGATGGATCGTCGAACGCTCGCGATGAGCTGATGAGCCGCGTGCGCCTGGACCAGCTCGTGCTCGGCCACGGCCTCGCGCCGTCGCGCGCGCGCGCACGTGCGTTGATCCTGGCAGGCCAAGTCCTGGTCAACGGCCAGCCGGCAACCAAGGCCGGCTCGCTGGTCGACGAGACGGCCGCCGTTGCGCTGGCTGCGCCGGACCACCCGTACGTCGGCCGCGGAGGCCTCAAGCTCGCCCATGCGCTCGAGACGTTCGGGCTCGACGTTCAGGGTCGGGACGCGCTCGACATCGGCGCCTCGACCGGCGGGTTCACGCACGTGCTGCTGCAGCGGGGTGCGCGGTGCGTGGTGGCGGTCGATGTCGGGCACGGACAACTCGACTGGCGTCTGCGCAACGACCCGCGTGTCGTCGTGCGCGAGCGCCTCAACGCCCGCTATCTCAAGCCGGATGACCTCCCAGGCCCGGTCGGCGTGGCGGCCGTTGACGTGGCGTTCATCTCGCTTCGCCTGATCCTGCCGGCGCTGCCGCCCGTGCTGCGCCCCGGCGCCAACGTGGTGGTGCTGGTCAAGCCGCAGTTTGAGGCTGCCAAGGACGAAGTGCGTAGGGGGCTGGTGCGCGACGAGGCCGTGCGGCAGCGCGTGTGCGACGAGGTGTCGGAGGCCGCGGCTGCGGTAGGATTGATGCCCTTGGCCTCGACCCCGTCGCCGGTCACCGGCACCGCGAGGGGCAACGTGGAATACCTCCTGCACTTGACGCGACCATGAGCATCCAGCGCATCGGCGTCGTGGCCAAGCGCGGCCTCACCGCGGCGGCGGCACCGTTGGCCGCCCTCGGTGTCTGGCTCGATGCCCGCGGGCTCACCGCGGTCTACGAAGCCGAGACCGCTGCGCTCGCTGGACTCGACACGGCGGGCAGCCACTCCACGCTGGACGCGCTGCCCGGCGACACGGATCTCATCGTCGTGCTCGGCGGCGACGGGACACTGCTTGCCATGGCCGACCGGATCGGCCAGAGCGGGCGCGACGTACCCATCCTGGGTGTCAACTTCGGTGGCCTCGGCTTCCTCACCGAGATTCGAATCGACGAGCTGTACCCATCGCTCGAGACGGTGCTCGACGGCACGGCCCGCTACGACCAGCGGATGCTACTGACCGCCTCGGTCGAGCGCGACGGCTGGCCCTTCGACTCGCACATCGTGCTGAACGACGTCGTGTTCACCAAGGCCACGCTCTCGCGGATGATGGAGTTGACCGTCTCGGTCAACGACACGTTCGTGACGCAGGTGAAGGCCGACGGCCTGATCATCGCGAGCCCGACGGGCTCGACCGCCTACAACTTGGCGGCCGGCGGCCCGATTGTCCACCCGGTGGTCGACGCGCTGGTCGTGACGCCGATTGCCCCCCACACGCTCAGCAACCGGCCCGTCGTAATCCCGGGCGACGCGGTGGTCGAGGTGCGCCCCGAGGCCGGCGGCGTGGCCGACGGCAGCTACGTCACCTACGACGGGCAGTCGGGCTATCCGCTCGAGGGCACCGACGTGGTGCGCGTGCGCAGGGCCGATCGCGTGCTGCGCCTGGTAACAGCCGCCGAGCGCGGGTACTTCGAAGTGCTGCGGACGAAGCTCAAGTGGGGCACCCGGTAACAGGGCGCCGCAGCAACGCGGCACCCGGCCATCCCTCGTCAGCGGCCTCAGCCCACTCGTTCAGCCGACAGCCGGTGCCGCGGGCCTGAAGGCCCCGCGCTACCGCCTGAAGAACTCAATCTGGAACTCGCGGACGTTGCGGTTATGCTCGGCCAGGGTTCGCGCGAAGGCATGCGACCCGTCATTGCGACTGACGAAGTAGAGGAACGGCACGTCGGCCGGTTCCACCACGGCGCGCAGCGCGTCGGCCCCGGGCGAGGCGATCGGCCCGGGCGGCAGCCCCGGGTATCGGTAGGTGTTGTACGGAGAGTCGATCTCCAGATCCTGCCGCCGGATGTTGCCGTCGTAAATCCCGGCCTGCTGCATCGCGTACACAACGGTCGGATCGGCCTGCAGGCGCATCCGCCGATCGAGCCGGTTGCGGTAGACGGCGGCCACCAGCCCCCGTTCCTCGGCCAGTCCCGTCTCCTTCTCGACCAGCGAAGCCAGCGTCACGACTTGGCGTGTGGTCAGCCCCTGCGCCTCGGCGGCCTGCTGCCGTTCCTCGGGCCAGACACGGCGGAACTCGCCGACCATCTGCGCCACCAGCGCCGCGGCTGGCGTGTTGCGCGGCAGCGCGTAGGTGTCGGGAAAAAGGTAGCCCTCGAGGTTGGAGGCCTCGGAGTCGAGATCGGCCACCAGCGACGTGTCGGCGGCCGCGGCGAGGAAGTCGTCGGCGGCGCCGAAGCCCCGAGCCTCGAACACCGCCGCCATCTCGATGATCGTGAGGCCCTCAGGGAACGTGATGGGGCGGTGGTGCACGTCGCCCCGCACCAAGCGATCGACGACGTCGACCACCGTGGTGGGCTCGGCGAAACGGTACTCGCCCGCCTGCAGCCGCCGCGCGCTCTCGGTCCACCACAGAGCCACGCGGAACACCCTCTCGTCCGCGATGACGCCGGCCTCGAGCAGTTGCCGGCCGATGGCTGCGGTGCCGCTGCCGGGCGCCACGATGACGAAGCGCTCGACCGCCTCGTAGCCCCGGTAGGGCTCGTGCAGCCGTTGCCAGAGCAACCCCGCAGCCACGCAGGCCCCGATCAGTACCAGCGCCCCGACACCGGCCGCCACGACGAGCAGCTTGCGCGTCACGGCTCTCCTTGCTCGTCCAGGTAGTCCTGCAGGATCACCATCGCCGCCACCGCGTCGATCCGCTGCTTACGGGCCTGCCAGTGGCGCTCGCGCAGCGCCAACCACGACTCGGCCTCACGACTGGAGAGCCGCTCGTCCTGGAACCGGACCGGGAGGCCGGTGCGGTTGGCCAGCGCCGCCGCGAACGACTCCACGCGCGGCGTCATGTCGGTGGGCGACCCGTCGAGCCGCCGGGGCAGTCCTACGACGATGGCCCCGAGGCCGTCCTCGTCGGCAGCGAGGCGTGCCACCTCGGCGACCACCTGCTCCACCGCGTCGCCCTCGAGCCCGGCCACCCGAAGCACGGTGAGGGGCCGCGCCAGCATCGCGCTCGCATCGCTGATCGCCACGCCCACGCGCCGCTCCCCGACGTCGAAGCCCAAAACTCGCACGATCTCACTGACTCTATACTACAAGGGGGTTCCCGGCCGGGCTCGTGCCGGCGGCGGCTGGCACTGATGTACCGCGTCGCGCGCCAGCATCGCCGCGCAGGACCCCGCCGCACCCGCTGGCGAGTCCGAGGCGCTCGTCGCAACCCCTCGCCGAGCGCGTGGGTGAGTACATTGCTGCGCTCAAGGCCGGGATGCTGGCCAGGCACAAGGAGTGGAGCACGCTGCAGGCGCGTGCCCGGGATCTCGCGGGTGCGCTCGACAGCCGGGGGGGCCTGAACGTCATGCTGGTCGGCGAGTCGCAGCAGGCCGCCGCGCTGCGCGACCAGCAACGGCTCGATCTGGCCGCGGCCCTCGTGCCGCTCGACCCGCTCCGCGGCTCGGTGGTCGGCCGGGTGAAACGACCATCGGGTCCCCCACCGGGCTCCTTGTCGAGATGTCGTTCGACGGCACTTCTGTCGATCCCATAAAATGGCTGGGACGCGTCGCCCTGCGGGGCCGGCGCTGTGGACCGTTGTCCCAAGACTGGGAGGCCCGTGTCATGACGTCCCGGAACCAGCTGCTCGTCCTCGCGGTATCGATCCCGGTCATCGTGTTCGCCTTGGTGGGCGGCTACCTCGGACAGACGGTGACGCGGGAAGAGATCTACCAGCCTCTCCGGGTGTTCGAGGACGTGGTCTCGCTCGTTCTGAGCAACTACGTCGAGGAAGTAGATGTCGAGGACGCCATGCGGGGTGCCATGAACGGCCTTGCCGACGGCCTCGACCCTGACAGCGCTTACCTGACCCCCGGCCTAGTGGCCGCCCTTGAGTCGGGCGCGCCGGCCGGGCCGGCCAGCGTCGGCCTGGAGCTGAGCCGGCAGTACTACCTGCAGGTGGTGGCCACGCGTGCGGGTTCGCCGGCAGCCGAGGCCGGCTTGATGGCCGGCGACTTCATCCGGGCCATCGACAACCGTCCAACCCGCGACGTGTCCCTGTTTGAGGGGACCCGCCTGCTCCAGGGGGAGGCGGGCACTACGGTGTCGCTGCTGGTCATTCGCGGCAACGCCGCCGAGCCGCACATTGTGAATCTAGTGCGCGAGGTGAACACCGAGCCGGCGGTCAGCTCGCGGATGGCCGACGCGGGGATCGGCTACGTGCGCATCACGGCGTTCACGCCCGACGCACCGGCCGCGGTCGAGGCAGCACTCGACGGGCTCGCGGGCGACGGCGCCACCCGGTTCGTCGTAGACGTGCGCGGCACCTCACGCGGCGATCTCGACGACGGCCTGGCCACCGCGCGGCTTTTCGTCAGCGATGGCACGCTGGCCCTGCGCGAGTCGAAGGGCGTCACCGCGGAGCCCATCCTCACCGAGCCGGGCGATGGGGCCATCACGGCTCCCGTGGCCGTGCTGGTCGACGTCGGCACCGGCGGCCCGGCCGAGCTCTTCGCCGCGGCCCTGCGCGACAACGATCGCGCCGAGCTGATCGGTCAGCCCACGCTGGGGCGCGCGGCGCGGCAGCGCCTAGTACGGCTGCCCGACGGCAGCGGTCTGTGGCTGTCCTACATGCGGTACCTCTCGCCCGCCCGCGAGCCGATCCATCAGGAAGGCCTCGTGCCCGATGTGCGTATCGCGCGCGAGACGCCCGAGTTCGGCGACCCGCGGCCGACCGGCGACGAGGCGCTCGACCGTGCGATCGAGCTTCTCGCCGCGCGCGCCGCGGCGTAACGACCGTTCGCTGCTTGGACATCCCCCGCAACCATTGCGACGACCCACACGCGGCCACGGTGTGTCGTGTGCGCCTGCGTCCGGCCGTGTGCACGCACCCGCTGAGGAGATCGCCTGCTCACCCAGGAACTCATCGTCAAGGTCATTAAGCCCACTGGATCCTCGCTGGCGAGCGCGATCGCCTCGGTGCTCGAACGCATCACGCAGTCGCTCGCAAAGGGACAGCCCGTGACCGGTGTCAACCGGGGCGTTTTCACGACGCCCACGCGCACGGCGCGCAGGGCCTGCACGCCGCAGGACCGGAGCCGCCATCAAGAGTCCGCATGGTGCGCCGCACGGTTCACGCCGGGGGCCCGGTGCCCACGGACTCGGTCATCCCCGCCCGCGTCCGCACTCCCTGACATCCGCCGGCCCGTCGGGGCCGCCCTCGCTCCCTCGCCGGCGGTGCCCGCCGTGCTGTGTTCCGCCTGCGCACGTCCTTGGGTATACTGGGCGTTCGGTGTAACGGCTGATAGCGAAGGAGATACAGGCGCGTAGCTCAGCTGGTTAGAGCGCCTCCCTGACACGGAGGAGGTCAGTGGTTCGAGTCCACCCGCGCCTACCATTCCCCGCCCCATGAGCGCCATCACGGTCACGCTGCCGGATGGCTCGACCCGGACGGTCGAGTCCGGCACGCCGGTCCTCGACGTTGTTGCGGCCATCTCGCCGCGCCTCGCGAAAGCGGCCCTCGCCGCGGCGGTCGACGACCGTCTGGTCGACCTCTCGTTCGCGCTGGACCGCGATGCGGCCGTGCGAATCGTCACGGCCGACAGCCCCGAAGCGCTCGACTTGGTGCGCCACAGCACCGCACACCTGTTGGCCGCCGCGGTGACCAACCTCTTCCCCGGCGTGCAGTGCGGCATCGGCCCAGCCACCGACGAGGGGTTCTTCTACGACTTCGTCGTGTCGCGGCCGTTCGTGCCCGAGGATCTCGAGCAGATCGAGCACAAGATGCGCGAGCTTGTGACGCAGGATCTGCCCTACGAGCGGCAGCTGTGGCCGCGTGAGGAGGCGCTGGCGTTTTTCGGCGGCCGGGGCGAGCCACTCAAGCAGGCGCTGATAGACGAGAAGACCGGCGGCGAGCCGGCGGTCTCCTGCTACACGATCAAGGACCGCGACACGTTCGTCGACTTCTGCACGGGGCCGCACGTCCCGTCGACAAGGCGCCTCAAGGCGTTCAAGCTGCTCACAACATCGAACGCCTACTGGAAGGGCGACGCACAGAACCAACCGATGCAGCGCGTCTACGGCACGGCGTTCGCGACGAAGAAGGCGCTCGACGAGCATTTGCGGCGGCTGGAAGAGGCGAAGAAGCGAGACCATCGCAAGATCGGCCGCGACCAGAAGCTTTTCCTGCATCACCCGTGGGCGCCGGGCGCCACGTTCTGGCTGTCCCGTGGCGCAACGCTCTGGAACACGCTGGCCGAGTACATGCGGGGCGTGCTGTTCCCGGCCGGCTACGAAGAGATCAAGACGCCCCTTGTCTATAACAAGGCATTGTGGGAGACGTCCGGCCACTGGGAGCATTACCGGCAGAACATGTTCGTCGTCGAGGGCAGCGCCGACGAGCAGATGGCCGTCAAGGCCATGAACTGCCCCGGCCACTTCCTAGTGTTCGGCAGCGAGGTGCGCAGCTACCGCGACCTGCCTATCCGCTACCACGAGCAGACGCCGCTGCACCGCAACGAGGCATCCGGCGTGCTGGCCGGCCTCACCCGCGTCCGGCAGCTCAGTCAGGACGACGCCCACTGCTTCGTGATGGAGTCGCAGATCGCCGAAGAGGTCGAGCGGCTCCTCCGTTTGATGCAGTCGGTGTACGGCGACTTCGGGCTCGAGTACTCGGTGCGGCTGTCGACACGGCCCGAGGAGTTCCTTGGCACGGCCCAGACCTGGGACCACGCGGAGGCCTCGTTGCGGGAGGCGCTCGAGTGGACGGGCCACACCTACACGGTGGACGAGGGGGATGGGGCATTTTACGGCCCTAAGATCGACGTCGACGTCACTGACGCCATCGGACGGAAGTGGCAGTGCGCGACCTTCCAGCTCGACTACCAGATGCCCGAGCGGTTCGACCTGTCCTACGTGGGCAGCGACAACGACCGGCACCGGCCGGTGGTCATCCATCGGGCAATTTTCGGGAGTTTCGAGCGGTTCGTGGCCCTGCTGATCGAGCACTACGCGGGGGCCTGGCCGCTGTGGCTAGCCCCGGTCCAGACCGTCGTTATGCCATTGACGCCCGACCACGTAGCCTACGCCACTGGCATCAGGGACCAACTGGCTGGGGCGGGCCTCCGGGTGGAGTTGGACGCACGGCACGAGAAAATCGGCTATAAGATTCGGGAAGCACAGTTGCAGAAGGTTCCGTACATGTTGGTCACCGGCGACCGGGAGGTCGCGGGCCGCACGGTCGCGGTACGCAGCCGCTCGGCCGGCGATCTCGGCACACGCCCAGTGGACGTGTTCGTCACTGACGCGCTCGACGAGATCCACCGAAAAGACCCCGACTCGTCGAACCACTGACATCAGGAGGCCGTTATCGCTTACAATCGTTCGCCCCGTCGTAACGACCGCGTTCGTACCAACGAGCGCATCCGTGTCCGGGAGATTCGCGTCATCGACGACACGGGTCAGCAGCTCGGAATCATGCCGCCGCCGCAGGCGCTGGTGATCGCGCGCGAGAAGGGCCTCGATCTGGTCGAGATCTCCCCCACCGCGCAGCCGCCCGTCTGCCGGATCATGGATTTCGGGAAGTACCAGTACCAGGAGCAGAAGCGGAGCCGGGAGGCCAAGAAGCACCAGCGGACGATCGAGGTCAAGGAGATCAAGTTCCGGCCGAAGGTCGACGAGCACGACTACAACTTCAAGAAGAAGCACATCGAGCGCTTCCTAGCCGAAGGCGACAAGGTCAAGGCGACGATCTTCTTCCGAGGCCGTGAGAACGCGCACCCTGAGATCGGGCACCGGCTGCTGGAGCGGCTGGTGGAGGATTTGGGCAACACCGCAGTGGCCGAGACGGTGCCGCGCAAGGAAGGCAACCAGATGCACGTCATCCTGAGCCAAGGCAAGAGCAAGAAGGCCCCGCCGCCGACCCGGGCGCAGGAGGCGGTGGACGCCGAGGACAAGGGCTAGGACATGCCGAAGCTAAAGACGCACCGGGGCGCCGCCAAGCGCTTCAAGAAGACCGGAACCGGAAAGTTCACTCGGAGCAAGGCGTTCCGCCGCCACATCCTGACCAGCAAGACAACCAAGTCGAAGCGGCAGATGCGCGGCGCCACGGTCGTGTCGGACCCCGACCAGGTGACGCTGAAGCGGATGCTCCCGTAGCAACAGGACGACGATGGCACGAGTCAAGCGAGGCACCATACGGCGGGCGAAGCGGCGGAAGCTGCTTTCGCGCGCCAAGGGCTACTTCCAGACCAAGAGCAAGCTGTACCGCGCAGCGAAGGAGTCGGTCGACACGGCGGCGAAGTACGCCTATGTCGGACGCAAGCGCAAGAAGCGCGACTTCCGGCGGCTGTGGATCGTCCGCATCAACGCCGGGGCACGCGAGAACGGTCTGACGTACTCGCAGCTGATGTGCGGGCTGAAAGCCGCCGGCGTCGGACTCGACCGCAAGATGCTCGCCGAGATGGCCGCCACGCAGGCGGCCGCCTTCGCCAAGCTCGCCGAGCAGGCCAAGGCCGCGCTCGGCCACGCCGCCTGACGGCCGTCGCCCGTTCCAGTCCGCCGCGCGGCCGGCACACGCCCATGACCGACTCCCCCCTGGACACGTCCGCGGTCGCCGCCCTTTGGCAGCAGTTCCAGTCGCGGCTCGCAGCGGTCTCGACTGAGGGCGCCCTCAAGGCCCTCGGCGACGCATTCATCGGCCGCAAGTCCGGCTCGGTGACGGCGCTGCTCAAACGCCTCGGATCGCTGCCGCCCGAGGACCGGCGGGCCGTCGGCCAGCAGATCAACGGCCTGAAGCAGGGTATCGAGGCGGCGATCGAGGAGCGCCGCGCCGCGATAGCCGCCGCGCGGCCGCCCGAGGGCGCCGTCGACGTGACGCTGTCCGGCCGGCGGCCGCCGCTGGGCCGCATCCACCCGCTCATGCGTGTGCGCCAGCAGGTGGAGGACATCTTCAGCCACATGGGCTATGAGATCCTCGAGGGCCCAGAGGTCGAAGACGACTTCCACAATTTCGAGGCCCTCAACATGCCGCCCGATCACCCGGCGCGAGACATGCAGGACACGCTGTACCTGAACACGCCGATTGCGGGCGGCACGTGGGGCGCCCACCGCGGAGGGGTGCCAGAGGCGCAGGCACGTGCGGCCACGCTGCTACGCACCCACACCTCGGCGATGCAGATCCGCTACATGAAAACATTCCCGCCGCCGGTGCGGCTGCTCGTGCCCGGGCGCGTCTACCGCCGCGACAACCTCGACTTGAGCCACACGCCGATGTTCCAGCAGTGCGAGGGGCTGGTAGTCGGCGAGCGCGTTTCGCTGGCGGACCTCAAGGGGACGTTCCAGGCCATGCTGCGCGCCCTGTTCGGTGACGTGCAGGTGCGGCTGCGGCCGAGCTTCTTCCCCTATACCGAGCCGAGCGCCGAGGTCGACATCTCGTGCCAGAGCTGCGACGGCCGCGGGTGCGGCACGTGCAAGCACACCGGCTGGCTCGAGATCCTCGGCAGCGGCATGGTGCATCCGGCCGTGTTCGAAGCCGTCGGCTACGACTCCGAGCAGGTGACCGGCTTTGCATTCGGGATCGGCATGGAGCGGTTGGCGATGCTGAAGTACGGCATCGACGACATCCGACTCTTCTACGAGAACGACGTGCGCTTCTTGGAGCAGTTCCCGCTGTGAGGGTCCCCGTCTCCTGGCTGCGCAACTTCGTGGACGTCGAGGACGACGCCGAGCAGATTGCCGCCACGATGTCGGTGCGCGGCTTTGCCGTGGAGGGGATCGAGGGCGTCGGCGACGACGCGGTCCTCGACTTCGAGATCCTCGCAAACCGTCCCGACTGCATGTCGGTGCGCGGCATGGCGCGCGAGGTGGCCGCCGCCTACCAGCTGCCGCTGCGCCGGCTGGCAGGGCGGCTGGTCGCGGAC